>NZ_JBEPPK010000012.1:0-153072 GCF_040547285.1 Hymenobacter sp. UYP22 | reverse complement strand
CGCACCGGCGGGGTTGCCTTCTCTCGGCGGGGGGTGGGTGAAATTTGCCCCCCCCCCCCCCCCCCCCCCCCCCCCCCCCACTCCGCTCGGAATGACTTTTATGTAAACCCCTAAACGCATTGAAGGCAGCTCCGGCCGTCCTGTTGCAGCAGGAGGGTAGGCCGGGGCTGCCTTCGGGTCTCACCTTTCACTCACAAATGGACCCAGTAATGCAGTTGCGTTAGCTCAACAATAGATGCGAAAAGCGGAACAAGGGTTGCCTGGGCAAGAACTGTTCCAGCAATATTCAGTCGCCGACATGTAAAACGAATGAAAAGCCTCAGGGTTACACGGCAGCATGCGGTAAGTGGCGGATTCTCAGTAATAAGACCTGTATTACCGCATCTGGCGCGGAGGCTCCAGTCAGGCCCTCCGCGCCAGCGCATTTTTATTTCTCCAGGGAGCGAATGGTGGCTGCTCCGAAGGCTTTGCGGTTTACGTTTTCAGGCCGGCCGCTGTACTCAATGAGGCTGGCGCCAACGGCGTTGGCTTCCAACTCCTCGGTTACACGCAGGCGGATTTTGGTGGCTCCAACAGCGTCTACTTCAGCTTTCCGCGCATTGAACTCACCAGCGGCTACCTCGCAGGCACCGGCTCCGTTGATGTTCAGACGGTCAGCGTTGCCTTGCAGAGCGGCTTGACAACCACCGGCCAGATCTAGCTTCAGCTCCTGCAGATTACCCTTGAAGCGGAGCTGGCTGCCCCCGGCCTGTTGCACGTGCAGGTCGCCGGTGCCGAAACCGTTTACTTCGGCGTGGGTGCCGCCCACCAGCTCCAGGTCATTCAACTCGGGCATCTCAATGATGAGGAGCACATCATCGGCGTCGCCCCGGTCAGAATCTAACAGGTCACGGTCACGAGGGGCAATAGTGAGCTTGTCACCGTTGCGCTCCACTTTAATGTCGCGCAGAGCCCGGCCGGGGCCGGCGGCCCGCACGCTGAAAGTGCTGCCCTGGCGGATCAGGGCCCGGTAGCCACCCACGATGGCTACATGGTCGAAGCCGGTTTCATTGAAGGTCTGGCGCTCGGAGCCATAGGAGTCTTCATCCGTGTTGATGGGCTCCAGGCGCTCAAAGTTCAGGGTGATGTCCGAGTCGTTGCGGCCTTCCTCATAGTCCTCCCGGTCTTCGTCCTCAGCGTCTTCGTTGCGGCTGCGCAGGTCGGTTTCCTGGCAATTCACGCATTCCACCTTATTACCATTCATCCGAAACACGAAGTTCTCGGGGTGAATGGGGGCCCGGCCGTTCAGGTAATCTTCCTCATTCAGCCAGTCAGCGAAGGTTTCCGTCATGCGGAAGGTGCGGCTCCGGGGCATGAGCAGGCGCAGGCGCATTTCCTGGTCGCGGAAACGGGCGCTGGGCTGGTAGTTGAAGTGGTCGTCCACGTTCAGGGTGGAGTCGTTGAGGATGCGCAGCGTATGCACCGTGGTAGTAGCGGCATTGCGGCGGGCAATGGAATCAGTGGCGCCTTTGGCCGAGATGATGCGCTCTAGGCGGGGAGCCTGCGCACTATCAATACCCACGATATCCAGGTCCACCCATTCGCCGCTGTTGAGCTGGCGGCGCTCCAGCACGAGGCGGGAGCTGGTAAGGCCACCCAGGGCAGTTGTCTGGGTGATTTCCTCTTCCCGCTGGAACTCCCGGCCCACCCGGATGCCAGCCACCGTACTACCCACCACACCCAGCAGCCACAAACCCAACATGGTCAGGGAGGCGGTACGGCTGAGCACCGTGCGGCGCAGCAGCAGGCCAACTCCGGTCAGCAGCATGGCCAGGGCCGGAATGGCGGTGACCAGGAAGAAGGAGAGTACCGCCCAAACCGAAATGTCATTGAAGAGCAGGAAGGGCTGCAGAGGACCGAAATCCAGGTCGTCGGAGGAAGAGATAATACCCAGGCCCACACCCAGCGCCATCACAATGGCCAGCAGAAAGCCGAAGCCGGTGAGGGTAAGCACGCCCCCGGCCACCACCCGGATAAGGGAGCCAATGGAGTTGACGATGGGCCGCACATTGCTGAAGGAATCTTCCAGGAAGGTGCCCACGGGGCGGTTGTTCACGGGCCCGGCCTCCGAGCCGGCGGCGTAGGGATTGTTGCGCAGGTTTTCATCCAGGGCCGAGAGGGTTACGGCGTCGCCGCGCATGCGGAGCTTGTCGGAGGCGGTTTTCGCCTCCGGCAAGAGTATCCACAGAATCACGTAGAGCCAGAAGCCCAGGCTGCCGGCAAACAGCAGCAGCAGGAAGGCAATGCGCACTACCACCACATCTACCCGCAGGTAGGCCGCCAGCCCCGCCGATACGCCCCCAACTTTGCCATTGTCGGTGTCACGGTACAGTTTCTTGAACGCGGGGTCAGTATCGGGGTCAGTGGTATTATAGCGCTTGGGCAGCACCACCCACAGAATGAAGTAGGCCAGCACCGTGAAACCCGCTACCCGCTCGCCAAAGTTGTTCAGCGGGGTATTGTCGAACACCGCCGGCAAGGCCAGCACCAGTACCAACAGACCAATCCGGATCCAGAGGGGGTTAGTGTTGAAGTACTGCGCCAGCCCGGCTGCTACCCCGGCCACCTTGCGGTGGGCCATGTCGCGGTACATCTGCTTGGGCGCGGCATCCGGAGCAGTGGCATCAGTAGCGGCAGCTTCGGGGCCAGCCTGGGCACGGCGGCCAGCAGTGTAGGCGCTACCGGCGTAGGTGCCCTGGGCCGAGCCGTTGGCTACGGCCTCGGCCAGCAGCTCCTCTTCGTCCTCGGCGTCATCGGCCGACTGGAAGTCGCTCACGCGGCCCATTTTGGCCGTCATGGCCTCCACATCCTCCAGGGTAATCACCTGCTTGAGGCCGGAAAGACGGGCGGCAAAGAGCTCGGCAATGCGGCTCTCGATGTCGGCCACAATTTCCTCGTGGCCCCGGTAGCCGCTGAAGTGGGCTTTCACTTCCGCCAGGTAGCGGCTAAGCACTTCGTAGCCGTCTTCCTCAATGTGGAAGATCATGCCCTGAAGGTTGATGCTGATGTTCTTTTTCATCTCAGTGCTGCAACTAGTCAAGAATAACTTGTAGGGGCGGTGCTTAGAGCAGCGCGTCAGGGGGCAGGGGCGCGTCCGGCGGGGCTACCGTGAGCGGGGCCGGCGTGGCGGCGCTCGGGGTGTGGGGCTTCTGGCGGATGATGCGGATGGAGTCCTGGACTTCCTCCCAGGTCAGGCGCAGCTGGTGCAGAAACTCCTGGCCATCGGGGGTGAGGGTGTAGTACTTGCGGGGCGGACCGGAGGTAGACTCCTTCCAGGTGTAGTCCAGCAGGCCCGCGTTTTTGAGGCGGGTTAGCAGCGGGTAGAGCGTGCCTTCCACCACAATCATGCGGGCAGAAGTCAGCTCTTCGAGCATATCGGACGCGTACACCTCGCCGCGGGCAATGATTTCCAGAATGCAGAACTCCAGGATGCCCTTCCGCATCTGCACTTGGGTGTTCTCGACTTTCATGGGCTGAGGCAGATATCGGTGAAGAATGAGACAAATATAACAGAAGGTACTATGCAACGCAAGGTACCTGGTGAAAATATTTACAGATTCTGTTTCCCGCCGCACTTGGCTAGCCAGCGCGCGTGCTTAGTGAGGAGGTAAAAACCTGATTTAAAGGTGCTAAAGGGGTTTTTGTCCTGAACTTACCGTGGCCTCGCACTATTAATGAGTATCTTGCGTTCCAGCCTCGTTCCCGCAACTTTTCCGGCTTTCTATCTGATTACACCCTCTATGCTCCACATTTCCCGTAGTGCGGCCCTGCTCATGGGCCTTGGTGCTAGTGTGCTGGCCGCCGCGCCCGCTCTGGCCCAGGACAAGACGCCCAAGTACAGCAACGAATTCCTCAATATTGGGGTAGGGGGCCGGGCCCTCGGGATGGGTAAGGTGCAGGTGAGCCTAGCCGACGATGCCACCGCCGGCTACTGGAACCCCGCCGGGCTAGTCAACCAGAAAACCAAGTACGACGGCGTTTTGATGCACTCCGAGCTATTCTCGGGCATCGTGAAAAACGACTACGCCAGCTTCGGTATGAAGCTCGATGATAAAAGTGCCCTGGGCGTGAGCCTGATCCGGCTGGGCGTGGATGATATTGCCGACACGCAGAACCTGATTGACTACGACGGCTACATTAACTACGACAACATCCGCTACTTCTCGGTGGCTGACTATGCCCTGCTGCTCTCCTATGCCCGCCAGATTGGGAGTATTGAGGGCTTGCAAGTAGGCGCCAACGCGAAAGTCATTTACCGCAATATCGGCTCCTTCGCCAACGCCATCGGTTTTGGGGTGGATGCCGGGGTGCAGTACCGTCGCAACGACTGGCGCCTGGCCCTGATGGCCCGCGACGTAACCACCACCTACAACGCCTGGACAATACACCCCGAGGAGTTTGAGGGCTCAGCCAGCGCCCTGGACGAATTGCCCAAGAGCAGCACCGAAATTACCCTGCCCCTGTTTGTGCTGGGTGCCAGCCGCCTGTTCAAGCTGCCCGGCGAGTTTACCGCCCTGCCGGCCGTAGATGTAGAAATCAGCACCGATGGGCAGCGCAACACGCTGGTATCTAGTAGTGCCGTGAGCCTGGACCCCCGCGCCGGGCTGGAGCTGGGCTACAAGCAGCTGGTATACTTGCGCGGCGGCGTGGGCAATCTGCAGCAGGTACAGTCTTTCACGGGCAAGGAGGAGTGGAAGGTGCAGCCCAGCCTGGGTGTAGGCCTGGCCCTGAGCGGTTTGCGCCTGGATATGGCCCTGACGCGCTTAGCCGTTGAGAAACTGGGGCAACGCTCCCAACCCACATCCATCATCGTGTCATTAGGCTACGGCATTAAATAAGTTATCGGGAGATGGTGGCCGGTTGTCAGCACTATGCCAACAGCCGGCCACCATCTCCTGATATCAACACCTGACAACTAACAATCGACTATATGAAACAGGCCTACCAGAAACTATGGTTACTGGTCCTGCTCCTTCTCCTGAGTGCATCCGCTGTGCGCGCCCAGTCGGGCCCCTATGGCAACGAGTGGATAGTACCGGGGCAGCAGTACTATAAAATACAAGTAGCCCAAGACGGCATCTACCGCCTCGATTACCAGTACCTGCAGCAAGCAGGGGTGAGTGGAGTAAGCCCGGAGCGCCTGCAGCTCTGGCGGCGGGGCCGGGAGGTAGCCATTCATGTAGGCGGCAACACGGCTGCGCTGGATAACAGCACCTTCATAGAGTTTTATGGACAGCGCAACAACGGGGGGCTGGACCGGGGCATGTATAAAAATGCCGTTGATCAGACGCATACCCTTTATAGCCTATACACTGATACGGCCGCCTATTTTCTTACTTGGTCAGGTTCAGCTGTAGGTAAGCGTATGGCTCAACCTAACACGTCAGCCAGTAGTACACACGCTAGCTGGCTGCAACACGTAACCCGCCTGCAAGTCAGTCAGCACGCTGATGTGAATGAAGCACAGACGGTATACCAACCGTGGGCCGAAGCCGGGGAAGGGTTTCTGTCGGGGCTGATAGGTAATCGGGGCGGCGTGCCATTGCTGGCCGGGAACTTCGTTATTGACTCTGTGCAGTCTGTGGCGGCTACGGGTGCCGACCCGCTGCTGGAAGTGATGATGGTAGGTGGTTCGCCTCTTGGTAACCTTACCGGAAAAGTATCAGTGGGTGATGGCGCTGCAAAACGGGTGGTAGGCACCTTTGCACTGGTGAGCTACGGCAAACAGTTGGGACGCTATACTATCCGGCGCTCCGATATCAGTAATGGGCAAGTAACCGTCTCTATTGATGTGGATCCAGTATCGGGACGTATAGGTGACGATTTTGTCCGTGTAGGCTATTTGAAGCTTACCTACCCCCAAACCCGCCGCTGGCCGGTTCGTCGGGCGGCGCTCCGGTTTCAGACAGATTCAACTCTGAGTACGCCGGCCACCTACCGGTTCGATACCATCCCGGCCTCCGTAACCGGCTACGACGTAACCGACCCCTGGATGGTACGGCGCATTGCCGGGCAGGGCACCGGGGCGGGCACTACCTTTAGTGTAGCCGCCGCGACGGGTGCAAGCCGGCAAGTGTGGCTGCAAGATAATAGCCGGCCGCTACGGCCGCTACCAGCCCGGCTGGTGCGTTTCCGGGCATTGGTGGCCAGTCAGCCCAACTTCATCATCATAAGCCATCCTCTTTTGATGAAACCCTCCTCCGATGGTACGGTGGCCAACCCGGTGCGGGCCTATGCGCAGTACCGGGCTGCCGTGGCTGGAGGTAAGTACGACACCTTGGTGGTAACTACTCCCCAACTCTACGACCAATTTCACTACGGGGAGAAGTCGCCGCTCGCAATGCGGCAATTTGCGCAGTGGATATTGGCCACTAGCAGTGCTAAGCCACGGTATTTGCTGCTACTAGGCAAAGGCTACTTAACAGGAGAAAGAATAAATGGTCGTTTCCACCGTCAAACGCCTGCCAGCGGGTACGGCGGTTCCCCCGATTTGGTACCCGCCAGCACCCGGGGTGGCTCCGATATCTTCTTCACAGCCGATTGGCCCGCGAACAATTATCTGGCCCGGATGACCACCGGTCGGGTAGCAGCCCAGACCCCAGACCAGGTACTAAACTACCTGCGTAAGCTGCAGGAACACGAGCAAACTGGTTATGCGGCCTGGCGCCGCAACGTGCTGCTAATGGCTGGTGGTCAAAAAGAGGATGAGCAACAGCGGTTTAACCGCTACTTAGCTGAATATGGCAATATCCTGAGCCGCCCTTTCTTCGGAGGACGAGTAGTGGACTTCGTGAAGCGGTCTACCTACGGCACCGGTACTCCGGTAGAGGTGAATATTGCGCCCCAAGTAAATGCTGGGTTGGGTCTTATTTTGTATTTCGGACACGGCAGCACCCGGCAAATGGATGTGCGCCCCCAAGATATTCGGGTGGCCTCCAGTGCCTATGATAATAAAGGAAAGTATCCGGTGATGTTCATCAGCGGGTGCGCGGCTGGTAGTTCCTACACGGGTGGGGGCTCCATGGGTGAAGACTGGATGCTAGCTGCTAACAAAGGATGCGTGGGCTTTATGAGCTCTTCCACCTTTGATATTGAGCAGAACATGCATCCCCTGGATGAGCTGATGTATACATTGCTGGCCACTGACCCGCAATGGTATGGTAAACCCATTGCCGATGTACAGACGGAAGCAATGCGCCGCCTGCAAAACCAGTTCTTGGGCAATATTTATGGAATTCCGACCCTGATGAGCACCATCTGGCAGGGCGACCCGGCCCTGAAGCTGTTTTCGCCGTTGCAGCCCGATTTCCAGACCGCCGACAGCCGCCTGCAGATTGCGCCCACGGTGGTACCTGCTACGCCCGGCGCCCGGTTTGAGCTGAAACTGGGCGTGAGTAACCCCGGCCGCATTACGGTGGGTCCGCTCAACATTCGGGTGACGCGCTCGGTAGGCAGCACCACGCTTACCAGCAACTTCACGGTGCCCCAGGCCCGGCAGGATACTACCTATACGCTCAGCCTCACCAACCCCGCTACCGGCAGCATTGCCGGGGCCAACGTCTTCCAGGTTGATATTGACCCCGATAACCTGATTGCCGAATCGGACGAAACCAACAACCGGGCAACGCTGAATTACTCCTTCCTCACGGGCGGTGTTACCACGCTCAGCCCGCCCGAGTTTGCCATTGTGGGCAGCCGGGCCGTGCGCTTGGTGGCCCAAAGTAACGTGCCCACCATCACCGCCCGCGACTATGACCTGGAAGCGGATACCGTGCAAACCTTCAACAGCCCATTGGTGCAGCGCACGAAGCTCAACGCCGTGATGGTGCCGGAGTGGCAGCCCACGCTGCCCACGCTGGCTGGCAAGGACAGTGTGGTGTGGTACTGGCGCGCACGTCTCACTACTCCCCAGGGTGACGAAAGTGCCGATTGGGCCACCAGTTCCTTCCGCGTAATCAGTGGCCGCACGCAGGGCGGCTGGTCGCAGAGCCACCCCGGCCAGTTCCGCCGCGACGAGCGGAGCGGCCTGGAGGTAGCCGTGCCCGGCGGGCAGTGGAGCTACAACGCCGGTACCCAGGAAGCCACCATTACCTCCACGCAAATTGGCCCGGCCCGGCAGTGGGAAACGCTCTACCACACCATCCGCACCACCAGCACCGGCAGCTACACGCTCCGCCTGCTAGGCACCGATACGCTGGGCGTAACCACTGTGCTGAACCCCAATGTAACTAACCGCGCGTTGGCGCTGAACGGTATTTCGGCCAAGCAGTATCCCTACCTGCAGCTGCAGGCGGTGCTGCGGGAAACTACGCCGGGCTTCACGCCGCAGCTGGAGCAGTGGCTGGTAACGTATCAAGGCGTACCGGAAGGGGTGGTGCGTCCTTCCGCCACGCCCCTCACGGCCGCCAGTCTCACCCAGCAGGCCCAGCAGACCGGCACGGTAACGGTACCGGTATCCTTCCAGAATGTGGCTGACTTCGACTTTACCGCGCCGCTGGTAGGCTACATTGTGGTGCGCAGCAGCAACGCTGGCGTGCCCCGGGAGCGGTATTACCCGCTGGCCGGCGCCGCCCTCACGGCCCACTCCCAGCGCGGCTACGAGGTGAAGCTGGACGTGCGCGGCCTCTACGGTACGCTCTCGGGGCAGGTGGTGCTAAACCCCCGCCGCCAGCCTGAGCAGCACTACTTCAACAATGAGCTCACGCTGCCGCCCTTCGAGGTAACCAACCAGGATATGCCCCCGGTGCTGGATGTAGCCTTCGACGGCCGCCACCTGCTGAACGGAGAAATTGTGTCGCCCCAGCCTATTATCAGCGTGCAGCTGCGCGACCTGGATAAGCTGCGGCCCATTCAAAACCGCTCCAACTTCATCCTGAGCCTGACCCCGCCCAAAGGCACTACCCCGGTTACCGTGGACCTGAACGCGGCCGGTATTGAGTTCGTAGCCGACTCATCAAAGGGAACGGCCGTGCTTACCTACCGCCCCGGCAACACCACGCCGCTGCTGCCGGGCGTGTACACGCTGGAAGTGCAGGGGCGGGATGGCTCGGGCAATCTGGCCAGCTCAGAACCCTACCGCATCACGTTTGAGGTCATTAAGGAGTCGACCATCACCAACGTATTTCCCTACCCCAACCCAATTACCAGCAAGGCCAAATTCGTGTTTACGCTCACCGGCTCCACGCTGCCGCGCAACATGAAAATCCAGATTGTGAGTCTGACGGGCCGGGTAGTGAAGGAGATTATGATGGCTGACCTGGGCCCCCTGCGCATCGGTAACAACATGACCGAGTACGCCTGGGATGGTACCGACGACTACGGCGACCGGCTGGCAAACGGTACCTACCTCTACCGCGTGGTGCTCGACGACCCCGAAGGCGAGTTCAAGCAGCGCGCCACCACCGGCGACCGGGCCTTCAAGAAAGACTGGGGCAAGCTGGTACTGCTGCGGTAAGCGTATGTACAGAAACAGAAAAGGGCCACTCAATTCGAGTGGCCCTTTTCTGTTTCTATGCTTGTCGTGTATGATAGTGGCTACCGCCGCCGGAGCGTGACGAAGCTGAAAGCGTAGGCGTGTTTATCGTCGGGCTCGTGCCGTTCCCGGGCTTCCTCGCGCCATTCGCTGGCTGTGAGGTCAGGGAAGGTTACGTCGCCCTCAAAAGCGTGGTGTACTTCCGTCAAATACACTACATCGGCTGCTGGTAAAGCCTGGCGGTAAATCTCGCCACCCCCAATTACAAATATGTGCTCGTCGGAGGTGCGAGCCATTTCCAACGCCTGGGGTACCGAGGCCGCCGTTTCGCAGCCCTCGGCCTGCCAGCCGGCCTGGCGGGTTACCACAATGTTGCGGCGGTTGGGCAGGGGCCGCCCGATGCTTTCGTAGGTTTTGCGGCCCATGATGATGGGGTGACCCTGGGTGAGCTGCTTGAAATGCTTCAGGTCCAGGGGCAGGTGCCAAAGCAGGCGGTTTTCGCCCCCGATAACGCCGTTATCGGCCACGGCTACAACGAGTGCGGTCATGTGGTGAAATGGTGAGTGGTGAAATGGTGGGTTCTTGTGCAACAGTGAACGACTGCTGCTGTCATGATGAGCAGCGCGAAGGACTGTACTACGAAGCTGTAAAAAGGCCGAAAAACGTCATGCTGAGCTTGTCGAAGCATCTCTACCGCTTCGTAAAGGTCGTGCAATGAAGCGGTAGGGATGCTTCGACAAGCTCAGCAGAACGTTCTTTCAAGTTTCAGGTACTTTCTACACAGCTTCACATCTGTACTTGAATCCTAACAATGAATCATGCCAACGTAACAGATCCTTCGCGCAGCTCAGGATGACAGTCAGACCAGCCCTTTCACATCGAAACCGCGCAGAAAATCCTGGACGGTCATGCGTTTCTTGCCTTCCAGCTGCACGTCCAGCAAATCAAGCAGGCCGTTGGCGGTTTGCACGCGCAGGTAGCTGCGGCCATCCGTGAGCCAGCGGCCCGCGCCGCCCTGGTCAGGCCCACTGGCCTCCTCGTCGTCTAGTGGCTGCGCCCTAAATACTTTGAGCGTGCGGCCGTCGGGCAGTTGGGTGAAGGCGGTGGGAATGGGGGAGAGGCCGCGCACCAGGTTGGTCAGGGCCGGAGCAGACTGCGCAAAATCGAGGCGGCCGGTTTCTTTGGTAAGCTTAGGAGCAAGCCGCAGCTCCGGCAGCTCGGGCTGCGGAATGCTGGGAGCTTCACCGGCGGCAATGGCCTGCACCGAGCGGAGCGCCAACTGCGCCCCGGCCGCTTTCAACTTCTCGTACAACGCGCCGAAATCGTCCTCCGGCGCAATGTCCACGGCATCCTGATAAATGAGGTTGCCGGTATCAATTTCGTGCCGCAGGAAAAAGCTGGTCACGCCCGTTTGTGTATCGCCGTGGATAAGGGCCCAGTTGATGGGCGCCGCACCCCGGTACTGGGGCAGCAGGGAGGCGTGAATGTTGATGGAGCCCAGGCGCGGCATATTCCAGACGGCCTCGGGCAGCATTCGGAAAGCCACCACCACCTGCAAATCGGCCGCGTAGCTTTTCAGCTCGGCCTGGAAAGCGGGGTCTTTCAGGTTGGTGGGCTGCAGCACCGGTAGCCCGTGGGCTTCGGCAGCCTGTTTCACGGCCGAACCCTGCAGTTGCCGGCCCCGGCCCGCGGGCTTATCGGGGGCAGTAAGTACGGCCACCACCCGGCACCCGTCCCAGCCCAGCAGGGCTTCCAGCGTTGGCACCGCAAACTCGGGGGTGCCCATGAAAATGATGCGAAGAGGTGAAATCATGTTGAGTACAGTACGTCCTGCTGAGCGGAACCGAAGCATCTCTACCAAGCTACCAAGGGTAATCAATAGAGTTAGCCAGAGGTAGAGATGCTTCGACTACGGCTGCGCCTTTGCTCAGCATGACGGTTGAGTTACTTAAAATCGGGGTACAGCAGGTACTTCTTGCGCATGACCTTGTACGCCGTCAGGCCCGGCTCCCAGCCCTGGCGGATTTCCGCTTCCGACTTGCCCGCAATAATTTGCTGACGTACGGTGGCAGTGCCCATCAGCCGGTCGAAGCCCCGGTCGGAGAGGAAGAACTTCTCCTTGTTGGTGCTTTGTTGGTAGTAATCCAGCAGGTATTTCAGCGTGAACCCAATGTCGCCGACCTGGCGCAGATCCTGGCCGTAGCAGAGCTTGCCGTTCTGGGGCGGGGAGGTGGAGCCGGGGTTGGGTGTGGGCGTGAAGCGGAAAGGGCGGGTGCTGGGCTGGGTAGGGGCGCCAATTACCTCGAAGGGCGTGGCGGTGCCCCGGCCCACGCTCACATCGGTGCCCTCGAACAAACACAGCGCCGGGTACAAGGCCACCGAGTGGGGCGTGGGCAGGTTGGGGGAGGGGCGCTCCGGCAAATCGTAGCGGGTACTGTGGGTGTAGCCGGCCACCGGAACTACCGTGAGCTTGCACTGCTTACCGCCCGCCAGCCACTTTTCCCCGTTAATCATGCCGGCCAGCTCGCCTACCGTCAGGCCATGCACCACCGGAATGGGGTGCATGCCCACGAAGGTTTTAAACGCGGGTTCCAGCACCGGTCCATCCACGTACCAGCCGTTGGGGTTGGGCCGGTCCAGGATGATAACTTCTTTGTTTTGCTCGGCGGCGGCCTCCATCACGTAGTGCATGGTGCTAATGAAGGTGTAGAAGCGCGCCCCCACATCCTGAATATCGAACACCAGCACGTCAATATCCTTGAGCATTTCGGGCGTCGGTTTTTTGGTGGCGCCGTATAAGCTCAGCGCGGGCAGGCCGCTGCGGGCATCTTTACCGTCCTTGATGGTAGCGCCGTCGGCCGCTTCGCCCCGAAAACCGTGTTCCGGCCCAAAAATGACCTTAACTCCTACGCCTTTGGCCAGCAGCGTATCCACCAGAAACGCCTTGCCCACCCGGGCCGTCTGGTTGACCACTACGCCCACGCGCTTACCTTTCAGCAGCAGCAAATACCGCTCAAACTGCTCGGCGCCGGTGCGCAGGGTTTCCGCCGCCGGCAGCACAGCCTGGGGCGATGAGGCCGCCGTAGCGCGCAACGGGGCCTCGGTCGGAGCGGAAGCAGCGGGCGAAACCGCCGGTGCCGATTGGGGCGGGCGGGCACAATCGGCGAGCAGGAGCGTAAGGCCGAGCAGGCCAGTGGGCAGGATGGAGTACATAGGCGGGCTGGAGGGCTGGGAAACTACCGGGATTCATCTAGCTTTACGCCAGTGAACGTCTCGCAGTACATATCTAACAAGATTGACGGGGCCGATGCAGGGTCATTTACCTCGTCGGTGACAAAGATAGCCATCATCAGCATTGCCATGGGCTTGGCAGTGATGGTGGTGTCGTTTGCCATTCTGGAAGGATTTCGCAACGAAATCCAGAACAAGATCTTCTCCTTCGGCTCCCACCTGCAAATCAGCAAGTACGATACCAACAACTCCTTGGAGGTGGAGCCCATTGCCGGCCCCCGCTTGGTGCAGGAGCTGCGCCGCAACCCCCAGGTGGTGTCTATGCAGCCTTTCGCCCGCAAAACGGCCATCATCAAAACCAAGGATGAAGTGCTGGGCGTAGTGCTGAAGGGCATCGATGAGAAGTCGGGCAAGTCGCCGATGCGCAAGAACCTGGTGGCTGGCCAGTTCATCAGCTTCACCGATACGGCCGCCAGCAACGACATTCTGCTCTCCCGCAAAGTGGCCGATAAGCTGCGCCTCAAGCCCGGCGACAAGGCCCTGTTCTACTTTATTCAGACGCCGCCCCGGGTGCGGCAGTTCACGGTGCGCGGCATCTACCAAACGGGCCTTGATGAGTTTGACGAGGCCTACGTTATCGGGGATATTGGCCAGGTACGGGAGCTCAACGCCTGGCCCGATTCCTTGGTGGGTGGCATGGAAGTAACGCTCAAGGACTTCAACCGCCTCGACCCCATAGCCGACAACATCTACGAAAACCTGCGCTACGACCTGAAGCTGGACAAGATTACCGACCAGTACGCCCAGCTCTTCGACTGGCTGCAGCTGCTGAACCGCAACGTAGTTATCTTCCTGATCCTGATTATCTTCGTGGCGACCTTCAACATGGTGGCCACCATTTTCATCATGATTCTGGAGCGCACCAACATGATTGGGGTACTCAAGGCCATCGGGGCCACCGACAACCAGATCCGGAGCATGTTTTTCTTCCGGGGCCTGAGCCTGACCATGCGCGGCATGCTCTACGGCAACATTATTGGCCTGGGCTTCTGCGCCATCCAGTACTTCTTCCACCCCATTCCGCTGGACCCCGAGAACTACTACATGGACCGCGTGCCGATTCACTGGGACCCGTTCATCATTGTGGTGCTCAACGTGGCCACTTTTCTCACCTCCCTGCTGGCCGTGCTTATCCCCACTTACCTGATTGCGCGCATCAAGCCGGTAGTGGCCATTAAGTTCGACTAAGTGTAATCAGCAACCTGACAAGCAAAAGGCCCGCCGTACGCAACGGTGGGCCTTTTGCTTGAGGTAAATTGAAGTGACAAACTTACCCCAACCACTTACTTTGCAGAATCAGGTTTGGATCGGGGCAGAGGGCGGCCCACTGCTCCCGTTCCTCCGGGAGGGCTACGCCGGGGAAGTCGCCGGAACGGCCCTGTAGGTCGGCCAATATCTGGAAATGCAGGTGGGGTGGCCAGTCGCCGTTTTCGGGGGCGGGGCCCACTTCGGCGAAGGTATCACCGGGCTCCAGGGTCATGCCGGGGCGCAGCAGCAGAGTTTCGCGGCGGGCCAGGTGGCCGTAGAGAGTGTAGAAGGTCACGTCTTCGAGTTGGTGCTGCAGAATAACGGTGGGCCCATAGTCGCCGAAGCCGGCATTATCCTGTACGCTGTGCACCAGCGCCGGCAGGGGAGCCAGTACCGGCGTGCCGGCCCGCAGCCATACATCCACGCCCAGGTGTAGGGAGCGGGCGGGTACGGCTGGGTTGCCGAACAGGCCAGGGCTGCGGCGGTAAATCACCCGGTTTTCGAGGTAGCCACCCACGCCGATGTGGGCGTTCTGGGCTTCCAGCAAGCGGCCCACCAGCTCCTCAAACGCTGCCGTATCCCGTAAATCCGCCTCCTGCAGCAAGGGGTTAGCGGCTGTAAAATCGAGGCGGGCCACGTCGGGGGCGTTCAAATCAACGGGCAGTACCGCGTGAAATTCGTGCTGGTGGCGCTCCAGCAAAGCCGCCAGAGGAGTAGGGGGGAAGTTAGAATGAAGAGTAGGCGCAGGCATAAGAGAAGCGGAAAACAAAAAGCAACGAAACAGGTACAGATACGCAACTACCCGGCTGCGGGCCAGTCGGGCGGCCGAAGCCCCAAAATCTATACCACGGGCAAGCTACGGCCTACGCCACATAATCCCGTATTTTTGCGGCCTGTTTCGCACTTCCCCTGAAATTCACTTCTCTCCCTGATATGAGTAGCCCCTACCTGACGCTAAACGTGGTTGAGCTGACCCAGGAAACACCTGAGGCTGTTACCATCCATTTTGAGCGCCCCGACCGCCAGCCGGTAGCCTGCCAGCCGGGCCAGTTCCTGACCCTGATTCTGCCCTGTGGCCCCGGCGGCAAAAAGGAGCGCCGCGCGTACTCCCTGAGCAGCACCCCCGGCGAAGCGCCCCGCCTGGCCGTAACGGTGAAGCGCGTGGGCGGCGGCCTGGTGAGCAACTACCTGCTGGATACCGTGCGCGTGGGGCAGCAGATGGAAGTAATGGCCCCTTTGGGCAACTTTACGCTTACGCCCCAAACTACTGCCGCCCGCTCCATTGTGTTGGTGGGGGCCGGCTCGGGCATCACTCCGCTCATGAGCATGCTGAAAGCCGTGCTGCGCGAGGAACCCCAAAGCCGGGTGCTGCTGGTATACGGCAACCGCAACGAGGAGTCCGTTATTTTTGCCCGCCAGCTGCAGCAGCTGGAGCAGCAGTACGCCGGCCGCCTGCAGGTAGAGCACGTATTCAGCCAGCCCTTACGGCCTGCCTCGGAGCACAAGCACACCGGCCGCCTCAACCGCACCACTTTGCTCCGCATTCTGGAGCAGTGCCCCCAACTTCCGGTTACCCAGGCCGAGTACTTCCTCTGCGGGCCCGAGGGCATGATGACGGAGGCGCAGGCTGCCCTGGAGCTGCTGGGCGTACCGGCCAGCCGCATCCGCCGCGAGAGTTTTGTGGCCGCCGCTGAAACTGCCGAAACGGCCGCCGCCCAGCCCAACGGCCACGGCGACGTATCGGCCGCCGAAGACGACGGTAAAGTGGTAGCGCGCACCGTGACCGTGCAGTATGAGGGGGCCGAGTATCAGTTTGCCGTGGAGCCCAACCAGACAATTCTGGAAGCCGCCCTCGACCAGGATATTGACCTGCCGTATAGCTGCCAGGCGGGCCTGTGCACCGCCTGCCGGGGCAAGTGCCTCAGCGGGAAAGTGCACCTTGATGAGCGCGAAGGCCTTTCCGATTCGGAGATGAAGCAGGGCTACGTGCTGCTCTGCGTGGGCCATCCGCTTACCAATGACGTGGTAATCGAGGTAGACTAATTACCCGCAAGCTCCCGCTTCCTGCGCCTGACCGCGAAAAAGGCCGCCGTACTACCGTAGTTCGGCGGCCTTTTGCTTTCTTGCCGGTCTGTACTGTCGGGCTGAAGCTGGATTTGGTAGCTCCAGCTGCTGAGCTTAGGCCGCTAATGCAGCTCCAGTTCCCTACGCTATTTGAGAAAAAGAGCAGAGAACGTTCGTCTTTTACTCAACATCAGCAGGGTAATCAGGGTATTACTCTTTTGACTTCTTGCCTGACTCACTCCTTCCGCTTTTTCCTTCCGCATGACTTATTCTGCTCCCGCCGCTGATCTGGCCACTGATACGCAGCGGCCGCCCCGGCACTTTCTGCCTGAATCCTTCACTGTAACCGACTGGGCTACTATCAAGCCCTATTTCGAGGAACTGCGCGACCGGCAAATCAACTCGGTGGCGGAGCTGGATCAGTGGCTGCTGCACCGCTCGGAGCTGGAAGCGGTGCTGAGCGAGAATCTGGCTTGGCGCTACATCCGCATGACCTGCAACACTCAGGATCAGGCAAGTAGTGAGGCATTTCAGTATTTCGTGAGCGAGATTGAGCCGAACGTAGCGCCCTACGACCACGCCCTCAACGAGAAGATGATGGCCTCGGAGTTTCTACCCGAGCTGGATCCGGCCCGTTACCGCATCTTCATCCGCTCAGTGCGGCAGGCCCTGGAAATCTACCGGCCCGAGAATATTCCGCTGAAAACCGAAATCAGCACCCAGCAGCAGCAGTATGCCGCCATTGCCGGCGCCATGACCGTGACGCTGGACGGGGAGGAAGTGACCCTGCCCCGGGCCGCCGACCGCCTCAAAAGCCCCGACCGGGCGGTGCGAGAAACGGCCTGGCGCGCCATTCAGGAGCGCCGCCTGCAGGACGCCGCGCCCTTGGACAAACTCTTCACCAGCCTCATTGGCCTGCGCCACCAGGTAGCTATAAATGCCGGCTTCGCCAACTTCCGCGACTATATGTTTGCCGCCCTGGGCCGCTTCGATTATACGCCCCAGGACACCCTTAACTTCCACCAAGCCATCCGCGAAACGGTGGTGCCTCTCATTGACGACTTGGACCTGGAGCGCCGCCAGGACTTGGCACTAGCTGAGCTGCGACCCTGGGACTTGGATGTTGACCCCTCGGGCAAGGCGCCGTTGCGGCCGTTTGAAACCGGGGAGGAGCTGCTGGAGAAAACCGTCACTGTCTTCGACCGCCTCGACCCCTTTTTGGGCCAGTGCCTGCGCACCATGCGCCAAATGGGCAACCTCGACCTGGAAAGCCGCAAAGGCAAGGCCCCCGGCGGCTACAACTATCCGCTGGACGAAACCGGCGTGCCCTTCATCTTCATGAATGCTACCAGCTCCCTGCGCGACGTGGTAACCATGCTCCACGAAGGTGGCCATGCCGTACACAGCTTCCTCACGCGCCGCCTGCCCCTCGGGGCCGACAAGCACCCCCCGTCCGAAGTGGCCGAGCTGGCTTCCATGAGCATGGAGCTGATCAGCATGGACCACTGGAACGTTTTCTTCTCGGACCCCGAGGAGTTGCGCCGGGCTAAGAAGACCCACCTGGAAAGCGTACTGGAAACCTTTCCCTGGGTGGCCACCATCGATAAGTTCCAGCACTGGATATACGAAAACCCCACCCACACGGAGCAGGAGCGGCACGCGCGCTGGGTGGCGCTGTTCGATGAGTTCAACCAGCGTACGGTAAGCTGGCAAGGGCTGGAGCACATCAAGCCCTACCTCTGGCAGAAGCAGCTGCACTTGTACGAAGTGCCCTTTTATTATATCGAGTACGCCATGGCGCAGCTAGGGGCCATTGCGGTGTGGCGCAATTTCCGCCAGAATCCCGAAGCGGCTTTACAAGGCTATCAGCGGGCTTTGGCGCTGGGCTATACCGCGCCCATCGGCGAAATCTACGCCTCTGCCGGTATCCGCTTCGATTTCAGCACGGAATACCTGCGTACCCTAGCCGATTTCGTACGAGAGGAAATGGCAGCCTTATAATCTACGCGCTACTTAAAGCAAGAGGGCCAGCCGGAAAATCCGGCTGGCCCTCTTGCTTTAAGTAGCGCGTAATAATTACCTGTAACGCAAGGAAAACACGAGAATAGGGCAGTTAGCAATTGGATGATCCGGAAAGCTACTTGGAGGTTGCACCAGGCCGAAGAAATAGCGGTGAAGGATATTCGGTGAGAAATAGAAAAATATTTTATCTGTTAATCAAGGTGTTGTAAATTTTTACGCGGCTTAAAAAGAGAAACAGCACTCAGGAATTTGCAGATATAGGATGCAGGTTATACTTTTGCACTCCCTTCCAGAAAGCACCTAGCCAACGGAAGGAAATTGATTCTGTAGCTCAGCTGGTAGAGCAATACACTTTTAATGTATGGGTCCTGGGTTCGAATCCCAGCGGGATCACCAAAAAACAGCCCCGCTTGCAATAGGCAAGCGGGGCTGTTTCGTTTTTGCTCCAGCACAAATGACTGCTGAGCGGGAAGGCAATAGGAGCCGCGGCAACAAGTGGCGCGTGCCGGGAATCGGAAAGCTAAGTTGTTAGCCAGTCGCTAAGCCAGGCGAAGAAGTCAGCCAACAGGCCATCTAATAGTACATCACCCAACCAGTGCAGACCGTCCTTCAGAAATTGTAGGATGTTACCCATAACAGTAGTGCGCGTTTGCCCGAGCAATATGCAAATAAAACTGGTTATATGAAAAGCGTAATATTTAATAGCGAGGCGTAAAGCCAACAAAAAACGCAAAGCATTGCTTTGCGTTGGGAAAGATACCAAAAAGGATAATCGGCGGTAGGGGGAGAGGCAGAAAAGCTAGCTTTTAATGAGCGGTACGTTCTGCAGCAAAGCCGAAACGGCATCGGACAAACCGGATTGCGCCTGTTGGCGGGGGCGGTTAGCTGCTCCGACTACGAGTAGAAGAAGTAGCACCAGAAAGCGGAGGAGGGTAGAAAAACGTTGCATAAAAGCGGGGGGTAAAAGCCGAGTAAGTGCCGACAGGCCGGGCAACTGACGACTGATACGGCAAAGGTAGACTTTCGTATAGCAACGCCATGTTATTATTAGATGAACCAGGCTTTAGTAGCCATTACCCAGATAAATGGCTGGTGAGCGGCTGAGCATAGGAGGGGAGTAGAAGTTGGAAAACAGGTGTTGTGGCCGGGCAAAAAGCAATAACTTCCGGCTCCCAACTCCCACTCGAAAAGTCACCCGTGTATGCCGCACTCCTCCCTCGATACGCCCGAGCTTAACCTCGAAGCCACTTCCCAAGCGTCAGCCGCTTCAGACCAACCTACCACGCGCCCAATGTACTATGAGTACAAGCCCGCGGAAACCGTGCGCGCCCAGCACGGCCCCGAGTTGCGCTGCAAAACCTGGGAAGCCGAGGCAGCCTTACGCATGCTGGAAAACAACCTCGACCCGGCCGTGTCGCTGGTCTACGACGAGCTGATTGTGTACGGCGGCGCCGGCCGCGCGGCCCGCAACTGGAAGGAGTACCAGACCATCGTCAACACGCTTAAAAACCTGGAAGCCGACGAAACCCTGCTGGTGCAGTCGGGCAAGGCCGTGGGCGTGCTGCGCACCTGGGCCCACGCCCCGCGCGTGCTCATTGCCAATAGCAACATCGTGCCCGCCTGGAGCACCCAGGAGTACTTCGACGAACTGGACCGCCTGGGCCTGATGATGTACGGGCAGATGACGGCAGGCTCCTGGATTTACATTGCCACCCAGGGCATCCTGCAGGGCACCTACGAAACCCTGGCCGCCGTGGCCGACAAGCACTTCGGCGGCACGCTGGCCGGCACCGTCACCATCACCGCCGGCCTGGGCGGTATGTCAGGCGCGCAGCCGCTGGCCGTGAGCATGAACGACGGCGTGTGCCTGGTCATCGAGCCCATCGACGCCCGCGTGAAGCAGAAGGTGCGCGAGGGCTACGTAGACGAGCAGGCCCGCGACCTGGACCACGCCCTGGAGCTGATGCAGCAGTACAAGCAGGAGCGCAAAGGCTGGAGCATCGGCCTGACCGGCAACGCCGCCACCGTACTGCCCGAGCTGCTGCAGCGCGGCTTCAAGGCCGACGTGGTAACCGACCAGACCTCCGCCCACGACCTGATGGACTACATCCCCGAGGGCGACATCGACGCGGTGCTGGAGCTGCGCAAAGACAACCCCGAGGAGTTCAAGCGCCAGGCCCTGGCTTCCATCATGAAGCACTGCCAGGCCATCATCGACATGCAGGCCGGCGGGGCCGTGGCCCTTGACTACGGCAACAACCTGCGCGGCCAGGCCGAAAAAGGCGGGCTGCGGGTGCGCGACGAAAACGGCCAGTTTCTCTACCCCGGCTTCGTGCCCGGCTACATCCGCCCGCTGTTCTGCGAGGGCAAAGGCCCCTTCCGCTGGGCCGCCCTCTCGGGCAACCCGCAGGACATCCTGCGCATCGACCGCGCGCTGCTCGAAACCTTCCCCGACAACAAGATGCTGGCCCGCTGGATCGAGAAGGCCCAGGCCAAGGTGCCCTTCATCGGCCTGCCCGCCCGCGTGTGCTGGCTGGGCTACGGCGAGCGGGAAAAGTTCGGCCTGGTTATCAACGACCTGGTGGCCCGCGGCGAAGTGTCGGCCCCCATCGTCATCGGCCGGGACCACCTCGACTGCGGCTCCGTGGCCTCGCCCAACCGCGAAACCGAGGGCATGAAGGACGGCTCCGACGCTGTAGCCGACTGGCCCCTGCTCAACGCCCTGGCTAACACGGCCTCCGGTGCCGACTGGGTTTCGCTGCATAACGGCGGCGGCGTAGGCATCGGCAACAGCACGCACTCCGGCATGGTCATCGTGGCCACCGGCACCCCCGAAAAGGCTGAGCGCCTGCGCCGCGTGCTCACCACCGACCCCGGCATGGGCGTCTTCCGCCACGCCGACGCCGGCTACGAGCTGGCCCAGCAGGTAGCCCAGGAGCGCGGCGCGAAGATTCCGGGTCAGATGTAGCCAGAAAATTTCACGTTAGATTTTACCGTAGATGATTCCACTTCACACATTCGCCAAAGGAAGCCCGCTTTAGGTACCAACCTAAAGCCCCATGAAGCGAGTAAAACAACTCCGCAAAGCCTTTGGCCGCACCGAGCAATACGCCTTGGTTGACTTTCCCGCCAAAACGTCCAACGTGATGGTATCGAGGGTAATCTTCGGCAACCTGCGTGGCTGCAGCTACTGCTTTCCACACGGCCCCGAAACCAGCAATGCCACGGTGCTCAGCCGGCAACGGAGCTGGAAACGGTTTCGCCGGACGCAGTGGAAAAGCTAATAGCTGACTCCAGGCCAGTAGCCCAGCGGCGGCCGGTGGAATATTCCGCCCGCCGCCGCTGTTGCTTTCGTATCTTCCCTAAAAACCAAGCAACCTGACCTATGACTCTGGTATTAGTAGAAGTGGCCGATGAAGCCGCCATGCAGCGGCTGCGCCAGCAGGGGGTACGCGTAGTGGGCGTGCTGACTGAACCCCTTGCCGTTGAAACTACGCCCGTGCCCGCTGCCCCGCGCAAATGGACTGGCAGTATTCCCGCTACTTCTGCCGAGGCTTGGGACAAGCACCTACACGAAATCCGGGGCGAATGGGAGCGGGATATGTAGCCGATACCAATGTCATCATTGATTTGGTAGTCGGCCGTTTGCCTGTAACGGCGGCTGACTGGCTTGAGCAACAGCTAAACCGGCAAGCAATAGCCGTTTCCGTTGTCACGCGTATTGAACTGCTGACGAAAACGGAGCCCGCCACTGAGTACGCTACCATGCAGGCCTTCGTGCAAGCCGTGCAAGTGCTGCCGATAGATGAACTGGTTGTCCAGCAAACCATCCTGTTGCGCCAGCAGCACCGCATCAAGCTTCCCGATGCCCTCATTGCCGCTACGGCCCTGGCCCACGGCTTGCCGCTGCTCACCCGCAATACCAGTGATTTTAGCGCAGTGCCCGGCCTGTATATGCTGAACGCACACGATGCCGCGCAACTGCCGCCGCTGTAGAGGCTGGAAAAGATTGGGTTGTTACTGGAGTCTTCATAGCTTCGTCACCGGTCCCGGATGGGTGTCTCCGTGACGCTATTATCGGATGTAAACTGGGAATGTGCGACACACAGCCAAAAGAATTTAATAAATACAATGGCTATATGATAATCGACAACGAACTGAATAGAATAGAGAATCTTGTTTCCCACTTTGAGAATCGTAAGAAACAAGCTTCTGAGAGACTAAAAGAAGAAAAAGGTGAATACTGGTATTTTGGAATAATAGGCTTTGTGTCGGAGGACAGTGTGTTAGAGATAAAGCCAATAGCAAGAATACAGAAGATTAATAGCCCGGCCGGTGAAGTAGAACTGGCTAGTGCGCTCAAAGATAAAAGCCTATTTGGGCGTTTTAGACTCGCTGTATCAATTGCTAGTATATTAGAGGAAAGAGGCATAGAGCGAAAAAACTTATATAAAATAGTTAAGAAGATGTATGATGTGCGCTCTAATGCTGTACATGGTAGTCCGCTAGGTAAAGTCAAAATAGAGGATCATATAGCGGATACGAAAATGCTTTTGTCGAAGCTGTTATGTCGCTTTGTCGAGCGAGGTGAATTAATGAACGAAGAACAAATTGACGATTTGATTTTTGGGTGACAATAAACCAGCACAGAAATTCGGACTCATTAAACAACGCCGCCCGAGCCCCGCTCCGGCGGCGTTGTTCGTTCTGGCCCTTTCCAAACAAGAAAAAAGCAAAACGCCCACTTCCGTTGTTTACCACCCTGCGCCGGCACATCACCGGCGCACGAACCAAACAACGCAACCTATGAATATCGGAATCATTGGCGCCGGCCACATCGGCAGCGCCCTCGCCGTGCGGCTGACGGGCCTCGGTCACCAGGTTTACATTGCCAACTCCCGCGGGCCCGAAACGCTCAAAGACGTGGAGCAGAAAACGGGCGCCAAGGCCGTGACGGCTGAGGAAGCCGCCCAGCACGGCACCGACTTGGTGGTGGTAACCATCCCGCTCAAGAACATTCCCGACCTACCCAAAAACCTGCTGGCCGGCGTGCCCCGCGAGACGCCCATCATCGACACCAGCAACTACTATCCCATGCTGCGCGACGGCAAGATTGCGGAGCTGGAAACCGGCAGCCTCACCGAGAGCGAGTGGGTGCAGCAGCACCTGGGCCGCCCCGTGGTGAAAGTGTTCAACAACATCTACGCCGACCACCTGCAGAACAAAGGAGTAGCCGCCGGCACGCCCGGCCGCATTGCCCTGCCTGTGGCTTCGGATGATGCCGCCGCCAAGCAGAAAGTAATGGCCGTGGTGGAAGAACTGGGCTTCGACGCCGTGGACGACGGCACCCTGCACGAGTCGTGGCGGCAGCAGCCGGGCACGCCCTCCTACGGGGCCGATATGCCCGCCGACAAGCTGCGCGAGCACTTGGCTAGCCTCGGCACTGAGCGCACCGAGGAGCAGCACAAGGAGTTTCTGGCCAACCACGCCAAAACCGAGCAGGCTATGGCCGACCAAGGCATTAAGCTAAAGTAGCGCGGAGGTCGGCTTCCCAGGCCCGGAAGCCGGCCTCTGTCTTTCTCTTGCAGTTCAGCAGTTGTTGTACTTTGTGATTTCCGCTGAACCCGCTGTTATGTTGCCATGATTTACTTACTCGTTTTTGCCAAAGGCTGCCCGCTTTGAGTACCAACTCAAAGCCCCATGAAACGAGTTAAGAAACTCCAGCAAGCCTTTGGCACCGTGGAAGAAGGCCGATTTGTGGCCTATCCCGCAAAATTTTCCAACGTGCAGGTGTCGCGCGTTGTTTTCGGTACTGCTCGTGGCTGCGCCTTTTGCTTTCCCCACGGCCCCGAAACCAGCAATTCTACGCTGAACAAGCAGCAGCGCACCTGGAAGAAATTCCGCCGCACTCAGTGGCAGCCTTGAGCGTGGAGCCCCAGGAGCTAGCGCCGCCCCGGTACACTGGGGCGGCGCTTTGCTTTTCCAAGCAATACCTTGCTGTCTAGTACTCCTCATATGTAATTCGTTAGCCACATCTTACTTCCCATGAGTGCCTGCGAAAACTATTGGTGTGACAGTACAGGTCATCCTGTTGCTCAAAGCTTCTTGGAAATCAATATGGTAGAAGGCGAGGCTAGGGCATAAGGTGTTGGCATTTGAGTATGGAGTTGCGCTACCGGGGCTGATGAATATGGCCGCTGTCGGTTATGGCTCAACTGGTCTTTCTGACCCACGACCCTACTCTTAGGGTTGTACAGTATAGTCGGCTGCTGACACTTGTTGCTTGTGCCAGCGAAACTGCAGAGGTAAACTCGCGGGGGCAGGCTTATACAGTTACATAATACGGCTGGGCTGTGGCCGCAGATGGCTGAGTTGTACTAACCAGCCACCGGCAGAAAGCGTATGCAGGAGTATGCATCCCATTGTGCCCTGGCTTCCGCTGTTGTTCATCCCGGTTTTTGGGGCGTTCTGGTGCTTGGTCGTTTTTATGATTTCCCACATGGGCTGGAGCCGCCTGGCCGCGCAGTATGCCGTGGCAGCGGTGCCGGCCACCGTGAACCAGGAAACACTGACTTTTGCCCGAATTGGCGTAGCTAAGTACAACAACGCCGCCCGCATTGGCTTCACGGTGGAGGGCCTGTACCTGTCTACTTGGAAAATCTTTTTTGCAGGGCACCCGCCGCTGTTCATTCCGTGGGCGGCGTTTGGTCCGGTGCAAACCCAGACGTTTCTTTGGACCACTACCTACACCACCCACATCAGCACCACCGCTGGCCAGGTACCCTTCGCCTTCAGCAGCAACCGGCTAGTAGCCGCGCTATCAACCGCTCAGCCTACAGTTCAGTAATAACGCACAAACTGCCGTACTGCTGCTGCTCTACTTTTGCCCAATGGCATACCGGATTCCGCCTAGCAAATGCTGCTGAAACAGCGGCTCGCTGAAGCTTTCGGTGGTGTGTCCGCCAGCCGTGTAAAATGCCCGGCCTCCCGCAAACTCATGGTACCAGGCAATGGGGTGGTTAGAGCCGTTGGTGCCACCAGAGTAGGTCCGCTCATCAAGCGTTGCCAGTACCGTTAGGGTAGGGCTCAGGTCCCGGAAATTGTACCACTCGTCGGTGCGGGTCCACTGGGCCGGTAAACCCGCCGTTGCAGGGTGGGTATCATTGAGCACCTGAATAGTGGCCGTTTGAATGGCCGGGTGCCCATTGAAGTACGCACCCACCAAACGCCCGTACCAGGCCCAGTTGTATTCGGTATCGGTGGCGGCGTGTACGCCCATAAACCCCCGTCCTCCCCGGATGTACTGCTCAAATGCCGTTTGCTGTTCCTCGTTCAGCACATCCTGGGTAGTACTCAAAAATATAACTGCCTGGTACGGCTGCAGCCCGGTAGTCGTGAAACGCCCGGCATTTGTGGTGGTATCCACCCGAAAATTATGCTGCTGGCCCAGGGTCTGAATGGCCCGGATACCAGCCGGAATAGATTCGTGGCGAAAACCACTGGTCTTGGAGAAAATCAGCACAGAAGCCGTGGGGTGGGGTTGCGGCTTACCGGTTCCGCCCGAGGTGCAAGCCCCCAGCGTATGCGTAGCAAGAATGCAGGCTAACCCCAACAAGCGCATAACCGGAACAGCAAGAGGTGAGAGGTAGCTTACGGGTGTGGTGGTGAAGAAGTTAACGGCCGGGTGAGTGACCGGTGCGAGTTGCCCAACCAGCGGCTACAGCTTCCGGGCCGGCACGCCTTCCTGGGTGATGGTAACCGGCTGGATGCGGCCTTGCGCGTCAAAGTATAGCCGGTCAATGCAGGTAACGCGGTGGTTCTGGTCGGTTTCGGTTAGGGGGCGGCGGTGGTATACAATGTACCATTCATCGGCGCCCGGTACCTGCACCACTGAGTGGTGGCCGGCCCCGGTGGCCACGGCGGGGTCCTGCTGCAAAATTTTGCCTGCCCGCTGCCAAGGCCCCAGCGGCGAGTCGGCCACGGCATAGGCTACCGAGTAGTCGGGACCGGCCCAGCCGCCCTCACTCCACATAAAGTAGTACTTGCCCTGGCGGCGGAACATGATGGGGCCTTCCACGTAATTCTGCGGCGTAATTTCCTTGTAAATACTACCGTCGGGGAAGGGCACGAAGCCAGTAAAATCGGGCTTGAGGCGCGCAATATTGCAGTGCGACCAGCCACCGTACACCAGGTAGTACTGCCCGTCCTTGTCCAGGAATACAAACTGGTCGATGGGCTGCGCGCCGTTGTGAATATTGCCGACGAGGGGTTTGCCCAAATAATCTCGGAACGGCCCCTCCGGTCGGTCGGCTACGGCCACCCCAATCCCGCCTACTTCGCCCTCGTGCACATCATTGGCTCCAAAAAACAGGAAGTACTGCTTGCCCTTCTGCACCACAGCCGGAGCCCACATAGCCCGCCGCGCCCATTTGATGCTGGTTGTATCCACGATGCGCGGGTGCTTGGTCCAATGCACCAGATCGGGCGAGGAAAAGGCGTCCAGAAATACTTGCTGGTTGAAGGGGGCCGAGTAGGTGGGGTATACCCAGTAGGTTTTACCGAAAATAACCGCCTCTGGGTCAGCGTACCAGCCAGGAAATATAGGATTGCCGGAGCGGGCTGCCAACTTGGTGGGCTTGGCCGGTGAGGCCACCTGCGAAAAGGCCAGTTGAGCCACTAACAAGCCGCTGGCGGTGCTGAGCAGAAATTTCTTCATGCCCTGAAGAAACTAAAAAGCACGCTAACAACAAGCTAGGCTTGCCTGGTCAGCACCTCCCGAATCTGGGTATACTGAATATCGGGGTAGCGGCTAGTGTCGAGGTGGAGGAGCTTGGCCTGCCCGCTGAGCATATTGTGCATGTACTGCATGCCCTGCCAGGGCGGAAATACCTCTTTTTCGGCGGGTACCACGGCACGGGTTACCTTAATCATGCCAGCCAGGAAACCCAGCCCACCCACGCGCAGCAGCTTAAACGGTTGGCCAAATGCCGCACTGGCCTCAGCCTGCAGCTGCCGGATGCTGGCCACCTGTCCGGCCACCCGGAGGTAGCGGGGCGTGGAGGAGTCCAGGGCGGCGGCGGCGGTGAAGTTGGCCGTGTCTACCATAGTAGTGAAGTCCAGCGGCTGCTCAGCGTTGCCCCAGTACACAATACGCCCGATGCCCGGCTGCACCAGCGGCGCCTGCCCGGTCAGCAAGTCCATGAACATGCCGTTGAAGATGGATGTGGCCTGAATTGGGGCCTGAGCCAGCCGCCGCTGAAACTCCCGGCGCAAATCAAAGTTGCGGTTAGCACCTTCGGGTAGACGGGTGAAATCAGCCGAGAAATCCGACGGGATGAAGCGGGGTACTCCCGCCGCCACGGCCGCATCCAGCAGGCGGGTTTGGGTATCCACAATAATGTCGCGCAGCCCCGACAAAGCCGATACCACGCAACTGGCTCCGGTGCAGGCCTGCGTAAGAGCGGGCACATTGGCAAAATCAACCGCTACCACTTCCACACCCTGCAGCCGCAACGATTCGGCTTCGGCCTTGTGAATGGACTCCGGCCGAACCAAGGCCCGGACGGCTGCGCCGCGCCGGCGCAGGTGGTGGGCTATCAGCAAACCTAGAGCACCGGTGGCCCCCGCTAATACAATGGTGGATGAAGAGGGGGCAGAGGCGGTTTGATCAGTCATGGGAGAATAAGCACCAGGTGGGTAAAATCAGTACGCTGCGTGAAGTGTGGCTTTTACCCAGCTACTACTGCCCGGCTTGCCGGAAAGTTGCCGTTTGCTTTGCCCGAAACCTGACCCAGGGTTTCGCGCAAAACAAAGCCCCGCTTTGTGGGCGGGGCTTTGTTTTGGTAAGGCTGACCAGGAAATCAGCGGAGGCTTTGCTCCATTTTCTGCAGTACTTCCTCCATGCGGGTGCCGTGGGCTTCAATCTGCTCCAGGCCTTTGCGGGCCTCTTCCAGTTGGCCCCGCTGGTGCATACCTACCAGCTGCCTGCCCGTTTGCAAGGTGTCGGACAGAATGCGCTCCAACTCCCGAATGAGGGACGCATTGTTGTACTGAGGCTTGATGACCGTCTCAATCCACTGGCCCAGCGGGTTGTCGCGCACGGAAAACAGGGCCTCATCTGCGTCCCGCACCCCATACAGCACGGAGCGCAGGCGCGACTTGAACAGCACCTGTTTGATGCGGGCCTGCTGAAAATCCAAGCTGGTTAATTCCATAGAAACGAGAGGGGTTCCCGGGTAAAAAGCAAAAATATGCGGCTAGCCGCGCGGCTGACTGCCAAGCTGTTCCAGGGTTTGGCGGGTTTTTACCAGGTCGGTTACGTCGTAGGCAAATGCCAGCAGCCCCACAATGCGCCCGTCTTCGCGGAAAGGCTGGTAGGAGAAATTCAGATACACCTGCTGCAGCTTGCCATCGGCTCCCACTAGGGAGAAAGGTGCCTCAGCTGCAGCAAAGGGCGTGCCCGTCTGATATACCTGGTCAAGCAAGGCCGTAAAGCCCTGCTCCGAGGCCTCGGGCACCAGCTCGGCCACCGTACGGCCCAGCAGCTCGCGGCCCGCGAATAGGGCTCTGTAGCCGGGGTTTACGTACTCGTACTGGTGATCCGGGCCGCGCAAAATGGCAAACATGGCCGGCGCCGTTTCCAGCAGGCTGTACAGCATATCGCGCTGGCTGGCTGCCGCGCGGGAAGCTGCGTAGGCTTGGTCGGAGAGGAGGGCCTGCTGCTCGTTGGCTTCCAGCAACTCCTGCACCATCTGCTTCTGCTCCTGAATATCGGTGTTGCTGCCAATCCACATCAGGATGCTGCCAGTAGCCGTGAGGCGGGGCGTACCGCGCACCAACTGCCAGCGGTACTGCCCATCGTGGCGGCGCAGGCGGTATTCCGCCTGAAAATCGGCCGCATTAGCTACGGCTTGCTGCCAAGTCCGCTCGAAATTGGGCTGGTCCTCGGGGTGAATAAGCTGCAGCCAGGCTGAGCCCATCAACTCCGCCGCCGCCCAGCCCGTGAACTGCTGCAGGCGTTGGTTGGAGCCATCAAATACGCCGGCTGGCGTGGCCGTCCAGACCATTACGGGCAACGACTCCAGGATAAAGCGGGTGCGCTGCTGCTGCTCAGCCAACTGCTGCTGTACCTGGGCGTGACGTTGGGCAGCCAACTGTTGCTCGGTCACATCCTCCGTTTTCTGCAGAATAAACCGCAACTGACCGGTGGGGTCCAGCACCGGAAAGTGGGTAGCCTGCCAATACCGCTGCTCGTACCCACCCCCGTTTTCCGTGGGTATGGGCAGGTCGTAGCGGATGAGGGGCATGGTGTCGGGAGCGTGAAACTGGCGCACATGCTCGTGGGAGCGGCGCACTACGTCGCCCTCTGTATCGGAGTTGGGCGGCCACACGGTGAAGAAATCCAGACCTACCACTTCCTCGCGCTGCCGCTGGGGCAACGAAGACGAGGCATGGGCATCATTCAAATCCAGCACCACGCCCTCGGGGGAGAGCAGCAGGTATTTATCGGGCAACGCCCGAAACAGGTTGAAGTACTCAGTAACCGAAGGAAGGGTAGTTTGCATGGGAGGCGTCAGATCAGCGGACGTAGCCGGGCACAAATCAGTAGCAAGTCTGCAAAGGTAGCGTCTACGGTTCAGTTTTGAAGAACGGAAACCGGCAAGATATTTCCTGTCTGAAGTGCTGAAACAACACCGGCTCAATGGCCCGCACCCCAAGCCCGGAAACCAGCGGCCATGTTGTTTATTTGCAGCCCCACCCACTCCCTCCCTTCATGCAGTCTACCGATACCGTGTTCATGGTGCGGCCCACGCGCTTTGCCTTTAATATTGAAACGGCCCAGTCCAATCATTTTCAAGGTTTTGTAGCCGGCGCCGACGAGGACAAGATTCAGACCCAGGCCTTTGCGGAGTTTGACGCTATGGTAGCCCGGCTGCGGGCAAGGGGTCTGCACGTACTGGTGTTTGAGGATACGCCGGAACCGCACACGCCCGATGCCGTTTTTCCGAACAACTGGGGTACTTTTCATCCCGATGGGCGGGTGCTGCTTTACCCCATGTGCGCGCCCAACCGCCGCCCGGAGCGCCGCCCCGATATTCTGGCCGCCTTGTCGGAGCAGTTTGTAGTAACTGAGGTAACCGATTTATCGGGGCACGAGCAGGAAGAGCGGTTTCTGGAAGGTACGGGCAGTATTATCTTCGACCATGTGCACCGCCGAGCCTACGCCTGCCTCTCGGCCCGCACCGACGAGGAGCTGTTTGAGCGGGTATGCGCCGAGCTGGGCTATCAGCCCGTTGCGTTTTCTGCCTATGATGCCCAGGGCCAGAACATTTATCACACCAACGTGATGATGTGCGTGGGCAGCGGGTTTGCGGTTGTCTGCCTGGAAAGCATTCGGAGCGAGTCGGAGCGGGCTGCCGTGGTAGCCTCCCTCACTGGTACCGGCCACGAAATCATTGCCATCAGCCTGGAGCAAGTGGGGCGGTTTGCGGGCAACATGCTCACGGTACGCCCGGCCGCCGGCCCCGAGCTGGTGGTGCTTTCCCAGAGCGCCCATGATGCCCTAACCCCCAGCCAGCGCCACCGCCTCAGCCACTACGCCGAGCTGCTGCCCTGTGCCATTCCAACCATCGAAACCATTGGGGGCGGTAGTGCCCGCTGCATGCTGGCCGAAGTGTTTCTGCCCAGGCCAGGGAAGAAGAATCAGCTTGCGAGCTAAAACAGGCAGCTAATTGGCCAGCTAAAATACTGCTCAATCTAGGCGGAAAGCAGTTGAAAAATATCTGCTGAAAACCACCGCTGTAAGCCATAATAGTAGGTTGTACGGGAGCTTTCGGCCGGGGCGGAGTGTTACTATTCACTATGTCCCAAGGCCAGCTTTTTCCTTCGCTTGATGTATTAGCGCCGACCGCGCAGCCCCGCACTCACGCCGCCAAAGTGTGGTTGCCCAAGCGCGTAGTGTTTACTCCGGATGCGCTTGACCAGGAGTTTGGGCAGCAGATTCTGCAACGGGTTACGGCGCACGGACTGGCGGTGGAAATGCTCAAAAGCAACCGCCTGACCGGGGTGCGCGGCGAAGACGCGCGCGACACCTACCGCCGGGCCAAAAGCACCCTGGCTGTGGTGTGCGCTCCGCCCAGCGCGCTGCGCCTGCAACCCACGCCACCCTCCGCCGACTGGCAGATGAACCTAGCCGAGGGTTGCCCCGCCCACTGCCAGTACTGCTACCTGGCAGGCAGCCTGGCCGGGCCACCGGTGGTGAAGGTGTTTGCCAATTTGCCCCAGCTGCTGTGCAACACGGCCGCCTACGAGCGGCCCGACCGACCAGTGAGCTTCGAGGTGAGCTGCTACACTGATGTGCTGGGTATAGAGCACCTGACCGGGAGCTTGGCAGAGTGCATTCGTTACTACGGGGAGCGGGAGGGGGCCACGCTGCGCTTCGTGAGTAAGTTTGACCAGGTTGACTCCGTATTGGGGTTACCGCACAACGGGCGCACCCGGGCCCGTATCAGTTTGAATGCCGAGGCCGCCGTGCGGGGGCTGGAAGGCGGCACGGCCTCGGTGGAGGCCCGGCTGCGGGCCCTGCGCAAACTAGCTTTGCCGCCCGAGCGGGGTGGGGGCGGCTACCCGGTAGGCGTGGTGCTGGCCCCTATTATGCCCTTGCCTGGCTGGCAGCAGCAGTACCGTATCCTCCTCGACCGACTAGCTGCCACCCTGGACTTTCCTTGTGACCTGACTCTGGAGTGCATCACGCACCGCTTCACGCCCGGCTCCAAGGAGGTACTGCTGCAATGGTACCCCAATACTAGCCTGGATTTGTCCGAAACCGCCCGGGCCGTGAAGCGGAACAAATTCGGGGGCACCAAATTCGTGTATCAGCCTGATGACATGCGCACCCTGAAGCAGTTCTTTCAGCAGGAGTGGGCGCAACGCTTCCCCCAGGCTCCTTTGTTGTACTGGACGTAATAGCTCCGCAACTGCCTCTGGTCTGCTATTCCGAACGAAGGAAGCAGCCGGGAGTAGCATTAGATGCCACAGCCAGATTTTTACTGCGCTTAGAATAGCAATTACTACGTGCATGCTTCTCATATTCTGAAATAGCAAAGCCCGCCGGACACTATGGTTCAGCGGGCTTTGCTGGCATTTAATGGGTTGGGTACTTACTCGGCTACTACCTCATTCAGGCCCAGTACGGTGCTGGTGTGGGCGCGGAGCTGCGCTACCAGCTGCGGGTTGTCATTGAGATTCTGCCCGAACGAGGGAATCATTTCCCGCATTTTTGCCTGCCAGGCTGGGGTGCGGGCGCTTTCCGTAAAGCAGCGCTGAATCAGGCCCACCATAATGCTGACGGCCGTGGAGGCTCCCGGTGAAGCACCCAGCAGGGCGGCAATGGAGCCATCGGCGGCGGCTACTACCTCCGTGCCGAACTCTAGCACCCCACCTTCTTTCGCGTCTTTCTTGATAACCTGCACGCGCTGGCCGGCCGTTTCCAGCTGCCAGTCCTCGGCTCGGGCTTCGGGCAGGTATTCGCGCAGGGCGGCCAATCGGTCTTCCGGCGACTGACGTACCTGGTTGATGAGGTATTTGGTGAGCGGCAGGTTTTTGAGGCCCGCAATAATCATGGGGCGCATGTTGCTGAGCTTTACCGACAGGGGTAAATCCAGGTAGGAGCCCTGCTTCAGAAATTTAGTGCTGAAACCGGCGTAAGGCCCGAACAGCAGTTCCCGCTTGCCATTAATTACGCGGGTATCCAGGTGGGGTACCGACATGGGCGGGGAGCCCACGGCCGCTTTGCCGTACACTTTAGTGTGGTGGCGGGCAATTACCTCGGGGTTGATGCACTTCAGCCACTGCCCGCTTACCGGGAAGCCGCCAAAACCCGCTCCCTCCGGTATACCCGACTTAATAAGCAGGGGCAAAGAACCTCCGCCGGCCCCAATGAACACAAACGGCGCCCGAATTTTTACCTTCTCATCGGTGGTAAGGTCGCGGGCTTTCACGCGCCAGCTGTTATCCTCCTTGCGCTTGATGCTTTCCACATCATGGTGAAAGTAAAACGATACGCCGGACTTTTCCTGGAGCAGGGTAAACATGCCCCGCGTCAGGGAGCCGAAGTTTACATCGGTGCCCAGGTCCATGCGGGTGGCGGCTACGGGCTGCTGCGGGTCGCGCCCATCCATTACCAGCGGCATCCAGCGCTCCAGCTCAGCCTGATTCTGGCTGAACTCCATACCCTGAAACAAGGGGGATTGGGTGAGGGCAGCGTGGCGCTTACGCAGAAATTCCACGTTCTTCGGGCCCCACACAAAGCTCAGGTGTGGAATGTGGTTGATGAAGCGGGTGACGCCCGTTACCTGGTATTTCTCCACCAAATAGGCCCAAAACTGCTTCGACTGCTCAAACTGCTCGGCAATTTTGATGGCCTTGCTAATGTCGATGCTGCCATCGGGCTTTTCGGGGGTGTAGTTTAGCTCACAAAAGGCCGAGTGGCCAGTGCCGGCGTTGTTCCAGGCATCGGAGCTTTCGGCGGCGGCCACATCCAGCCGCTCAAAAATGGCAATGGTGAGGTCGGGCTGCAACTCCTTCAGCATCAGGCCCAGGGTTGCACTCATAATTCCAGCTCCAATCAGCACCACATCGGCGGTGAGAGGAGCAGCGCTGTCGGTCGTGCTCATGCGTAGTTCAGAATAGGACTTACGAAGTACGGCAGAAAGCGAAAAAGGTGGCCTCCGGGGACAAAAGAAATCTGCGGCTGAGCTTGACTACAGCGTCAATTTGCCGGTTTTAGGAGCAGCTTACGCCCCCGCAGAACTGCTAGTGGGCCAGTTGTCGGGCCCGCCACTCGTGGTCGAGCATGCTCATCTCAACCAGGCTCCAGTACTCGCCCTCGTAGCGCAGAATGTCGCGCGAGCAACCCTCGGTATGCATGCCGGCGCGGGTATAGGCCCGGATGGCCGCCTCATTGAAGTCGTACACGCCCAAGTCGATGCGGTGCAGGTGCAACTGCTCAAAACCAAAGCGCAGAGCCTCCGTGAGCATGCGGCGGGCCAGGCCGCGGCCACGCTGCTCCGGGGCAATAAACACCCGGCTAATGCGCGCGGAACTGTTTTTCTGGCTGAGACTACCCAACGATATATGCCCCACTACCGCCTCCGTGGTTGTATCAACCGCCCTGAATATGAATACATCTGACTCGCCCAGGTGGTTGGTATCCTGGAGGTACCAGTCCAGCTTGTCGGGGGTGAGGGGAAAGTTGAACATCGGACCCGCCCAGTTCATAAGCAGATGGGGCGAGTCAATCCAGGTAATAAGTTGGGAAAAGTCTTCGGGGGTAAAGTATTCCAGGCGGATCATGCAGCAGAGAGCGAGCCGGTTGAAAACCCGCCTGTTGGGCGGAATATGCCGGTTCTTAACCCACGAAGATACGGCCCCCCGCATGGGTTTCCGCACGGCGCCGGGTTTTATTCGGTGGCGGCACTGGCCGGGGCAAAGGGCTGGTCGGTGGGCTCGGTGAGGGTGCGGGTTTTGGGCAGACTTTCGGGGTAGTGTTGCTGAATAAAATGCACCAGCTGCTCTCGTACGTCGCAGCGCAAATCAAAGGCTTGGCTGGAGTTGCTGGCACTCACCAGGCAGCGAAGCTCCAGGGTGCGCTCCTTGGAATCGGTAACCTGCAGTACGCACACGCGCTTATCCCAGAGCGGGTGCGCCGCCACCAGGCGCTGCAGCTCGGCCCTCACTTCCGCTACCGGAATGGTATAATCAGTGTACAGAAATACGGTACCCAGCAGCTGGGAAGCTGTGCGCGTCCAGTTCTGAAAAGGCTTTTCAATGAAGTAGTTGAGCGGCAACACCAGCCGCCGCTCATCCCAGATGCGCAGCACCACATAGGTGAAGGTGATTTCCTCAACCCGGCCCCATTCGCCTTCCACCACCAGCACATCATCTAGCCGAATAGGTTGGGTAAAGGCAATTTGGAAACCGGCCAGCAGGTTGCTGATGGAACGCTGAGCAGCAAAGCCCACAATTACCGAGGCAATGCCCGCCGAGGTGAGCAGGCCCGTCCCGATTTTGCGTACCGTGGCAAAGCTCATGAGTACCAGGGCCAGAGTCACGAAGATGATCAGCGACACGGTCAGTTTCTTTACAAACTGCAGCTGCGTGAACAGCTTCCGCACCCGCAGGTTGTCGTCGGCGGTAATCTGGTAATGGCGCTCTACCAAGGTCTGCACTACATCCACAGCCTTTACCAGGCACCAGGCAAAAGTGGTGAGTAAAGCCGTTTCCACGAGGCGGCGGGCTACTTCCAGGGCTTGGCTGGTAAGCAGCGTCAGGGGCAGCGTAAACGAAATGACCAGCACCGGCAGAAACCAGCTGGCCGGCTGGCACATATGCCGCCCTATCGCCTGAGCCAGAAAAGTAGACTCGCGGCGGGCGTAGCGGCCCAGCGCCTTAAAAAACAACCGAGCCAGCAGCCAGCCTACCGCCGCACTACCCAGTACTACCCCTGCTGCCCGCAGAAAGAGCTCTAACTGGGTAGGCAGCAAATCGGGAAGTTGAAACGGCATAGGGGTAGAAAAACAGCAACCAGCCTACTTACCGGCTCCAGCCGGCAAAGGTTGGCTCTGCCCCATGCTCGAGTACCACCCAAGGCTCCTTTCACTTAGTAACCGTTTGCTGGCTCCTGCGAGCCGAGGAAGCGGTAGGGGAGGTGTTACTGCACCCGGGCACCCCGCTGCTCAAGCTGCTGCCGGGCCTGCTGGTAGCCCTCCGCCGAAATAGCCCGCGTGGCCGCTTCCAGAAACACCACCCGGAAACCTTCCTGCAAAGCGTCCAGCGCCGAAAAGAATACGCAGTAGTCAGCCGCCAGGCCGCAGACGTGTACTTCCTGCACGCCCCGGCCCCGCAGGTAATCGGCTAAGCCAGTGCTTTTGCGGTGGCCGTTGTCGAAGAAGCCGCTGTAGGAGTCAATTTCGGGGGAAGTGCCTTTGCGGAAGATGGCCTCAATGCGGTTCTGATTCAGCTCGGCGCTGAACTCTGCGCCGGGAGTACCCTGCACGCAGTGGTCGGGCCAGAGGGTTTGGGGCAGCCCGTGCAACTCGATCTGGGAGAAGACGGCCTGGCCGGGGTGCTGGCTGGCAAAGCTATGGTGCCGGGCCGGATGCCAATCCTGGGTAGCTACCACCAGCTCGTAGCGGGGCTGCAACTGGTTTACCAGCGGCAAAATCTCATTACCCCCGGCTACTGCCAGAGAGCCACCCGGCAGGAAATCGTTCTGAATATCAATGAGTAACAGCGCAGTCATGAGTAAGAGGCTTACAGGGAAAAAAGAAGCGTTGCAAAATGGGAATAATTGGATTCAAAATAGCATCCTGGATTGTTACCTTTGAGGCATATTTCGTCGTATTTTTTATCGGTTGATTTATACTTCCGATTCTTAGGCACCCTGTTATGGCTGGCTTACATCACCTCATCTATCAAAGTACGGCGGTATTGCCTTTATCTGGGGCCGAGCTGGGCCGGCTGCTCGTGCAGTCCCGCACTCATAACGACGAAGCCGGTATTACGGGTATGTTGCTTTACGATGGTAACCGGTTTTTGCAGGTGCTGGAAGGCCCCCCCAACAGCGTAGACGCCATTTTTGGGCGCATTAGCCTCGACTGCCGCCACACCGAGGTAGAGGTGTTGGCCAATGGGCCGGTGGCGCAGCGCCAGTTCGGCAACTGGTCGATGGGGCTGGTCAATCACATTGAAAGCCCGGTTATTGGCATCGACGACGTGCAGCCCACTCTGCTCACAGTTCAGGATGCGGGGCTGTGCATGCTCTTGCACGATTTCCAGCGTCATGCCGGAAATGCCCGTCTGCAAACCTCGTTTTAACTTGTTTTAAGCAGCAGCCCGTACGCATACCTGCCAGAACTGTCGTTACCTTGCACGCCTGCTACGCCTGGAGTTGTGTTGCCAGCGCGTGGTAGCATGCCATGATGAAAGGATGTATTGTTAGCTGGGCCGGAGTTATTGGGTTGATGGTGAGTGCCCACGCGTCGGTGTATGCCCAGGCAACTGCCCGGCCAGTAGCGGGTACGCAGGTGTGGTTGGCGCCACCCACGGGCTTCGGGCCGGCAACGGGCTTTACCGGTTTCCGGCGGGGTGAGGCCGCTTTGCAGGTAATTGAGCTGAAAGGTGGTAACTACTACCGGCAAGTAGCTGGGTTCAGCCGGGAGCGTTTCGCCGCAAAAGGGGGCAATGTGCTACAGTACCAGGAAATTCAGGACAAGCCATACCCCGCCCGGCTGGTACGGGTGCAGTTGTCGCCGGCGCTGGAGTCGGCGCAGATGCTGTTCGGCGACTCTACGTTTGCCGTGCTGCTGGATGCCCGCTACCCTACCGCCGACACCGCCCTGGCTACGGCCATGCGCCGCAGCTTGCTGAGCGCCACCTACCGTAAGCCGGAAGCCAGCGTCCCCTCCCTGGCCAATGCCCCTTTTCAGCTCGACGAAAAAAAATCACCGTTCGCGCTGGCCGAAACCAGCCGGGGCCGCTTTATCTACTCGCTGGGTGGACAGCGCAAACCTACCTACGGCACCGAGCCCATTGTCACGGTCGGTTCCTTTCCCATCAACCAGTCCGTAACCGCCGCCGACATCAGCCAGCAGGCTCTGGGTCAGCAGCCGGGCCTGCTGGGTTTCATGCCGCGCAAGCAAACATCCGGCAAAGTAAACGACCTGGTAACCTACGAAACGGAAGGGTTTGCTCAGCTCAACGGCAAACGGGTGCTGGTGTACCAACAGGTAACAGTAATTGGCAGCACGGCCATTACGCTGTTGGGTATAGCGCAGCAGGAGCCGGAAACGGCGTTGGCGCAATTCAAGAGCCTCACGCACACCATCACGGCCCGAAAGCGTTAGGCTGGTACTGGGCCCGCAAACGGCACCCGAAACAGCTCCCGCCACGGGCCACCCTCGTAGGCCCATACCGTGAAGCCCAGCCCCGTTACGGTACTCGGTGCAAAGTCCGTTGCCAGTTGCTCGTGCAGGGCGCGGGCCTGGGCCGGGTCTACTTTGTTTTGCACGGTGATGTGCGGGCGCAAAGGTTGGCGGTCCTGGGGCAGCAGCCACTCCGACCAAGCGGTTTGGAGCTGGCGATGCAACTGCTGAAGCGCGGTGTTTTCGAGCGTGTAGGCCACGCCGCGCCCCAGAAACCGCACCCCCGTAACCTGCAACAGCAGGGGCGCGGTACGGGCCGCTACCCCGAGAAGCTGCTGCTGAACTGCCGCCACCTGCTCACCGGGCAAATGGTGAAACAGCGTTACGTGCGCCTGCAAGTAGTTGCGCTCGGGCGGGAAGTGTTGCTCACGGAGGCCCGTGTAGTAGGTGTGGGCCTCCGCATCCAGAGTAAGCGTAATGATGAGCGGGGCAGAAACAGGGGTGAGCATGGTAAAGTCAAAACTTACCTTACGTGCCTCGGCTACTATTTGATGTGGTTACTGGTTCGGGCCGGAAGCCACTACCACCCGAATTGTATGGGTAGTATTGGCTTGGCGCACGCGCAGCAAGTACACGCCCCCGGGCAGGTCGGCGGTGCGCAGCTCTGTAGTAGCAATGCCGGCTTCCAGCTGCTGTTGGCGTACCAGGCGGCCCCGGGCGTCGTGCAGCTCCAGCGTGGTGGCAGAGGCCGTAATGGGCAGTTGCACGCGCACAAACTCAGTGGCCGGGTTGGGGTAAGCCTGCAACTCAGCCGCCGCGCCTACCACTTGCACGCCCGAGTACGCTACTTCTCCAGAGATGTCGTGAATGGCTAGGCGGTAGTATCTGGTACCAGGCAGGGGGCGGGCGTCAAGGGCCGAATACCGCTGACCGTAGGGCTGGTTGCTGGCCTTTACCCGCAATACGGGCTCCCAACGGGTAGCCGTAGTGCTACGCTCTACTTCAAAATACGCGGCATGCTCCTCACTGGCAGTAGCCCAGCTTAGGCGCGTGCCAGCAGCGGAAGCTTCTGCAGCAAAGCTCACCAGTTTCACGGGCAGGGGCAGCGCATCCTGGAAGCTTACCGCGTCGCCGCGGGTGCAGCCCAGCGCGGCCCCGTAGGAGCGGCCGGTGTAGTTACCCGTCTGGTTGTCGATACGGTAAATATCTCCAGTCGCCGCCCGTACCGCATATACGTTGTTGAAGCGGTCCGAAAACATAGCCCCAATGTTCTTGTCGGTGGCCGTGGTAGCGGGCAGGGGAGTGGTAACGTTGGTAGTGAGGGCCACTGGAGCTGAGGCCGGGCTGCTAATGGTCAAGTATTGGTCGGAGAGGCCCAGGTAGCTGACTAGCGTGCCGGTTTCCTTGTCAAATACCCAGTCCTGAATACCGCCTTCCGGAGTAGGGCCGCTACCATTGGCGCGAATGTACGTCTGAGTTTGAGTCCGGAAGCTTTCCACTACGGCCGCCGTGGCGGGGTCAGTGGTATTCAGGCGGCGCCAGGTGGGGGCCGCAAAGGCCGAGAGGTTTACAGTGCCCACGTACAGCCGCACGTCCGTTACCTGGGCCGTGCCGGGCAACGGCAAGCCGAAAAATGTGGAGAAAATAACCCGAAACGTAGCTCCCCCGGTGTAGTAGGTACCATCTGGGCCGCTGTCGGCCACAAAGTTCAGCGTCTGACGCACATCAACCGACGTTTGGCCGCTGGCGGTTGGGGTCAACTCGCCGGTCGGGGGGGTGTCCGGGGGCGTCACCGGGCCAACCGAGTCGGCAAGGGCTGTGCTAAGGTTGATACGGTAGAGCTGAGGCACAAACGTGGTGAAGTTGTCCAAGTTCTGCTGCTCCACCCGCATCCCGTACAGCGCCGTCTGGTCGGCCTGGTTATATCCCAGAGCATTGATAATTAAGTTGTTGTCATTGGCCGCACTGCGGATGGTGCCGATGGGCTGCATGGAGCCATCCTGGCGGACCTGGTAAAGCTGGGAGGGGTTGCGCGCTGAGGCCGGGCAAACCGCCGATACGGCGTAGCTGCTGGTTGGGAGCTGAGCCCAGGCCGGGGTGCTGGCGAGCAGCAAAGAAGCGAGTATGAGGTTTTTCATTTCGGGAAGTCGGTTTACTGGAAGCGTAAATCGTAACTATCTGAAGAAGCCTGCTTTACTACTAGCAGTAAGATACGAATTGTGAGCGTTAAACTGTAGTTTCTCAAAAATGGATACACTTTATCAAATTGAAAATTACATGTTTATATAGCTGTATTCAGGTGTAAGGGCTGAGTGAATTAGCTACGCCGGCGGGGTATTGCAGAGGTTCTACGCATCTTTGCCTGCTTCCTCTCAACCTGTTACCGCATGGCCTACACTCTCCTGATCCGCAACTGCGGCCAACTCCTAACGCTAGCCGGCGCATCTACGGACCAGCCGCTGGCTGGGGCCGCTCAACAGCACTGGCGCGTGATACCCAACGGCTATGTAGCCTGCGTACGGGAGCAGATTGTAGCCCTGGGGCCCATGCCGGACCTGGACGAAGCCGAGGTAACGTCGGCCACGGTGGTGCTGGATGCTGGCGGACGGGTGGTGATGCCGGGCTTGGTGGAGTGCCACACTCACCTCGTGTTCGGGGGCAACCGGGCCGGGGAGTTTCAGCGCAAGCTTCAGGGCGAAACCTATCTCGATATTCTGGCCAGCGGGGGCGGTATTCTAAGCACTGTACGAGCCACCCGAACCGCCTCTGAAGCCGAGCTGCTTGCTACTGCCCTGCACCATTTGGAGGGTTTCCGGCACTATGGCGTAACCACGCTGGAAGCAAAAAGCGGCTATGGCCTGGATGCCCAAACGGAGCTGTGCCTGGTGCAAGTAGCCCAGGAAGCCGGCCGCCGGCAGCCGGTACGAGTAGTGCCCACGTTTTTGGGCGCGCACGTGCCCGGGCCCGAGTACCGGGGCCGCCCCACCGACTACCTAAACATGCTGGTGCAGGACGTGCTGCCGCACATCAGTCCGCAGGAGGTGCCCTTTGTAGATATTTTCTGCGAAGAGGGGGCCTTTTCGGTGGCCGACTCGCGGCAGTACTTAGAGCAGGCCCGGGCTCTGGGGTTCGGGGTTAAAATCCACGCTGAGCAGCTCCACGACCTGGGCGGCTGCGAAATGGCGGCGCAGCTGGGAGCCACCAGCATCGACCACGCCGACTACCTGACGCCGGCCGCCGCCGCGCGCATTGCCCGCCAGAGCCAGGGCCGTACGGTAGCCGTGCTGCTGCCGCTGGTGCCACTGTTTCTGCGGCAGGAGCGGTACGCGCCCGGCCGGGCCTTCATCGACGGAAACCTGCCCGTGGCTATCAGCACCGACTTCAACCCCGGCTCCTGCCCCAGCAAAAACCTCTGGCTGGCCCTGCAGGTAGCTTGCCTGAAAATGGGCCTGACGCCCGCCGAGGCCGTGGCGGCCGTCACCCTGAATGCCGCCTGGGCCATCGGGGAGCAGCAGCACTGCGGCAGCCTGGAGCCCGGCAAGCGCGCCGACCTCCTGGTGCTGGACGTGCCCACCCTGGAGGAAATACCCTACTGGCTGGGCGAAAATCCGGTGCGGCAGGTCATTATCGGTGGGCAGCTGGTAGAAGAGCTATGCAAGAAAACGGACTGATTTCCTGCGCGGGTAGGTAGTTTGGCGCAGAGCCGCTTCAATATCCTGCCACACTGAAGGTCACCGGCTGCGCCATATCTTGCAGTCTTTTCACTTTACTGATTATTGCTACTCATGCTCCTGCCCATCTACCAGGTTGATGCGTTTTCAGACCGGCCGTTTGCCGGCAACCCCGCCGCCGTGTGTCCGCTTACCGAGTGGCTACCGGCCGAAACCATGCAGGCCATTGCCGCCGAAAATAACCTGGCCGAAACAGCCTTCTTTGTGCCGAAAACCGGAAATGAATACGAAATCCGGTGGTTTACGCCGGCCGTGGAAGTAGAGCTGTGCGGCCACGCCACCCTGGCCTCAGCTCATGTACTCTACCGCCACCTGCAGTTTCAGGAATCTGAGCTTGTATTCCACTCCAAAAGTGGGCCCTTGCGGGTAGCGCAGAGTCCGAACGGGATGCTAACCCTGGATTTTCCGGCCCGCCCGCCTCAGCTCATTCACCACCACCCCGACGGCTTGGTTGACGGATTGGGAGCCACGCCGTTGCAGCTGCTGGCTGGGCCCGATCTGGTGTGCGTGTTCAATACCGAAGCCGAGGTGCGCGCCCTGCGCCCCGATATGGCCCGGCTGGCCTGCGTAGAGTACCGGGGCGTAATTGCTACCGCCCCCGGCTCCGAAGGAGTTGATTTTGTGTCGCGCTTTTTCGGGCCCCGGGTGGGCGTACCCGAAGACCCGGTAACCGGCTCGGCCCACACTACGCTGGTGCCCTATTGGGCCGAGCGGCTAAATAAAACAACCTTCCACGCCCGCCAGGTATCGGCGCGCAGCGGTGACTTGTGGTGTGAGCTGCGGGCTGACCGGGTGCTGATGAGCGGCCATGCCGTCACGTATCTGCAGGGCGAGATAGAGCTGGGTGCCTGAGCTTTTGACATAACCGCCAAGTAACATCCTGTAATTTTTACTGTATCGTAGTTTTCATATGTCTAATCACTACACGGGTTTGTTGCTGGCTTTGGGATTGAGTTTTTCTGTGCATTCGGCGGGAGCCCAAACTACTGGCAGCCAGGAGCTGGTGCAGCAGGGCGTTGCGCTCTTCGACCAGGGCAAGTATGACGAGGCCGTGCTGCGCTACAAGGAAGCGCTGAAGCAGAACGGCTCTAATAGCACCGCCCGCTACGAGCTGGCCATGACCTACAACGCCCTTGACCGTAACGAAGAAGCCGTAGAGCTGTGCCGGCAGATTTTGAAGGAAGACCCTAAACCCGGTGCCTCGTTCTACAGCACCTACGGTAATGCCCTCGATGGCCTGAAGAAGCCCAAAGAAGCCGCGAAAGTGTACCAGGAAGGTCTGAAACGCTACCCCAACGACGGCGCGCTGCACTTCAACCTGGGCGTTACGCAGGCCACGGCGCTGGGGCAGCCGGCGGAAGCCATTGGCAGCATGCAGCAGTCGGTGCGGTACCGGCCGGGGCACGCCAACTCGCTCAATGCGCTGAGCTTGCTGCTGCAACAGGAAGGCAACCGGGTGCCGGCGCTGCTGACCCGGTTGCGCCTGTTGCAGGTGGAGCCCACCGGCGCGCGCGCCGAGGCCGCTCTGGCCCGCTTCGATGCGCTGCTGGGGCAGGGCGTGGAGAAAACCGGCGCAAAGGCCGTAACCATCAACATCTCCCCGGAAACCCTGAAAAACACCGGTAAAAAAGGCCGCCCCGACAACTTCAGTGCCGCCGACATGCTGCTGAGTATGAGCGGGGCTATGGATTACAGCGAGGAAAACAAAGACAAAACACCCACCGAGCAGCTCATCCGCAAGCTGGACGCGTTGATCAGCGTGCTGGACGAGCTGCACCCGGCGCAGCAGGAGGGCTTTACCTGGCAGTACCTGGTGCCGTACTTCGTGGAGCTGAAAAAGCAGGGCTACCTGCCGGCTTTGGCGTACGCGGTGCAGGAATCGAGGGCGGCCCGCACGCCTGAGGTGCACAACTGGCTGGCCAACCACACGGCCACCGTGGAGGAGTTTCGCAGCTGGTCGGCGGCGTACGCGTGGCCGAAGTAGGGGCGGAGCCGTTACCCGCGCAGCTGTTCCCGCTCGTAGCCGTTGCGTTCCAGCACCTGTTCCACGAACAACAGCTTGTTGGGTAGTTGCAGCAACGCCGCGTGAATGGCGGCCGGCACGCCCGTGTACCGCACCAGCCCGCCGTGGCGGTATTCAATTTCCAGCGTCTGCGTGGCGGCCTCGTAGCCCACGGCTTTCAGGGAAGTAGAACGAACGGGGCGACGCTGCATGGGATGGGTGAGGGTGTTTAGAAATTATTCGATGAGCCCTAATAACCAAGGTTCGTTGCTTGAATCTAGGTTTTTTGTAAATGCAATCCTCCCTTAGCAGCGCTGTGGTTAATTGAGTAAAAGCTACTGTCAAGTCAGTAGGATACTGATTCTTCCAGTTGATGCTGAGCTAGGTTAATGACTAAATCAGGATAATTGCGCGTATGCACGACCAGCACCTGTGGGTGATGCCATTCCGGGGTAAAGTCATTATAATGGATATATCCATTTGACACCGATAGAGTGTACCTACCTAAGCGCTCCTGTTTATCCTTGGTAAATAATCCAGTTGGGTACCCATACGTGACGGTAACGTATTGATAATCTCGCCATCCTGTAGATAATTCTAGTTCTACGTAGGAGCCGGGCTTATCATTAGTAACACTGACTTTGAGTGGTTTAGCAAACAGAATTGAATCCAATTCCTGGAGGCCTAACGCGACTAAGAAAGCTAATAGGAGCCAATACCTTTTCCTCATATCTCGAAGTCTATCCTAGAAGTTGAATTACGTTAACTAACACTCAAGCCGCTGGCTTCTTCCGTGCGGCCGGGGCTTTTTTGCCGGCGACGGGGGCGGCCAGCTTGCCGGGGTTATCGGCCAGGAACTTGCCCCAGCTTTTGCCGCCGGCTTTCACGTTGTTGCCCTTCTGGTAATGGTGGCACATGGCCACGGCCAGGGCATCGGTGGCGTCGAGGAACTTGGGGGCCTCCTCGATGGGTGGTAGCTTGAGGGTCTGGCGCAGCATATGGGCCACCTGCTCCTTGCTGGCGTTGCCGGAGCCGGTTACGCTTTGCTTTACCTTAGTGGGGGCGTACTCCACGTACGGAATCTGGCGGGCCAGGCAGGCGGCAATGGCCACGCCCTGGGCCCGGCCCAGCTTGAGCATACTCTGCACATTCACCCCGAAAAACGGCGCTTCAATAGCCAACTCATCGGGCAGGTGCTCGTCAATCAGCTCCGTCATGCGCTCAAAGATGCGCTTGAGCTTGAGGGCGTGGTTGGTGCCCAGCTTGCGCATGTCAATCACGTCGTACTCCACCATGCGCACCTGCTGGCCCTGCACCTCAATTACGGCGTAGCCCATCAGGTTGGTGCCGGGGTCAACGCCCATAATCACCTTAGGAAGAAGCTCGGAGGAAGAGGCCAGGGGAAGTATCATGGTAGAAAAGCTACAAGCTGGAAGCGGCAGGCTTCAAGTCAGGAGCCAATAGAGTAGAACGCAATAAAAAGAAAGATTGACCCGCTGGAAGCACCCCGCCGGTTGCGCGCAGAGTGCTGCTTCAACCGCACAACCCGCTAACTTGCCGAAGTTACGCAACCCACCGCCGTTTTGCCCCAACCGGAACCTCAAAGCTACGTCCAAACTACTGAAGCATCGGCTTCGGCCCGCTATAAAGGCTGGATTGTGGCTGGTAAAGTAGGCATCACCCTGCTCACCCTGGGCCTACTCTGGCACTCTGTGGTAGCCGATGCCGATACGGCCGCCGCCTGGCGCGGGCTGTTGGCGCGCACCTGGCAGGGCCAGGGTCGGGGGCCGGTGCTGCTGGCCCTGCTGCTGATGCCCCTTAACTGGGGGCTGGAAGCCTGGAAATGGTGGTATCTGGCCCGGCACCTGGAGCCTGTTTCCTTCGGGCGCAGCCTGCGGGCGGTGTTGGTGGGCCTCACGCTGGGCTTCGTGACCCCCAACCGGGTGGGCGACTACGCCGGACGCATTATGGAGCTGAAAAGTCGGCGGCTGGATGCGCTGGGGGCGGTGTTTCTGGGGCGCTATTGCCAGTTGGTGGCTACGGTAGCGGCTGGCACGGTGGGGCTGCTGTATTTTCTGCTGCGGTTTTACGTGGCTGGCTACCCGGCCGCGCAGCTTGGGCTGGTGGTGCTGGTATTGCTGCTCAACGCGCTGGTGCTGCTGCCTTTGTACTACTCCGAGCTGCTGGTGGCGGCCGTGCGGGTGGTGCGGCCGTTGCGGCGCTTCAGCCGCTACGTGGCCATTATGCCTACCTACCCGGCCCGACTGCTCACTACCGTACTGCTGATTTCGGGGCTGCGCTACGCGGTGTTCTGCCTGCAGTTTGGGGTGCTACTCTGGGCCTACGGGGTGCAGGCGCCGGTGGGGCCGGCTTTGGCCGCCATTGCCGGCACGTTCCTGCTGAAGTCGTTGGTGCCCTCCCTGAACGCCCTGGCCGATGTAGGGGTGCGGGAGCTGTCGGCCACGCACCTGTTTGGACTGCTGGGCCAGCCTGTGCTGCCGGTGCTGAGTGCCAGCCTGAGTTTGTGGGTGCTCAATATTGCCGTGCCCAGCGCCATCGGGCTGGTGTTTGTGTTGCGGCTGAAGGTGCTAGGACGGTGGCAAAAGCCGGTTTCGGCCCCCGCCTCGTGAGTGGTAGCGGGTGGGGCTGGTCGGTAGCGCTGCTGCTGACTAACGGCGTATACCTGGCCCAAATGGGCCTGTTCCGGCGGGCCTGGCAACGGCTGGTTGCTGCCTCTTCCTCTGTCGTCCTCCCGAAAGAAGGAAAAGAGAAACTAGTTTCAGGCAAGGATTTGGGTGCCGGCTTTGGAAAAGCGGAGGCTGATTTTTCCTTTCTCCCTAAAAAGAGCTTCGAGGAAGAACCGACGCCAGAACCCCAGCGCGGGCCAGCCTTTACCATCATCATTGCCGCCCGCAACGAGGCCGAAACCCTGCCCGGCCTGCTGGCGGACCTGGCCGCGCAGCTGCCGGTAGCGGGCGGGTTTGAGGTATTGATAGCCGACGACCACTCCACCGATGCCACCGCCCCGCTAGTGGATCGGACGGCTCTCGAAGTGACTTTCCCGCTGCGCCTGCTGCATCTGGCCAAACTGCCGGGCGCGCCCACCGGCAAAAAAGCCGCCGTGCAGGCCGCCATTGCCGCCGCCCGCGCCCCCTGGCTGCTCCTCACCGATGCCGACTGCCGCTTGCCCGGTGGCTGGGTAGCTGCCTACGCCCGGGCCGTGGCCGCCCAGCCGGCCGCACGCTTTATCAGTGGGCCGGTGCTGCTCACGGGGTCCGGCTGGCTGGCTACGTTGCAAGGACTGGAGCTGGCCGGACTGGTAGGAGTGGGGGCGGCCTCCATCGGCCGCAACGCGCCCACCATGTGCAACGGCGCCAATCTGGCCTACCGCCGCCAGGATTTTTACGCCGTGCAGGGGTTTGCCGGCAATGAAAAGGTAGCCAGTGGCGACGATGAGTTTCTGCTGCACAAGCTCCACGCAACTTTCCCCGGCAGCATCCGGTTTCTGGCCGATGCGGCGGCCCTGGTGCAAACGCCCGCCCAACCCACCGTGCGCCAACTGCTGCGCCAGCGGGTGCGCTGGGCCAGTAAGTGGCGGCACTACCAAACCCGCGCCCCCCAGCGGCTGGCCGTGCTGGTGCTGCTGGCCAACCTAACGTTTCCGGTGGGAGCGGGGCTGTGGCTGGTGGATGTGGTGCCGGCTAGCGTAGTGCTGCTCAGCTGGGCCGCCAAGCTGCTGGCCGATGCGCTGCTGCTGCGGCCGGTGCTGCAGTTTTTGGGCCGGCCCCGCTGGCTGTGGTGGGTGCCGGTATTGCAGCTCGCCTACGCCCCTTACGCCCTGCTCACTGGCCTGGCTGGCCTGCGCGGCAGCTACGAGTGGAAGGGTCGGCAGCTGCGGTAGAGTACCCGGTCAGGTGGGCAGAGCCCGTTAGGCCAGTTGCTGCCTGCTGCTGGTCTTGCGTCGTCGTTTCAGCTGTCAGGTCGCGGTAGGTTTTGCTTGCTATTCTGGTTGTTGCGGGCGTATTTCAACGGGTGATTCATTAGCTACTATCCGCATGAAAAATCTGCTGGAAATCATCATGCCCGCCAGCTTGGCGGTGGTGACCGGATGCATTGTAGTGTGCTTATTCACGCTGGGCAACCATCTGACGCCTGAACCCGTGAGGGAGGAGGTTTCGGGTTGTGCGGGCATGGGGCCTTTGCCACAACCCGTCAAGCTGATTTCAGCTTTGCCGCCCGGAGCAGAACCTGGCGACATAGCTGCTGGTGATGCGCTATTTAAGGGTAACTGCGCCCAGTGCCACGCTGTGAATGAGGTAGTTGTTGGGCCAGCATTGGCCGGTATTACCAAGCGCCGGCCAATGTCGTGGATTACGGCCTGGGTGAAAAACTCCAGCAAACTGGTAGCTAGCGGCGACGAATACGCGGTGAAAGTATTTAACCAGTATCAGCAGCAGCAAATGCCCAGCTTCCAGTTATCAAAGAAGGAAATTGAACAGATTATCTTCTACATTGAAGACCATGGCTATAGGCCTGCCGTTGGGACAGATGACGTGGCCTATACACCACCTAAGCCGTAGAGCCAAGCAAATTCGCCGTACTTGCTAACCCGCCTGGAGTGCTACCTTTGCCTGAAACCCCTGCCCTTCGTGACCGACGTTGAATTTGATATCCTCGACGAGCTGTACTTCGTCTCTTCCTTCACTGACCTGAGTCAGAAAACCGGCCTGGCCCCCGCCGCCCTGGAGCGCCACCTGCGCAGCCTGCTGGAGCAAGGGCTCATCCGCAGCTACTGGCCCGACCCCGATACGGAATTGGCTTTCGAGGAAAGCTCCTTCGGGGCCATTGTGCGCGACAGTTTTTTCCTGGCTTCCAAAGAGGGCCTGCTGCAACACAACACCCGTTAACCGCCGTGGCTACCACCGTTGCCCCGGCCCCGGCGGCCCGGCCCCCCGGCTATTATGTGCGGCAGCGGCTGCTGCGCAACACGCCCGCCATGCTGGGCTTGGGCTTCATTGTGCTCTGTACGCTGGTGGCCGTGCTGGGCTACTGGGTACTGCCCGATAACTCGCCCAACGCCAACAACGGGCTGGTGCAGCTGCAGAAAGAAGCCCCCGGCTTCCGGGCCACTATTCTGCGCCTGCCCGCCCCCGATACTGCCCAGGCTGCCGGCAACGCCCTGCTTACCTGGTGGCAGGGGCAGCCGGCGCAGTACCGGGAGGTACCCATTGCCGGCTACCAGGTGCGGGGCGACTCGCTATACACCCAACCCTACCGCAACCACTCGGCCCTCGCCGACCAGCCCCAGGCGTATTCCCTGGCGGCTGTGGCGGGCCACGCCGGCCCGGCGGCCGAGTTAGAGCAGGAGATTGAGCAAGAGCACATTACGCACCGTACGTACTGGCTGGGCACCGATAAGGCCGGCCGCGACGAGCTGAGCCGCCTGCTGCTGGGCACCCGCGTGAGCCTGGGTATTGGGCTAGTGGCCGTGCTGATTTCGGTGCTGCTGGGTATGCTCATCGGAGCAGTGGCCGGCTACGTGGGCGGCTGGCTCGATTCGCTGCTGCTAGGCCTGATGACAGTGGTGTGGAGTATTCCGGGCATTATGCTGGTTATTGCCATTTCCCTGGCCCTAGACAGCAAGGGCGTCTGGACTTCGTTTGTGGCCGTGGGCCTGACCATGTGGGTAGATGTGGCCCGGGTGGTGCGGGGGCAGATGCTGAGCTTGCGCGAAAAAACCTTTGTGGAGGCCGGCCGCGTGCTGGGCCTACCCCAGAGTCGCCTGATCTGGCGCCACCTGCTGCCCAACATGACGGGTCCACTTATTGTACTGGCCACCAGTAACTTTGCGGCGGCCATTCTACTGGAAGCGGGTCTGAGCTTTCTGGGCCTGGGCGTGCAGCCGCCCGCGCCCTCCTGGGGCCTCATGGTAAACGAAGGATTTCAACTGCTGGGCACCGAAGCCGGCCTATGGCTTACTTTGCTGCCCGGATTGGCCATCAGCCTGCTGGTGCTTAGCTTTAACCTGCTGGGCAACGGCCTGCGCGACGCCTACGACCCCAAAACTCCACTTTCATAGAATGATGAATGAAAAGGCTTGCACCCTGAATTGGTAGGAAATAGGCCGATTAGCTGCCACACTAAAAATTCAGGATTCGTAACCCCGCATTCATAACTCAACTCGCTATGCCCAACACTACCCCCGAAAAGCGCCTGTTTTTGAAAGAACGGGAATTGGGTGCCTTGCTGGAAATTACCCAGGCCATTAACCTGGACCCTACGGAGGCGGCGCTGTACAAGATATTTCAGTTCACGTTGCTGGGCCAGCTCAACATCCGGCGGCTGGTGCTCTACGTGAAGGAGGAAAATCAGTGGGTGTGCACCGTTTCCTTTGGGGCCGGCCTCACCGATTTCCGGCGGGTGCCGCTGCCCGCCGCCATTCTGGAAAACTGCCAGGGTAAGCCCTGCTCACTCCAACACTTTCCCGGCCTGGGCCCGGAATGGGAGCCGCTGCAAACCAGCATTCCGGTGGTGCAGAACGGGGAGGTACTGGCCTACGTGTTCATCGGCAACGTGCACGAGGACTACGTGGATGAGGAAGCCACCAAGTTTCTGCAAACCCTCAGCAACATTCTGCTCGGGGCCATCCAGAACCGCCGCCTGGCCCGGCAGCGGGTAGCGGATGCGGCTATGCGCAAGGAAATTGAAATTGCCCAGGAAGTGCAAACCATGCTGTTTCCGCGCAAGCTGCCCAATGATGCCAGCGTGGCTGTGCAGGCCAGCTACGTGCCCCACACGGCCGTGGGCGGCGACTACTACGACGTGGTAGACCTGGATGCCGACCGGTTTTTGTTCTGCGTGGCCGACGTATCGGGCAAGGGCGTGGCGGCCTCGTTGCTGATGTCGAACTTCCAGGCCGGGCTCCGCACGCTGCTGCGCCAGCAGGCCGATTTGGCTACCGTGGCCCAGGAGCTCAACAACCTGATTTTCCGCAACGCCGGCGGCGACAAGTTCATCACCGTGTTCTTTGGCCTTTACGACCGGCGCACCCGTGAGCTGGAATACGTGAATGCCGGCCACAACGACCCGTTGCTCATCCCGGATTTTGGGCCGGTGCAGTTGCTGAAGGAAGGCTCCATTATGCTGGGCGTGATGGATGAATTGCCCATGCTGAAAGTGGGCCGGGTAACCGTGCCCCCGCGCGCCCTGCTGCTCTCCTACACCGATGGCCTGACGGAAGTTTTCGATGCCGACCACGAGGAGTTTGGGGAGGAAGGCGTGCTGCGGGTGCTACGCCAGCACCGCTACGCCCCCCTGACCACCGTGCACCAGCAGCTGCTGCGCGAAATCGAAGCCTTCAACACCAACGGCACTCGCTTCGCCGACGACGTAACCATCCTCAGCTGCCGGTTTAAGTAGTGAAGTTGTGAAATGGTGAAGTTGTGAAATGGTGAAGTTGGAAAATAGTCATTGCGAGGCAGAGCCGAAGCAACCCTACCTTCTCACTGCTCTCATGGCGCGCAGCCTCAGCCCACGTAAAAGCCCCCACGTCAGAACCAGACGGTGGGGGCTTTCGGTTTACAGAACTTTGAGCAGCTGAAAAGGATGGGTTGCTTTGGTTACTGGCTCAATGCGTCACATGCCTCACAACTTCACCTTTCGCCCAACTGCCCACGCGGATGAGCATGAACAGGTTGATGAAGAAGAAGGAGCCGATTTTATCCACTTCTACCAGCTCATTGAGGAGCAGGTGAAACACGATGATAACGAAGCTCAGGCCGCAGGCTAGCAACACGTAGCGCGGCTGGGTGCCCGGCCGCGTGCGGTGGTAGAGGGTTTCAATGGTAATCAGGGCGGCCCCCAGCAGCACCATAAACAGCACTACGCCGGGGAAGCCTTGCTCGGCCAGAACCAGCAGGAAGTAATTGTGGGTGGTTGATTTTTCGGGGTTTTCGCTCACGTAGGTACGGAAGCTGCGCACCGTGTAGCGCTTGTACTCGGGGTAAAACGTGCTGGGGCCGCTGCCCACCAGGGGCTTGGCCGCTGCCATGCGGCCCGCCGCCACCCAGCGGTACACCCGCTCCATCCCCGACACATCCTGCAGCTTGTAGGTGGCCTCCAGGTGCTTCTCAAAGTTTTCCCCGTTAAACACGGTTTTCTCGAAGTTGGGGGCGTACAGCATGTAGTTGTTCTGGCTCAGAAAATAGGTAGATCCAGCCAGCACCGCTACCAGCGCACCCAGCAGCAGCAGGCGCGTCTGGCGCAGGCGCACCACGTAGTAAAACAGCCCAGCCACCGGCAACGACAGCACCGAGGCGCGAGTGTAAGAGGTAATCAACCCAAAAAGCAGAATGCACAAGGCCACCCACCAGGCCGTTTTTTCGGCCCCCCGGGTGCTACGGATGCTGTAGAGCGCAAACGGCAGCAGCAGAGCCAGCACCGTGGCGTAAATAACGTGGTTACGATAGAATGGGTGCACGGCCTCATTCACGGCCTCAAAGCTGAAGCCGTGGGCGGCGTGCTTGGCGGCCGTAATCAGTACGGTGAGGCAGGCGCCGATGGCGTATAGGCCCGCCAAGCGCCATACATCGGCGGGGCGGCGCACGAGCAGCAAAGTGCCCAGGCCAAACGGTACCAGATACCAGGTTTTGGCCAGCAGATACTTCACCGATTTGGTAGTGTCCACGGAAAACATGGTGGACACCACCGACCAGAACAGCATCAGCAGCAAGATGATAACCAGCGGGTGGCCCAGCTCCCGGCGGGGCAGGTTGTCGCGGCGCATCAGCAGGGTGGCCAGCACGCAGCCGGTAAGTACCAGCAGCAGCGGCTCCGAGGGTACGTCCATACTCAGGCCACCGGGCAGAGGCATCTCCCGGGAAAAAGCCAGCGTCAGGAACAGTAGGTAATAGAGCGTCCGCCACTCCGTAAGCACCATCAGCAGGCCCACGGCCAGGGCGGCGGGCAACAGGGCCAGGGGCGTTTCCAGCAGCAGGGCCGTGGCTCCACCCGTCAGCAACACCACTACCAGCCCCAGAAACAGGCGCTGGGCGGAATCCTGGGGCAGGAGGGAAGCTAGCCGCTGGTTCACTGGGCGGGCGAGTAGCCAGGCCGGCCGGCCGTGCGCCGCCACAACTCCAGCAGGGTAATTACCACCACCGAAAAGGCCAGGGTCAGGAACACCGAGCCCACTACAATCAGCCAGCGGATGGGCTTGCTTTTCTTGGTGGCCGGATAGGCTTTCTGCACCACGTACAGGGAAGAAAGCTTGCCTTTCAACGCCACGTCGGCAGTTTCGTATTCGCCGCGGGCCTTTACCAAGCGGGCCTGCAAGTCGGTCATGCGGGCCGTAAACAGGTTGAGCGAGTCCACGCCCAGGGTATAATTTTCCAGGTTTATCACGTTACCGCCCTCGGCCTTGGTGAGGGCCCGCAAAGCCCGGCGCAACCCGGCCGCTTCGTTGCTGTTGCCTTCGCCCTCAGCCTGCCGCAGCTTCGACTCAACCTCGATAATTTCCCGGGCCAGGTAGCGCGACTGTTGTTCCAGGCCATAAATACCGTAGCGGCGGCGGGCCTGAATTAGCTTCTGGCGGGAAGTTTCAAACTCCTTGTTCAGAAACTGAAACCGCTGACTGTACAGGCCCAGCACATTGCGGCGGTTTTCCAGGGTCAGCTGCTGGTTTACCGAGTCAATTACCTGCACCAGGGCATTGGCAATCTGGGCGGCCAAGTTCTTGTCCTTATCGAGGAAAGTCAGCTCAATGGCGTCTCGCTCATTATGCACGATGCTCAGGTTGGAGCTGAACTCACGCAGGGCGGCATCATCGGCGGCATCGTCGCCGACCGCGCCGGTTTGGTAGTGCTGGTGCAGGTTGAAGCGCTTAATCACCAGCTCCGCCACCGGCTGCGACTCGCCAATGGTAATTACCCGGTCCAGATCCTCGGTGCGGCCGCCCAGTTCCAGCTTGCTGCCTTCGGTGGCAATGCGGTCAGGGTCAGTGGTTTGGGGATTGGTAGGGAAGAAAACGGCGGTTGACTTGTACACGTTCGGCAGCAGCAGAGCCACTAGCACGCTACCCACCAGCGCCAGCAGCAGCGCCACACCCACTAGCTTTTTCCAACGGTTAATAATGGGCCAAAGACCCAGGAGAGAATACGACGACTCCGACATGTGAAAAATAAGGCCGCACGACCGAAAAGTGGAAAGCCCGGCCGTCGGCGGCAGGCAAATATAGAGGAAAAAGCCCCTCAAACGATGAGTGCGAAGGTCACTTTGCCCACGGGCTTTTCCGTAGTTTTGCGCTTCTGCCATTGGCTGGCGGCCCCTGGCCGGTCCGCTTCGGCATCTGAACTCTGACTAAACCTTCTGCTCGCATCAAACGCTTCCTCGGAAATATCAGCTTTGTCGTGCTGCTGAACCTGCTGGTGAAGCCGGGCTGGGTGGTGCTGGAAAACGTGGTGCAGGACCGTGTTGGGCACGAGCAGTTCGGCACCTTCACGGCCCTACTCACACTGGCCACCATCATGGCCGGTATTTCCGACCTGGGAACCACCCAGCTCACCACCAAACGGCTGGCCGCCGCCCCCAGCTTCTTTTCCGACTTTTTCCCGACCCTGCTGCCGTTGCGGGCCGGGTTGGGGGTGGGTTTTTTGCTGCTGACGGTGGCCGTGGGCTGGGTGCTGGGCTACCGGGGGCACTGGCTGCTGCTGCTGGCCATTACGGCGGCGGGGCTGCTGCTCACCCAGTACACGCTGTTTTTGCGCGGGGTGCTGCAGGCTCACCAGCGCTTTACTGCCGATGCGGTGCTGTCGGTGCTGGAGCGGCTGCTGCTGCTGGGCCTAGTGCTGGCGCTGCTGCCATTGGGGCTGAGTCTGGATGCGTTTGTGGGCGCGCGCACGGTGGCCGTGCTGTTCACGTTCCTGCTGCTGGCCGGCCTGATCCGGCGGCTGTACGGGCGCGTGGCCCTGCGCCCCCGTTGGAGCCAGGCCCGGCAGGTACTGTTGGATAGTCTGCCGCTGGCGTTTATTACCTTGGTGTACGGCCTCAACGAGCGGATTGACATGCTGATGCTGGAGCGGCTGGTATCGGCCCGGGAAGCCAGCTACTACGCCGCCGCCTACCGCTGGGTGGATGCCGTGATGATGTACCTCTGGACGGTGCTGCCCCTGTTTTTTGCCCGGTTTGCCCACGCCACCGGCCGTCGCCAGGAGCAGCAGGAGCTGCTGTGGTTCGGGCAGCGGGTGGTAACGGTGCCGCTGCTGTTGGTGGCGGGCTTCGGGCTGTTTCGGGGCGAGCTGCTGTTTTTCCAATTCAAGCACAGCACTCCGGCCGAGCTGCTGCGCATGACCCAGTGTTTGCAGGTGCTGTTTCTGAATGTGCTGGTGCACGCCTTCTTCGCCATTTACAGCACCCTGCTCACCAGCACCGACCACGAAAAACCAGTTTCCTGGCTGGTTACGGGCAGTATCGTGCTCAATACCGGCCTTAACTTCCTGCTGATGCCGCGCTACGGGGCATTGGCCGGGGCCTTCAATACCTTATTATGTGCCGTGCTAGTGTCCGTGGGCTACGTGTGGCTGGTGCCCCGGCGCACGGGCGTGCAGCTGCCGCTGGCAGCCTTGGGCAAGCTGGCCGTGGCGTTTGCGGGGTTGTGCGGGGGCTGGTATCTGCTCCAAGCCTACGCGGCTTTGCCCTGGTGGCTGGAAACGGTGGTAGCGGGCGTCTGGCTACTGGTGTTGATATTTGGGCTGGGCATCGTACAGGTGGCCGAGCTAAAGGCTCTGCGGGCCCGTAAGCAGCCCGCCGCCTAATCTGCGCGCCCGTTTTCACAACTTCACCTTTCACAACTTCACCTTTCCCCGCCCCGTGCATGTAGCTGTCAACGTCCGCTTTCTGCTGCCTGGCGACAAGCTGGAGGGGATTGGGCGGTTTACGCTGGAAACCCTGCGCCACATGGTGCAGCAGCACCCGGAGCACACGTTTCACTTCCTCTTTGACAGGGCTTTTGACGAGCGGTACCTGCTGGGGCCGAACGTGGTGCCGCACGTACTGCGGCCTCCGGCCCGGCATCCGTTGCTGTGGGTGGCTTGGTTTGAAGGTGCCGTGGCCCAGTGGCTGCGCCGCCACCGCCCGGCCGTGTTTCTCAGCCCCGACGGCTTCACCACCCTGCGCACCCGGGTGCCCCGCGTAACCGTGCTCCACGATTTAGCCTTCGAGCATTTTCCCCAGGATGTGAACAAGCTGGTGCTGCGCTACTACCGGTTTTTTACCCCAAAATTTGCCCGCGCCTCCGAGCGGCTGGTGGCCGTGTCGGAAGCCACGAAGCAGGATATTGTGCGTACCTACGGCATTGCGGAAAGCAAAATCAGCGTGGTGTACAACGCCACCGATGCGCACTTCCGGCCCCAGCCGGCGGCGGTGCAGCAGGCTACCCGGGAGCGGTACGCAGCCGGCAAGGAGTACTTCCTGTTCGTGGGCGCTTTGCAGCCGCGCAAAAATCTGGTGAACCTGCTGCGGGCCTTCGATGCCTTCAAAACCGCCACCGGCGCTACTACCAAGCTATTGATAGTGGGCCGCACCGCCTGGAAAGCGGGCCCCATCTTCGAGGTATACCAGCAGCTCCAGCACCGCCACGATGTACACCTGACCGGGCGCGTGACGGATGCGGAGCTGGTGGAGCTGTACGCCGCCGCCTTGGCCACCTGTTACGTACCCTACTTTGAAGGCTTCGGCATTCCCGTTATTGAAGCCCAGGCCTGTGATTCGCCGGTACTCACTTCCAACTGCAGCTCCCTGCCCGAAGTGGCCGGGGGTGCGGCCTGCCTGGTCGACCCGTTCTCGGTGCCTTCCATCACCGCAGGCCTTCAGCGAGTATACGAGTCGCCTGAATATCGACAGCAGCTTATGGAGCAGGGCCGGCGCAACGGGCAGCGGTTTTCCTGGGCCGAAAGCGCCCGGTGCCTCTGGACCGAAGTAGAACAAGCCGCCGGGCAGCATTAGTTAGTCGTCAGTGGTCAGGGCGTTCTGATGACGGCATTGGTTACTGACAACTAACAACCAGCAACTAACAACCAGCAACCAACCACCAACATGCACCTTCACCGAATGCCCGGCCTGGTGCAGCGCCTGTTCCCGGAGTGTATCTGGACCATGCCGCCCACCACGCCGCCCACACTCTACCTGACCTTCGATGACGGGCCCATTCCGGAGGAAACGCCGTTTGTGCTGGATCAACTGGCCCGGTTTGGAGCGCAGGCCACGTTTTTCTGCGTGGGGGATAATGTGCGCAAACACCCGGAAATAGCCCGGCAGGTACTGGCGGCCGGCCACCGCCTGGGCAACCACACCTACCACCACATCAGCGGCTGGAGCCACTCCCGGGCAGCGTACGTGGCCGATGTGGTCCGCTGCCAGGAGGTATTGCAGCCATTGCAGCCCGAGGTCCGGCCGCTGCTGCGCCCACCCTACGGCCGCATCACCCGTGCCCTGGCCCGGCAACTGCACCGCACCCACCAAATCATCATGTGGGACGTGCTAACCTGCGACTACGACCCGGAGTTTGCCCCCGAGCAGTGCCTGGCTACCTCCATCCAGCTCACGCGTCCGGGCTCCGTGGTAGTGTTTCATGATAGCCTGAAAGCCAGCCGTAACCTGCGCTACGTGCTGCCCCGTTACCTGGCGTATTTCGCCGGGCTCGGCTACCGGTTCGAGAAGCTTTGAGCACCATGCTGATTTTCCTCACCCTGTATTTCCTGGTCTGGTTTGGGCTGCTGCTTGTGGCTACCCTGCTGTTTGGACGGCAGATAGTACCGGTGCCGCCCCTGCCGCAGCCGTGGCCCCGGGTGAGCATCCTGATTGCCGCCCGCAACGAGGCAGCGGCCATTACCCGTTGTCTAGGGGCCATCCGGGCCGTGCACTACCCCCCAGAACTGGTGGAGGTACTGCTCGGCGACGATAGTTCCACGGACAACACCGCTGCCCAGGCCGCCGCCGCCATGCAGGGCTACGGGGGGAGCTTTCGAGTAGTGCCCATTACCGATACGTTGGGTCTGGCCCAGGGCAAGGCCAACGTGCTGGCCCACTTGGCCCGCGCCGCCACCACCGAGTATTTCTGCATTACCGACGCCGATATTGCCGTGCCGCCCACCTGGCTCAGCGGTTTGCTGGCGCACGCCGGGCCCGGCATTGGCAGCGTAACCGGCCTCACGCTGGTAACCGGCCCCCGCCTGTTTCACCGTTTGCAGGGCCTCGATTGGCTGATGTCGTTGGGGCTGGTACAAGTAGTGACCGACCTGGGCCGGCCCGTGACGGCTATGGGCAACAACATGCTGGTGACCCGCGCCGCCTACGAGGCCACCGGGGGCTATGAGGCGCTACCGTTTTCAGTTACCGAGGACTTCGAGCTATTCCAAGCCATCCTGCGCTGCGGCTATGGCTACCGCAACCTGTTCCGCGCCGAAGTGCTGGCCGAGTCGCTGCCCATGTATACGTGGGGCGGGCTGCTGCACCAGCGGCGGCGCTGGCTGCGCGGGGTGGAGCAGCTGCCGTGGTGGTTGCAGCTGTGCTTGGCGCTATACGGTTCCTTTCATCTGCTACTGCTGGGATTGGGGGTGGTAGCGGGCTGGCCGGTGGCCCTGGGCGTTTGGGCGGCCAAGCTGGCGGTGCAGGGGTGGCTGGCGGCCAAGTGCTTCCGCCAGGTGGGCCGCCGCCCGCCCCTAGAGCTGCTGCCGCTGTTTGAGCTGTACACGCTCACGCTCACCCTCGGAATCGGGTTGTTCCGCCTGCTGCCCCTGCGTTTCGAGTGGAAGGGGCGGCAGTACCGCTAAAAAGGGTTGTTTTTTATCCGGGAGAAGTTGAACCCGGAACCCGACCGCCTTGGCCGGCAGGCTGGGTTGCGTGTGCGCTAAGCGGTTGGCCACGGGCATAGGCAGGCGGTTGAAGAAGTCGAAAACGGGGTTTGCGCTGGATTTTGGCGGTTTTCGGTTCTACATTTGACTACCCGGCCGGCAGCAAAGTGCGGGGCCTTAAGCTCGGTGCCCGGCGCTTGCGCTGACCACATCGGCGCCCAGGCGGCATCCGGCCGATTCCCGTCATTTCTTAATTCCCTGCTATGTTCTGCTTTCCTTTCCGCCGGGCGGCGCTGCTGGCCGCGGCCGTGTTCTGCGCGGCGGCTCCTTCAGCTACAGCCCAAACGAAACCTTCACCCGCCACAAGCTCCCCAGCCACCGCACCAGCCAACCGCCAGCAGCTGCTCATGGCCAACGAGGCCAAAATTGACCAACTCATCAAAAAAATGACGCTGGAGGAGAAAATCACCATGATTCACGCCAATTCCTCCTTTACCTCGGGTGGAGTGAAGCGGCTGGGCATCCCGGAAATAACCACCTCCGACGGCCCCCACGGCGTGCGCCCCGAGCACGGCCGCGACTGGACCCTGGACGAAGGCGTGAACGACTCGGGTACCTACCTGCCCACCGGCAACACCTTGGCTGCCACCTGGAACCCGGCGCTGGGCTACGCGTTTGGCTCGGTGCTGGGCGCGGAGGCCAACTTCCGGGGCAAGGACATTATCCTGGGCCCCGGCATCAACATTATCCGCACTCCTCTGAACGGCCGTAATTTCGAATACCTGAGCGAAGACCCTTACCTGATTTCGAAGATGGTAGTAGGCTACGTCCGGGGAGTGCAGGATCAGGGTGTGTCGGCCTGCGTGAAGCACTACGCGGCCAACAACCAGGAGGAGCACCGCAACGATATCGACGTGGAGATGAGTGAGCGGGCCCTGCGCGAGCTGTACCTACCGGGCTTCCAGGCCGCCGTGCAGGAAGGCGGGGTGAACACGCTCATGGGCTCCTACAACAAGTTTCGGGGCCAGTACGCCACCCACAACGCCTACCTGATGAACGACGTCCTGAAAAAGGAGTGGGGATTCAAGGGACTAGTAATCAGTGACTGGGGTTCGGTGCATAATACAATGGAAGGCCTGCGCAATGGCACCGACCTGGAAATGGGGACCGACCTGTCACTGATGTACAGCAGCGTGGACCAGACGGCTGGAGGAGGAGCGGCCAAACTCACCCCAGCCCTGTATGATAAGTTCTTTTTCGGGACGGCGGCCTTGGAAGCCGTGAAAAAAGACAAGACCCTGGAGCCGCTGCTGGATGACAAGGTGCGCCGGATTCTGCGGGTGATGTACCGCACCAATATGCTGGACGGGGCCAAGCGTCAGGCCGGCGCCTACAATGCACCCCAGCACCAGGCTACGGCCCGCAGAGTAGCCGAGGAAGGCATTGTGCTGCTCAAAAACGAGGGCAACGTGCTGCCCCTGCGCCTGACCGCCACAACCTACGCCGTTATCGGGGCCAACGCCACCCGCGAGAATGCCCTGGGCGGCGGCAGCTCGCAGGTGAAGGCCAAGTACGAAATTACGCCCCTGGCTGGCCTGCAGAAACCGCTGCGCAACGGCGTGAAAGTAACCTATGCGCCCGGCTACAAAATTGCCCGGGGCCAGCAGGCTGATCCGCAGCTGATTGCTGAAGCTGTAGCCGCCGCCAAAGCCGCCGAAACGGTAATTATTGTGGGCGGCACCACCCACGGCTACGACTACAAAGTGTGGAGCGACAACGCCTACGACGCCGAGGGATTCGACAAGCCGGATATGAAGCTGCCGTTTGGGCAGGATGAGCTGATTAAGGCCGTACTGGCCGTCAATCCTAACACTATTGTGGTGCTCATGGGCGGCGGCATGATGGATGTGTCGGCGTGGGCGGGGCAAGCCAAGGGCATCGTGGCCGCCTGGTACCCCGGTATGGAAGGCGGCAACGCCTTGGCCCAAATTCTGTTCGGCGACGTGAATCCCTCCGGCAAATTGCCCATGACCTGGCCCGTGAAGCTGGAGGACTCGCCGGCCCACAAGCTGGGCGAATACCCCAGCACCCCCGGCAACCCCCTGAAGCAGACGTACAAAGAGGATGTATTCGTAGGGTACCGCTACTTCGATACGTACAAAGTGGCCCCGCAATTCGCCTTCGGGCACGGCCTGAGCTACACTACCTTTGAGTACGGCAAGCTCACGGTACATTCCAAAGGCCAGAGCGCCACCGCCACGCTTACCATTCGTAATACCGGCAAAATGACCGGCGCCGAAGTAGTGCAGCTGTACGTGCACGACGACCAGGCCAGCGTAAAGCGCCCCGAAAAAGAGCTGAAAGCTTTCGAGAAAGTATTCCTCAAGCCTGGCGAATCCAAAACCGTAACCCTGAACCTCGGCCCCGAAGCCTTCCGCTTCTACAGCGAAGCTAAAAAGCAGTGGGTGCTGGAGCCCGGTACCTTCACCCTGCAAGTGGGCAGCTCCTCCCGCGACATCCGCCAGACGGCTGCGGTGAAGTTGTGAAGTGAGGATATAAGTAAGCTGAATTAGTCTGTCATCCTGAGCATGTCGCGCATCAAGCGAAGACGAAGGACCTTCTCACGTTAGAACGACTTGTTCAGATGTGAAAAGGTCCTTCGTCCTCGCTTGATGCGCGACATGCTCAGGATGACAGGTTTTACACCTACTCTCCTTTTCACAGCTTCACTTCCTCACGGCTCCATCATTTCACAACTTCACCTTTCACAACTTCACTACCCCGCTACCTTTGCGGTATGCAGTTTTCTGATTCGCACGCGCACGTTTACTCCGAGCAATTCAAGCCCGACCAGGACGAGATGCTACTCCGCGCCTTTGAGGCCGGGGTGGAAACCATCTTCATGCCCAACATCGACCACGCCAGCATTGATGCCATGCTGGAAGTGGAGGCCCGTTACCCCAACCAGTGCTTCGCCCAGATGGGCCTGCATCCCTGCCACGTTACCCGGCAGTTTGAGAAGGAGCTGTACGAAGTAGAGACCTGGCTCAACCAGCGGCCCTTTGCGGCGGTGGGGGAGTGTGGCATTGATCTGTACTGGGATAAAACCATGCTGGCCGAGCAGCAGGAGGCTTTACGTATTCAGGTAGCTCTGGCCAAAAAACACGACCTGCCCCTGGTGCTACACACCCGCGAGGCCTTCCGCGAAGCCGCCGACATCATCACGGCCGCCCAGGATGGCTCCCTGCGCGGGGTGTTTCATTGCTTCTCGGGCACTAGGGAAGAGGCCGAGGAAGTTATCCGTCTGGGTTTCAAGCTAGGCATTGGGGGAGTAGCCACCTTCAAAAACGGCGGCCTCGACAAAGTGCTGCCCGGCCTGAGCCTGGAGCACCTGCTGCTGGAAACCGACGCGCCCTACCTGGCTCCCGTACCCCACCGGGGCAAGCGCAACGAGCCCGCCTACATTCCGCTGGTAGCTTACCGCGTAGCCGAAATTCTGGGCGTAACCGGGGCCGAAGTAGCCCAGGCCACCACCCGCAACACCCTAAAGTTGTTCGGGGAGGTGGCGCGGCTCAAGAAGTAATCCGCAGAGCAGGGCTGGCGCACCCGGCCGCACAGGTCTTCATTGGCACCAGCCGCCGCTATTCTAAACTGTCATTCCGAGCAACGCGAGGAATCTGAGTTTCCCATTTAGTGGGTTGGCCCAGATTCCTCGCGTTGCTCGGAATGACGGTTTTAATAAAACCAATGGCTAAGCTGCCGAAAAGCGATATTTCAGCCAAACCACATCATTATCGAGTTGCTGCACCTGGTTCAGGTAAAGGCGCGTGGCCGGGCCCATTTGTAGGTAGTCGCTCACTTCAAACGTAGTAGGCGAGTGAGGCGTGCCGTCGGCTATGGGCAGCACCAGCAAGCTGAGCTCGTCAATCAGGCCGGCGTTGAGCAGGGAGCCGTTCAGGTGGCCGCCGCCTTCCAGCATGAGCGTTTCAATGGGAAATAGCGCGGCCAGTTGTTCTAGTGCCGAGGCAAAATCCACTTCTTTCTCGCCCGCAAACAAGTAGGAAATGCGCTGGCCTTGCAGATAATACAGATACTCGTCGCTTACCTGCTCGGTGAGCACCTCCACGATATGGTCGCCGCCGGTGGCGTTGCTGTTCCAGCCCAACTTGCCGTGCGCATCCACGGCCACGGCGAAGGAAGTGGCCCTGGAGTCACCGATAAAGGACTCCCGGGCAATGGCATGAGGAGCGGGCTGCAAATCGGGCTGCACGCCGTCTGAGAAGTCGCGCTCCATGGTGATGCGCCCGCACATCCAGGCTTGGCTAGTGAAGGTTTCGTGGTACTTCTCGAAGTAGCCGGAGTAGGTTTTGGTAAGCGTTTTATCCTGCCAGTTGGCGGCCAGAATTTTGCCGTCCACGGTGGACATCATGTGGCAGATTACGTGGGGTCGTTTCATAGGACCCTTAAACGGAGAAAGCGCCGCGTCGATCCGCTATAATTCCAGGTTGCAACCTTGGTACGTGCAATTTTATAAGGCGAATTAGGCCCGGCTGCGGCCCGGGAGGCAAACAAAAAGCCCGTTTGCAGCTTGCAAACGGGCTTTTATGCAGAGAGGATGGGATTCGAACCCACGATGAGCTTTAGACCCATACACACTTTCCAGGCGTGCTCCTTCAACCACTCGGACACCTCTCTGGGTGTGCATCGGGGATGCGGTTAGGTGGCGCAAAATAACACCCGATTTTCGGGATACGCAAGCCGGGGGCGGCCCTTTGCTTATATTATTGTGATTTCGCCGCGCAAGTCCTGGGTGAGCAGGTGGCGCAGGTGGTCGGGTTTCTTGTTGAGAGCCAGCACGAACATGAGTTTGGTAATGGCGGCTTCCACGGTAATATCGGCCCCACCGATTACGCCCATTTCGGTGAGGTAGGCACTGGTTTCGTAGCGGCCCTGCATCACGCGGCCTTCCTCGCACTGGCTCACATTCAGGAGCAGCACGCCCCGCTCGGTGGCGGCGCGCAGGGCCCCCAAAAACCAGGAAGCGGTGGGCGCGTTGCCGGCCCCGTAGGTGAGCAACACGGCCCCACGCAGGCCGGGGGCTTCCAGCTGGGCGCGCAGCATGCGCTCCGTCAGGCCCGGAAACAGGTGGATGATGGCCACATTTTCTTCGAGCTGCTGGTGGGCAATGAGCGGGGCGGCCGGGAGTGGCCGGATTTGTTTATCGTTGAATTCCAACTCAATGCCCGCTTCGGCCAGGGGCAGGTAGTTTTCGCTGCGGAAGGCGTTGTACTGCTGACTCTCTACCTTTTTGGCCCGGTTGCCACGGATGAGCTGGTCGTTGAAGAACAAGCACACCTCGGGCACCCGTACGGTGCCGGCCTCAGGGTGGCGGGCGGCGGCCATTTCCAGGGCCGTTACTAGGTTGCGGCGCGCATCGGTGCGGATACGGCCCACGGGCACCTGGGCCCCGGTAAACACCACCGTTTTGCTTAAGTTTTCGAGCAGGAAGCTGAGCGCCGCCGCCGAGTAGGCCATGGTGTCGGTGCCGTGCAGCACCACAAACCCATCATACTGCGCGTATCTCTTCTCGATAAGCGCCGCCAGCCGTAGCCAATCCTGGGCCGTTACGTTGCTGGAGTCGATAGGGTCGCCGAGGTTGGTAACGTCCACCTGCATATTCAGTTGGCGTAGCTCCGGCATCTTCTTCCGAATTTGCTCGAAGTTCATCGGCACCAGTTCGCCGCGCTTGTTGTAGGCCATCCCGACGGTGCCGCCGGTGTAAATGATGAGAATGGAAGTTTGGGGGCGGTTTTCGACAGCAGACACAGGCAGATAATTGGGTGGGGCGGCAAGTTAAAGAGTCCGCGCCAGCTGCGCCACAGCCCTGTTTCACACAGAAGCCGCCACGCTGAGCACATGGCAAAAAACGTCATGCAGAGGCGCCGCCGAAGCATCTCGCGTGCTGATGCTGGAAATAGAGCTGCAACATCAGCACGCGAGATGCTTCGGCGGCGCCTCTGCATGACCGTTTATTTCACTTGCTGTTCACACCAGCTTATCCGGCGTAATGGGCAGCTCACGCACTCGCTTGCCGGTGGCGTTGAACACGGCGTTGGCAATGGCCGGGGCTACGCCAATGGTGGCAATTTCACCGATGCCTTTGGTGCCGAGCTTGTTCACGTAGGGGTCAGGCTTGTTCACAAAAAACACCTCCACGGCTGGGGAATCAGCGTGTACGGGCACATGGTAGTCGGCCAGGTCCTTGGTGACGTAGCGGCCGAACCGGTCGTCGATGATGGCGTGCTCCATCAGGGCCATGCCAATGCCGCCCACGGCGCCGCCTTTCATCTGGTTGCCAGCGGTTTTCTCGTTCACGATGGTGCCCGCATCGGCGCAGGAAACCAGCTTACTCACCCGCACCTCGCCGGTCAGCTCATGCACCCGCACCTCGGCAAAATGCACTGAAAACGAGTACATCGACACCTTCGGCCCTTCGCCGCTGGGCTTGGATTCCACGGTCACGGCCGTGCCGCCCGTCTGCTTCACCAGGTCGGCGTAGGGGGCGCGGGCGCTGGAGTTGCCGGTTAAGGTTAGATAGTTATCGGCAAAGATTACGTCTTCTTTTTTAGCCGAGGCAAAGGCTGGGTTGCTGGTGGCAGCCAGCTCGCGCAGCTTGTCTTTCAGGGCCAGGCAGGCTTCCTGCACGGCCGGCCCCACGGTATTTACAATGGCCGAGCCGCCTTGAGTTGGAGCCTGGGCAAAGTCAGAGCTACCCCACTCGAAGCGGATTTTCTCGGGAGCTAGGCCTAGGGTATCGGCGGCAATCTGGGTCATGGCCGTGCCGGTACCGGGGCCAATATCCGTGACGGCGCTTTGCAGCAGCACGGTGCCGTTGGGCAACAGCTGGGCGCTGGCTTTAGAGGAGCCCCGGTGCGCCCCGAAGGTGCCTACGCCCATGCCGTACCCGATGAGCCACTCTCCGTCGCGCAGGGTACCGGGCTTGAGCTGGCGCTTGTTCCAGCCCACCCGCTCGGCTCCGGCTTGGTAACATTCCTTGAGGAACTTGCTGCTCCAGGGCTGGTTTTTCTCGGGGTCTTGGTCGGTGTAGTTGCGCAGGCGGAACTCCAGCGGGTCGATATTCAGCAAAAAGGCCATTTCATCCATAGCCGACTCCAGGGCAAACGCGCCGGTAGCCTCGCCGGGCCCGCGCATCCAGATGGGGGAGCCCACGTCCAGGGCCGCCAGCCGGTAGCGAGTGGTCATGTTCGGCGACTGGTACATCATCTTGGTCTGGCCCAGCGTGGCTTCCACAAATTCCTCATAAGTGGAAGTCTGGCCGATGCTTTCGTGGGTAATGGCCGTAATTTTGCCGTCGGAAGTGGCACTCATCCCGATTTTCTGCCAGGTATGCGGCCGGTAACCCACCATCGTAAACATCTGCTCGCGGGTGAGCATCAGCTTCACGGGGCGGTTCACCACCTTGGCGGCAATTATGGCCGCCGACTCGTGGGGCCAGCTGTGCAGGGCGTTGCCGAAGGCCCCGCCTACGTAGGTGGCAATTACTTTCACGTTGGCTTCGGGCAAACCCCACTGCCGGGCGAAGTCGCGGCGGGTGGCCATGGTGCCCTGGGTTTTGTCGTAGAGCGTGAGGCGGTCGGGGGCTTCCCAGTGGGCCGTAATGGCTTGCAACTCCATGGGGTGGTGCACCTCCGTCGGAATTACGTACTCGCTTTCCAGCTTGATGGCGCCGGTTTTGTAGGCGTCCACCTGCCCACGCTGGTAGTCCGCCGCCCCCGACTTGGGATTTTTCTTGGCCTGGGTGGGCAGAAAGGCGTTGGCTTTGTTGGCCTCCAGGTTGGTTTGGTGCTTTTCCGGGGCATACTGGGCCTTCACCAGCCGGGCCGCAAAACGGGCCCGTTCCAGCGTATCGGCTACCACCACGGCAATGGGCTGGTCGTTGAAGCGGATTTTATCGTCCATAAGCACCTGCAAGGCACTGCCCACCGTTTGCGGCTGTGAGGGGTCCTTGCCCGCGGGCTTGACACCGGGAGCCTTGGGCGCGTTGAGGTGGGTAATAACAGCCAGCACGCCCGGGGCCCGCTCGGCGGCTTTCGTGTCGATGCTGCTGAGGCGGCCTCTGGTTATGGTGCTGCCCACTAGCACGGCGTACGCCATGTTGGGCAGTTCGTACTCGGCTGAGTACTTAGCCGCGCCGGTTACCTTTTGGCGGCCGTCCACCCGGTTCATGGGCGCGCCGATTTTCTTTTCTGGTGCGTTCATCGTTGGTGGAGTTAGGCCGCAGCGGCCGTTTTCAGGGCCTGCACAATGGCATTGGGACCCAGGCGCAGTTTGTATTCGTTGTGCTTAAAGGCTTTAGCACCCTGCATGGCCACGGTAGCCGCCTGCAGGAAGGTTTCCTCGGTGGCGGGTTTGCCTACTAGGGCTTGCTCGGCGGCCGTGAGGCGCCAGGGCTTGTGCGCCACGCCGCCCATAGCCAGCCGCGCCGCTTTAATGGTGCCGTTGTCGATGTCCAGGGCCGCGGCTACTGAGAGCAAGGCGAAGGCGTAGCTGGCCCGCTCGCGCACTTTCTGGTAATGCACGTGCTTGGTGAACGGGCTGTCGGGCACGTCTACGGCGGTTATCAGCTCGCCGGGCTCTAGGTTGGTGTCCTTCTCGGGCGTGTCGCCGGGCAGGCGGTGGAAATCGGCGAAGGGGATGCTTCGGTTGCCTTTCGGGCCGCTTACTTGTACGGTGGCATCCAAGGCTACCAAGGCCACGCTCATATCCGAAGGGTGCACGGCAATGCACTTATCCGAGAATCCGAAGATGGCGTGCATGCGGTTCACGCCCTCCAACGCCCCGCAGCCGGAGCCGGGCTGGCGCTTGTTGCAGGGCATGGTCACATCGTAGAAATAGGCGCAGCGGGTGCGCTGGAGCATGTTGCCGCCCACCGTAGCCATGTTGCGCAGTTGGGGCGAAGCGCCGGCGTTGAGGGCTAGCGCCAGCAGCGGGTGCCGTTCCCGCACCTGCTTGTCGTCGGCTACGGTGGAGTTCAGGGCCAGCGCCCCAATGCGCAACCCGTTGTTTTGCCGCTCAATTTTGCGGAAATCCAGGCGGTTGATGTCCACCAGTTTTTGCGGGGTCATCACGCCGCGCTTCATCAAATCCACGAGGTTGGTGCCGCCGGCAATGAAGCGGGCATTGGCGTCCTTGGCCACGATGTCAATGGCGGCCTGCGGCTTGGTAGCGCGCACGTACTGAAACTGGTTCATACCTTTTGCCCTCCTTGCTTCACGTCCTGAATAGCGGCCACAATGTTGGTGTAGGCCCCGCAGCGGCAGATGTTGCCGCTCATATACTCCCGGATTTCACCTTCCGAGCCGGCGTGGCCCTCCCGTACGCAGGCCACGGCCGACATAATCTGGCCGGGGGTGCAGTAGCCGCACTGGAACCCGTCGTGCTTCACAAAGGCCTCCTGCATGGGGTGCAGCTTGTCGCCGTCGGCCAGGCCCTCAATGGTGGTGATTTCCTGGCCCTCGTGCATCACGGCGAAGCTCAGGCAACTATTCACGCGCTGGCCGTCTACGTGCACGGTGCAGGCCCCGCACTGGCCATAGTCGCAGCCTTTTTTGGTGCCCGTCAGGTTCAGGTTTTCGCGCAGCAAATCCAGCAGGGTGGTGCGGGGCTCCACTTTCAGCTTCAGCTTCTTGCCATTGACTTTCAGGCTCAGCGGAATTTTCTCAATGGACTCGGCTACCCGCTCATCTAGCTTGGCCTCCGCCGCCGATACCACCGGGCCGGGTACCAAAGCCATGGCCGTGAGCAAGGACGATTGTTTGAGGAATGTGCGCCGGTTCTCGTTGTGGTTGGCCGGTACGTCCGGCTCGGGGTTGGTGGCCATAGAAAAGAAAAGTAAAGAGTGCGAGGGAAGGAGCTAACCCAAAAGCGTACGTTTAGGACGGGAATCCTGCCGGTTTCACGCGTACTTTTCCTTGGAAGCGCGGCCGTTGCAGAGCTGCCCAGAAAAGGGTAATAAGACTGGTTTCAATCAACCAACGGGTAGCTCACAAAGTTGTGCGTCGTCCGCCGCAATCATTGCACGGAGCACAGTCGCAATGCGTACACACTTGTTCATAAGCAGTAGCAGGCAAGGCCCGGATCTGTGGTGAGTCCTCAGCACCGCATTAGTATACCCTGATGGAAAATCAAATTTACCGCTCGGCAGCTGCTTCGCCCCGATTACCAACCGCTATATTTTCGAGTGCAGCTGCGAAGGGGGCGGGATGCCTAACGTGCAAAAAGCCCGGTACCTCTTGGGGAGAGAACCGGGCTTTTTGCACGTTAGGCACTGTCGGATCGGACCTAACTGGCCTTGAACTTGCGGATAGCCTGGCGCGTGAAATCTGACAGCACCAGGCGGCCACTGATGGCGGCGCGCTCCGTGAGCAGGGTATCCCAGTGCCCGGTGCCGGCCCAGAGGACTTGTTTCAGTTCGGTCAGGGCTTCGGGGTTGTAGGCAGCCAGCTTGGCTGCAAAGGCGGCCACGGCCGCATCCAGGTCGGCAATGGAGTCGACAACGGTGGCATACAGGCCTTTTTCCTGAGCCCAGGCGGCACTACGGAACTCGCCAGCATCCAGGGCCAACTGCCCGTAGGCGGCCGTCCCGATTTTGCGCTCCACCACCGGCCCCACCACAAACGGCCCGATGCCCACCACCAACTCACTGAGCTTCACGCTGGCTTGGCTGGTAGCAAAACAATAATCGGTGGCGGCGGCCACGCCTACGCCGCCGCCAATGGCCTTACCCTGCACCCGCCCGATAATGATTCTTGGAGAGGTGCGGCAGGCATTAATCACCTTGGCGAAGCCGGAAAAGAATGCTAGGCCTTGGGATTCATCTTCAACAGCCATCAGCTCATCGAAGCTGGCCCCAGCGCAGAAGGTCTTTTCGCCCTCACTGCGCAGGATGATTACTTTGGTGGCGGCCTCCTGGCCTACGCGGGTAATGGTTTCAGCCAGTTCCGTGAGCAAGACGCCAGGCAGGGAGTTATGGCTAGGGTGGAAGAAGCTGATGGTAGCCACGCCCTGGGCGTCGGTGGAAGTTTCCACCTTACCGGCGGTGAGAATATCGTTCATGGGTGGGATGGGTGTCTTAGGTCTCGAAAGGACGTCATGCTGAGCTTGCCGAAGCATCTCTAATGCTTCGTTGCAGGCTATCTGAGGAAGCGGTAGAGATGCTTCGGCAAGCTCAGCATGACGTTCTAGAGGGGAAATCTACTCCTGATTCTTCTTTTTCACCATCGTGAGGATGGTGGCTACGGCTACGGTTTCGTCGGTTTGGTCGGTTACTTCTACCAGCCAGCGCACGATGCCCTTGGCTACGTCAGTTTCGTCGCGCTTCTCCTGGCCAATTTTCTCCTTCACCGTGAGCGTGACGCCGATGGTGGTGCCGGGGTACACGGGCTTGGTGAAGCGGCACTCATCGAGGCCATAGTTGAGCAGCACCGGGCCCTTGCGCGGGTCCACGAACATGCCGGCGGCCTTGCTCAGGATGTAGTAGCCGTGGGCCACGCGACCGGTAAAGAGGGTGCCCTCCAGCGAGGTTTCGTCCACGTGGGCGTAGAAATTGTCGCCTGACACCTGCGCGAAGTTGGTAATGTCGGCTTCCGTGACGGTGTGTTTGTGCGTCACGTACGCCTGCCCGATTTCCAGCTCCTCAAAGTAATGCTGGAAGGGGTGCTTGTCCTTCTCAATTTGCTTGGCCTTAGGCTGATACACTTGGGTGATGGCCGTAATCATGCTGGGTGAGCCTTGCAAAGCCACGCGCTGCATGAAGTGCTCCACCCCGCGGATGCCGCCCATTTCCTGCCCGCCGCCCGCGCGGCCGGGGCCACCATGGATGAGCTGGGGCAGGGGGGAGCCGTGCCCGGTGCTTTCCTTGGCCATTTCCTCGTTGAGCACCAGAATGCGGCCGTGGTGCGTAGCCGCGCCCAGCACAAACTCCTGGGCTACCTCGGCGCTGTTGGTGGCAATGCTGGTTACCAGGGAACCGCGGCCCAGATTGGTTAGGCGCACGGCTTCGGCGGTGTCCTTATAAGGCATCAGGGTGGCCACCGGCCCGAAGGCTTCCACCTCGTGCGAGTCGAGGTGCTCAAAGGGCCGCTCGTTCAGCAGCAGAATGGGGGAGATGAAAGCGCCCTTGGCTGCATCGGCCCCGCGCTCCTGGCCCAGGATGTTCACGTTGTCCAGGTCGCCGTACACGATGGGGGTGCGCTCGGCCAGGCGGCGCACTTTGTCGCGCAGGATGGCGGCCTGCTCGCGCCCGGCCAGCGCGCCCATGCGCACGCCCTCGGCTAGCGGGTGCCCCACGGTGGTTTGGCTCAGGGCCTTGCCGAGGGCAATCTGCACGTCTTCCAGCAGGTTTTCGGGCACGATGATGCGGCGGATGGCGGTGCACTTCTGCCCGCACTTGGCCGTCATTTCCTTGCGCACTTCCTTCACAAACAGGTCGAACTCCGGGGTGCCCGGCTTGGCGTCCAGGCCCAGCACGGCGGCGTTCAGCGAGTCGGCCTCCATGGTGAAGGGCACGGCCTCTTCCACGATGCGCGGGTGGGCGCGCAGCTTGCGGCCGGTGGCGGCCGAGCCGGTGAAGGTCACCACGTCTTGGTACGTCACGTGGTCGAGAATACCCTGGCCGGAGCCTACTACCAGCTGCAGCGCACCTTCGGGCAGAATGCCGGATTTGATGATTTCGCGCACCACAGCCTCGGTGAGGTAGGCGGTGGGCACGGCGGGCTTCACCACGGCGGGCATGCCGGCCAGCAGGTTCACCGCAATTTTCTCCAGCATCCCCCAAATGGGGAAGTTGTAGGCATTGATGTGCACGGCCACGCCCTCGCGGGGCACCAGCAGGTGCTGGGCCATGAAGGTGCCGCCCTTGCTCAGGCCCACCGGCTCGCCCTCCACGTAGAACGGCTTGTCGGGGAATTTGCGGCGCAGCGAGGCGTTGGCAAACAGGTTGCCGATGCCGCCCTCAATGTCAATCCAGGAATCAGCGCGGGTGGCGCCGCTGCGGTAGCTCAGCTCGTAGAACTGCTCTTTGCGCTCCTGCAGGTAAAACGCCAAGGCCTTGAGCATACGGCCCCGCTCGTGGAAGGTGAGCTTGCGCAGCGCGGGGTTGCCCACGCGGCGGCCGTACTCGAGGATGGAAGCAAAGTCGTAGCCCTCGGGGTGGGCCAGCGCAATGACTTCGCCGGTGGAGGCGTCGTAAAGTTCCTGCTGGTCGCCGGAGCCGGCGTGCCAGCGGCCCTGGGTGTAGTTTTCGAGAGTGGTCATTTTGTTTAGCTAGTAGCTAATAGCTGTTGGCTATTAGCTTAGGGTAGGAGGAACAGGAATTATTCAGCTTAAGAGGCTAACAGCTAATAGCCATCAGCTAACAGCTTCGATAACCGTACTGGTGCGGTAGGCGGTGCCTTTGAACAGGGCCAGAAGGGTGCCATGCTGGTTGGTGAGACGCAGCTGATACACGCCCACTTTGTGGCGGAGGCTTTCCTCGCGGGCTTCCACAGTAATTAGGTCATCAGGGCGGCCGGGCTCCAGGTAGTCGATGGTGACGCTCAGGGCCACGCTCTGGCGGCCGTGGCTGTTGCAGGCGAAGGCAAAGGCCGAGTCGGCGGCGGCAAAGGCCACGCCCCCGTGCAGAATGCCGAAGCCGTTAAGCATCTCGGGCCGTACCCGAAACTGCAGGCGGCAGTAGCCGGGGGCCATGTCCGTCACCTCCAGCCCCAGCCAGTGGCTAAAGGCGTCGTGCTCCAGCATGCGGTTTTTTACGGCCTCGGCGCGGGCCACCAGCTCAGCGGGCGTCGGCTGGCTCATGCTGCAGGAATGGTTGATGGGCTTTCACCAGGCGGCGCAGCAGCGGGCTGGCGCGGTACCGGTCCTCGTGGTATTCCTCGTACAGGTCGTCGAGGGTGGCCAGCACGGTGGCGGGACCCAGCTCATCGGCCCACTGCAGCAGGCCCTTGGGGTAGTTCACGCCTTTGGTCATGGCCAGCTCCAGGTCGGGGGCCGAGGCTACGCGCAGGTGCAGAGCGTCGGCGGCTTCGTTGATGAGCATGGCCAGCACGCGCTGCACAATGCGGCGGCCCAGCGCCTCGTCGCGGGTAGGCTCGGGCAAGGTGGCCCCGTCCCGGTAATCGTAAAAGCCGCGGCCCGATTTGCGGCCGTAGTAGCCGGCCTCAAACAGGCGCTTCTGGGTGAAGCTGGGCTTGTAGCGCGGGTCGAAGAAGAACGAAGTAAACACCGACTCCGTGACGCGGTAGTTTACGTCATGCCCGATGAAATCCATCAACTGAAACGGCCCCATGCGGAAGCCGCCCAGCTCGGTGAGGGCCCAGTCGATGGTGGCGGCGTCGGCCACGCCTTCTTCCAGCAGCCGGATGGCCTCGCCGTAGAAGGGTCGCGCTATGCGGTTCACAATGAAGCCCGGCGTGTCCTTGCACAGCACCGGCAGCTTGCCCCAGCTCTGCACCAATTGGCGGATTTCCTCGGCCAACCCGGCGCGCGTTTGCACCGCCGGAATCACCTCCACCAGTTGCATCAGCGGGGCGGGGTTGAAGAAGTGGATGCCGATAAACCGCTCGGGCCGCTGGCAGGCCGCCGCAATGCTGGCAATGGACAGCGACGACGTGTTGGACGCCAGTACACAGTCGGCCGACACTACCAGCTCCACTTCACGAAACAGCTGCTGCTTCACGCCCAAGTCTTCCACAATGGCTTCCAGCACCAATCCGCAGTCGGCAAACTGGCCGAGTTCGGTGGTGAGCTGCACGCGGGCGGCGGCCGCTTCGGCCGCTTCCGGGGTAAGCTTGCCTTTCTCCGCCAGCTTCTGCAGCCCGCCGCGGATGCCGGCCACGGCCCGGTCCAGGGCGGCCGTGTTCTGGTCGAGCAGGCGCACCGGGTGCCCGGCCTGGGCCACCACCTGCGCAATACCCGCCCCCATGGCCCCGCTGCCAATAATTCCGATGGTTATCATTGGTTTTTGGTTGATAGTTATTGGTTTTTGGTTTTGGAAAGAGGCACACAGTTTTAGCTACAACAGCCAAAAACCAGTAACCACCAACCAAAAACCAACCTAATTCCCCGTGAACGTGGGCTGGCGTTTTTCCAGGAAAGCGGCTACGCCTTCTTTGTAGTCGGCGGTGCTGCCGGCGCGGAGCTGGTAGTCGCCCTCGGCGCGCAGCTGGCGGGTGAGGTCATTGCCGAAGCTCTGATTGAGTAGCTGTTTGGTGTAGGCCAGGCCCTTGGTGGGCATGGCGGCCAGCTTGCGGACCAGGGCGCCGGCCTCCTGCTCGAAGGTGTCGTCGGGGAAGGTTTTGTAGATCATGCCCATCTGCACGGCCTCCTGAGCCGATACCTTGTCGCCGGTCATCATTAAGGCCGAGGCGCGCTGCATCCCGATAAGCCGGGGCAGGAAGTAGGTGCCGGCACTGTCCGGAATCAGCCCAATTTTGCTGAACGCCTGAATAAACGAGGCCGACTCCTTGGCCACCACCACATCACAGGCCAGGGCCAGGTTGGCGCCCGCGCCGGCAGCCACGCCATTCACGGCCGCTACCACCGGCTTATCCAGTGCCCGAATCAACTCCACAATCGGGTTGTAGTGCTTCTCCACAATGTCGGCCACCTCGGGGGCATTGGGGCCAGTAATTTCCGCCAAGTCCTGACCAGCGCAGAAGGCTTTGCCGGTGCCGGTGAGCAGCACAGCGCGTACCTCGGAGTTCTGCTGACACTCGCGCAAATGCTGCTGCAGGGCCAGCGCCACCTCTTTATTAACGCTGTTGAATACCTGCGGCCGGTTGAAGCGGATGGTCGCTACGCCGCCATCGAGGGAGAAATGGAGAGAGTCGGTCATGTGGGTGGGACCTCACCCCCTAGCCCCCTCTCCTCGGGGAGAGGGGGGACTAGCTCTAGCTTTTAGATTCCTAGAAAGTAGAGTTGGCTTGGAGGCGAGTGGAATTAGGGTTAAGAATCACTAGAAACTAGTTCCCCCTCTCCCCGAGGAGAGGGGGCTAGGGGGTGAGGTCAGTGGCATTTGAAGTAGTCGAAGGGCTCTAAGCAATCATTACACTGATAATGCGCTTTGCAGGCCGTAGAGCCGAACTGACTGATGAGCCGGGTATTGGTGGACTTGCAGTGGGGGCAGCGCAGCACGGGTTCCTGGCCAAATAGGTTGAGCACGTGGCCAGTAGCATCCTGGGGCGGGGCAATGCCATAGGCTTCCAGTTTCTGCTTCCCCGCCTCCGACATCCAGGCCGTCGTCCAGGCGGGGCTGAGCTGGTTGTAGATGTGCAGCTTAGTAATGCCCTCGGCCAGCAGCCGCAGCCGGATATCAGTGGCAATGGTGTTCATGGCCGGGCAGCCCGAGTAGGTGGGCGTGATGGTCACATGCACTTCGTCGCCGCGCAGTTCTACCCCGCGCACAATGCCCAGGTCCAGAATGCTGAGCACCGGCACCTCGGGGTCAGAAACTTCTTCCAGCAGCTGCCAGATGCGCTCCTCGGTGGGTGCCGTTGCGTGCTCTACCATTGCAAGCCGGGGTAAGTGCGTTGCAGGTACTGTAGTTCCGCCAGCAGGTAGCCGAGATGCTCGGAGTGGCGGCCGATTTTGCCACCTTTCTGCATGAACACACCCTGCGGTACCGGCAGCGTAGCCTCGGCAAATACCCGCTCCACGTGCTGGTTAATCTGCTCTTGAATGGCGGCGTAATCGGGCAGGAAACCGGCCGCCTGCAGGGCCTGCTCGGTGGCGGAAGGTGTGGTCAGCTCGCCCGAATAGCGCCAGAGGGAGTTGATAGCCGCTTCCACGCGGCGGCGGCTTTCCTCGGTACCATCCCCTAGCCGGATAACCCACTCGGCGCTCCACTTCACGTGATAGGCCGCCTCCTTTACCGATTTCTCGGCAATAGCGGCCAGCTGCCTGTCGGGGCCGGTTTGCAGGTGGAGCAGTAGGTGGTAGTGGAACGCGTCGTAGATAAACTGCCGCACAATGGTGTGGGCGAAGTCACCGTTGGGCTGTTCGGCCAGCAGCACGTTGCGGTATTCCACCGCATTGCGCAGGTAGGCCAGGTCGTCCTCGGTGCGGCCCCGGCCTTCCAGCTCGGCGGCGTACTGGTAGTAGCTGCGCGCCTCGCCTAGCAGGTCGAGGGAAATGTTGGCCATGGCCAGATCCTGCTCCAGAATGGGGCCGTGCCCGCACCATTCGCTCAGGCGGTGAGCCAGGATGAGGCTGGTATCGGCCAGCTGTAGCACGTACTCAAACAGTTGCTGGCGCAGCTCGGAAGTTACGTCGGGCACTACAATGGTGTGGGTGTCTTGCATAGCGGCCCGCCGGTTACATGTGCTTGATAGAGTCCGGCACCGTGTAGAACGTGGGGTGACGGTAGATTTTGTCGTTGGCCGGCTCGTAGAAGGCGACGGAGTCGTCGGGGTTGGAGGCGTGCACGTGCTTGCTTTCCACCACCCAGATGCTCACGCCCTCCAGGCGGCGGGTGTACACGTCGCGGGCGTTCTGGATGGCCATTTCGGCGTCGGCGGCGTGCAGGCTGCCCACGTGCTTATGGTCGAGACCCTGCTTGCTGCGGATAAAAACTTCCCACAGCGGCCATTCTTTCTGAGACATACTATTTAGGTTCTTAGAAAAAGTCATTCCGAGCGCAGCCGAGGAATCTTGCTCGTTAGGAATTCAGATTATCACTGCAACGTCAGCACGCGTGATTCCCCGGCTGCGCTCGGAATGACACTTCCTTTGTTAATTGATATCTAAGCAGTTGCGGCTTCGGCGCGCTGCTTGCGCTTCTCGGCGTGGGCCAGGGCGGCTTCGCGCACCCAGGCACCTTGTTCCCAGGCATCAACGCGGGCCTGCACCCGCTCCCGGGAGCAGGGGCCGTTGCCTTTTACCACGTCCCAAAACTCGGCCCAGTCCACGTCGCCGAAGTCGTAGCCCTGTTTGGCTTCGTTCCACTGCAGCTTGTCATCGGGCACGGTGAGGCCCAGAAACTCGGCCTGGGGCACCATCATGTCCACGAATTTCTGGCGCAGCTCGTCGTTGGTGAAGCGCTTGATGCGCCACTTCATGCTCTGCTCGGTATTGGGCGAGTCGGCGTCTTTCGGGCCGAACATCATCAGCGTGGGCCACCACCAGCGGTTGAGGGCTTCCTGGGCCATGGCCTTCTGCTCGGGCGCACCCTCGCACAGGGTCTGCATAATTTCGAATCCCTGGCGCTGGTGGAAGCTTTCCTCTTTGCACACGCGCACCATGGCGCGGGCGTAGGGGCCGTAGCTGGTGCGGCACAGCGGCACCTGGTTTAGAATAGCCGCGCCATCCACCAGCCAGCCAATGGTGCCCATATCGGCCCAACTCAGGGTGGGATAGTTGAAGATGCTGCTGTACTTGGCTTTGCCCGAGTGCAGGTCGGCCAGCATCTGGTCGCGCGAGGCTCCCAGGGTTTCGGCAGCGGAGTAGAGGTAGAGGCCGTGGCCGGCTTCATCCTGCACCTTGGCCAGCAGAATCGACTTACGCTTGAGCGAAGGGGCACGGGTAATCCAGTTGCCCTCGGGCAGCATCCCAACCAACTCAGAGTGCGCGTGCTGCGAAATCTGCCGGATCAGGGTTTTGCGGTAGGCTTCCGGCATCCAATCCTTGGGTTCAATGCGGATGTCCTCGTCGATACGGGCCTGAAACTGTTCTTCCTGGGTGAGTTCTAGCGTTTCCATGCTTCTTCAACAAAGAGTAACTAACAATCGTTAGTTAAATGTAGAGAAAAGTTTGTTGTCATTTCGAGTGAAGCGAGAAATCTGGGTATCTCAGCTTTCAAACCTAGGTTTCTGGCTTCGCTCGAAATGACAGCGTGAATGGCTTACTGGTCGAAATCCACTGAAACCTTCTCGGAAGTGGGGCGGGCCTGGCAGCTGAGCACGTAGCCTTTGGATATTTCCGTTTCGGAGAGAGAGTAGTTCACATCCATTTCCACGGTGCCTTCCGTTACGCGGCAGCGGCAGGTGCTGCACATGCCGTTTTTGCAGGAGTAGGGGGCATCCACGCCGCGCTCCAGCAGGGCATCCAGAATGGTGTCGCCGTAGTACGACATGGGCAGCGGGTACTTGGTGCCTTCCAGCTGCACGGTAACCACGCTCTGCTTGTCGTCCTGGCCGGTGGGGCGCTGGGCTTGGCGCTCGGCTTTGCGCTTGGCCCCTTCGGCCGAGGTAAACATTTCGAAGTGCACCTTCTCAGGGGCCACGCCGGCTTCCGTCAAGGCTTCCTTCACGCCCAGAATCATTTCCTCGGGTCCGCAGATGAAAGCCTCGTCAATTTCCTGGGGCGGAATGATTTTCTGCAGAAACTGCTGGGCCTTCTGCTTGTCGATGCGGCCGAAAAACAAATCGGCCTCCCCATGCTCCCGGCTCAAAATGTGGTACACGCTCAGGCGGTCCACAAAGCGGTTTTTCAAGGCCTCAATCTGCTCCTTGAAGATGATGGAGTTGCGGCCCCGGTTGCCGTACACCAGGTACACCTGGCTGCCGGGCTCGGTGAGCAGAATGGTTTTCACGATGGACATCACCGGCGTAATGCCCGAGCCGGCCGCAAAGGCCACGTATAGCTTCTGATTATCGGCGTGCAGCTCGGTGGTAAAGTGGCCCATCGGTGGCATCACCTCCAGTTCCTCGCCCACGCGCAGCTGCTGCACGGCGTGGGTGGAAAACCGGCCCTCAGGCACCTGCTTGATGGCCACGCGCCACTCATTATCCAAAGGGCTGCTGCAAATGGAGTAGGAGCGGCGCACTTCCTCCCCGTTTAGGTGGCGGCGGAAGGTGAGGTACTGGCCTTGGGTAAAGCGGAACGTTTCCCGCAGCTCGGCGGGCACATCCAGGGCCACGCTCACGCAGTCCGGCGTTTCGCGGGTAATGCTCTTAACTCGTACGGTGTGAAAACGACTCATTTTTATTGCGCTATTGGCTATTAGCTGTCAGATAAATAAGCAAACAGCTAATAGCCAGCAGATAATAGCTTTATTTTGCCAGGCCAGTGAGGAGCATGGTGATGATGTGGTCTTCGAGTTCTTCGGCCGACAGCTCCCGGCCGGGGCGGTACCACAGCTCCACCCAGCGCACTGCCGAGAGAATGGTAAACAGGGCCACCGATACATTCACGGGCTGGAACTCGCCGGCCGCAATGCCCTGCTCAATGAGGGCCGCAAAGCCTTTTTCGTAGTTTTTGCGGGCGTCTTTGAACGCGGTAAGCTGGGGTTCGGGCAGGTATTTCCAGTCATGGTTGGCTACGGATACGGCCGCACCGTCCTCAATCATCAGCCGGATGTGCAGCCGGATCAGGGCTTTTACCTTGTCGGCGTAGCTGGCATCGGTCTGCTCAATTTCGGCTAGCTGGGAAATGTACGTGTGGGCAATGCGGGTACAGATCAGGTCCAGAATTTCGTCCTTGCTCTTGATGTGATTGTACATGCTGGCCGCCTCCATGCCTACTTCCCGGGCCAGGTCGCGCATGGAAGTACCCCCAAAGCCCTTCTGCTTGAACAGCTTGGCGGCTTCATCGAGGATAAGCTGCCGACGGTTGGTTTTGCGGGTGGTCAACATGACAGAAGAAGAAATTCGGGTTGCTCAAGAACAGCTGGAATAGCCGAATAGCGGGTACGAATGTAGGAAGAAAACTACCGCAAACTAATGTTTGTTAGTTTTTTCAGGTTAAAGCTCGGTTGGCCTTTTTGCCTGGTGGCATACTATGCGCCGGCTGACGGCCAGAAACTGGCCATTGCCTTACCAAGCATAGCTATATAGAGGTTGGCCGGGCAAAAGCGTGTACCTACCTCAACAATGCAGGCAAGCCGCCGTACACCGGGCATATACGCTGCTGTCAGCTGCTGTACCAGGATGGTGGGTTTCGCCCAGGCTTGTTAGCTTGCCCGTAACTAATTGTTTGAAGTAGAGAAGGATAGGTGGCGCATGTTTCTACTTCAACTTCCGGTTATGTCAACAGCATCTTCTTCTGAACCCTTGGATGGGCCACAGCCCGCGCCCCGCCCCGAGGATGGCACCCGCCGCTCCTTTATGAAGCAGGCGGGCGGTATTCTGGGCCTGGCCCTGGCCCCGCCCATCGTGTCGCAGGCCGAGCGGCTGGCGGCATACTCCAAAACCGTGGAGGGCGTTAGCGCCCTGCAACTGAACATCAACGGGGCCGCCCGCACTATCCAGGCCGAGCCCCGGGTGACGCTGCTGGATGCCCTGCGCGAGTACCTGGACTTAACCGGCACCAAGAAAGGCTGCGACCATGGGCAGTGCGGGGCCTGCACCGTGCTGGTGGATGGCAAGCGTATCAACAGCTGCCTGACGCTGGCCGTCATGCAGCAGGGCAAGCAGATTACCACCATTGAGGGCCTGGCCAAAGGCGACGCCCTGCACCCCATGCAGGAGGCCTTTATCAAACACGACGGTTTCCAGTGCGGCTACTGCACCCCCGGCCAGATTATGAGCGGGGTGGCCTGCGTGCAGGAAGGCCACGCCACCACCGACGAGCAGTGCCGGGAGTGGATGAGCGGCAACCTCTGCCGTTGCGGGGCCTACCCCAATATTGTGGCCGCCGTGCGCGAAGTAGCTGGCAAAGGGTAGATGTGAAGTTGTGAAATGGTGAGGTTGTGAGTTCTCGAAAGTAGAGTTCTGACGCAGTAAAACGCCCACTTCACCCTTCACAAGCTCACAACTTCACCATTTCACTCTTGAGAAGATGAACAACTTTAGCTATACCCAGGCCAGTACGGCCAAAGAAGCCACCAGCATCCGCAAGGACCAGCCGGCGGCGGCCTACATTGCCGGCGGCACCACGCTGCTGGATTTGATGAAGGCCAATCTGGAGGAGCATCCGCAGCTGGTGGACATCAATATGCTGCCGTTCAAGGGCATCGAGCAGACCAAGGACGGTCTGCGCATCGGGGCCATGGAGCGCATGAGCGACGTGGGCGAAAATAAGCTGGTACTGGAACAGTTTCCGGCCATTTCCGAGTCCTTACTGCTGGCGGCCTCGCCCCAGCTGCGCAACATGGCCAGCATCGGGGGCAATATTCTGCAGCGCACCCGCTGCGGCTACTTCCGCGACGCGGCGTTTCCCTGCAACAAGCGCGTGCCCGGCTCGGGCTGCCCCGCCCTGCAGGGCGACAACCACAACCTAGCCATACTGGGAACCTCCGAGTCCTGCATTGCCACGGCCTACCCCGGCGACTTGTCGGTGGCCCTGGCGGCCCTGGATGCCGTGCTGACGCTGGAAAACGCCAAAGGCAAACAGCGGCGCGTGCCCGTCACCGACTTCTACCTGTTGCCCGGCTCCACGCCCCAGAAGGAAACTGTGCTGGAGCCCGGCGAGCTGATTGTGTCGGTGCTGATTCCGGCTACCAACCACGCCCGCCGCTCTACCTACCTGAAGGTACGAGAGCGGGCCTCCTATGCCTACGCCCTGGCCTCGGCCGCCGTGGGACTCGATGTGCAGGGCGGTTCTATTCGCTCGGCCCGCGTGGCTTTGGGGGGAGTGGGCACAAAGCCCTGGCGCAGCCCGGAGGCGGAAAAAGCGCTGGTGGGGGAGCCGGCCACGGAAGCTACTTTCCGGGCCGCCGCCGCGGCTGCGTTGCGCGGTGCCCAACCTCGCGAACATAACGGCTTCAAGGTGGAGCTGGCCCAAAACACGCTGGTGCAGGCCCTGCTGAAGGTAGCCTAAACCCTGACCTCTTTCGAACCATGGATTTTACAGAACCAAGCTTCTTCGAAACCAACCCCAAAGCCGGGTCGGTAGGTCAGCCGCTGGACCGGGTAGATGGCCGGGCCAAGGTAACCGGGCAAGCCCGCTACGCCGCCGAGTACAACAACCTGCCGGGTCTGTCCCACGCCGTGCTGCGTACCAGCGACGTGGCGAAGGGGCGCATCCAGAACATTGACGCCAGCCTGGCCCTCAAGCAGCCGGGCGTGCTGGCCGTACTCACTCACCAAAATCTGCCCAAGCTGGCCAAAACCCCCAACGATGCCGAGGGCAAAAAGGCCATCGGGGCGCCCATGGGCTTTCTGCCGCTTACGTCGGACGTGATTCACTACGCCGGCCAGCCGGTGGCCCTGGTGGTGGCCGATACGCTGGAGCGCGCCCAGCACGCGGCAGCTCTGCTGAAGATTCAGGTAACGGCCGAGGCGCCCATTGCTTCCTACGAGGACAAAAAGGCCCAACTGTTTGACCCGGAGAAGGTGCAGGATGGCAAGACCAAGGCCCGCACCGTGCGCGGCAACCCCCAGCAGGCCTTCGCCGCCGCGCCGGTGCAGCTCACGCACAAGTACGACCACGCCATCAACCACCACAACCCCATGGAGCCCGGGGCCACCACTGCCCACTGGGAAGCCCCCGACCGCCTCACGGTGTACGACGCCACGCAGGGCGTAACGCGCACCCAAAAAGCCCTCAGCACCATGCTGGGACTATCGGCCGAGCAGGTGCGGGTGGTGACGAAGTACCTCGGCGGCGGCTTCGGCTGCAAGGGCTCCAGCTGGCCCCACACCGTGCTGACGGTGCAGGCGGCCCGCGCCGTGGGCCGGCCGGTAAAGCTGGCCCTCACGCGCCCCCAGATGTTCACCAGCATGGGCCACCGTGAAGACCAGACCCAGACCCTGAAAATCGGGGCTACCCGGGACGGCAAGCTCACGGCCCTGATTCACGAGAAAACCTCTACTACCTCGCCCTGGGACAACTACGCCGAGCCCAACAGCAAAATCATCAATATCCTCTACGAGTGCCCCAACTTCGAGGCGACCTACCAGCTGGCCCGGGCCAATGTGATGACGTCCACGTTTACGCGGGCCCCCGGCGAAGCTCCGGGCTCGTTTGCCCTGGAGTGTTCCATGGATGATCTGGCCTACCAATTGGGCCTTGACCCACTGGAGATTCGTTTGCGTAACTACGCTGAGAAGGACCCTAGCACCGGCCAAGCCTGGAGCAGCAAAAGCCTGAAGCAGTGCTACCAGCGCGGCGCTGAGCTGTTTGGCTGGAACAAGCGCAACCCCAAAGCCGGCCAAACCCGCGACGGCCGCCTGCTGGTGGGCTACGGTATGGCCACGGCCAGCTACCCCGTGCACAACAACCAGGGCACGGCCCGGGTGCGGCTCTATGCCGATGGGCACGCTCTGGTACAAACCGGTGCCACCGACCTGGGAACCGGCACCTACACCGTAATGACGCAGGTAGCCGCCGATTCGCTCTGGATAGCCCCGGAGAAAGTGCGTTTCGAACTGGGCGACACTAAGCTGCCCACGGCTCCCAACTCGGGCGGCTCAGTGGCGGCAGGTACGGTGTCCTCATCCATCTACATGGCGGCCCAGGACTTGTGGCAGAAGCTGATTAAGGTGGCGGTGCTGGATAAAAAGTCGCCGCTGTACCGGGCCAAGGCCGCCGATGTGGAGGTGAAGCAGGGCCGTTTGCAGCTGAAATCGAACCCGCAGAAAGGGGAGGCCTTTGCCGATCTGATGAAGCGGGCCGAAATGACCGACGTGGAAGGCAACGGGCAGGGCCGCTACGGCAGCGGCTACGAAGATGCCCAGGCCGCCGCCAACGCCGACCCCACCAAGAAGGACGAAGCCGGCAACCACTCCATGCACTCCTTTGGGGCCCACTTTTGCGAGGTTAAAGTCGACCCCGACCTGGGCACCGTGCGCGTCACGCGCTGGGTGAGCGTGCACGGGGCCGGCCGCATCCTCAACGCCAAAACCGCCCGCTCCCAGATCATCGGGGGCAGCATCTTCGGCATCGGCTCGGCGCTGATGGAGAAAACCGTGCGTGACCCCAATATGGCCCGCTACACCAACGCCTCCCTGGCCGACTACCACATCCCCGTCAACGCCGATATTCCCGACATGACGGTGGAGTTCATCGACGAAAAAGACCCATACATCAACGCCATGGGCGTGAAAGGCATCGGGGAAATTTCGATGGTGGGCGTTGCCGCTGCCGTGGCCAATGCCGTATTCCACGCCACCGGCAAGCGGATCCGCAGCCTGCCCATCACCCCCGACAAAGTTCTGGAAACGAAAGTAATGCAGGCGTAGCGGATCAATCATTTCGAACAAAGCGAGGAATCTGGGTCAACCGTTGAATGGTAAATTCAGATTCGTCGCTTTGCTCGGAATGCCCATTTCAGCCAACACTGCCGTCTTCCTGCCGTATCCTCTTACACTATGACTGAACTACAACGTCTGCTAACTGCCTACGATGCGCACCGCGCCGCCGGCCGGGCCTGTGCCCTAGCCTCGGTAGTAGATGTGGCCGGCTCGGCCTACCGCCGGCCCGGGGCCCGCATGCTGGTCACCGATGAGGGGCAGCTAACCGGGGCCATCAGTGGGGGCTGCCTGGAAGGTGACGCCCGCCAGCGGGCCCGCCGCGTGATTCAGCAGGGCCGCCCCGCGGTGGTAACCTACGACTCCACCGACCCCGACGACGACCTGCAGTTTGGGGCCGCGCTGGGCTGCCAGGGTATCGTGCAGATTCTGCTGGAGCCCCTGGATTTTCAGGACCCCGACAACCCGGTGGAGCTGTTGCGCTGCTGGTCAGCAGGGCTGGCGCAGCCGGCGGTTATTGCCACGGTGTTCAGCCTTTCGGCCGCCGGAACGGAGGTGCAGGTGGGGCAGCGCCTGGCCTTGCTTCCTGATGCCTCCGTTGATAGCACTCTGCCCGCTGGCGCCGATATATACCCCAGCGTGGTGCAGGCGGCGCGGGCGGCTCTGGCGGCGCGGCAGCCGGCCACGCACCATATAGCTACGGGCGGCGGTAGCGTGCGGGTGAGTTTAGAAATACTGCGGCCCCCGGTGCGCCTCACGGTGTACGGGGCCGGCAACGACGTGCAACCCGTGGTGCGCCTAGCGTCCGGCCTTGGCTGGCAGGTGCGGGTAGTGGATGGTCGTCCGGCCCAGGCCCAGCCCGCCCGCTTCCCTGAGGCCGACACTGTGCGGGTGCTGCCCCTGGCCCAGGTGAGCCAGGAGCCTTACGACGGCAGCTTCGCCCTGCTGATGACCCACAACTACTACTACGACCTGGAAGTGTTGCGCCACCTGCTACCCGATGCCAGCAGCCGCTACATCGGGTTGCTGGGCCCCCGCAAAAAGTACGAGCGGCTGCTGGAAGACCTGCACCAGGAAACGCCCGACGCGGCCGCCCGCTTGCAGGGCCGCATCCACAGCCCCGTTGGCCTCAACTTAGGCGGCGAAACTCCCGAGGAAATAGCGCTGTCTGTAATAGCCGAGATTCAGGCGGTACTCACCGGCCGCCCCGCCGGCTTCCTGCGCGACTCCCCACACCCCATCCATCCGCCTCTGCAAGCTACCGCACCTCTGGTGCCCGAAGGCCGCGTAGATGTGGCGTGCGCCATCGGCCAGTAAGCGCATAGTAACATAGTAGCGCATAGTAGCGCGAACTTTGTAGTTCGCGTCCCCGAGCCGTCGGATTTATTATAACGGTGCGGAGACGCGAACTACAAAGTTCGCGCTACTGCTTTTTCAGCCTTCAAACTTTACCACCAGACAGCTACCCGTCCGGTAGCCCGCCAGTCCAATGTCCAACGCCGTACTACTGCTGGCTGCCGGTGCCTCCTCCCGCCTTGGCCGGCCCAAGCAGCTGGTGCAGTTTCTGGGGCAGAGCCTGTTGCGCCGCGCCGCCGAAACGGCTGTGCAGGCTGCTGCGGGTGCGCCTGTGGTAGTGGTGACCGGCGCCTTGCACGAGGAGTTGTTGCCGGAGCTGGTGGGGCTGCCGCTGCAGGCAGTGCGGTGCTCGGAGTGGGAGCGGGGTATGGGGGCTTCCCTGAAAACCGGCCTGCACCTGCTAGATCAGCTGCTTCCTTCGCCCGCCGGCGTCCTAGTTATGCTCTGCGACCAGCCGCTGGTTACGCCGCAGCTCCTACTGGAACTGCAAGCAACGCAGGAGCAAACCGGCCTGCCCATCGTGGCTTCCGCCTATGCCGATACCCAGGGCGTACCCGTGCTGTTTGCCGCAACAGCAGTGCCGCTGCTCCGCCGGCTGCCCGATGCCGGCGGGGCCGGGCAGCTCCTGAAACGGTACGCGGCGCAGGTAGCATCGGTGGCCTTTCCGGCAGGTGCCCTGGATGTGGATACGCCCGAGCAAGCCGCGGCCTTGCAGGCCCTGGAGTAAGCGGCAAGCGGCCAACCCAGCTACTTGCTAACCTCAGCCGCTAAATCCCGTTATCTTGCCCGAACCTACCTCAATCCCCTCCTTGTATGCGCGACGCTACCGCCGCCCAAGCAGCTCCGGCCGCTGACCTGTACCATATTCCTAAGGATGACAAGCGCATCACCCGGGGCTGGACGTTCTATGACTGGGCCAACTCCGTGTACCCGCTGGTTATTACCAGCTCCATCTTCCCCATCTACTGGGGCGCGATGGTAAAGGAAGTTACCAAGACTGACAGCGGTAAAAGTCCGGTTGATTTCCTGGGGTTTCAAGTGCCGGGCTCCTCGTTGCTGACCTACGCTATTTCCGCTGCCTTCCTATTCATTGCTCTCATCAGTCCGTTTCTTACGTCCTTAGCCGACTTCTCGGGGCGGAAGAAGCTGTTTATGCAGATTTTCTGCTACCTCGGGGCTCTGTCCTGCGCCGCGCTGTTCTTCTTTACCCCTGAAACGCTCACGCTTAGCACCTTCGTGTTTGTGCTGGCTACCATTGGGTTTTCGGGCTCCATCGTGTTCTACAACTCCTACTTGCCGCTGATTTCCAGTGAGGAAAAGTACGATTCCTTGTCGGCGCGGGGCTTTTCCATGGGCTACATCGGCTCGGTGCTGCTGCTACTGATTTGCCTAGGGCTGATTATGGGCCACGAGAAAATTGGACTGGAAGAAGGCTTTGCCACCCGGCTGGCGTTTCTACTCACCGGCATCTGGTGGGCCGGTTTCGCTCAGGTTTCCTTTTTCTCTTTACCGCCCGACCCCGGCCGGCCCGCTGGTGCGGTCGATGATTCGGGTTGGCTGCTCAATGGCTTCCGCGAGTTGGGCAAGGTATGGGCCCAGCTCAAGCAACTGCCTAACCTTAAACGGTTTCTGCTGGCCTACTTCACCTACAACATGGGCGTGCAGACGGTAATGTACGTAGCCACCATTTTCGGCGACGAAGAACTGAAGCTGGAAAGCTCCGCCCTCATCCTCACTATCTTGCTGCTCCAGATTGTGGGTATCCTGGGCGCATACTTGTTCTCGAAGCTCTCGGAGCGCATTGGTAACACCCGGGCCCTAAGCTGGGCGGTGTTCATCTGGATGCTGATCTGCATTGGAGGGTATTTTGTGCAGGCGGGCTGGTCGTTTTATGCGCTGGCAGCTGTCATTGGCCTTACCATGGGCGCCGTGCAAAGCTTGTCGCGCTCCACTTATTCCAAAATCATTCCCGAAAATACGCCCAATACGGCCGCTTTCTTCAGCTTCTTCGATGTAACGGAAAAGCTCAGCATTGTAATTGGTACAGCCGTTTTCGGCGTCATTGCGCAGGTTACCGGGTCCATGCGCAACAGCATTTTGTCGCTCATCGTGTTTTTCGTGCTGGGCCTGATTTTCCTGCTCCGGCTGCGCGGCAAGAAGCTGCGCGACGAGGCGCACGGGGCTGATCCGAAGCTGGCCGAAGGGCTCAGCGGCAACTAAGGGCTGCTCTCAGTAGGCCGCCAATCCAGTTATATTGCAGTACTTGCCCACGAGCACCGGCCGCCCCGGTGCTCGTTGTCTTTTCCTTCGCCCTCAAACTGTACGCATTTATGCACACGTCCTCCCTCCAACAAAATATTTTGGCTGAGCTTGACCATGAGTTGGCTACCACCCGCAAGCTGCTGGAGCGCGTCCCCTACGACCAGGCCGACTTTCAGCCCCACCCCAAAAGTATGAAGTTGTGGCAGTTGGCTACGCACGTGGTTAATCTGCTGGCCTTCAAGCAACTGTTTGTGCAGCACAGCTCCCGCGACTTTCTTGACCCCAACGGCCCCAAGCCCGGCCCCACACCTACCAGTTCCGAAGAGTTGCTGCAACGCTTCGATCAGTATAGCGCCAGCCTGCGCCAGGCCCTACAGGACTCTGACGACGAGCAGTTGACCGGCAGCTTCCGCCTGCACCGGGGCGAGCAAACCCTGCTGGAGCGTTCCAAAGGCGCGGCCATCCGTATCATGGGCCTTAACCACAGCATTCATCATCGGGGCCAGCTGTCGGTGTACCTGCGTTTGCTCGATATTCCGCTGCCCGCCATGTACGGTCCTTCAGCCGATGATCCGAACTGGATGTAGAAGCGCAGGAATCAATTATTTGAAAATCAGATAAAACGGTATATTTCGATGAAGAAATTGATTGTTTTATCTCATTTTCAAGTATATGATTGTCCACTATATTCTGGTTGCCCGCTACGTTGCGGCATTGGGCGCGGCACTGTTACTGCACCTGCCTGCCAGCGCCCAAACGTCCCGCATCGACCCTGCTTTTCCATCGGTGCAGGCCACTTTGCTTGAGAACGGGACATTGGTACCAGCTACTGTTCAGGACATAGTGCGGCAGGCTGATGGGAAATACATTATTGGGGGCAATTTTACGGCTATCAATGGTACGCCCGCATCCGGGTTAGCCCGTCTGGAAGCTAACGGCACCCTTGATGCAGCTTTTACGGCGGCCTGCCAGACCAATGGCCCCGTCAGTTCATTAGCTTTACAGCCCGATGGCCGCCTGTTGGTTGGGGGGAGTTTTACCACGCTGGCTGGCTCACCCCAAGCGTACGTAGGACGGCTGGAGCCTTCCGGTATCCTTGATGCATCTTTCGCTCCTTATGCCCCGCCAGTTAGAGCAGCAGGCGGGGTTAGCAAGCTGCTGATACAGCCTGATGGCAAGGTACTGGTAGCAGGCTTGTTCAATCTGCAGGGTGCCGGCCAAGCCGATCAATATGTCGTACGTCTGAGCGGAAGCACTGGTCAGTATGACCCCAGCTTCCAGTTTACGCCTCCAACCCCGGATACCTCCCCAAGAACCATACTAGTGCAGCCCGACGGGCACGTGTTAATGGGGGGCAACGGGCCATCTTACCGCCGAGCATTTATGCTCACCCGGCTCCGCCCTGATGGTTCCGTAGATGCCGGTTTCAACACCCTTGAAAGTACATTTACATCGGAGCTGAACACGTTGGCGCTGGATGCTCAGGGTAGAATTTACGCAGGTGGAATGTTCCAAAACGGACCCGGTAACGCTTTTTTGCGCCGATACCTACCTAATGGCACAATTGACCCGGACTTCAATTACCCCAGAACACCTGCTTCCCAATACGCCGGCACTATTTCAGCCATAGCCCTTCAGCCCAATGGGCGACTGTTAGTGGCTCAGGCAAAGGGAGCAGAGCGGTTGCTGCCCAACGGTAGCTTCGATACTAGCTTTATCACGGGTATAGGAGGCTCTGTTCGGCAGTTTCTGGTGCAACCTGATGGGGCCATTATGGTAGCCGGTACCGCCCTGATGGGCACGGGAGCAACTGGCGCGGTTGGGCTGGTGCGCATTCTGGATGCGAATGTGCTGCGGATGCAGCCATCGGTGGCGGAGAGTCGTACGGCGGCCTGGCCGGTTCCAGCGCACGACGTGCTGCATCTGGAACTGGACGCCGCCAGCAAACCGCAACGGGTGCAGGTGCTGGATGCCCTAGGCCGGCCGCGGCTCACACTGGAACAACCCGGTACCCAAGTTAAACTTCCGCTGACCCACTTGGCTGCTGGTGTATACCAAGTGCGGGTAGAATACGCCAACGCGGGCCAGGTGCGGCGGCGTGTCGTGGTGCAGTAAGTACACCTACTGACAGATACCAGAAGGGCCCGCCTAGCAATATGGCGGGCCCTTCTGGTATCTGTCAGCAGTTGCTTTGAGTTTCAGAAGCTTAGTAACGCTTACCTGCTAACGGGCAAACACCCGCTCCCCGGCTATCCAGGTTTGCTGCACCTGGGCAGTGCGGAGGGTTTCTTTGGGCGCTTTCAGCAAATCAATGGGTAGCAGCACAAAGTCGGCCGCCATGCCGCGGCGGATGCTACCTTTCTGTTTGTCCTCGAAAGCGGCGTGGGCGGCCCAGATGGTCATGCCCCGGAGTGCATCTTCGCGGCTCAGGGCGTTTTCCATCTGGAAGCCACCAGCCGGGTAGTTCTTAGCATCCTGCCGGGCTACGGCCGAGTGAAAGCCGAACAGCGGGTTGATATCCTCCACCGGAAAGTCGGAGCCCAGGGCTACCTGGCCATACTGCTTACGCAGTTGCTCGTAGGCGTAAGCGGTTTTGAGGCGCTGCGTACCCAGCCGCTCCCCGGCCCAGTACATATCGGAAGTGGCGTGGGTGGGCTGCACGGAAGGCACAATGCCGAACTGCCCGAACTTGGGCATGTCGGCGGGCGTGATAACCTGGGCGTGCTCAATGCGCCAGCGCCGGTCTTTCTGCCCTTTCAATGCCTGTCCGTAAATATCCAAAATAATGCGGTTGGCCGAGTCGCCGATGGCGTGGGTATTCATCTGAAACTTGCTGGCTGCTAGCTGCTTGGCCAATGCCCGAAATTCCTGCTCGGTAGATAGCAGGAAGCCGGTTTCCTGGGGCCGGTCGGCGTAGGGTGCTACCAAGCAGGCACCGCGGGAGCCCAAGGCCCCATCGGCGTACACCTTAAAGGAGGCCACCGTGAGGCGGTCTTTAAACACGGGGCCCTTCTGCAAATAAAAATCTTTGTTTTCTGGGGTGGGGGCCAGCATGGCGTACAGGCGTACTTTCAGCTTGCCGGCCTGCTGCAAGGCGTCGAGGCGGTCAACGTTGGCCTTATCCAGGCCTGCATCGGCCATGCTGGTGAGGCCCACGGCCACGCAGCGCTGCTGGGCTTCCAGCAATGCCGCTTCGGCCTCTGCCGCTGTCGGGTCCGGTATCTTGCCTGCCACCAGCTTCACAGCATTATCTACCAGCAACCCTGTGAGACGGCCTTTGGCATCTTTGGTAATGGTGCCCCCACTAATAGGCGTGCGGGCCGAAACCCCAGCCAGGTCCAGCGCCTTCTGATTTACGAGAGCCGCGTGCCCATCTACCCGGATAATGAAAACGGGCGTATTCGGGAACAGCGTGTCCAGAGTGTCTTTAGTGGGGAACTGCTTGTTGGGCCAGTCGTTCTGGTCCCAGCCCCGGCCCGTGAGCCAGGCGGCCTGGGGGTACTGCTGGCGCTGCTGCTGCAGCTGCTGCACCACCTCCCGCCAGGAGCCGGTACCCACCAAATCGGCGTCGCGCAGGCCCAGGGCGTAGCGGTAGAAGTGGCAGTGGGCATCGTAAAAGCCCGGGTAGATAAACTGCCCCTTGGCATCTACTTCTTTCTCCGCCTGATACTTGGCCTTGATTTCATCGGCCGTGCCTACGGCCACAAATTTGCCATCCTTTACAGCAAAAGCCTGGGCCGTGCTAAACGCCGAATCGACGGTGTAGACGGTGGCGTTGAATACCAGCAGGTCGGCGGGTTGGCGGGAGGTACTTTGGCAGGAGCTGAGCAGCGTGGCGGCTGTCAGCACCGGCAGCATACCGGCTCCCGCTTGCCGCAAAAGAGTAGAGGAAAGCATCATGCCACGAATGTACGTAGCCGGCTGCCAGTTACCGCACCTGCCGGGCGCGGGCCTTGCGGGCGCAGCTACGCAGCCATTGCCGTGCGCTGTCCTCATCCGTAAAGCGCCGAAAATAATAGGGCAAGTTTACTTCCTCGGTCTGCTGCGGTGTGTAAGGCGTAGCCAGCACGCCCGCCAACTGGTGCGGCGACATCAGGTAAGCCAGGTAGACGGTATTACCCAGACGGGGCTGTAACTGCGGAAAGTATTCCTCCATCAGCCAGGATACATCGGCGGCTCCCAGCGGAGAAAGGCGCCGGGTAATGTCAACCAGCCAGCAGCTGCACTGGTAGTCGGCGGCCGTATCGAGCAGCTGAGCATAGCCCCGGTGCAGCTCAAACGGCATCACGGAGCGTTGCCACCGGCTTAGCAAGGTGCGGCGGCGCCCTTCGTAATTGATGTACAGGTAAGGAGGGGAAGCTACTTCCGGCATACGCGAGGGGGCTACAACAGGCGGGGCCTGAGCTTCACTACTACTAGGAAACCCAGGCCCCGCGTCAGGCAAGGTATGTACTTATTGGTACTTATTCGAAGCGCATGTGCTTCACCGACTCCCCGGAGTTTTTCAGCTCCAGCAACGACTCAATGCCAATCTGCAGGTGAGCGTTTACGAAGTCGGCGGTTACCTTCTTGTCGCTTTCCGAAGTTTTCACGCCTTCCGGCGTCATGGGGTTATCCGAAACCAGCAGGAGGGCACCGTGGGGAATTTCGTTCACGAAGCCCACCGTGAAAATGGTAGCCGTTTCCATATCCACGGCCATAGCCCGGATCTGGCGCAAGTATTCCTTGAAATTCTCATCGTGCTCCCACACCCGGCGGTTGGTGGTGTACACGGTGCCCGTCCAGTAGTCTTTCTCGTGCTTCTTGATCATGCTGCTTACGGCCCGCTGCAGGCGGAAGGAGGGCAGGGCCGGAATTTCGGCCGGCAGGTAGTCATCAGAAGTACCCTCGCCCCGGATAGCGGCAATGGGCAGAATTAGGTCACCGAGCTTGGTTTTATTTTTCAGGCCGCCGCACTTGCCCAGGAACAGAGCTGCTTTGGGTTTCACGGCCGAGAGCAAATCCATAACGGTAGCTGCCATGGGCGAGCCCATACCAAAGTTGATAATAGTGATGCCGTTGGCCGTAGCCGTTTGCATGGGTTTGTCGAGGCCCCGCACTTCGGTGCCAAACTGCTCGGCAAACATGTGCACATAGTTGATAAAGTTGGTCAGCAGAATGTACTGGCCAAACTCATTCAGGGCCACGCCAGTGTAACGGGGGAGCCAGTTCTCGACGATGTCAGATTTAGTCTTCATAAGGGGAAATATAAGAGTGTTGCTTGGAAAAAGGCTGCAACGGGGCCGGCTACTGCTCCGGGCAGCAACCAGCTACGTGCAGCCGGAAAATTCAGGTACAAAAAAACCGTCGGAACCCTACGAATCGGGTGCGACGGTACGGGGCGAAAAGCGGGAGTTGAGTGCCCAGGGCCGTACCTTTGGAGGTGATGCAAGAGTTAAACCTGCCGCCTTTCGACTGCAAAGTTACACAATCCAGCGAAAATTTGCTAATCTGGGACGTGCTGCGCCGCCGGAACGTGGTGCTGACACCCGAGGAATGGGTTCGCCAACACGTGGTGCATTACCTCATCAACCACCGCGGCTACCCCAAGGGGCTGCTGAGCCTGGAGCGGGGCCACCGCTACAACCAGCGCCAAAAACGCACCGACCTGATTGCCCTGGATGCCGCCGGCCGCCCGCTGCTGCTGGTAGAGTGCAAACGGCCCACGGTACCCATTACGGCGGCCGTGGCCATGCAGGCGGCTACTTATAACCAAACCATCGGGGCTCCGCTGCTGCTGCTGACCAACGGCCTGCAGCATTTCTGCTGGCGCGTACACTTCGAAGCGCGTTCCAACGAGCAGTTAGCCGAGGTGCCTTGGTACTCCGGCAGTATTGAGTAGGAAAATACCCATTCGAAAAGTTGCGGTTGAGTTGCGGTAATTCGCTTTCTTTAGGCTTGGTTTTGCGTGCGGTACCAGCCGGAGTGGCTGGGGCACAGGTTGTTTCTGTCTATGAGTGTTGCGGCCACGATACCTGAACAAGCGCAATTCCTGCTGAATCCGCGGGCCGTGGTGGTCCTGGATGCGGCTGGCAATTTGCTGCGGGTTACTACGGGTTTTGCCAACCTGGTGCAGCTACCTGCCGATGCGCTGCTGGGCACCAACCTCGCCGCGCTGCTTTCCGGCCCCGAAGCCCAGATGTTGCCGCAATACCTGCAGCAGGCGTTGGCTGGCCGGCCCGTTGATTTTACCACCGAGCTACCCCAGCAGCGTGGCACTCTAACGATGCTGCCGCTGCCCGGCCTGCCAGAGCAGCCGGGCTGGCTCTACGGGGTAGTGCAACCCACGGAGTCGGGGGCCGTTACGCAGGCTGCCCTGGAGCGGCAGCGTCACCTGGCCACCGTCCTCGATGCCACCGCCGATGTGGTGTTTGTGCTGAACGTGGAGGGTGCCGACTACCGGTTTGTGTACGTGAATAAGGCCTTCGAAACCACTACCGGCCTACCGGCCGATAAGGTAGTGGGGCAACTGGTTAAGGCCATTATTCCAGAACCGTCGCTGAGTGAGGTGCTGCAGCACTATCAATTAGCTGTTACCACCCGCCACCCGGTTTCTTGGCTGGAAGTATCGGAGTACCCCAACGGCCGCAAAACCGGTGAGGTCAGCGTAACGCCCGTATTTGCGGCCGACGGCAGCTGTCAGCTGGTGGGTACTGTGCACGATTTGACCCAGCAAAAAGAGGCGGAGGCCCGGCTGGAAGTCAGCAACGAGCGGTTCCGGTACGTACTGAAAGCTACCACCGACGCCCTCTACGACTGGAACATTGCCGCCGATACCCTGTACTGGGGGGAGGGATTTGAAACCCTGTTTGGGCACCATTTGGAGCAAAACCCCACCCCGTTCAGCAAATGGGGTGATTTGGTAGCGCCCGCCGAACACGACCGGGTGGTAACAGGCCTGCGTCATACTGCCCTAGAAACCACCAACGAGTTCTGGCAGCAGACGTACCGGTTCCAGCGGGCCGATGGCTCCTGGGCCTTCGTGTACGACCGGGGCTACATCCTGCGCGATGAGCAGGGCCGGGCTTTCCGCATGATTGGAGCTATGCAGGACGTATCGGCGCAAAAGGAGGCGGAAGAGCAGCAGAACCTTTTGCTGAAACGGCTGGAAAAGCAGAATGCCGACTTGCAGCAGTTCACCTACATCGTGTCGCACAACCTGCGCGCCCCGCTGGCCAACTCCCTGGGGTACGCCACGCTGCTGAGCAAGGTCGAGAAGGCGTCGCCGGTGTTTGATGAGTCGCTGAAAAACCTGCACACCAGCCTGCAGCTCCTGGATACAGTGGTAGCCGACGTGACCAGCATCCTATCGGTGCGCGACCAGCAGGGCAGTATGCGCCCCGAGGCGGTAACCATTGCCACGGTGTGCCAACAAGCCCTGCACAGCCTGCAGCAGCAACTGGCTGCCTGTGGGGCCCAGGTTCTCTGCCAGATTCCGGATGACTTCCGGATACTAGGCAGCCGGGCGTACTTTCACAGCATCTTCCACAACCTGCTTTCCAACGCCATTAAATACCGCTCCGATGAGCGCCCGTTGCGGGTTGTAATTGAAGCCGCCGCTTTGCCTGATGGCCACCGCCAGCTGGTGGTGCGCGACAATGGCCAGGGATTTGATGCGGGCCAGAACGACGTGTTTCAGCTATACCGGCGCTTCCATCCCAGTATGCCGGGCCGGGGTATTGGCTTGTACCTGGTAAAGGCCCACGTAGAATCCATGAACGGGCGCATCAGCGTCTGGAGTGAGGTAAATACCGGTACCCGGTTTACGCTTCTGTTCTAGTATTATGCTCGTGAAAACCTACCTCATCGACGATGATACGCTCAGCATCTACCTCACGGAGCAGCTGCTGCGGGCCGAAGGTTTTTCCACTTCCATCAGTACGTTTCACTCGGCAGCGCAGGCCCTAGGCCGGCTGGTGCAGGACACGGAGGACACGCCACCGCGGGTAGTGTTTCTGGACCTGAATATGCCCGTCATGAACGGGTGGCAGTTTCTGGATGCGCTGCAGCCCTACGAAAGCCAGCTGCAAGGCCGCTGCCACATTTACATCCTGACTTCTTCGCTGGCCCTCACCGACCTGGAAAAGTCCCGGGAATACAACCTGGTTTCGGGTCTGATTCACAAGCCCATCGACACGGAGGAAATCCGGGCTATCCAGGCCGAGCTAACCGATGAAGCTGAGGAATAGGCCGAGGAGCCAGACTAGCGGTATAGCCGATTATCCAGTAGGCCGTCCGTGAAATACTGGGTGGCGGCCATTAGCTCGTTACCGTACTGCCGTACTTTCTGCGGGTCGGGGTGAGGTAGGGGCGTTTCCGGGAGCTGGTGAATGCGGTAGGGGTAAAGGCGAATCTGGTTGTCGGGGGTAAGCTCCGTTACGTAATCGGTGTGCACCAGAAAGAGGGAGCCGCCGCTCAAAAACAGCGCCCGGCCCGAAGTGCGGGCATCAAACACGGAGTAGCCAAACGGGAGTAGCTGGCGGCCGGCGGGCACGTTCAGCAGGTCCAGCACGGTGGCGGGTACATCGGCCTGCTGGGTGATGCGGTGCACGTTGGCGGCCGGCAACTGCCGGCCCGGATGAAACAGCAGCAGCGGCGTTTTGTAGTTGCCCAGCGTGTTCTGGTAGTCTGGCCTATCCGATTGGGACGTATGGTCGGCCAGCAGAATGAACAGGGTGTTGTGGTACCAGGGCTGACGGCTGGCCGTTTTGAAGAACTGGCGCAGGGCAAAATCGGTGTAGCCAATTACCTGATGGATGGGCAGCGTACCACCCGGAAACCGCCCCGCATACTGCCGGGGCACTTCAAACGGCTCGTGGGAGCTGAGCGTAAACACCGTACTGAAAAACGGCGGTTTCTGCTGGCTTAGCTGCCGCGCGAAATACTGCAGGTAGGGCTCATCAGCAATGCCCCAGTGCCCATCAAAGTCTGGGCTCTTCTCGGCGCCCGGATATTCATTCAGCCCGTAGTACTGCTGCACGCCCGCAATGCCGCTGAACGTGTTAAAACCCATCGTGCCATTCTGCGCCCCATGAAACACGGAAGTGGCGTACCCTTCCCGGCCCAGAATTTCGCCCAGCCCGTGCAACTCGTCGGTCTGAAAAGTGGAGGTGATAAACGGGTGCTCATTCAGGGAAGGTAGGCCCGCCAGTACAGCCGGTAGTGCCTCAATGGAGCGCCGACCGTTGGCGTAATGGTCCCGGAAAAAAAGTCCGTGGATAGCCAGCGAGTCGAAAAACGGGGTGTACCCCTGGCCGGCGTTTTCGATGCCGGTATACTCAGAGGCGAAGCTCTCCAGCAGCAGCACTACCACGTTGTCGCGGGGGGCACCGGGGCGGGGGCGAGGCGGCAGCGGAGCAAGAGCCCGCCGCACCGAATCGGGGGAGGCGAAAAATTCCCGTCGTTCCAGGGTTTGAGCGCCCAGACTTTTGAGGAAGGTGAACGTGCTATTCAGGGCCACGTGGCCCAGTGCGGGCGGCGTCTGCATAAAAGCATGCCCCGTGCGCAACGGCTTGAGTTGTACCCCACCCCGGATGCCCAGCACCACCAACCCGCCTATTACCACCACCTGCGCCAGGTAACGCCCCACTAAAGCCGGCCGGCTGCGGGCAGGCCCGGGAGCCGCCGCAGCGGGTTTGGGCATGGGGTAGAAGTACCACAGCGCCGCCAGCAGCAGCCCAAACGGTACCAGTAAAAACCAATATTCAATTACCAGTTGTCCGGCCTGTCGGCGCACATCATCCCCGATGGTAAACAGTTCGTTGCTGGTGCGCCGCCCGATAAAGCGGAAGTATTCCACATCAATCAGGTTGAGCGCAATGCCCAAGCTGTTAAGCAGCAGCCACACCACCCGCACCATACGCTGCCACAGCGGGTTGCGGCTGGGCACCAAGCTCAGCACCAGCCACGGCAGATTCAGCAGCAGCAGGCCCGCCATATCAAACCGGAAACCGTGCCAGAAGGCCAGCGCCACCTGGCCGAGCGTGGCCTGAAAAGCGGACTGGTTGAACAGATAGAAGCCCAGGCGCAGGAGAAGGTACACGCCCAGCAGCAGGGAAAACCGACGAACCAGCAGGCGCAGAAACTCGGAAGGCATACGTCAGACACGGGAGGCAGCGCCCCCAACAGATTCAGAGCAGGAAAGGAAAGCGGCGGAAAGACGCGGCTAGCTACAAAGGTTGCAGCCGCACCTGTTGGCCGTCGGGCAGGTCCTTGATTTGCCGGTGAAACTCGGCCAGCCACGCCAGCCGCTCCGTTACCGATACGGCTTTGGCGCTGGGTTTGGATTGGCCCTTGGTAGCAATACACAGGGGCGGATACAGGCTCAGCAACTGCCCGGGCTGCAGTATACCGCCCGCTTGCTGAAACGCCCGCAGCGGCTCCATGCCCAGGGCATCCAGCGGAAATTTCTCCACCCCAAAAAGGAAGTGCTTAAAGTCCACTTCCAGGTCGGCCAGTTCCCCGGTTTCGGTATCCAGCCACAGCACGGCGTCCCCACGCAACAAAAACTGGTTGCCGGCGCAGTCCTGCGCAAACGGAATATCCGCTTTCTGCACTTCTGCATAGGTGCGCCACAAAGCTCGCTCACCCTGCCATACACTGGCCAGGGAATGCCAGCTGGGAGCCGCCACGCAGCCCCGGATATGCAGCCCGCCGAAGTAGGCCACTACGCCGTTCTGCTCCCGCAAAAATGTCTGCAGATACGTGGGTAGCTTCGCAAACGTCACCAGGTCCGTTAGCTCACCGCCGGTATAAAGAATGCCTTTCAAGAGAAGAAAGAGAAAAAGTAGGAGGAAAAATACGGAGCTGCGCACGACAGCTAAAAAGTAAAAGTTGAGTGTTCCGGCGCATTGCTGCACCTAAACACTCAACTTTTAGGGTTGGCTTGCTAGAGCTGGCTTAAACAGCAGCAGCTTCCATCACGGACTCCACCGATTCCAGGGGCAGACCCCAGGCGTCGGCTACGCCTTTGTACACCACTTTGCCGTGCACCACGTTCAGGCCGAGGCGCAGGGCCTCGTCGCGGCGGCAGGCTTCCTGCCAGCCCAGATTGGCCAACTTCACGGCGTAGGGCAGCGTGGCGTTGGTCAGAGCCAGGGTAGAGGTGTACGGTACGGCACCCGGCATGTTGGCCACGCAGTAGTGCACGATGTCGTCGATGATGAAGGTGGGGTTTTCGTGGGTGGTGGGCTTGCAGGTTTCGATGCAGCCACCCTGGTCCACGGCCACGTCTACCAGCACGGTGCCGGGGCGCATGGTTTTCAGCATGTCGCGGGTGATGAGGTGGGGAGCTTTGGCACCCGGAATCAGCACCGCGCCAATGATGAGGTCGGCCGTTTTGATGGCTTCGCGGATGTTGTACTCGTTGGAGTACTGCGTCACCACGTTCTTGGGCATGAAGTCGTCCAGCTCACGCAGACGGTTCAGGCTGATGTCCATTACGGTTACCTTGGCACCCAGACCAGCAGCAATTTTAGCCGCCTGCGTACCCACAATGCCAGCACCCAGTACCAGCACTTCGGCGGGCTTTACGCCGGGTACGCCGCCCAGCAGAATGCCGCGGCCTTTCAGAGGTTTCTCCAGGTATTTAGCACCTTCCTGGGGGGCCATGCGGCCGGCCACTTCGCTCATTGGAATGAGCAGGGGCAGGGCACGAGTGGGCAACTCTACAGTTTCGTAGGCCAGGCACACGGCTTTGCGCTCAATCATGGCGTGGGTCAGCTCCTCGCCCGAGGCAAAGTGGAAGTAGGTGAACAGCAGCTGGTTTTCCTTGATGAGCGGGTATTCCGAGGCAATCGGCTCCTTCACCTTCACAATCATTTCCGCCTTGGCGTACACGTCCTCAATAGTGGGGAGCACCGTGGCACCCGCCTGCTCATACTCAGCGTCCGAGAAGCCGCTGCCGTTACCGGCCGTAGCCTGCACGTACACGTCGTGGCCATGCTTACGGAATTCAGCTACACCGGCCGGCGTCAGGCCCACACGGTTTTCGTTGTTCTTAATTTCTTTCGGTACGCCGATTAGCATGGCTCGAAACAGGTGAAGATGGGGTGGATGGGGGAATGCCGCAAAACGGCGGAGCAAAGATAAGTCGGAATCCGGTGTGGTTGCACCGCAAAAAATATGTCCTCCCACGCGCCGCGCAAGAGGACATAAAAAGGAAGCTGGCTGCTCTTACTTGAACGGAACCGAGGCGCCGCTTTCCTTGACCATGCTGCCGCCGTTCAAATCCTGCACCACCAAGGCCTTCAGCGTCAGCTTGGCGTCGCCGGTTATGTCGTTGCTGGTGATTACTACAGGCTCAGCTTGTTCGCCCAGCTTGCGCTGGCTGTATACCAGCTCCACCACAGCGCTTTGGCCGGGCTTGATGGGGGAGGGCACGTTTTTGTAGCCCACACAGTAGCACTGGGAGGTAATGGCGCCGAGCACCAAGTCCTGCTTGCCCGTGTTTTTCACCGTGAACCGGGCTGCTACCGACTGGCTGGCTTCCATCTTGCCAAAATTATGCACCGTGCGGTCCAGCGTCAGGCGCGGCGACTGCGCAATCTGGGCCGGCGTGAGCGAGGATTTCATCTGCTCCTTGTTCAGCACATTGCCCTTGATGGTGAGCACCGTGCTGGGCGTGCTGGCGTTGCTGGTTACCGTTACGGTTTTGTTGAAGATACCGGGGCGGCCGGCACTGCTGTACACGGCCTTCACAATACCGGTTTTGCCGGGCAGCACGGGCGTTTTGGTCCAGTCGGGGGTGGTGCAGCCGCAACTGGCCTGCACGTTGGCAATGATGACGGGCTGATTACCCGTGTTTTTGAAGCGGAACTCATGGGTGGCCAGGGTACCTTCCGGTATGCTGCCAAAATCATGGAGCTCTTTTTCGAACGTGAGTACGCCCTGGGCCTGAGCACCCACGGCTACCAAGGCGGTAAGCAGAAGGGAGAAGAAGTATTTCATGGAAATAGAAGTTTAGGAGTCAGGAATCTAGGAGCTAGAAGTCAGGAGTGAGGAGCTGGAAGGCAGAATAGGCATTGCTCCTGGCTTCTGAATCCTAGCTCCCCACTCCTCCAAAGATAGCCACAAAACCACCTATCACCGCATCGGCGGCAAATCCGTACTTTTGGGAGCCCGTTAACCGGCCGGGCACTTTCCCACCCCGTTTTTGTATTGCCGGTTCCCATCCACCCGCCCGCTACTACTCCCGTTTTTATGTCCACTGCCGAAACCGCCGCCGACGTGCCAACCAGCGTCGCCTCCCTCAGCAAAGAAGACCTGCTCCGCGACTACCGCCTGGGCTGGGAAAGCCGCCACGCTTCCCTGGCCGGCCGCAAGGAAGTATTCATGGGCAAGGCCAAGTTCGGCATCTTCGGCGACGGCAAAGAAGTGCCCCAGCTGGCCATGGCCCGCGCTTTCCGGGCTGGCGACTGGCGTGCGGGCTACTACCGCGACCAGACGTTTATGCTGGCCATTGGGGAGCTGACGCTGCAGCAGTATTTTGCCCAACTCTACGCCCACGCCGACGTGGAGGCCGAGCCCAGCACCGCCGGCCGCGCCATGAACGGCCACTTCGGCACCCGCCACCTCGATGAGGACGGTAACTTCAAAAACCTGGCAGAAAGCAAAAACTCTTCCGCCGATATTTCGCCCACCGGCGGCCAGATGCCCCGCCTCGTGGGCCTCGCGTATGCCTCCAAGCTGTTCCGCCAGAACCCCGAGCTGCACCAGTTTTCGCAGTTTTCGGTGAACGGCAACGAGGTAGCATTCGGCACCATCGGCAACGCCAGCACCTCCGAGGGCATGTTCTTCGAGGCCATCAATGCGGCCGGCGTGCTCCAGATTCCGATGCTGGTGAGCGTGTGGGACGACCACTACGGCATTTCGGTGCCCGCCGAGTACCAGACCACCAAGCAGAATATCAGCGAAATCCTGAAAGGCTTCCAGCGCGAAGGCGAGGGCCAGGACGGCTTCGAGATTTTCCGGGTGCGCGGCTGGGACTACCCCGCCCTCATCGACACCTACCAGCGCGCCACTGAGGTGTGCCGCACCCAGCATGTGCCCGTGCTGATTCACGTGCAGGAAGTAACCCAGCCCCAGGGCCACAGCACCTCCGGCTCCCACGAGCGGTACAAGAGCAAGGACCGCCTGAGCTGGGAAGAGGAGCACGACTGCCTGCGCAAGCTGCGCCAGTGGCTGCTAGTAGAAGGCCACGCCTCCGAGCAGGAACTTGATCAGATTGAAACCGAAGCCAAGGAAACCGTGAAAGTGGCCCGCACGGCAGCCTGGAGCGCATTCTTCAACCCCATCAAGCAGGAGGCTACCGAGGTAGTGGAGCTGCTGAACCGCCTGGTAAAGGAAACCGGCACCGAAAACCAGCTGCACGAGCTGGTGGAACCGCTGGCCCACAATCCGGCTCCCATCCGCGCCGATTTGGTGCGCACCGTGCGCCGTGCCCTGCGCCAGGTGCGGGGTACCCGTAGCGCCGCCCGCCGGGAGCTGCAAAACTGGCTGGAGCAGGCTCTGGCCGAAAACGCGGACCGCTACAACTCCTACCTGTTCAGCCAAAGCGAGGAAGCCATTGGCAATATTGAAGAGGTGAAAGCCGTATTTGCCGCCGATGCCCCGCAGGTGGACGGCCGCGAAGTGCTGCAAGCCTGCTTCGACGCCAACTTCCAGCGCGACCCGCGCATTTTCGCCATTGGCGAGGACGTGGGCCGCATCGGGGACGTGAACCAGGCGTTTGCCGGCCTCCAGGAGAAATTCGGGGAGCTGCGCGTGACGGATACCGGCATCCGGGAGTGCACTATTGTGGGCCAGGGCATTGGCGCGGCCATGCGCGGCCTGCGCCCCATCACCGAAATTCAGTACCTCGACTACCTGCTCTACGCCATTCAGATTCTCTCCGACGACGTGGCTTGCCTGCAGTACCGCACCAAAGGCGGCCAGAAGGCCCCGCTGATTGTGCGCACCCGGGGCCACCGCCTCGAAGGCATCTGGCACAGCGGCTCACCCATCCAGATGATTCTGGGCTCTATCCGGGGGATGCACCTATGCGTGCCGCGCAACATGACCCAGGCCGCCGGTTTCTACAACACGCTGCTGCGCTCCGATGAGCCGGCCATTGTGATTGAGTGCCTGAACGGCTACCGCCTCAAGGAGCGGATTCCGCAGAACGTGGGCGAGTTCACGCTGCCGCTGGGTCAGCCCGAAACCCTGAAAAAAGGCGATGACCTGACCATTGTTACCTACGGCTCCATGTGCCGCATTGTGCTGGATGCCGCCAAGCAGCTGGAGGAGGTAGGCATTAAAGTGGAGGTGATTGACGTGCAGACCCTGCTGCCCTTCGACGTGGACCACGTTATTGCCGACTCCCTGCAGCGCACCAACCGCGTACTGTTTGCCGATGAGGACGTGCCCGGCGGCGCTACGGCCTACATGATGCAGCAGGTGTTGGATGAGCAGCAGGCTTACCGCTTCCTTGATTCGCAGCCACGCTGCCTCGCGGCCCAGGCCCACCGCCCGCCCTACGGCTCCGACGGGGACTACTTCAGCAAGCCCAACGCTGAGGATGTGTTCGATGCCGTGTACGAAATGATGCAGGAAGCCGACCCCAAGCGTTTCTCCGCCATTTACTAACGCCATAAAAGCCGTTCTGCCGGCTGCTCATCACTACCAAGCGGAGTGATGCGTAGCCGGCAGAACGGTTTGAAGCGGCAATGTACGATTAGGGCTGAATGGTGATGGGCGTAGTCAGAACTTCATTGCTGACGTTGAGGGCCCGGTCCTTGATCTGCACTTTAAAGCGCAACACCGTACCCGTCTGGATGAAAGGTGGCGACTTGAAAAGATCAACGGTATAGTTGATGTCGCCCTTTAGCGGGGCTTTCCGGTCGCCCTGTTCCTCGGGGCGCAGGTAGGGGTATTGCCCACTATAACCAGGGAAGCGCTGCGTGAAGTTGAAATCCTCGAAATTACCGCTGGAATTGCGCAGCTGCAGCGTGCATACGTAGTTGTAGCTGTCGGGGTTATTGGATTGAGTTGGGTCAATTTCGCTGGTACGGATGCCTAGGTCCCCATCCCCGTCCTTGTAGCCAACGGTAATAACGAGCTTATCATAGGTCCCTCTCGTATCCGTGACACGCTCCTGCGTGATGTTCTTGAACTCAATTTCCGGCGTATCAGGGTAGTCGGGCGGGCTGATGCAGGAGCCGAAAGCCAGCGCAACAACTGGCAGGAAAGCATAACGAAGTGTACGAAGTATGAGCATACAAAGCCAGGATATACAGCCGGAGGGCAAAGCCCCGATGGACGGGAAGGTACAACATCTGAACGAACGAAGCGCGGGCCACATTGTTCTATGCTTCGCTAACCCTTGCTGCCCCGAATGAGTTTCCGCCACCACCACCTTGAGCAGCTCCCTACGCTCACCAACGAAACGGCTCCCGCTGCCGCGCTGGAACTGTTTCGCTACCAGGCCCAGCACTGCCAGCCCTACGCCGCATACCTGCACGCGCTAGGCTGCCAGCCTGAGCAGGTGCAGCAGCTGACCGACATTCCATTTCTGCCCATTGAGTTTTTTAAAACCCAGGACGTACGCACCGATGCCGCCGACTGGACCCCTCGGGAAACGTTCCTGAGCAGCGGCACTACCCGCCAGAGCCGCAGCCAGCACTTTGTGCGCGACCCGCAATTGTACCGTCAGCACGCGGCCCGCATTTTTGAGCAGTATTACGGCCCCCTTTCGGGTTGGACGGTGCTGGCGCTGCTGCCGTCGTATCTGGAGCAGGGCAACTCCTCGTTGGTGGCTATGGTGGAGCATTTCGCCCAGGTATCGGGTCAGCGGGAGCCGGCCTTTTTCCTGCACGACCACGCGGCGCTTGTGGCGGCCCTGGCGCAGGCCAAGCAGGATACGAGCCGAAAAGTGCTGCTACTAGGAGTGAGCTACGCCCTGCTCGATTTTGCGGCTGCCTACACCGGCCGGCCGGAGCTGCAGGGACTCACGGTGCTGGAAACCGGAGGCATGAAGGGCCGCCGCCGTGAAATGATTAGGGAAGAACTGCACGCGGAGCTGCAAGTAGCTTTCGGGCCGGCCGGCATTCACTCCGAGTACGGCATGACGGAGCTGCTGGGCCAGGCCTATAGCTTCGGCGACGGCCGGTTTCACGCCCCACCCCAGCTGCGGGTGCTGCTACGCGACCCTTCCGACCCGTTTTCAGTGTCGGCAACCCGCGCCGCCGGGGCTATCAACGTCATTGACCTGGCCAACGTGGACAGCTGCGCCTTTATCGAAACCAAAGACTTGGCCCGCCTGCACCCGGATGGCTCCTTCGAAGTGCTGGGCCGCCTCGATAACTCCGACGTGCGCGGCTGCAACCAGATGGTGTAAGCTCTCGGCCTTCACTCCGAGCACCGGCGTGAGTAGCCAGCCTCGGAGCGACGGCGTGAATGTTGTACCCGTGGCCAAGCAATTCTGCACATCCATTCGGCAGGCGAGGCAGTTATCTTGTGGAAGGATCGGTCGTCGATCCTGCAAGCCGATTTTCCGCTTATGCAATCCTCTAATTCGTCCCAACTGCCTATACCGGAGCCGGCCGCTACCTCCGAAGCTACCCGCACCGATATCCTGAATATTGAGGGTATGACGTGCGCATCCTGCTCCAACTTCGTGGAGCGGGCCCTCAGCCGCACGCCCGGCGTGCAGCGCGCTACCGTCAATCTGGCTTCCGAAAAGGCCACCATCGACTACTTGCCCTCCCAGATTGACCGCTCCGGGCTGAAGGCAGCGGTGGAGCAGGCCGGTTACACGGTGCATGAGCCGGTAACGGCTCCCGCGGCCAGTGCGCCGCTCGTCAAAGATGAGGAACTGGAGGAGCGCAAGGCCCAGGCCTACGCCCATCTGCAGCGGCGGTTTCAGGTGGCAGTAGGGCTGGCCCTGGTAATTATGCCGCTGAGTATGCTCATGCTCTGGCCTAACCTACTGAGCCGGATTTCTACCCCGCTGCTCAACTATGTGCTGCTGCTGCTCACGCTGCCGGTGCTGCTCTACAGTGGGCGGGAGTTTTACGTGGCCGCCTGGAAAAACCTGCGCCACGGCACCGCCAGCATGGATACCCTCATTGCTGTGGGCACCGGCGCGGCCTTTCTGTACAGTTTGGCTGCCACGGTAGCCCCCCGTTTCTTTATGCGACAGGGGCTTATGCCGGAGGTGTACTATGATACCACGGCTACCATTATTGCCCTGATTCTGCTGGGGAAGGTGCTGGAAAGCCGGGCCAAGCACCAAACGTCGGCCGCCATAAAAGCCTTGGTGGGCCTGCAGGCCAAAACAGCCCGCGTACTGCGTAATGGGCAGGAAGTAGATGTACCCATTGAGCAGGTGCAGCTCGGCGACGAAGTTCTGGTGCGCCCCGGCGAGAAAGTAGCCACCGACGGCATCATCCTCAGCGGGCAGTCCAGCCTGGATGAGGCCATGCTAACTGGGGAGAGTCTGCCGGTGGAAAAACGGGCTGGGGACGTGGTATTTGGGGCCACGCTCAACAAAACCGGGGCCTTCCTATTCCGGGTAACCAAGGTGGGCGCCGATACTGTACTGGCCCAGATTGTGCGGTTGGTAGAGGAAGCCCAAGGCAGCCGGGCACCCATTCAGCGCTTGGCCGATAAGGTAAGTGCCGTGTTTGTGCCGGTCGTTATTCTTGTTGCCATCAGTACGTTTGCCGTGTGGTTTGCGCTGGCTGAGCCGGGGCAACGGCTGCCTCTGGCCCTGGTTAACTTTGTGGCGGTACTGATTATTGCCTGCCCCTGCGCGCTGGGTTTGGCTACGCCCACGGCCATTATGGTGGGTACCGGCCGGGGTGCCGAGCAGGGCGTACTTATCCGCAACGCTGAGGCGCTGGAAAAGGCTTACCAGGTGAACACCGTGTTGCTGGACAAAACCGGCACCATTACGCGCGGGGAGCCTGCCGTGACAGATTTTGTAAAGGGGGCCGGACAAGTGGAAGCGGAGCTGCTGGCCTTACTGGTGGCGCTGGAACGGCAAAGTGAGCACCCGCTGGCAGAAGCCGTAGTGCGCTACGCTGAAGCAACCAAGGTCAACGCGCTGCCAGTAACCGATTTTCGGGCCTACGAAGGCCGGGGCGCGGGCGCTACGGTGGCGGGCCGCGCAGTCCTGATAGGTAACCTGCGCCTGCTCACGGAACAGGCAATCCAATTAAGCCCGGAGATGCAGCAGGCCGCTAACCAGTTGCTGACGGAGGCCAAAACGGTACTGTACGCCGCCGTGGATGGAGAGTTGGTGGCGGTGTTCGGTGTGGCCGATACTGTGCGGGAAACCTCAGCGGCGGCCATCCAGCGGCTGCAGCAACGGGGCTTGGAAGTGGTGATGATGACCGGCGACAATGCGCAAACTGCCGCGCGGGTAGCGGGGCAAGTGGGCATCAGCCGGTTTTTTGCCGATGTACTGCCCCAGGACAAGGCCGGTAAAGTGAAGGAGCTGCAGGCCGAAGGGCGGGTGGTGGCCATGGTCGGCGACGGTATTAACGATGCGCCCGCCCTGGCCCAGGCCGATATTGGAATTGCCATGGGTTCGGGCACGGATGTGGCAATGGCCGCCGCCGACATCACCCTGATGCGCTCCGACTTGCAGGGAGTAGTAACGGCCATCGGCCTCTCGCGCCAAACCATGCGCACCATTCGTCAAAACCTGTTTTTTGCCTTTATCTACAATACGTTGGGTATTCCGGTGGCAGCGGGCCTGCTCTACCCGTTCACCGGCTGGCTGCTTTCCCCCATGCTGGCCGCCGGGGCAATGGCCCTCAGCTCCGTTTCGGTGCTGCTAAATTCCCTGCGGCTGCGCACGTATCACATCAACTAGCCGCTGCTATTTTCTGCTCACCAACGGTTGCCCGCCGGGCGTTTTTAGGGCCGAATCTACTCGGGCTTTTTGATTACGGTGATGGTTCCATCATGCTCCAGGCGTATCTTTTCCAGGTTGCTCAGCTCGTCAGTATTGGCTGCTGCGCGGACGCCGGCGCGTAGCTCCGCCTCACTCACGCTGGCCTTGCGCAACTCGTGCTGATGAATGGTGCTTCCCTCGGCCAGCACAGAATCGGTGCCCTTCACAATCCGGCGCAGAGCAGGGGAGAAATACAGAGCGTAGGCTAGTATCCGGTGCACGCACACCAGTGCGGCGGCGGCGGCAAACGTAATGCCCATCGGAGCATCGGCAATGATAACGCGGCTGAGCAGGGCTCCAAACATAAACTTGACCACCATATCCAGGGCACTGTTGCCGCCAAACGTGCGCCGGCCCGAAAGCCGCAGTAGAATCAGGGCAACCGAGAATACCAGCACTGTCCGGGCACAGGTTTGCCCAACGGTAATTGTCTCAGCCGTGGCCTGCATGCCTAGCAGCTCATCAAAAAAGGAAGTCATACAGAATGGAGCGGAAAGCACGTAAACAAAACCCCGAACAGCTGGGCTGCCCGGGGCTTCTACTACGCAAACCAAACCTCTACGGCTGGTTTTGCCAGGCTCACTTACCCGCAAAAGCGCGGGCGTCTGCCTCCATAATGGTGTCGTCACTCATAATTACCAGCCGCTCTACCACGTTGCGCAGCTCCCGGATATTGCCGCGCCAGTCGAGGTTTTGCAGGTACTTGAGCGCGGCGGCATCTACCTTTTTGGGCTTGTTGCCGTACTCCTGGGCAATGTCCTTGAGAAACTTCTCAATGAGGGCCGGAATATCGTCGCGCCGGTCGTTGAGGGCCGGCACTTGGATAAGGATAACGGACAGGCGGTGGTACAAGTCCTCGCGGAAGTTTTTGTCGGCAATTTCCTGTAGCAGGTCCTTGTTGGTAGCGGCCAGCACGCGCACATTCACCGAAATTTCTTTTTCGCCGCCCACGCGGGTTATCTTATTTTCCTGCAGTGCCCGCAGCACCTTGGCCTGAGCCGAAAGGCTCATATCCCCAATTTCATCCAGGAACAGGGTGCCGCCGTCAGCCTGCTCAAACTTACCGATGCGCTGCTTTACCGCCGAAGTAAACGAGCCTTTCTCGTGCCCAAATAGCTCCGACTCAATCAGCTCGGAGGGAATGGCGGCGCAGTTTACTTCTACCAGCGGCCCATTGCTGCGGTTGCTGAGCTCATGCAGCTGCCGGGCTACCATCTCCTTGCCCGCGCCGTTGGGGCCGGTAATGAGCACGCGGGCATCGGTGGGAGCTACCTTCTCAATGGCTTTGCGCACCGCCGAAAGGGCTTCCGAGTCCCCAATCATTTCCGAGTTCTTGGCTAGCTTCTTCTTAAGCGTCTTGTTCTCGGTGCTGAGCTTGGTGGTTTCGGTGGCCAGCTTGCTGTGGTCGAGGGCGTTGCGCACGGTTACCAGCAGGCGGTTCAGGTCTGGCGGCTTCTGCAGGAAATCGTAGGCGCCTTTTTTGGTGGCATCCACGGCCGTTTCCACGTTGCCGTGGGCCGATACCATGATAAACGTGGCGCCGGGAGCCAGAATGCGGGCCCGCTCCAGCACCTCAATGCCGTCCATCTTGGGCATCTTCACGTCGCAGAGCACCACGTCGTACTTGTCACGGATAAGCATATCGAGGCCGGTGGGGCCGTCCTCCGCCTGATCTACCTGGTAGCTTTCGTATTCGAGGATTTCCTTCAGCGTATGCCGAATGGCCTTTTCGTCGTCGATAATGAGAATGCGGGGCATAGAAAGAACAAAAGTGTAGGCCGCGAAAGGTACAAAACGTGCCGCTCTGATGCAGGGTTATGTGGCAGTATCCGGTCCGGCGGCTGCAAGCCATCAGGCCGGTTGTTGGTAGCTGAAGTTGTTAGGTACCGGACGCACGTCGTCGTTCAGGCGTTGTCGTTCAGGCGTTGTCGTTCAGGCGGCAACCGGCCCGACGGGCTCTGCCCGCCGAACCGGACGTTCGATTACCGCAGCTCCACTGATTCAATATCCAGGTACGGCCGCTCTGCAGATCCGGAAGCGGCAGCCGGGCCAAGCAGAATCTGCAGCACTTCCACTTGCGCAATTGGCAAGGCCGGGCCAACGGGAGCAGCAGGGGCATACATCGGCAGAAAGCTGGGGTACGGGCGCGGCAACAGCGCCTGGGCCCCGGGCCGGAACGCTGCCAGCGGTACCCGAATTTCCTGTAGTTCGGAACCCACTTCTACTTCGACCGTGTAGGCGGCGGCGTCGCGGGTGGTGAGTACGAAGCGTACGGAGCCGGCCCCACCGCTACGGCGGGCACGCAGCACCAGTTCGCGGAAGTTGCCGGTTTCCGGGGCCCGGGCAGCCAGCCGGTCGCCGAAGTAAGCCCGCAGAAACGCCACTGGCGCGGCAGCATCGAAGAAGGCTGGTGGGTTAGCGGGCGTGGGTGCCTGGAGCAGCCGCAGGGCCAGGTGGCCGCTGCTGGTAGTCACGTAGTCCGTCCAGCCCGCGCCATTTACACCGCCTGTTTCAACCCGCTGCTGGTCCTGAGCAGCCTGGAACAACGGGAGTGGAGCCCCAGCTGGTACGATGGGCGTTTCCCAGTGTTCTTGGGGAGAGTAGTCCCAATTGCGGGGGCTCCCGGCATAGCCGCCGGGGAAGGTAGTAGTTTGTTGGTGGTGCTTCACAACTACCCAGTAGCGCAGCAGGCCGGGATAGAGCAGCTCGGTGGGCACGGTAGCCTCAGCAGTCGTCAGGGTAGGGCGGCGCATGGGTATTGTGCGCGTCTGCCCGTAGAAATGCTGGGCAATCAGTAGTACCGAATCCGCCGCTTCTACCCCGGCCAGGGTGGCACGGAGCACTGCCGGCTGTCCAGCTGGTAGCTGGTCCGGAGCCGTATGCATTACCTGGGCCGGCAACTCCGTGGCCGCTGGAGCCACAAACTCGCCCAGCTTGATGGCTCCCAGTTGAGTTTGCGCTGTGTACGCAGCGGTGTTTTTGCCCCGAGCGGCCACCACGTACACGCCGGGCCGGAGCGCCACCGTGCCGCCGTTGGCCTGGCCCTGAAAGGTGTTGCCCTCATTCAGGCCCCGCACCGTGAAGTCAGCGCCCAGACCGGGCAAGCTGAGGCGCAGCGGCTGGGTATTCCAGACGATGCGGGTGACGGGTTGGCGCAGGGAGGTTTTGGCGAATGGGTCGCGCACCTGAATGGCATCGGGCATCACCTCCAGCCGCCATACGCCGGGGGCCAGCTGGTCGAGGAAGTAGGCCCCGGTGCCCTGGTACTGCACCAGGGGCGAGGAGCCGGTACCGGCCACCCGGCGCAGGGTCGCCGGCTTGCGCGGGGCGGTAGTGGTGGTGCTGGTGTAGTAGAACTCCTCCGACGTGTTCAGCTCACTCAGGCCGTTGCAGTAGCTCACCCGAAAATTGCCGAACGTGGAATCCTGGGGGTAAGCCTTGAACTGTTGGTTGCGCTTCACCTGCCGGAATACCTTACCCGCAATCAGCAGACTGATGGCTTTGGCGGGCGTGTAGGCCAGGTTGAGGTAGTGCGTCTGGTACTCGGTGTTGGCGTAAGCCAGGGCTAGTGGGTCGTAGGCAAACTGAGTGGCCCACTGGAAACCGGCGCTGCGGAAGCTACGGGCCATGAGCGGGTACATCACCGGCTGCAGAATATCGGCCGATTCAAACTCGTACACCAGCCGGGGCTTATCAGCAAAGCGCGGGTCCTGAGCATACGGAATCGGGTATTTCTCCACCAACGGCAGCAGATTGCCGCGCAGCGTGTGTCCGTTTACCAGCGCCGAGGGGTACCACTGAAACGTGAAGCCCTGCACCGGGCTGCTCAGAATGGCGTTAGCCACGGCCGGGCTTTCGGCCAGGTTGTAGAAGATGGGCTTGGTGTAGCCTGTGGAGCGCATGGCCGCTACCATCCGCTGCACAAATTCACTTACTTCGGCCTCGGGCTGGCGGTAGTGGGGCTCGTTGCATACTTCGTAGGCAATGATATCGGGGTCCTCGCGGTTGAGCAGGCCGGTGTACTGGTTGCGGTGGTTGAGGAACTGCCGGAGGTAGTTTTCCTGGGCCCGAATAGCGCGCGGGTTGTTATAGGCCCGGCCCTTGGGGTAGATGGCCGAGAAGCCGGTCTGGGCCGTGTCGGGTTCGGGGTAGCCGTTGCCCCAGTAGGCTATGGGCGTCAGCACTGTTTTGATGCCGCGCTGCTTGAGCCGCTGCAGCAGGTAATCGAGTAGGCGCAGATGCTCATTCTGCAGCACATTGCCCAGTGTATCGGAAATTTCTACATCCCAGACGTGTACCCGAAACGCATCAATGCCCAGCCGCGAAAGGTGGTACACGTCCTGGTCGATGCCCTGCTCGGGCGTGACGCCCAGGCGGCGGTGGGACCGGTAGGAGTGAGCAAACGGCGTAGTGTAGTTCACCCCGAACAACGCCACTTCTTGCTTCGAGCCCCGCCAGCGCAGCACCCCGGTCCCGTCCACGTACACGTCGGCCGTTTTGGGCGGAGCTTTTTGAGCGAGGGCCGGGAGGGAAATCAGCAGCGCAATCAACCAGCCAAAGCCAGCCAGCACCAGTGGCCAGCGGCGGGAAGACCCGGTTACCACACGTATAGAATCAGCCATTATGCAAACGTTTGTGTATGCGAAATAACACTATTTAGCCCGATTTTCCAGGATACTATGACTAGAGGTGGAAGTGATTATCCTCCTTAAGAAATGTCGCGCATCAGGCGGGTGTGGTGTTGGAGTGGGTAATAATCGGTGAGTCCCGGTAAGAATTAGCTCTAAGGCCTGTGCTGCCATTCGGCAACCGCGCCTGGCCCGCACTCGTCTGATGCGCGACATTTCTTAAGGGGGAATCACGTCTAGCTATTGCTCCTGGCCTGGAGCATGCCGCAACCAAAACGGCCGCCGCACCCGAAGATGCGGCGGCCGTTTTGATGGGGGTGATGAGTCTGTAAGCCGGGTTTTGTCCGCCCGCCCGAAGACAAACGGCCCCACCATTTATCTAGGCCCGAACTTGCGCGCGGGCTCCATCAACCTACCCGCTGGCGCCGGACGAGCCGCCCGGTGCGCCCCCCGAAAGGGCCGCGTACCAGCTTATTTGGTCTTTCAACCCCTGAGGTTTACCCAGCCGGACTGGTCACCCAGCCGCTGGTGCGCTCTTACCGCACCTTTTCACCCTTACCAAAGGTGAGATAGTGAAATTGTGAAATGGTGAGTTATTCGTTCCGCTTGCGCAGATTGAACAGCAACTCACTAGTTCACCAACTCACCATTTCACCGCCTGGCGGTAATTTTCTGTGGCACTGGCTGTCCGACGCCGCTTTACGCTACGCCGTCCTTCCCGTTAGGAAGCAGGGTGCTCTGCGTTGCCCGGACTTTCCTCGTCGCTTTGCAGCGCCGCGGTGGGGCGACCCATCACTGCGGGCAAAGGTAGGTAAAGATGAACAGCGAAGCATGCTAACCCTGTACTAATAGTAAGGTTTAATACCTAGAATCTTAGGTACGCTCCAACGCTCAGGTACCAAGAAAAAGTAGCCGCAGACAAACGGAAAAATTAGAATTACGGCCGTAAGAAGCGTATTAGCCACTAGCAGACCGTAGCCATGCTTCCAAAACCAACTGATGAGTAGGCCCATTCCACCCGGCACAACTACGCACGAGCTGAGATACACAAAAGCAGGCTCCAAAGCGTGGAGCTTACCAGTAATTTTCCACCGAATAAGCGGCCCAATCAAGCCCAGAAGCGCTAGCAGGGTACCAGCCGCCACTTCAATAGAACACAGTGGCCAGCTGCCGGCAACGACGTAAACAGCCAACCCCCAAGCTAGCAGGCCTGGAATAAACACGAATAGAAGTAAAAGTCCCACAGTGGAAACAGCTACTTATTTACTTTCCCACAAATTATCCTTCGGGTAGCTGTCGGGCACGAGGGTGGCGCCTAGCTTCACCTGCTTCACGGCTTTGGTGGTGGCTAGGGGCACGGTTACGGTTTTCGCGCCTTGTTCCCACACGCCGATTGTGCGGTGCAGCTTCTCGATGGAGTTATCCTGGAAGGTTACAGTGAGGTCTACGGGCACGGGCTTGGTACCTTTGGCTTCCACTATTACATCATAGCCCATCGATGTTTTAGTAACCTGCTGGATGGCTAGGTCGGGGTAGCCGCCGTCGAAAAACCAGCGCTGCCAGAACCAGTTGAGGTTACGGCCGGCCCCGGCGTTCATTGAGTTAAAGAAGTCGTAAGGCATGGGGTGCTTGCCGTTCCACTGGCGGATGTAGGTATGCAGGGCCTTCGTGAACAGCTCGTCGCCCAGTAAATCCTTCACGTAGAGGTAGCCCAGGCCCGGTTTGGGGTAGGAGTTGAGGAAGAAGGGCGTGCCCGTCTGCTGGGTGCTGAGCGTGACGATGGGCAGATCCACCTCGGTATCGGCAGCGGCGGCGTAGGGGGCAATGCCGTAGTCGTCGTCCAGTTTGGGGTCAATCATGCCCGAAATCAGCCACTCGCCGATGGTGGCCCAGCCCTCATCCATCCAGCCGTACTTGGTTTCGTTGATGCCCATGTAGAATGGGAACATCGTGTGGAAAATCTCGTGGTCGGTGAGCGTAATGGCATCCTCGCGGGTGCTGGTGGGGTTGTCGTTCACCATCATGGGGTACTCCATCTGGTCCAGCCCGTCGAAAATGGTTTCGTGGGCGTAGGGGAAGGGCCACTTGGGGAAGGTGTAGCTCATGGCCTCCACCGTTTTCCGGGCAAAGTGCACCACCTCCTCGTAATCCTTGTGCTCGGGGTTGTACACGGCATCCACGCGGGTGCGTCGCTTGGTGGCGGGGTCCACTACCAGGCTGCTGGCCTGCCACACGTAGTGGTCGGTGGTGGCAAAGGCGAAGTCCGTCACGTTCTTGGCCTCGAAGTGCCAGGTATTCTGAGCGGCGGGGGCCGTCAGGTCGCGGGCTTTGAGGTCGGCGGCGCTGATGATAGAGGTGATGCCGTCCTTAGTTTCGGCCTCGCGCAGGCGCTGGGCGTACTTCTTGCCCAGCACTTTGTCGGCGTTGGTCAGGTCGCCGGTGGCCCACACCACAAAGTTGCGGGGCACGGTGATGTCGGCGGAGAAGTTGGCGAAGTCGTTGTAAAACTCTTGGCTGCCGATATAAGGGTTACGGTTCCAGCCGTCGATGTCGTCGTACACGGCCACGCGGGGGAAGAAGTAGGCCACAAAATCAGCCCCCGGCTCCACCTCCCCGGTGCGCATGTGGGAGCCTTTGTTGAGCGTGTAACTATACGTAACCGAAATCTGGGCCGTTTGCTTGGCCCCGATGGCCCGGCGCATGGGCACCGTCAGGTTGGTAAAATCAGCCTTAAGTTTCGCCACATCCACCGCCTGCCCGTTGATGGTCAACTTTTCCAGCTTCATGCCCTCGCCCACGTCCTCGGGGCTCATGCCGCTGGCCCGGGGGGCACCTTTCTTGTACAGGTTGGGGTAGAGCTTGAACCACAGCTGCCTGAGCGAGTCGGGGCTTTGGTTGTGGTAGGCAATATCAGCGGTGCCTTTTACCAGCCGCGTGGTCGGGTCGAAATTGACTTTCAGCTTGTAGTCGGCTGAGTTCTGCCAGTAGTTGGGGCCGGGCTGGCCAGTTACCGAGCGGGTGCCTTCGGCGTAGGTGGCCTGCAGGTTGCGCGGCACGGGCAGCTGCTGAGCCGCCAGGGTAAGGGGGAGGAGAGAAGCGGCGAGAAGCGCGGGAAATTTCATGAAGCGGAACTGATTACAACCGCTAAAGTAGCGGGTTGAACCATGGAGTTGCATTCCACCCCAGTCCGGTGGCTGCAAGCCGTCGGGTCGGTTGACGCCAACTGCCACCCGAACAACAACGAATCGACCTCAGCTAACGACAACCGGCCCGACGGCTTGCAGCCGCCGGACCGGAAAAACCTGTCATCACGGCACTAAGTCCGTATCCCAAATCTGCGCAATCCTTTTAATCCGCAAAATCCGCGTTCTACTTCAAGCGCACCAGCGTAGCGCCGTAGCCGAACTTTTCCTTCCGCGAATCCTCGAAGAACTTGATGTCCCGGTTGCGGCTGAGCAGTTTGTGCAGCTCTTTGCGTAGGGTGCCGTTGCCGGAGCCGTGGATGAAGATGATTTCGTGCATGTTAGTAGCCAGGGCGCGGCTCAGGGTATCCTCAAAGGCTTCGAGCTGAAGCTTGAGAATAGCCGTGTTACTCAGGCCCTCGGCGCCTTCCGGCATCAGGGCTTCCAGGTGCAGATCCACCTCGTGGGGCGGAGCCACAATTGCCTTAGCCGGCTCGGGGGCCGGGGCCACGGCGGCGGGCTTGGCCGGGGCGTTGCCGGTTAGTTGTGCCTTAAGCGTTTCGGCTAGCTTCTCGGGGGCAATGGCTACCGGGGCGGCGGGCTTCTCATCCAGCTGAAACAGGTAGGCCTCACGCTGCAGCACCGGTACGTTGGGCTGGCGGCTGGTGTAGAAGCTGGCGGCCTTGAACTGCAGCCGTTTGGTGAGCAGCTCGTAGGCCTCAGTGCCATTGAACCGGTAGGGCAGCAACTGCACCACGGCCGCCGGCCACTGGTCGAAGTCCTTGAGATGCCAGTGGCCCAGGGCCGGGCTGGCGGCTTTGGCTTCCAGCTTTTCAGCCTTCAGGCCTCGGTACTTGCCCTGGCGCTCCTCCCCGAAGGTGTAGAGCACGTCCCGGTCGGTGTGGTTGACGAGGTGCAAGGCCAGCAACTCCGGCGACTGGTGGGTGAGGGCCAGGTACAGGCCTTTCTGCACGGGCGGGGCTACGGTTTTGTCGGCTTTCACCGGGGCCGGCCCTTCCGATTTGCTCGGCTGGGCGGCTGTGGGGGTGCCCGCAGCTTTGGCGGCTCGAGCGGCGTGGGCGGCACCGGTTGCGGCCGCTTTTTTCTCGGAGGCAATGGCGGCGGCGCTCTGCCCGAAGGCCTTGGTTTCCTCGGCGGCTACCACTACCACTTCGCGGCGTAGCACCGGAATGGTGAAATCATTATCAATGGCTACTTCCACCAGCTCCTCGCTGAGCAGGCGGGTTACAATGCCTTCTTCGCGCCCGGTGAGCAGGCGTACACGGTCTCCAACATTCATAAATCACAGATTAACGCTGATTAGGCTGATTTCACAGATGCCGTTGAGTGAAACAACGGCTTGGACCCGAAACGGGCGAAGTTCGGGGTATAACACGAAAAACTTGCAAAAAGATACAGTAGGCATAGCTGTTTGCCATAATCTGCCAGCTTACGGGCACAGGTGAGTTCACGCTAACTCTATGCCTCAAAAGAAGGGGCTCTTGGTATAACGTGGGCTTCTGGTCTTCGCTTTCACCGGCTTCAGTTTTCCATAACTTTTCGTGCCAAGCTCCGGAAAACAGCGCGTAACTTCCTGCTCAGCCGCCACCAAAAATCTGCGGTGTATACACTATCCATCATTCTGCTACCGCCTGCCGTCAGAACGAATCTGCGCTATCTGCCTTATCTGCAACATCTGTGATTTAGTAGTACAGCCCGTGCGCCACAAAACCGCGCCGGGCGTTCCATTCCAGCGCCGGAGCCGGCAAGTGGAAGATGCTGGCCACGTAGAATACCCGCTTCAGCACTTTGCTACGGGTCGGAATGCGGCGTAAATCCACGTCGAGGCTGAGGTAGAACTGCCGGTAGGGCCGCAGGCCCAGGGCGGCGTTGGCATCGGGGTCGTTGAACACCATTTGTTGGGCTCCGTAGCCTAGGGCCGGCTGCAGCCAACGGGGCCAGCGCGAGGTGCTCGGCAGCCAAGCCCCCACATCGGCGCAGAGCCAGTAGGTCTGGCCGTTGTAGTCTTTGAGGTGCTTCTCGGCCAGACTGCGGCCCAGCACATTGGGGCGCAGGGCGGAGTAGCGGGTGGTATGGAAGGAGTACTTGGGCATGATGCGCACCTCGTTCCAGGCCAGCTGCTGCCCAATCAGCCCGGCCGAGCCCAGGAAATTGGCAGCCAAATCGGTGGCGGAGGCTCCGTACTCCGGGTCACGGCCATCAAGTAGCTCGATAGGGCTTTGGAGCAGGAACCCCACGAAGCCCCCGTACCAGGTGGCCCGTCGGTCGGGCACGCCGGCCCAGCTCAGCATATCCACCGCGCCCCGGCTCTCGTGGAAAGCCCCCCAAAAATGGCCGGCCTTGTCCATCTGCTTCCATTCGGGCAGGTCGTTAAACCAGTGAAAGCGCGTCCGCTCACCAGTGTACCAGCCTTTGCTCAGCAGGTACATGCTGGCTGAATACGACACTACCAACCCTCCGGCCAGAACAGGCAACCGTTGATTGAGGCGGGAAACCGGCGGCAGCGTATCGGTGGGGGAATAGGCCGATGTAGTGGGCCGCTGACCGGTAGCCAGTGCCACTGTGGGCGCCTGGGCTTGCGCTGTAGCTATAGAAAGCAGCGCGGCCAATAAGAAGCAGGTACGCAACCCGAGCTGCCATGCGGAAAAACGAGGGCCAGACAACAAAACCACGCGGGAAGCTCAGTGAAATTAAAACGCGCTTAAATCTACGAGAAAAGCCGCTATTGACTTGGCAGTACGTGAGTACTTACCGTATCTTTAATGCCCTCTTGCACTCGTATCGGTTGTTCTCTTTCTGATACGGTCAATAGGGCACCAAAGATGAGCATCCATTTTTTAAATTCCCAACTCCTTTTTTCATGAAAGCACTTCGACTTATTCTGAGTCTGGTGGCAATGCTGGCCGCAGGGCCGGTTTTGCGGGCTCAGGTGGTTACCACGCAGCCCTCGCCATTTCTGGCCAGTCAGGCGGTAACCATCACGTACAATGCCACTCAGGGCAACGCAGCACTAGCCAACTTCACCGGCGACGTGTACATCTGGACAGGCGTGGTGATTGACAGCCCCACCGGTACGCAGTGGACCAACGTCAAAAGCCCCAGCTTTAACCAAGCTGACCCAGCCGCCAAAATGACCCGGGTAAGCGCCAACGTGTACACCATCACGTTTACGCCCAACACCTACTATCCCATTCCAGCGGGTACCACTATCTACCGCCTGGGCATGATCTTCAAAAACGCCGATGGTACCTTAGTAGGCCGCGGACCTAACGGCGACATCTACGTGGATGTGGCTCAGAACCAGTTTGACCTGCGCTTTACGGCTCCCACGGGCCCGGGTGCCACGTCGGTGCCGCTGAACACGCCCACCACCGTTACCGGCACCTCGGCCGTGCCCGCCACGCTCACGCTGTCGTTGAACGGCACCCAGATTGCCCAGCAGACCAACACCACCAGCATCAGCGCCAGCGTAACGCTCACGCAGGCTGGTGCCAACACGGTGCGCCTGACGGCTACCAATGGTACCGCAACGGCTTCTTCCGACCTCGTGCTGCAAACCCGCGCAGCCGTAACGCTGGCCGCCTTGCCCGCCGGGGCCAAGCGCGACGGGGTAACGTACATCAACAACGGCACTTCCGCCATCCTGAGCCTCACGGCACCGAACAAGCAGTTCATTCACGCTATTGGGGAGTTCAATAACTGGACGGCCAACGATGCCTCGTACATGAAGCGCACGCCCAACGCCGCCGGCACTGCCGATAACTCGGTAGATGGCCGTTGGTGGATTCAGATTGATGGCCTGACTGCCGGGCAGGAGTACGCCTATCAGTTTCAGGTTGACGGCGGCCTGCGCGTACCCGACCCTTTCACTGAGAAGGTGCTTGACCCCAATAACGACCAATACATTACCGCCGCTACCTACCCTGGCCTGAAGGCCTACCCTGCCGGACGGACTACGGGCATCGTCTCGGTGCTGCAAAGCAACGCCCCCGGCTACACATTCCAGACTACCAATTTCCAGCGTCCCAAGAAAGAGGATATGGTGGTGTACGAACTGCTGCCGCGCGACTTCATTGCCCGCCACGATTACAAAACGCTGGTGGATACGCTGGCTTACCTTCAGCGCCTGGGCGTGAATGTGATTGAGCTGATGCCGGTGAACGAGTTTGAGGGCAACGAAAGCTGGGGCTACAATACCTCGTTCTACTTCGCCCCCGACAAGTATTACGGCCCGAAAAACGACCTGAAGCGCTTCATTGATGAGTGCCACCGCCGCGGTATGGCCGTGGTGCTGGATATGGTGCTCAACCAGTCGTTTGGCCAGAGCCCGATGGTACAGATGTACTTCGAGGATGGCAACCCGTCCACTTCCAACCCCTGGTTTAACCGCACCGCCACCCACCCCTTCAACGTGGGCTACGATTTCAACCACGAAAGCTCGTTTACCCGCTACTTCAGCAAGCGTGTAATGGAGTTTTGGCTGAAGGAATACAATATCGACGGTTACCGCTTCGACCTCAGCAAAGGCTTTACCCAGAAGGTTACCACCGATGCCGGCGCCTGGAGCCAGTACGACCAGTCGCGCGTGAACATCTGGAAAGACTACCGGGACTTCCTGGTGAGCGTGGACCCTACGTCCTATTCCATCCTGGAGCACTTGGGCAACAACGACGAGGAAAAAGTCTTGTCGGATATGGGCCTGATGCTGTGGGGCAAGATGACGGATGCCTACAACGAAGGCACCATGGGCTACAACGAAGGCGGCAAATCGAACTTCAGCTACGGCTACTACGGCACCACCGCTCAGGGTGGCCGCGGCTGGAGCGCCCCCAACCTGATTACCTATATGGAAAGCCACGACGAAGAGCGGCTCATGTATAAGAACCTCGCCTTCGGCAACGTGGCTGGTAATTACTCGGTGAAAAATCTGCCCACGGCTTTGGCCCGGCAGGAGCTGGCCGCCGCCTTCTTCTTCCCGGTGCCCGGCCCCAAAATGATCTGGCAATTTGGCGAAGTGGGCTATGATAAGTCTATCTTCTCCTGCCCCGATGGGACTATTCCTCAACCGTACCCCAAGGATGACTGCAAGCTGAGCAATAAGGCCCCCGAGTGGACCTACTACCAGAACGCCAACCGTCGCCGCTTGTACGACGTGTACCGCAGCCTGATTACGCTCAAAACGCAGGAGCCCGCATTTGAGAATCCGGCCAGCTTCACCCAGAACCTGAACGGCGCGGTGAAAACCATGCAACTCACCGACCCCCGCCTGAACGTGACCATCGTGGGCAACTTTGGCGTGCAGACGGCCACGGTAGTGCCTAACTTCCAAGCCGCCGGCACGTGGTATGACTACCTGACCGGCCAGACCCTCACCGTAGCTGACCCCGCCGCTCCGCTCACGCTGGCCCCCGGTCAATACGCCGTATACACTTCGCGCCGCATTGCCATTCCGGCCGGTACGGTTCTGAGCAGCAAAGCCCGCCGCGAAGCCCTGGCCCTGCAGCTGACGGCCGCGCCTAATCCCGCCGCCACCGCCGCCCAGCTGCGCTACACCCTGCCCCAAGCCGGTAACGTGCAGATTACGGTAACGAACCTGCTAGGTGCCACCGTGCAGACGCTGCCCGCTGCCCGCCAAACCGCTGGTGCCAAGCAGGTAGATCTGCCCCTGAGCAACCTGAGCAACGGCGTGTATCTCGTGCGCTTAGCCGCCGGTGAGCAGCAGCAAACCATTCGCCTGGTAGTGCAGCACTAAGTTGACGCTGCAGCCAACGGCAAACAAAATCGGCCGCCCCACATGGGGCGGCCGATTTTGTTTTATGCTTTATTAAAGCAGAACCAGGTATCGAGTTGCTTTACTCGTCCTGAAGCCTACTTCAGCTTCGCTTCGTGGTAGGAAACCAGGTCATCGATAGGGGAGCGGATGATTTTGCCCACTTCCATACTGTGGCTGCGGGCCACCTGGGTCAGCGCGTCGCGGAAGTTGTAGCCCACCGAGCCCACGCAGTTGAACGTGTAGTCCTGGTAGTTGGGGTAGTGCCGCACAATGTTGTCGAAGAAGGTTTCGAACCCTTGTAGCACAATCTCGCGGCAGTAGCTGATGTTGTTGTGGTCGTAGGTGAACTTGGCGAAGCTGGCCAGGAAGCGGTTGGGCAGGGGCTGATTGTAGAGCCGGTCCAGGATTTCGTCGCGGGTGTGTTTGAACTCTTCCTGAAAAATTTCCTGCAACCCGTCGGGCAACAGCCCTCGCAGGTAGTCGCGCAGCAAGCGTTTACCAATGAAAGAGCCCGAGCCCTCGTCGCCCAAGAAATACCCCAGCGAATCTACATTGTACGTAATCTTCTCCCCATCGTAGAGGCAGGAATTGGTACCCGTACCCAGAATAGCAGCAAAACCTGGCTTATCGCCCAATAGCGCGTGCGCGGCGGCGAGCAGGTCTTCGGCCACAAATACGTTGGCGTTGGGGAAAATTTCGCGCATGGCGGCGGCTACTCGTTCGGCTTTCTCGGCATTATGTACGCCCGCCCCGTAGTAGTACACCTTGCTTACTTCCTGGCGGGGTAGTGTATCGGGCAGGTTTTTATCGAGCGAGGCGGCAATAGCGGCAGTGCCCATAAAATCGGGGTTGTAGCCTTCGGTGTTGAAGTACACCCGGTTGCCGGTGTTGTCAAGCTGGCACCAGTTGCTCTTGGTCGAGCCGCCATCAGCAATTAGAATCATGTTGGATCAGGAAAAAGGAAGTGAAGTATCCGGTTACTACCTGCAAAGGCAGTATGCAGCGCAAGTTCTGCAGTTATCCGCAACGAAGCACGAAAAAGATTCTGGTAGAAAAAAATGCTTACTTAATTCCATCAGTCCCCTACTATTCAAGATGGTCGTGGATGTAGCCTGGACTCTCAGATAGTATTGATTAGTGCCAGACAACATGGCGTTTTGCTACGGATACCTCGTTTTTATTATTGAGATATAACTTTTATGTGTCTTAATAAGTAGTATTTTTATAGCGCAGTCGGGGGGGTAAGTGCTTACCTACCTTTAGGCAGCGCCATATACATTCACCTTCTCTTTTTATCATGAAAAAACAGTTTACTCTAGCTGCTCTCGGACTCGTTTTGATGGCTCCTGCTGCATTTGGTCAAACGCTTGATGGGCAAGTACTGGCTTCTGAGGGATACACTCAAATCGGCCGCTACAACAGCACCATCCGGGGTTTCGGTGACCATGGTCTCGTTGCGCTGTATGCCAAAACCACCGCTACGAAGGTGTACGTTGCGCTGACCGGCGCTCTGGAATCGAACGGTAACTCGTTTCAGATTTACATGAATCATCCCCGTAAAAATGGGGTGGCATCTGGCACGGCATTACCGAAGAGCAACATCACGGGCACCTCTTTTCAGCAGAACTCGCCCACTATGGAGCTGACCCAGACAGACTACGGTTTTGGGGTAAAAGGTGGAACTACTAACTCGGCGAGCAGCATCATCGACTACACTCGTCTGACCGGAACCGGAACGGCTGCAACCGCCACCGACCAGGTAACCGGTAACCTCCCGGTAGATGGTACGGCGGTAACGGTTGACGCGGCTACCACGGGCGGGCTGAACAAGACCCGGATGGCGTTCAAAAACGTGTTTACACTAGTTGGCGCTACTCCCGCCACTCCGACCCATAACGGTACCCAAGGCTGGGAAATTGAGCTGGACCGCGCTGATCTGGATATTCAGAACGGTGACGTTTTACAATTCTTCGCTGCTCAAAACAACGATAACGGCGGCTACTATTCCTCCGATGTTATTCCGGAAGTTACCGGCAATACCACTGCTACCAACTCGGGTAACCTGGCTGCCAACCCTAATTTTGTTACGCTGGCCGGAAACCAGTTCGTAAATTATACGGCTGTAATTACGGCTACCCAGAAGGCTGTTGCTCAAGCCCTGCAGTTCTCTGTATATCCTAACCCTTCTGCAGGTAATGCCGATGTAAACTTCTTGGTGCCTTCGGGTCAGCAGGAAGTTGAACTACAGGTATTCAACTCGGTTGGTCAAAAAGTTCAGCAACTGAGCTTAGGCCGTCGTAGCGGTAAGCAAGTTGAGCCCCTGCGTAACCTGCAGGCTGGTTCCTACTACGTGAAGCTGCGTGTAGGTGACCAGGTTACCAGCCAACTGGTAGCTGTGCAATAGTCAATTAGCATATACCATGGACGGTAAAAAGGAGAGGAAGCACTTCAGTGCTTCCTCTCCTTTTTTTATAGAAAAGCCATACCAGAAATTGTCAAAACGATTTTGCTGAGTAAAGTCGTTTTGACAATTTCTGGTATGGTTTTAAGATGTAATAGTCTTTTAATCGGTGCAGGGACGCGACACTTCACATTTCCCCTTTGAACGATGATCATGTAGTGTGGAGCAGAAGACCAGATGCGAGGTCCCGCTATATTCTAGGTGCATTATTCAGCCTATTAGCTTCACAAGCCAATGTTAAATAGTAGGCTAAATAGTTTTCCTTGAATTGATATAATTAATCAATAACTCGCAGCACTGATAAATAACCTACCTGAGTTACATAATATCATCCCGATTTTTTAGCGACGGACAATGTAGTAAAAAGGGTTACATAATTTTATTGTTTCAGCTGTTCATTTCAGATACTGAGGGATATCCTTTAACATAAAAAAAGCCGCTGATGAACACAGCGGCTTTTTTTATACCAAAATACTAAGCGTTAGGGGGTGATGGTCACCTTGCCACCGGTAGTAGCACCAGCAGCATCAGTGGTTACTTCCAGCTTCACCGTGTAGGTGCCAGGCGTAGTAATTGTCAAATCCGAACCGCCAGGGGTTAAGGTTACTCCTTTGGTATAATCTCCGGTGACGCCGCCAAGGTTGGTGCCCCAATCTTGATTACGACGGAATTTGAAAGGACCAGCGTTGAGGGCCATGCGGGCTACGTATCCGCGCACGCGGCAGTCGTAAGGCATGTTGCGGTCGGTGGCGGTAGCACCGGGCCAGCCGTCACCGGCTGGGCCTACCAAACCCCAACGGTCGGTAGGAGCCACGAAATCAGGATAAGGAGAAGCTACCAACGACTGTACAGCCGAGTATACTGGGGTAACAGCATCGCCAACAGTTGCTTTCACGCGCACTTCCAAAGGAAAAGCAGCGGGGTTTGCGGGCAGGCTGCAGTCAATAGCATTATACAAATCATTCAGCTCCTTGTTGGTGAACGATTTGCTCAGGCTGCTGCCAACGTTGAAATCCTGCGTTGAAGCAAAGTCAGTGCCGCGCTTGGCAAATTGCAAGGTGTACACCACCGCTGCATTATAGCCAAAGTCCACTTTGCTCCAACTGTACGTTACTGCCTGACTGCTGGAGTTAGAAGTGGTGATGTTAGCCGTGGTAGTTGAGGCAGTTAAGGTAGTAGCTGCATTAGAGTTAATGACTACTTTATCCTCGTCTTTCTCACAAGATGCCAGAGCTACAGTTGCCAGCGCAAACGCACCAGCAAAAGTCCGAGTAATCCAAGTTTTCATGAAAAGTCGATAATGAGTGGGAAAATCAGCAAGTATTTCTGGTCCTCAACCAATCCCGTGGGGAATGAATTCCGAGGACCAGAAATAAACTGTGCAGCTTAGTAACCGGGGTTCTGACGACCAGCCAGGTTGGGGTTTGCTACGATGTCCGTGTTAGGAATGGGGAACAGTACACGCGTGGCTTCCACGTCGCGGCCAGCCCGCACACCACCTTTGAAGGGCCAGTTGTTGCCGGTAGCGTAGCGGCCAAAGCGAATCAGGTCGGTACGACGGTGACCTTCCCAGAACAGTTCCCGGGCCCGCTCATCCAGAATATCATTCAGGGCCAGCGTGGTCAGCGTTGGTGCTTTGGCACGGGTGCGCAGGTCATTTACGTACGTAGTAGCCTGGGCAACACTGCCACCGGAACCACCCCGCAGCACGGCTTCGGCGTACATCAGCTGCACGTCGGCCAGGCGGAACATGGGGTAGTCGGTATCGGCGAAGTTGCCTTCGCCGCCCTGCTCCTGGGAGTCGGAGCCACCTCTGCCCGTGGAGGTAACGTTGCGCCATTTGGTAACCAGCGGCCCGCTGCTGAACTGATCCAGGGAGTCAACGTTCGGGTTCTGACCCCGGGTGAAGAGCATAGCCCGACGGGAATCATCCGCGTTGGAGCGGCTGAAGATCTGCGTCAGGTTCTGCTTGGCGCGCAAGCCGGCCCAGCCGTTGTTAATGCCCGCGCTGGTTGGCGACACGCCCCGGCCTACGGGAGCGTGCACCAGGAAAGTCATGCCACCAAACGTTTTAGTCCGCAGACCATCAAACGTAACGGGGAAGATGATTTCGTTCTTGGCGCTGGACGTACTGTTGTCGGCCAGGAACAGGTTGGCATATACCGGGCTGAGGGTGTAGCCAGCGGCCAGTACTTTTTTGGCGTAGGTAATGGCTTCCGTGTTCTTAGCAGTGCCAGTGTACACCTGCGCATTCAGGTACAGCTTGGTGAGCAGCGTCCAGCACATGGCCTGGTCGGCGCGGCCGTACACGGCGCGGGGAGCCAGCAGCTCCGTACCCGAATCCAGAGCCAGCAGCTCCGATTCTACGAAAGCAAACAGGTCGGCGCGGTTACGGTAGGTAGGGTTGGTGCCGATGGCAGACTCTTCCGTAGCAAACGGTCCGCCGCCGAACAGGTCAATGGCGTGCCAGTAGCACAGGGCGCGCAACAGGCGAGCTTCGGCCCGGTAAGTGCGGACCGTGTTGGCAGCGTCACCGCTGATGCCCCGCTCGGAAAGCCTGGCATCCGTCGTCTGGCGGATAAACTCGTTGCAAAGACCAATTTCGTAGTAGATACGGTCATAAGTGGCCCGTACAAACTCGTTGTCGGCATTCCACTGCAGCGTGTTGATGGAAGGCAGGTTACCATCGTTCCAGCCTAGCACGGCCTCATCGGTGGTAATTTCCTGCAGCTGCCAGTACTGACGAATGTAGTTGGAGAAGCCTTCATCGATACCGGTGATGTCGGGGGAGCCGGCGGGGCCGGACTGGCCGCTCACGGCGAAGGTGGCATACAGACGAGCCAGTACTTGCTCAATCTGAGCGGGGTCACTGTATACTACTTCGGAGTTGGCCGAGTAGTCCGGAATCTGGTCCAGGTCGTTGATGCAGGAAGTAGTCAGAGAAGACAGCCCGGCAGTCAAGGCCAGCATTCCCAACATGCGGGTGAATGTATTGCGGTTCATAAAGCGAATGATGGGAAAATTAGATACCGAGATTCAGGCCAACAGTGAACGTACGAGGACGGGGATAAATCGTATTGTCGATGCCACCAATTACCTCTGGGTCAAGACCTTTGTACTTGGTCACGAGGAACACGTTCTGAACCGCAAATGACAGGCTTAAGTTCGTGCCTTTGCGCACCATTTCGCCGAAATTATAGCCGAGCGTAACGTTTTCCATGCGCAGGAACGAGCCATTCTCTACGAAGTAATCGGAGAAGTACTGGGCGCTGGAGAAGCCGGAGTTCAATACCTCCCGGTTCCGGTTCGGCACGAAGCCGCTGGTGCTCAAATCGTAGAAGCTGCTTGCCCGGTTGTTGTTGTACACGTAGTTGCCCAGGTTGGAGCGCAGCGTGAAGGCCAGGTTAGCACCGCCATAAGAAATGTTGGCGCCGCCACCCAGCACATAATCCGGGCGGGCCGACTTGTACCGGTACCGGTCAGAGCTAGTGATGGTGTTGCTACCATCCCGGTCTACGTACACGCCTTCCAGAGGCTTGCCGTTCTGGCCGTATACCTGCTGGTTTACGTAGAAGGTCTGGGTAGAATAGCCCACGGTGTTCACCTGAATGGTGTTACCTACACCACCGCCGATACCACCCGTCAACTGCCCAACGTCATTCGGCGAATCGGAGCCGGTGAGTTTGGTGAGGCGGTTTTGGTTGTAGGTGGCGTTGGCGTTAACCGTAATGTTCAGCCGGTCGCCCTTCACTACATCCACGTTGGCAATCAACTCCACCCCTTTGTTGGTGAGGGAGCCGGTGTTGAAGGTACCGCCGTTGGAGAGGCCGGCTAGGGCCGCCACCGTGCGGAAGTTCAGCAGGTCCTTGGTGTCACGCTTGTAGAAGTCCACGGAACCGAAGAAACGGCCCCCGAAGAAACCGTAGTCCAGACCGGCGTTGTACGTCGTGGTGGTTTCCCAGGTGATGTCGCGGTTGTACTGATCAGGCCGCAGGGTGCGCAGGAAGCGGGGAGTGCCATCGGCGTTGTAGCCGAGCTGGTACTGCGCCGTGAGGTTACTGAGCGACAGGTTGGCCAGGAAGGGATAAAAATTAGTTCCCAGGTCCTGCTGACCGGTCTGGCCGTAGCCCAGGCGGATTTTCAGATCCGAAATAGCGGAAGCATCCTTCAGGAAATCTTCCCCCTTAATCCGCCAGGCAAAGGCGCCCGAAGGGAAATAACCAAAATGGTCAGGGTTAAAGCGGGAAGTACCGTCGGCCCGGAACGTACCCGTGAACAGGTACTTATCGGCGATGTTGTAGTTGAGGCGGCCAAAGAACCCCAGCAGCACGTTGGTGTTCAAATAGGTATCCTCGCCGGAGTAGCTCAACGACACGGGAGCGAAGATGCTGCGGTCGGCGCGGAAGTCGTCAAATACGTAGCTGCGGTTCTCAAACTTCTGGTAAGAGTAACCGGCCAGCAGCTCGGCCCGGCCTGGCCCGATGGTACGCTCATACTTGGCGTAGGCTTCGAGCAGGGTGTTGTTCAGATCCTGGGAATAGTTATTGTTTACCCCTTGGCGGTTGAAATCGGAACCAGCCGTGGCGGGCACAAACGTGGTACCCCGGCCGCGCTGAATGTCGTAGCCCAGGTTCAGATTGGCGCTTAGGCCCGACAGGAAAGGCAGCTTGTAGTCCAGCTGAATGTTACCGATGCTGCGCTTTACGGTGCTCCGGTTGCGGCGCTGATTGATCAGACCTACCGGGTTGCGGGGCGAGAGGGTGTTCAGCGAAACAACCCCGTTGTCGTCCTTATTATTGAACTCGGTGTAGCCACCATAGGCAGCCAACTGCGCCGGCGTCAGGCCGAAGGGGTTGCCTTCCGTGCCATTCACCTGAACGGGCTGCGTGGGGTCGAAGGTAACGGCGCTACCCACGGCATCTTGGTTGGAGAAGTTGTTGTCGATCCAGGAACCCTTCACGTTCAGGGTCACGCGCAGGTTGCCATCCAGTAGCACCGGCGTCAGGCTCAGGGCCCCGCTAAAGCGCTTCAGGTCGTTGGCTTTCAACAAGCCCTGCTGAGAAAGGAATCCACCCGAAGCACGGTAGGGTACCTTGCCTGCATTGCCGCTGATGCTCACGTTGTTATCGGCAGTGTACGCCGAGCGGTAGATTTCACGCTGCCAGTCGGTGCTGGCCGTGCCCAGCGTAGCTTTCTGACCAGCCGTACCCCGAGTGTTTACCAACTCCCGGAATTCATCAGCGGAGAGAACATCCGAGTATTTGGCAACAGTAGCAATGGACTGCTGCGTGGATACATTCACGTGGAAAGCATCACCTTGCACTCCTTTCTTAGTGGTTACCAAAATTACGCCGTTCGAGGCCCGTACCCCATAGATGGCCGTGGAGGAGGCATCTTTCAGGACGGTAATGCTCTCAATGTCGTTGGGGTTAATCAGCGACAGTGGGTTAGTAGCGCCAGCCAAGCCGTTATTATCCACGGGCACACCGTCGATGATAATCAGGGGCGAGTTGGAGGCCGATAGGGAAGAGCCCCCGCGAATCAGGATTTGGGAGTTGGCACCCGGAGCACCACCACCCGTTGTAATCTGCACGCCGGCTACTTTACCCTGCACCAGTTGCTCGGGGTTGGTAACCTGACCTTTCACGAACTGCTTCTCAGAAATCTGTTCTACAGCGCCGGTCAGATCCTGCTTGCGCTGGGTACCGTAGCCAATAACTACTGCCTCGTTCAGCAGCGTCGTGTTTTCGGATAGCGTGAAGTTGTTAACTGCCGTGTTCTGCCCGGTAGTTACCGTAATGCTCTGCCGCTGCGTGGTGTAGCCCACAAACGACAGCACCAGAGTACGGGGGCCGGAAGGAACATTCTGAATGGAGAAGGTACCGTCAGAGTTGGTGGAGCCACCCAGGGTGGTGCCTTCAATAATAACGGTAACACCCGGCATGCCTTCGCCTTTCTCATCGAGAATACGGCCGCTTACCGTTCCAGTTCCCTGAGCGTACGCGCTGCTCACGCTCACACCAGCGCAGAGGAGGGGCAGCGCCAGTTTCGCTAGATAGGGGTGTTTCATGGAAAAAAAGTTAGGGGTTGAAATGGATTTTTCCGGACAAACCGGAGTGGGAATTTAGTGGTCCTAGGCACCGGCAGTAATGAGTAGAACGGTGAGTGACTCATTCTACACCAGCCATTACATTCGGGTTCAACATCACCAAATTATTAAGAAACAGCGCAAGTTACGGGGTTCGGATAGACAAAAACAATGGCCGGTGAGGGGGAAGATGGTTTCGTTATAATTGCATTTTGCAGCGCCAGCATCTAGTGAGGAGGTAAAATGCAGCTTTCTACTGCCGATTGTAACGTATTGGGCAGGAGAAAGGAGACAATGAAATAAGCTTGGAAGCCCCTTTTTACCAGCTTATTTAGCTTAAATTCACCTGCTGCTCAGTTGTTAGGGTATTGCTGTAATTAGGTGCTGTATTGATTCAAGCAGTTTTGGGTTGGTACAGAGAAGAGGAATCATTTAGCGGAGTAGTGATAGGGGGGAGAAGGCAGCGAATGATAGTGTATTGATCTAAAAACCCCGCTAGACACCGAAAACAGCCTGATTCCGTCAGGCTACTGCTAGATAAGTGAAAGGCATTGATTGATGATGGGAGGCAAATAGAGCAATAGTGTTAGTTAATATAGTACCAGCTTGGTTGATGGAAAATTGACATCCTGTAAGAAGGGTTTTTGTATAAATTTTAGTCGGGGAATGGGCGGTTGGTGCTGCTGCTCAATCATCCTGCTGTGTACTATTGCAGCGTAGAGAAAGTGGGCTGCCGTAAGGGCTTACTCACTGCTATTGCCAGCTTGGGCCAGGTAACAGATAACTGCATTTTCCCGGAAAAGTACAGGTTGGCTTTAAGTGATTCAGCGTCACCTGTCAAGCGGTTACGGGCGCGCCAACTTGCTCATATCCGGAGCTTGAATATTTGTTGGTAGCTTGCTTACTCCTCGTTTTCCCTCCCACACTATGATGCGCTTTTTTACCGCCGCCGCTCTGGCCTTTTTTGCATCCGGCGTACATGCTCAAACAACTTTCCGGCTGACCTCAGTGCCAGCTGCCACACCTGCCAGTGCCACTTTGTACATGGCCGGCTCTTTCAACACCTGGAATCCCGGCAGCACCACCCACGCCTTCACCAAAGCTACCGACGGCACCTATCAGCTTACCCTGCCGGCTTCGGTTACCGGGACAGTTGAGTTCAAGTTTACCCGCGGCTCCTGGGCCACCGTTGAGTCAGATGCGCAAGGCACCGACATTGGCAACCGGCGCTACACTACTGGGAGCGGCCCAGCTACCGTAGACCTGCAAATAGCCGGCTGGAAAGACCTGGGTAGTGGGGGCGGCAGCTGCCAGAGCACGGCCTTGCAGCCCAACGTGCAGGTGCTCAGCGCTACGTTCCAGGTGCCTCAACTGAACCGCACGCGCCGGGTATGGATTTATCTGCCCAACGACTACGGTACGGCTGCTACCAAGCGTTACCCCGTGCTGTACATGCACGATGGGCAGAACGTGTTTGACGCCTGCACCAGCTTCTCGGGGGAGTGGGGCGTGGATGAGACCCTGAGCCAGCTGCAGCAGCAGGGCGTGGATGCCACGGGCTCCATTGTGGTGGCTATTGACAACGGCGGCTCCGACCGGCTCAATGAATATTCTCCTTGGAATAACCCCCAGTACGGCGGCGGGCAGGGCGACCAGTACGTGGATTTTCTGGTTCAAACGCTCAAACCCTACATCGACCAAAACTACCGCACCCTCACCGGGCGGGAGTTCACCGGCATTGCCGGCAGTAGCATGGGTGGTCTGATTTCGACTTATGCGGCCCTGAAATATCCGCAGGTGTTCAGCAAAGTGGGGGTATTCTCGCCGGCGTTCTGGTTTGCCGATAAGCCGTTATTTCAATACCTGCGGCAGCACCCGGCTAATCCCGCCACCCGCTTTTACTTCGTGAGCGGCAGCACCGAAAGCCAGACGATGGTGCCGCTGATGCAGGCCATGCGCGACTCGCTGGCGAAAGGCGGTGTGCCGGCGGCTAACCTGAGCTTCAACGCCAAGGCCGACGGGCAGCACGCCGAGTGGTTCTGGAAGCGGGAGTTTTCGGCGGCTTACCAGTGGCTACTGCAGCCGGCCGTGGTAACCGGCGCCCGCAAGGCGCAGGCCCTGGCGTTCAGCGCCTACCCAAATCCGGCCAAAAACCAGCTAACGGTGCAGTTGCCCGCCGATGTGCGGGAAGCGAAAGCCGAGGTGCTGGATATGGCTGGCCGCAGTGTGTTGCGGGAAAAAGTGAAGGCCGGGGCCGTGCTCAACGTGAGCGGGCTGGCGAAAGGTACCTACCTGCTGCAGCTCACGGCCGGCTCCCGCCGCGGCTCCCAGGTGCTGGTAAAAGAGTAAATTTGAAAAAAAGCGGGCGTTGATTGCAAATTTCACAACCTGCTTTACCTTTGTGGCGTTCAAGCCCGACAACAACTCTTCGGAAATGACTCTTTCAATGAACCTGCAAGCATGGTGGTGGCCCTACGGAGAATCCGGACGGGACAACCTGTGTGCGCGCTAAGGTCATCTGAATACCTTCGCAATACTTCACCAGAAAGCCCGGCCGACCAGCCGGGCTTTTTTCGTTGCCCGGCACTGGCCTTCCTCTACACAACCAGCTGCCTCATGCAAACCTTCCAGCTTACCACTCGCTTCCTGCGCGTTCTGGCCGATACTGTAACGCCCGTGGGCCTCTACCTGCGCCTGCGCGACCGGTACCCCAACTGCCTGCTGCTGGAAAGCTCCGACTACCACGGTCAGCAAAACGCATTCAGCTACCTGGCCTTCGACCCATTGGCGCGGTTTGAACTGCGGGGCCGGGACCTGACGGTGGAGCTGCCCGATGAAACCCTACACGAGGAAACCCTGGCTGACCCGCGCGAGGCCCTGACCCGCCTGCAGGAGTTTTCGGCCGCCTTCCAGACCGAGCCCACCGGCCACGACTTCATTACGGGCGGCCTGTTCGGGTATATGGGCTACGAGGCGGTGCAGGCATTTGAGGATTTGACCCTGAACCCGGCAAAGCAGGCGGCTGGCCAGATTCCGGATATTCTGTACTGCACCTACCGCTACGTTATTGCCATCAACCACTTCCGCAACGAGCTGTTTGTGTTTGAGCATACGCTGGCCGGAGAGCCGGAGGAAAACAGTGGCCTGACGCGGCTGGTGAACCTGATTAAGAATCCTTCGTTGCCCGACTTTAAGTTTGAGCGGGTGGGAGAGGAGCAAACCAACCAGACCGATGCCGAGTTTATGCAGGTGCTTACCCAGGGCCAGCAGAACTGCCTGCGGGGGAATGTGTTCCAGATTGTGTTGTCGCGGCGGTTTCAGCAGGGTTTTTCGGGGGATGAGTTCAACGTGTACCGGGCGCTGCGCTCCATCAATCCCTCGCCCTACCTGTTTTACTTCGATTACGGCTCCTTCAAAATCTTCGGTTCCTCGCCCGAAACGCAACTGCTCATCAAAGACCGCCAGGCCAGTTTGTTTCCCATTGCGGGCACATTCCGGCGCACCGGCCACGATGCTGAGGACGCCGCGCTGGCCCAGAAGCTGGCCGACGACCCAAAGGAAAACGCCGAGCACGTGATGCTGGTGGACCTGGCCCGCAACGACCTGGCCCGCCACGGCGACCAGGTGGAGGTGAAAGTGTTCCGGGAGGTGCAGTACTACTCCCACGTTATTCACCTGGTAAGCGAGGTGACGGCCCGGCTGACGCCTACGGCTACGCCCTTGCAAGTGGTGGCCGATACGTTTCCGGCCGGTACGCTCTCCGGAGCCCCCAAGCACCGCGCCATGCAACTGATTGATGAGTTGGAATCCACCGCCCGCGGGTACTACGGCGGGGCCATCGGCTACCTGGGCTTCAACGGCGACTTCAACCACGCCATCATGATTCGCTCGATGCTGAGCACCGGCGGACAACTCTATTTCCAGGCCGGTGCGGGCGTGGTGGCGGCTTCCAATCTGGAATCGGAGCTGCAGGAAGTGCACCACAAGCTGGCGGCTCTGCGCAAGGCGTTGCAGGAAGCGGAGGCCGTTTAATAAGAAATGCCGTCATGCTGAGCGTAGTCGAAGCATCTCTACTGGTTCGTTGCACCGCTTGAAATTAGTCAGCGGTAGAGATGCTTCGGCTGCGCTCAGCATGACAGTCAAACAGACCCAAACGATGAACATTCTCGTTCTTGATAACTACGACTCCTTTACCTACAACCTCGTGCAGCTACTGCGGGAGCTGGGGCACACCGATAACGTCACGGTGATTCGTAACGATAAGCTGAAGGTGGAGGACGTGGCCGCTTACGATGCCGTGCTGCTTTCCCCCGGCCCGGGCGTGCCTACGGAGGCCGGACTGATGCCCGAAATCATCCGGCAATACGCGCCCACCAAACGGATTCTGGGTGTGTGCCTGGGCCACCAGGGCCTGGCTGAGAGCTTTGGGGGCGAGCTGTACAACCTGCCGGCCGTGCTGCACGGTATTGCTACTGATGCCGAAGTAGTGGCTGAGGACCGGCTGTTTGCCGGGTTGCCCAACCATTTCCAGGTAGGGCGCTACCACTCCTGGAGCGTTCGGCCCGAAAGCATGCCCGCCGCACTGGAAGTAACCGTCCGCGACGCCAATGGCGAGGTGCTGGCCTTTCGTCACCGCGACTATGACGTACGGGGCGTGCAGTTTCACCCGGAGTCTATTTTGACGGAGCACGGCCACCACATGCTGCGGAACTGGCTGGCTGAGTAGGCAGAAACCTGCGCCCCGCCTTCGTACTTCTTCATCTACTCCGTATTTTAACTTACTGGCTCGCCGACCAATAGCCGGCCGCCAGCCCACACAGTGAAACACTTACTGAATCAGTTGTTTGAGCAGCAGCTCCTGAACCACGCCGAGGCGCGGGAAGCTATGCTGCGCATTGGGCAGGGCAAGGCCAACGCCGCCGAAATGGCCGCTTTCATGACCGTGTACCGCATGCGGCCCATCTCGGTGCCGGAGCTGGCCGGTTTCCGCGAAGCCCTGCTGAGCCTTTCCCGCAGCCCCGAGCTCGGCACCCGCGACACTGTGGATATTGTAGGCACCGGCGGCGACGGCAAGGACACACTCAATATCAGCACCCTGGCCTGTTTTGTGGTGGCCGGAGCCGGCTATAAGGTTACCAAGCACGGCAACATTGGGGTATCGTCCACCTGCGGCTCCTCGGATGTGCTGGCGCAGCTGGGCGTGGAGTTTGGGGTGAGCAACGCGGTGCTGCAACGGCAGTTGGATGAGGCCGGTATTTGCTTCTTGCACGCGCCGGCCTTCCACCCGGCCATGCGCCACGCCGGGCCGGTACGCCGGGAGCTGGGCGTGCGCACGTTCTTCAATATCCTGGGCCCGCTGGTAAATCCGGCCCGCCCCAACTACCAGGTGGCCGGCACGTTCAGCCTGGAGTTGCTGCGCCTCTACCACTACCTGTTGCAGCAAACCGACACCCGCTACGCCGTGGTGCACGCCCTGGATGGCTACGATGAACTCTCACTGACCGCCGCCGCCAAGCTGGCCACACCCACCGGCGAGCAACTGATATCGGCCGCAGATTTGGGCCTGACCACCACCACACCAGAGGAGCTGGCCGGCGGCAAAACGCCCGCCGAATCGGCGAAGCTGTTTCTGGCGGTGCTGGAAGGACAGGGCACCCGCGCCCAGCGCGACGTGGTGACGGCCAACGCTGCCCTGGCCATCAGCTGCCTGGAACCCAGTTTTAGCTTCGCTGATGCCTTGGCAGCGGCTCAGGAGTCCTTGGATTCGGGGCGGGCCCGGCAGGCGCTTACCCGGCTGGTTGCGGCAATAGCGTAGCCAGCGTACATCTTCTCAATCCTTCTGGCTGCCACTTCTGTTGCGCAGCTAACAGCTTACCATCCCATGACCATCCTCGATACCATCATTGCCCACAAGCGCCAGGAAGTAGCCGACCGTCAGAGCCTGACCCCGGTTAAACTGCTGGAAAAAAGCTTGTACATGGACTCCCAGCCGCTGAGCTTACGCCACTATTTGTTGCGCGACGATTTGAGCGGAATCATTGCTGAATTCAAGCGCAAATCACCGAGCAAAGGTATTATTAACGCTCACGCCCCCGTGGAGCGTACTACCCTGGGCTACATGCAGGCCGGGGCCTCGGCCTTGTCGGTACTCACGGATGCGGAGTTTTTTGGTGGCAAGAACGAGGACCTCACCACGGCCCGACGCTACAATTTCTGCCCCATTCTGCGTAAGGATTTCGTGGTGGATGAGTATCAGATTCTGGAAGCCAAAAGCTTGGGAGCTGATGCCGTGCTGCTGATTGCCGCCGTGCTGACTGGCGAAGAAGTGCTGCGCCTGGGCCGCTTGGCTAAGAGCCTGGGAATGGAGGTGCTGCTGGAAATTCACAACGCCGAGGAGCTGGACAAAACGCTGCACCCGGATGCCGTGAGCCTGGTGGGCGTGAACAACCGCAACCTGCACGATTTCTCCGTCAGTTTGGATACTTCCGGCGAACTGGCCCAGCGCATTCCCAATGAATATGTGAAAGTAACCGAAAGCGGCCTGAGCAATGCCGCCGACATCGAAGCCTTGCGCGCCGTGGGGTACCGGGGTTTCCTGATGGGCGAAACCTTCATGCGCCACGCCCGTCCCGAAAAAGCCTGTGCCGCCTTGGTGCAGCAGCTGCGTGCCACTGAGGCTATTACCCTGCTCTAACTGCCTCTGCCCGATGTCAGCCCACCCAACCGGCCTGCGCCTGAAAGTCTGCGGGATGCGCGAGGCGGCCAACATAGCCGCCCTAGCTACCCTTGAGCCCGACTTCCTGGGGTTTATCTTTTACCCGAAATCGAGCCGTTTTGCCGGGGCACACCTCACGCCCGAGAGCCTCGCGCACTTGCCCGCCAGCATCCGCAAAGTGGGCGTGTTCGTGGATGCGCCCGTAGCCGATATTCTGGCAAGAACCACGGAATTGGGCCTGAACATGGTGCAGCTGCACGGCGCGGAAACGCCGGCAGAGTGCCAGGCCTTGAAGGCCGTGGGCCTCACCGTAATCAAGGCTATTGCCGTAGGGGAGCAGCTCGACCAAACAGCCTTGCTACCCTACATCGGCCACGTCGACTATTTTCTGTTTGACACTGCCGGCTCCCAACCGGGCGGCAACGGCACGGCCTTCAACTGGGCCTTGCTGGAGCAGTATAATCTGCCGGTGCCTTACTTCCTGGCCGGTGGGCTGGAGCTGGCCCAGGCCGACGCCTTGCGGAACCTGCGCCTGCCGGGCTTGTTTGCCCTAGACCTGAACAGCAAGTTTGAGCTTGCCCCGGGCCTGAAGGACGTTGCGAAACTCCGGCAGATGTTCACGACCATTCGATCTGCCTTCCCGGCCGGCACTATTTCTTCACAAACGAAAAGCGAGTAGCCAGCGGCTAACAGCTTACCCACCATGACCCCAACCTACCAACAACCCACGGAGCGCGGCTACTACGGCCAGTTCGGCGGAGCGTTCATCCCCGAAATGCTCTACCCCAACGTGGAGGAGCTGCGCCAGCAATACCTGGACATTCTGGCCGACCCCGCGTTTCAACAGGAGTACCAGCAGTTGCTGCGCGACTACGTGGGCCGGCCCACGCCGCTGTTTGAGGCCAAACGCCTGTCACAGAAGTATAACACCCGCATCTACCTCAAGCGCGAAGACCTTTGCCACACCGGCGCCCATAAGGTAAACAACACCGTGGGGCAAATACTGCTGGCCAAGCGCTTGGGCAAAACGCGCATCATTGCCGAAACCGGCGCCGGCCAGCACGGCGTGGCCACGGCCACGGTGTGCGCCCTCATGGGCATGCAGTGCATTGTGTACATGGGCGAAATTGACATGGAGCGGCAGAAGCCCAACGTGTACCGCATGCGCCTGCTGGGGGCCGAGGTACGAGCCGCCCTCAGTGGCAGCCGCACCCTCAAAGACGCTACCAACGAGGCCATCCGGGACTGGATTAGCAACCCCGTGGATACGCACTATATCATCGGCTCGGTGGTGGGCCCGCACCCGTACCCCGATCTGGTGGCGCGTTTGCAGGCTGTTATCAGCGAGGAAATGCGCAAGCAACTATTGGAAAAAACTGGCTCCGAACTGCCCGATTACGTGGTGGCCTGCGTGGGCGGTGGCTCCAACGCGGCCGGCGCGTTTTACCATTTCCTGGAAGAACCCGCTGTGCAGCTGGTGGCCGTGGAAGCGGCCGGACACGGTGTCAATTCGGGCCACTCGGCGGCTACGTCAGTGCTGGGTAAGCCGGGTATCATCCACGGCAGCCGCACCCTGCTTATGCAGGACGAGGACGGGCAGATTACCGAGCCGTATTCCTTGTCGGCGGGCCTGGATTACCCCGGCATCGGGCCGCTGCACGCATTTCTGGCCGATTCGGGTCGGGCGCGGTTTATCAGCATTGAAGACGAGGAGGCCTTGGCAGCCGTGGCTGAGTTGAGCCGGCTGGAAGGCATCATCCCGGCCCTGGAAACAGCCCACGCCCTGGCGGCGCTGGAGCAGCTGGGTGCCGGCCCAGATGATGTGGTCGTCATCAACCTTTCTGGCCGGGGCGACAAAGACCTGGAAACTTACATGAAGCACGCCGAAACCCTGACGGCCACCGACAACCAGCAGTAACCCATGCCGAATCGTATTCAAGACGCCTTTCAGCGCAAAGGCCGCAACCTGCTCAACGTCTACTTCACGGCCGGCTACCCCCGCCTGCACGATACGGTGCCGCTGCTACAAGCCCTGAGCGAAGCCGGTGCTGACCTCATCGAAATTGGCATGCCGTTTTCTGACCCCCTGGCCGACGGGCCGGTAATTCAACAGAGCAGCACAGCGGCTTTGCAGAATGGGATGAACCTGCGGGTGCTATTCAACCAGCTCCAGAACTTCCGCCAAACCGTGCCCGAAACGCCGGTGCTGCTCATGGGCTACCTCAACCCGGTAATGCAGTTTGGGGTGGAGAACTTCTGCCGGGAAGCCGCCGCCGCCGGGGTGGATGGCGTGATTCTGCCCGATTTGCCCTTAGATGACTACGTTACCGAGTATCAGGAAATCTTCCGCCGCCACAATCTGCGGCCGGTGTTTTTGATTACGCCCCAAACGGCCCCCGAGCGTATCCGCCGCATCGACGAGCTGACGGATTCCTTCCTCTACCTGGTATCGGGCCCTGGCACCACCGGCTCCAACACCGGCCAGGATGCGGGGGCGCAGGAAGCGTATTTCCAGCGCATTGAGGCCATGCAGCTGCGCAATCCGCGCCTGATTGGCTTTGGTATCGGTGATAAGACTTCCTTCCAGCGCGCCTGCCAGTACGCCGAGGGGGCCATCATCGGCACGGCCTTCATTCGGGCCCTGGACGGTACCGACGATGCCCCGGCCGCGGCGAAGCGGTTTGTTTCTTCTGTCTTCCAATAAAGTTTCCCGCAGAGGACGCAGCGGTTTCCGCAGAGGACGCGGAGGTCGTTCTTCTGCGTCCGCTGCTCAACCCTCTGCGTCCTCTGCGGGAACTCCATCAGAACATGATCATCCAGCTCGAACCCACCATTTCGGAAACCGCCAAAGCGGATATCCTGGCCCGCATTAACGGGCTCAACTACAAAACCACCGAGGTAACAACCCAGCGCGCCCACTACCTGGTAGCTATTGGCAAAGCCGACATCGACCTGCGTACCATCGGCCAGCTACCCGGCATCCTCGACATTCACCGCGTATCCGACGACTACAAGCTGGTAAGCCGCAAATGGCGCGTGCGCCCCACCGTGCTCGACCTCGGCGACGGAGTGCGCATTGGGGAAGGCTCACTCACGCTGGCCGCCGGCCCGTGCAGCATCGAGAGCGAAAAGCAGATGGAGCTAATCATGCAGCATCTCGTGGACAACGATGTACGTATTATGCGTGGGGGCGTGTTCAAGCCCCGCTCGTCGCCGTACGCGTTCCGGGGGTTGGGCATGGATGGCCTCAAGGATTTCCACCGCATGGCCCGGGAGCGGGGCATCAAAATCGTGACGGAGGTAATGCAGGTGTCGCAGGTGGAGGAAATGCACGACTACGTGGACGTGTTCCAGGTGGGGGCGCGCAACACTCAGAATTTCAACCTGCTGGATGCCCTGGGAGGCGTGGATAAACCCGTGATGATTAAGCGCGGTATTTCGGGCACTCTGGAAGAGCTGCTCTCCTCAGCCGAGTACGTGTTTTCGGGTGGCAACGAGAAGCTAATCCTCTGTGAGCGGGGCATCCGTACCTTCGAAACGGCCTCGCGCAACACACTGGATTTGAATGCCGTGCCCATTTTGAAGGAGAAAACCCACTTGCCCGTCATCGTCGACCCCTCCCACGGCATTGGTATCCGCGAGTACGTGCCCACGATGGCGCTGGCCGGCGTAATGGCCGGGGCCGACGGCATCATCTACGAAGCCCACGAGAAGCCCGAAGAGGCCGCCTCCGACGGCGCCCAAACGCTGAATTTCCAGGAGTCAGAGCGCCTGATCCGCAACCTGCGCAAAGTGTACCAGCTGCGCGAGGAGTTGGAGTAGGTGCGTTGGGCAGGCAAAATAGAAACGTCGTGCGGAGCGAAGTCGAAATAGCGACCCAGCACTCTGCGGCTCGTGGCGGAACGATGCCATTAAATGAGTGACTGACCATAGCTGAAATGCGAAGCGTTGCGTTTTGGCTGTGGTCAGTTGCAATCCGGTAAATTGTGGGTAGTCTAACTGATAGGTATTAGTATAGCTGACCTTCGATTAAAGGGGGTAATCCACTAAATGAATATTATTTTCCCTTTTAGCCCTTGCGGTATGAGGTATATTTTTGAAATGAAACCTATATTTCAGGTAGATGCCTATAAAAATTAAGAGTGTTGAAAAACTGTATATTCTGAAATTCTTCTATATTTGCATCAACATGCTGAATCTATCTGCGAAGTGCTTTATGACCATTAATCGTCCTGTCCAGGACGAGGTCGGGCGCTTATGCGGATGAGATAGGAAGAACAACAGCATGCTTCTCCTCTGAAATCCACACAAGAGCCCGACTCCCGCAAGGAGCCGGGCTTTTTTTTCTGCCCTTTCCGCTATGCTACAGCAACGCTACGACCAGTACACTTCCCAGGATCAGTTGGTTTGGAAGGTATTATTCGACCGCCAGACGGCCCTGCTTCACAAGCGAGCTTGCTCGGCGTTTGGCAAAGGCCTGGAGGCAGTAGGTTTCCACCGCAACGCCATTCCTGATTTTGGGGAGGTAAGCCAGCGGCTGCACAAGGCCACCGGCTGGCAGCTGGAGCCCGTGCAGGGTATGCTGAACGATGCCGAGTTCTTTGGGCTATTGGCCCAGCGCAAGTTTCCGGCCACCGTCTGGATTCGGAGCATGGCGCAGTTTGATTTCATTGAGGAGCCTGATCTGTTTCACGGCGTATTCGGGCACGTGCCACTGCTGATGGATCAGGCCTTTGCCGATTTTCTGCACTTCCTGGGTCAGGTGGCGGCGCAGCACCTCGACGACGCCGCTGCCCTGGCTCGCCTGGAACGGCTCTACGGCTTCACGGTGCAGTTTGGATTAGTAGAGGAGCATGGCCAGACGCGGATGTACGGGGCTGGTCTGCTCTCTTCTTCCGGTGAAATCCACCATTGCATCGGCGACGTTGCCCGCCGCTTCCCCTTCGACCTGGCCACCGTGCTGCACACGCCTTACAGCGAGGCTCATCTGCAGGACCAGTACTTCGTGCTCAACAGCTGGGAACAGCTCACCGAAAGCGTAGCCGAGCTGGCCGCGTTGCTATCGAGCGGCTGGGAGCTGCAGCCAGTGGAGTAGCCACGCTGTCATCTTGAGCGGAGCAAAGGTGCCTGATCATATCTGATATGAGTCACGCAGACGTGATAGGGTCCTGCGAGCTGCTCAGGATGACAGCGTAGAATATAAAAACTCGCTTACCTTTACGGCCACATGCTGCTCACGTCCCGCTATTATTACGCCGCCACTTATTACGCTCCCCTTCGGAGCGGAGCGGCCACGGCGTACGCGAGGACCTGAGCATAGCACTTCACCCTCCCCACCGTCTTTTCAAGCCTGCTTCCGCTTCCTGCGGAGGCAGGCTTTTTCTTTTTCTACCTTTTTCGTTCTCGTTTTATGCAGTCTGTTTCTGCCGCTCCCGTTGCTTCCGCCGCCCTGCCGCTGCTCACGCAAGTCTATTCCCACTACACTGCCGCCGACCAACACGTGTGGCAGCTGTTGTTCGACCGCCAGATGGCGCTCCTGCCCGGCCGTGCCGCCGAGGCTTTTCTGGAGGGTGTGCGCCGGGTGAGCTTCAGGCGGGAGGCCATTCCCGATTTCCGGGAGGTGAACCCGCGCCTGCGGGAGCTGACGGGCTGGGAGCTGGTGGTAGTGCCCGGCATCGTGGATGATGCCATCTTCTTCCAACTGCTAGCCGACCGTAAATTCCCCGCTACTACCTGGCTGCGCACCCTGGAGCAACTCGATTACCTCGAGGAGCCCGACATGTTCCATGACGTGTTCGGCCATGTGCCGCTGCTGACGGATGCTGGCTTTGCTGACTTTTTACAGGCGCTGGGCGCGGCCGCCGTGCACCACGGCCAGCGCTGGCCCGGCACGCTGGAGCAGTTCACGCGCCTGTACTGGTTCACGGCCGAGTTTGGCCTGGTGCAGCAGCCCGATGGTCTACGCATTTACGGGGCGGGGCTGCTGTCTTCGCACGGCGAAGTGAAATTTAGCCTCAGTGACGCGCCTACCCGCCTGCCCTTCACCCTCAATGGCGTACTGGATACTCCCTTCGAGAAAGACAAATTCCAGGACCTCTACTTTGTGCTCGATGACCTGCAGCAACTCCCCGAAAGCCTGGCGCAACTCCAGGCCCGGTTGCTGGAATAGTCTGCAGAAGCGCTGCACGATGATGCAAAAAAGGCTGCCCACTGGGCAGCCTTTTCACGTTCGGTCTGAAAGGCACCGGCTGCCGGAACGCATCCGGGTTATTCCATGAGCCCGGCTAAAGCCGGAATTTACTTCAGCTTCAGGTTCTTTTTGAGGTAGGCGACGGAAGCGGTGTGGGCGTCGGTGGCCATGGCTTTGTTGTATTTGGGGTTGGAGGGGTTGGCGAAGGCGTGGTCGGCATCGTAGGTTTTCACCGTGAGGCCTTTTTTCGCGGCGGCCATGTCTTGGCGGAACTGGTCAACCACCTCTTGGTTGATCCACTTATCCTGCTTGGCAAACACGAACAGCACATCGGTGTTCAGCGTCTTGAGCTTCGCCACGTCCTTCTCCGGCATGCCGTAGTAAGCCACGCAGGCCTTTGCTTTAGAGCCCGCCAACAGCGCCGTCTGGATGCTCCAACCGCCACCGAAGCACCAGCCGATACTGCTGATTTTGGCAGTGGGGCCGGCGTACGTGAGGGCCCCGTTAATAATAGCCTGGGCACGCTCGGTTTTTACGGCTTGCATCAGCTTACCGGCCTGATCGGCGTCGGTGGCTACCTGGCCGTCGTAGAGGTCAAGGGCAATAATGTTGACGCCGGGCAGCTCCTCGGCGAAGCGGCCGGCTTCCTGTTTGATGTAGTCATTCAGGCCCCACCACTCATGAATCACGAAGAGGTATTTATCCGACTTGGTTTTGCTTTTGATTTCGAAGGCCTTGCCTGGCTGCCCGTCGGTGGTTTTAAACTCAATCAGGCGGCCGTCACCGGCGTAGGTGAAAGGCAACGGAGCATCGTGGCCCCCCGAGAAGTCTTCATTAGAGGCCAGCATGGCGAATACCTCGGTAGCAGCCTGGCCAGCGGCAGGCTTGGTGCAGCAGCTCATCGTCGATTGGGCCGAGGCTACCGATACCACGCTTAACAGCGCCGCGCAGAGGGTCCAGATTCTTTTCATGTAAAAGGGAAATAGAGGTGGGAGAAAAAAGCATCCTGGCGCAACTCGTGTAAGTACACAAGTTGCGCCAGGATGCTAAAACTGTGGGGTGCCGGTTTGGTTTGGCAACCTGTCAATTATTCGGCGGGGGTAGTGCGAACAAAGGCGCGTAGCTCGGTGAGCAAGGCGTAGAGGCCCACGTAAGTGCGGTTGAGGTAGATGAAGTGCTCGGAGCCACGCGGCTCGCGCTGCTGGCGCAGCTCGGGCTCCTGCATCAGGTCGTCGCCGAGGGCATAGAGGCTCTGCATGTAGGCCGGGTCGCCAAAATCGAAGGTGGGCTGGCGGAAGGGGCGACCCACTAGCTCCAAGGAGGCCTGCATGGTGCGCACGTAAAAGTCGCGGCGGACGGCGGGGTCATCGGGGCGCAGCACGCCCCCCTCTTCCAGCAGCGCCGCCAGGCGGGCGGGGTCGGCGAGGGTTGCGGGCGTGAGCAGGGCCGTGAACAGACGGTGCACATCGGCCGGAATTTCCTTTACGCAACCAAAATCCAGCGCGCCTACGGTGCCACCATTGGTATTGGTGAGTAGGAAATTGCCGGGGTGCGGATCGGCGTGCACCTGGCGCAACTCGTTGAGCTGGAACATGTAAAAATCCCACAGGGCTTGGCCGAGCTGGTTGCGCACTGCCTGGCCGGGGTTGGTTTCCAGGAACTCCTTTAGGTGCTGGCCGGGAAGCCAATCCATGGTCAGGATGCGGCTGGAAGACAGCTCAGGGTAGTACTGCGGGAACTGCAAATGAGGCAAGTGGGTACAAGCGGCGGCAATCTGCTGGCCCCGATTTAGCTCCAGGGCGTAGTCGGTTTCCTCCAGCAAACGAGTTTCCACTTCCTGCATATAGGGGCGCACGGTGGCCTCATCAAGGCCTAGCACGCGTAACGCAATAGGCTTCACCAGCCGGATATCGGAACGGATGCTGTCGGCCACGCCCGGGTACTGCACTTTCACAGCCAAGTCCAAGGCATGCTTGCGGGCCGCGTGCACCTGCCCAATGCTGGCCGCCTGGCGGGCGTTGATATCAAACTCATCAAACACCTCAAACGGCGACTTGCCAAACGCATCCCGAAACGCCTTCACTACCAGCGGGCCCGACAGTGGTGGGGTTTGGTACTGAGCCTGGGCAAACTGGTCGGCGTAAGCAGTGGGTAGCAGGTTTTTTTCCATGGCCAGCATCTGGGCCACTTTCAGCACCGAGCCTTTCATTTCGCTGAGCGTACCGTACAGCTCGGCCGCATTGGCCGCGTGCAGGTCGGCGGTAGGGCTATCCGCACCCACGGCCCGCTTGGCGTAGTGCTTCACGTAGTTGGCACCCACGTTGAGGCCGGTTTTGGCGAAGCGCGCCGCCCGGGCCACCTTGGTGGTAGGCAGGGAAGTGAGAGGCTTGGGGGTATCGTCCATAGAAACAGACCGTTTGCGCTTGTCATTCTGAGCAGCGCAAAGGACCGAACCACGCCTGCCTGATTGTCGCGCTGACGGCTTGTGCTTACGTGGTTCGGTCCTTCGTGCTGCTCAGGATGACTGCTGATTAAGGTATTGCCGTTCGGAAAGATGCTACCGGCGCACCAGAAACCGGATGAAATCAGCTGCCGAATCCAGTGTGTTACGGCCCACCAAGTCAAAGCTCAGGGTAACAGCCTTTTCCACGGCGGCATCGGTGCGCGCAAAGTCTACGGTGTCGTCTTTGGCGAAGAAGCCCAGCACGAACAGCATTTGCTGCCAAAAAGCACGAGGGTACTGGTCCTGCAGCAGCGGGCGGCTGGCTACTTCCTCGGTACGGCGGCCTTCCCGCAGGATTTCACCCACAAACACCTCAAACTCCTGCCGGAAATCATCGAGCACCCGGGGCGTGAGGCCGGGCATGCTGTGCAGGGAGCGGCGCAGGCTTTGCAGGGCGTAGCTACGGTTGCGCTTCAGCAGCTCCAGCAACGTGTAGTAGAACCCAAGTAGCTTTTCGCGGCTGCCATACTGCTCCCACACGGGTTCCTGGGCAGCTACCGTGCGCGCATCACGCCCAAAGTCGGCCCAAATTTCCCGGTCAATACCCTCAAAATTGGCGTAGAAGCGGTAGAAATCCTGTTCGGGCAGCCCCAGCTTGTGCGTGAGTTTGAACACCGAAGCCGGCGGCGCGCCCTTGCGCTGCACGTATTCCAGATAAGCTTGCTTGATGCGGGCTTTCAGGGCCGTGGCCGATTCGGCGGTAGGGGTGGGTTGCGGTTCCATGACGGTATAACCTTAATCTGATTGATAAAGTTGAGTTTCAGTGGGCTGGATACCCGCCTACTTCAGCCGGCCCATTCCTCCATCAACGGGCAGCACTTGGCCGGTTATGAAGGAGCCGTGGTCGGAGAGGAGGAAGGAGGCCATGTAGGCCAGGTCCTCGGGCTCCCCGATGCGCTGCAGGGGGTGACGCTTAGCGCTGGCTTCGGCCTTCTCGGGGGTGTTGAGCAAGGTGGCGGCCAAGGGCGTGTTCGTCAGGGAAGGGGCCACGGCATTCACCCGGATATTGCTGGCGGCATACTCGGCGGCCAGGGCGCGGGTGAGGCCTTCCACGGCCGCTTTGGCAGTGGCAATGCTGGCGTGGAAGGCCATGCCCGTTTCGGCGGCTACGGTGCTGAACAGCACCACCGAGGCGCCACCCGCTTTCTTCAGGCGCTTCATGCTGGCCTGCAGCACCTGCACCGCGCCCAGTACATTCAGCTCAAAGTCGCCCCGAAAATCCTCCACCGGAATCCGTTCGAAGGGTCGCAGCTTGATGTTGCCGGGGCAGTACACCACGCCGTGCAGCACTTCAGGCAGGCCGTCCAGCGCCGCCCCAATGGGCTGAGTCACATCAAGGGGCAGGAAAGTGGTGCCTAGCTCGGCCAGCTCGCCGGATTCGTGGCGGGAAGCGGTGTAAAGCTGCGCGCCCAGCCCGTGCAGCAGCCGGGCCGTAGCCAGACCAATACCGGAAGAAGCGCCCACGATAAGAATGTTTTTGCCGGAGAATTGCATGGTAGAAATTGTAGAAACCTGAAAGCTATGGTTGATTAACTCGACTACACCGCTTTGGTTTCACAACATTGAAATCAGATATAGATTACCTTGTATTTTGCGAAAAATAAACTTTTAGCAAATATTCGCTGATGAATTTCCCTCTGTTGTGTAGCTTGCACCGCTTCCCTGCTTCACCTGTCACCTTCTCCTGAAACTGATGAACATCCGCAAACTGCTGGTCGCCAACCGGGGCGAAATTGCCATTCGTGTCCTGCGCGCCGCTACCGAGCTGGGCATTCAGACCGTTGCCATCTATACCTACGAAGACCGGTATTCCCTGCACCGCTACAAGGCTGACGAGGCCTACCAGGTGGGCCGCGACGATGAGCCGCTCAAACCCTACCTGGACATTGAAGACATTATCCGGACGGCCAAGGAAAATGGGGCCGACGCTATTCATCCCGGCTACGGCTTCCTGAGCGAAAATGCCACCCTGGCCCGGCGCTGCCGCGAGGAGGGCATCATTTTCGTGGGGCCGCGCCCGGAAGTAATGGAAGCCCTCGGCGACAAGGTGGCGGCCAAGCGGGTGGCCGTGGAGTGCCAAGTACCCATCATTGAAAGCAGCGAGCAGGACCTGGTTGACCTGGATGTGGCTCTGGAGGAAGCGCACCGCATTGGCTACCCCGTGATGCTGAAGGCGGCTAGTGGGGGCGGAGGACGCGGTATGCGCGTGATTCGGAACGATGATGAGCTGGAGCGGGGCTTCTTTGAGGCCCGCAACGAAGCCCTGAAAGCGTTTGGCGATGATACCGTGTTTCTGGAGAAGTTTGTGGAGCGGCCCAAGCACATTGAGGTGCAGCTGGTAGCCGACAACCACGGCGGCCTTACCCACCTCTACGAGCGGGACTGCTCGGTGCAGCGCCGCTACCAGAAAGTGGTGGAAGTAGCGCCTTCTCTGCACCTGCCCGACCACCTGCGCCACCTGCTGTATGAGTACGCCTTGCGTCTGGGCCGGGCCGTGAACTACAACAACGTGGGTACCGTCGAATTCTTGGTGAACCCCGAGCAGGACCGCATCTACTTCATTGAGGTGAATCCGCGCATTCAGGTGGAGCACACCGTGACGGAGATGATAACCGGCGTGGATCTGATCAAAACCCAGCTGCACATTGCCGACGGCCGCCGCCTCACTGACGCCGAAATTGGGCTAGGGCCGGACATCACGCCCCTGAAGATGGGCTATGCCATTCAATGCCGCATCACCACCGAAGACCCCGAGCAGGATTTCAAGCCCGATTACGGCACCATTACGGCCTACCGCTCGGCGGGCGGGTTCGGCATCCGGCTCGACCAGGGCTCGGTGTATACCGGGGTAAAAGTGTCGCCGTTTTTTGACTCCCTGCTGGTAAAGGTATCGGCCCACGCGCCCACCTTGGACGGTGCGGCCCAGAAAATGGCCCGCACCCTCGATGAGTTCCGGGTGCGTGGGGTGAGTACCAACATCCAGTTTTTGCAGAACATCATTGCTCACCCGGTATTCATGGCCGGCGAGGCCAACGTGGACTTCATCAAGGACCACCAGGAGCTGTTCAAGTTCAAGCCCCGCCAGGACCGCGCCACCAAAGTCCTCAGCTTCCTCGGCGACGTGATTGTGAACGGCAACCCCGACGTGCGCGGCCTCGTGGACCCCAAGCGCGACCTGCGCAAGCCCCGCCTCCCGCACTTCGACCCCAGCACGCCCCCGCCGTCCGGCACCAAGAACAAGCTCACCGAGCTGGGTCCCAAGGAGTTTGCCAAGTGGCTGCGCGCCGACCCGCAGATTCACTACACCGACACCACCCTCCGCGACGCCCACCAGAGCCTGCTGGCCACCCGTATGCGCACCTTCGATATGTTGAAGGTGGCCGAGCGGTACGCCCATCAGCACCCCCAAACCTTCTCCCTGGAGTGCTGGGGTGGGGCCACGTTTGATGTGGCCCTGCGCTTCCTGCACGAAGACCCCTGGGAGCGGCTGGCCAAGCTGCGCGCCGCCGTGCCCAACATCCTGCTCCAGATGCTGATTCGGGGGGCGAATGGCGTAGGTTACAAGGCCTACCCCGATAACCTCACGGAGCGGTTTGTGCAGCAGGCCGCCGAAACCGGCATCGACGTGTTTCGCATCTTCGACTCCCTGAACTGGATGCCGGGCATGGAAGCCTGCATTGGGTTTGTGCGCAACAAAACGGACCGGTTGGCCGAAGCCAGCATCTGCTATACCGGTGATATACTAGACGCCAAGCGCAACCAGAAATACAACTTGGAGTACTATCTGCGCTTGGCCCGGCAGATTGAGGATGCCGGCGCGCATATACTGTGCATCAAGGACATGGCCGGGCTGCTGAAGCCCTACGCCGCCACCGAGCTGATAACGGCCCTGCGCGCCACCATTAGCCTGCCCATTCACTTGCACACCCACGATACCAGCAGTCTGCAGGCCGCCACTTACCTCAAGGCCGTAGAGGCTGGCGTAGATGTCATTGATGTGGCCCTGGGCAGCCTTTCAGGCCTCACGGCCCAGCCCAACTTCAACTCCGTGGTGGAAATGCTGCGCGGGCAGGAGCGCCACCGGGAGTTCGACCAACTCTCGCTCAACGAATTCAGCAACTATTGGGAAACCGTACGCGAGTACTACTATCCGTTTGAGTCGGGGTTGAAGGCGGGCACCTCGGAGGTGTTCCAGCACGAAATTCCCGGGGGGCAATACTCCAACCTGCGGCCCCAGGCGGCCTCATTGGGGCTCCTGGATAAGTTTGAAACTGTAAAAACGACTTTTGCCGACGTTAACCAGCTCTTCGGTGACATTGTGAAGGTGACGCCCAGCTCGAAAGTGGTGGGCGACATGGCCTTGTTTCTGGTCAGCAACAACCTCACTACCCGTGACGTGCTGGAAAAAGGCCAGGGCCTCAGCTTCCCGGAGTCGGTGCGGGAACTGTTCCGGGGTGATATTGGCCAGCCCGAAGGCGGCTGGCCCGCCGAGGTGCAGAAGCTGATTCTGAAAGACGAGCAGCCCTTCACCGACCGGCCCAACGAGCACCTTGCGCCCATCGACTTCGAGGCGGAATGGCAGAAATTCGAGGAGAAATTTGGCCGCCGCAGCTCCTTCACCGATGTGCTTTCCTGGTTGCTCTACCCCAAAGTGTTTGAGCAATACTGGCAGCACCGGGAGGAGTACGGCGACGTGGCGGTGATACCCACGCGGGTGTTCTACTACGGCCTGCAGCCCGGCGAGGAAACCATCATCGATATTGCCCGGGGCAAGAGCATTATTGTTGGTCTGCAAAGCATCGGGCCCGTGAACGAGGACGGCTGCCGCACCATGTTCTTTACCCTCAACGGCCAGACGCGCAACCTGGAAATCCGGGATACTTCGGTGGAGGTAAAGCGCATTCTGAACCCCAAAGCCGACAAAGGCAACCCCCGCCAGGTAGGCGCACCGCTGCAAGGCATGCTGAGCCGCGTACTGGTAGAAAACGGCCAGCAGGTGCGCAAAAACGAGCCATTGTTCATCATCGAAGCCATGAAGATGGAAACCACCATTACGGCCCCCGATGATACGACTGTTCAAGCAGTGAGTCTCACGGAAGGCAGCCTGGTCAACGCCGACGATTTAGTACTGACGCTGGGATAATTGCGTAGGAACACCGGAAAAATGGTAGCTTAGGGCACCAAAAGTTCCTCGTCCATTTACCGTATTTCTACCTCATAATGCTTAGTCGGTTTTTCGTAATTGGGTGCATGTCTTTGCTGGCCGGCTCGGCTTTCGGTCAGCAGACCTCCATCGGACAGGCGGGGGCAGCAGCCCAAGCCAATATGGACGCCCTGGTTGACGGGGCGGCAGCGGTCCTGCCTCGGGGCAACTCCTACGGTACCATCGGAACCCCCTATGTCGACAACCGTTGGCTGCAGGGCCATCTGCGCATGACCACGGGCGTACCCTTAACACCTATCCCGCTGAAATACGACGTGTTGAATCGGCGGCTCCTGATGAGGCCGCTAAACAGGCGCGACTCGCTGGCTCTGGACGACCGTAAGCTGGCAGGCTTTGAACTGGATGTGCCCGTTGGTCTGCAACCCGCGCACAAGCGTACCTTCCGGCGTTTCCTGGAGTCGCCTGTACCGGCGCAGCGGGCCGAGTACGTAGAAGTGCTCCATGCCGGCAAGTACACGCTGCTCAAACGCTTTGGCAAAACACTACTAAAGGCTAGCTATCAGGGCGCTTACAGCAGCGGGGAGCGGTATGATAAGATTGAGGATAAACCTACTTACTATCTGCTTCGCCCTGACCAAAAGCTGGAACCGGTAAAACTGAGCCTGAAAGCTCTGCAAGCTGCTGCCCCCGAACTGGCACCGGCGCTGAAAAATGCGCCCGGGTCTAGTCAAGCCAAAACTGAAGAGGAGTGGGCGGCGGTGCTGGCAGCCATTGATGCTAAAGCAGTTGCCGAATAAAAACCCACACTTCCTCAGAACGAATCAGCCCCGACTACCATCTGAAAGTAGTCGGGGCTGATTCGTTCTGCAAGCTAACGGCCTCGGTGCAACTCGGCCAACGGAGCTGCCGCCTGCTCACCGTATAAGCGTAGTGTATCCCCACTGATCTGGTAGGAGCGGGCGGTATTGAGTGCGCCTACAAAACCCGTTTCCAACGCCATGTCCGGGCAGGCCATACGGGTGGACATCAACGGACCAAAACGCAGCTGATTAGCCGCCGGCAGTTCCACGGCCCCCCGGAAACGGTTGCAGCTGGCTTGCCCCTCTACCTGCAGCTCCGAAGCGTTGATTTGTAGGTAAAGCTCTTTGGGATCAGTGGGCGCAATAGCCTGCCCCGCTACTGCGTGCAGCACCCACCGGGTACCTCGCAGCTCCGCGGCTGGCACTGCCGCCGAAGCGGTAGTATCCGGAGTGCTTTCGGTGGTTGGAACAGTGTTCTGGCATGCCGCCGCAAACAACAGAAGGGGCAAACAAAGACGGAGCATCGGCAAACGAAAAGGCAGTAAGACGTAAGAAGAAGAAGCGGCCGCTTGGGTGCCGGTAACAAATGGTACCGGATAAAGAACAAAATGGTTATTTTGCGGTATGCGAAAAATTCCCCCCTTCGTTCTAGTACTTGCTCTGTTTGCCACTCAGGTTCTTGCTCAAAAAAAGTCTGCAACTGCTGCTGCAGCCCCGGGTGTGCCCCAAGCCACCATTGAGCGGATTATCCGTACGCTGGCCGCCGATGACATGCAGGGCCGCGCCACGGGCAAGCCCGGCAGCGTAAAAGCCGCCGATTTTTTGGCCGCTGAGTTTCAGCGTATCGGCTTGGAGCCGCTGCCGGGGCTGCAAAACTTTATGCAGACGTTTCCGGCCTACGAAGCCCGCACTGCCGCCGCTTTTGTGTCCATCAACGGCGTGAAAGTAGCCCCCGATAAAATGCTCCTGATTTCGGGCCAGCCCCACCTCAACTGGACCGAAGCCGACGAGCCCGCGCCGCGGGTAGTCACCGTAGGCGCCCAGGATAACCTGATGAAGGAAATCCGCCCGTTGCTGGACCCCAAGGAAAACACCATCGTGTTTATTGACCCCGTGCAAGCGGCTGCCTTCAACCGGGTAGCCGGCTACGTGAAGCGCGGCGGTCTGCGGCCCGAGAAACCAGCCCCATTTACCACGCTGCTCATTCTGGCTCCGCCGGCCGCCACGCCCCTCAAGTTTCAGGTAGCGGCCACCACCACCATCCGTACCGTAGAGCTGCGCAACGTAGTGGGCGTGCTGCCTGGTAAAGATGCCGCCCGCACCACCGAGCAGGTGGTGTTCAGCGGGCACTACGACCACCTGGGCTTCCTGCCCGCCGTGGCCGGCGACTCCATTGCCAACGGCGCCGACGACGACGCCAGCGGCACTACCGCCGTGGTAGCGCTGGCCGAGTATTTCAAGAAGAAGAACGACAACGCCCGCCCGCTGGTGTTTGTGGCTTTCACGGCCGAGGAAATTGGCGGCTTCGGTGCGCGCTATTTCTCCAAGCAGCTCGACCCCAAGAACGTGATGGCCATGTTCAACATCGAAATGATTGGTAAGCAGGCCAAGTTCGGCCCCAACACCGCCTTCATCACCGGCTTTGACCGGTCCGACTTTGGCAAGCTGCTCCAGGATAACGCCAAGGGCACCGTGTTCCGCTTCGAGTCCGACCCGTACCCCGAGCAAAACCTGTTCTACCGCTCCGACAACGCCACCCTGGCCCGCCTGGGCGTACCCGCCCACACCATCAGCACCGACCAGATTCCGACGGACAAGAAGTACCATTCCGTAGATGATGAAGTGGAAAGCCTGGACCTAGCCAACATGACGGCCGTTATTACCGCCATCGGCCGGGCCGCCGGCGGCATCATCAGTGGTCAGCAAACTCCCACCCGCATTGCCCCCGAAACGGTAAAGCAGTAGCGCGGCTAGCTTCGCAGCCCGTCAGGCTGAGTCTTAGACTTAGCCTGACGGGCTGTTTTTTACTTGTTTGAAAACGGTTATCTGCTTACAAAAAAGCTTATATGTCAATGAAGCTGTTTAGGAAGTCGGTTGCTTGTTGATTTTACGCAGCAGGAGTGTCGTAAATGCGAGCCAATGCAGAGCGAGCCAGTTTTCCAGACACGT
>NZ_JBEPPK010000011.1:0-155708 GCF_040547285.1 Hymenobacter sp. UYP22 | reverse complement strand
TATGTATGATGTACATGAAGTATGTATGGCTTATTGGAATAAATTAGCTTTTCATATATGCCGTCAATGTGTGGAAATGCATACTCCACACTAGTCCAAAAATAGATGAAAGATTGCAGCTCATATTCGTATGAATTTATAGTTTCCTCTTTCTCGCAGATTCTACACTTTCTGTAGTCTCTTGCTATAATTTCTCTGCGTTTGTTTTGCCATTCGACGGTTGATAGAAGCTGCGAGTAAGTTAAGAGTTTACCCACATAGTTGCTATCGATAAGAGTTTGATAAGGAATATATTTCATAATTATTTTGTGTTTTTGGATGTTTTCTGTATTTGTGAATTAAAGAGTAATCTATAAAAAGACGCAAGGTAAAACCACATCCGCATTATCCGAATCCCCAGAACCGCGCGCTGTAGCGTACCGCTGAGGTTGGGGCGGAGTTTACCTGTCGCCGTAGTGGTAGCGGCACTGTAAAATGAGCAGGATATCTCCTTCGATGCGGTAAACCAAGCGGTGTTCCTGCGTGATGCGGCGGGACCAATAGCCTCGCAGATTTCCTTTCAGGGCCTCCGGCTTGCCAGTACCGCTGAACGGAGTGCGTTGGCCTTCCTTGATCAGCGCATTGATTTTGAGGACAATTTTACCGTCAGCAGCCTGCCAGTCCACGTACTGCTGCCACGCTTGCTCGTCCCATTGTAGCCTTATGGCTCAATCAGGCCCCGTTCCACCATTTGCCCCGCATCTACGCGCTGGATGGCTTCCATCAGCGCCTTGGCGTTGGCCGGAGAGCTTAGCAGGTACTCCGTTTCGTCCTGCGGCTTGGCTTTGCGGCGGGCCGGCGTGGCTTTCACGAAGGGCAGGCTTTGCAGCAGCTCCATCATAAAGGCGGCCTTGTTATCGGGGACTTCTAGCGTGATTTTCATACTATTCAAAACTAGCTGTTTCCGAGATGGTTCCCAAGCAACGCAACAGACGAGCTACCCAACATGACTCGGCAGAACCACGGGCCGCAGCGTGTCGCTGAGAGCATTGGTGTGGAGCAGAAACTGCTTCATAGCGCAATGCCCCGCGGTGTGTCCTGTCGGTCTTGCTGCAACTGCCGGGCTAGTTCTTCGCCGCTTTCCTCCGACTGCCAAGCCCCAGCCAAGCGTTGAAATAGCTGCTCCAGTTCAGCTTCTGATTTGGGAGCCGTGGCCGACGCCACATAGGGTCTGGTAGCCGGATGCGTCAGAATGCGGGCTGTTACGTCGGGCACGCTTTGGAGCAGCCGGAGTACGTTGGCGGCCTGGTCGTCGGGAAATTCCAGTTCGAGGGCGAGATTCATATTCCTGAAGATAGCAGGTAAGCGTGTGAACGAGGAGTAAAATCCAGGCTGCTCCCTGATTCGGTTACACTTTTCTAAAAATGCCACCGGAAGGCAATGGTCAGGCTACTGCCCCCGCCGCCCGCCGAAATAGCCACCCCGCCAGCACCCACAGTCCGGCGAAGAGGGTGTTCAGCACAATCACCCAGAGCACGCCCAGCGTCAGTGGGGGCTGCTTGATGAGGAGCGCCACGAAGGGCACGGCAAACTGGGTTAGCGCCGCCGCGAACATGGCGCGGGCCATGCCCAGCGGCTGCAGCCGGGCCACTGCGGCCCCCACAAAGCCCACCACCAGCACCGCCCCGAACAGCAGGTTCACGGGGTTGTCTTCGCTGCCGATAAAGCCCACGGCCAGGTTGCCCCACACCAGTAGCAAAGAGGCGGCGGTAGCCACGCCGGCGGCCAGTTTGTAAGAGCCGCCCCGGCTCCGGCTGGCCACCAGCATCGTCAAAAGGCCCGCAACCAGCAGAAAGAGGCCGGCAATAACAAAGGGTGCTGCGCTCATGGTAATGGAAGGTGAAGGGTTTGGTGATGTATAGTTGACTGGCGGTACCCTACTGAGCTACTTGCCGGCCCGACACAGGCTCAGCGGCCCGGCGAAACAGCAGGCCCGCCAGTGCCCAGACACCCGCAAACACCACATTGGCCACTAGCACGTTCAGGAAAGGGGCGGAGGGCTCGGCAGCGGCACCCGTGGGCTTCCACACGAATAAAGCAATGCCCGTAACTACCAGATAGGTGAGGGCGGCGGCAAACATAGCGTTGGAGGTGCCCAGCGGCCGGAAGCGGGCGGCAATAGCTCCACCCAAGGCCACAAACAGCACCGCGGCGTACAGCATGTTGGCCGGGTTGTGTGAACTACCTACCAGCCCTACGGCGGCATTAGCCCACACCAGCATCAGCCCGGCTAGTACGCCCGTGGCCGCCGCCAGCCGGTACGTACCGTTGTTCCCCATCCGGGCAATGAACACGAACGTGGCCCCGGCCCCAAACAGCACAACAGCCGCAAATACAAAGTCGGAGAAGGTCCAGTTGACCTCAGCGGTGTACTGCATGGCTACCAGCGGAATCAGTAGCAGAAGCCCGGTAACTAACGCTACTAGCAGAAGGCTTTTAGGGAGTGTCATAGTGGTAATGCGTTGGGGTGGGATGATGAGAAAAATTGGGGGAAACGGCTTGAGCCAAGGCTAGGTAGCAGCAACGATACAAAGGATGTTAAAGAACTTTGTATTTCAAAGTTGATGAACGAAAATTTTCTTTATCCGCACATAACTAGTTTACAGAAAGTGGCTTTACGCACTTTAATCGGCATTGCCACGACAAATTACCAGTGAGCAACCGAAGTGCAGATGCTGTAGAATACAGGTTGTTCCAGGCCGAATACTACCTGCCACCGTGCAGAAATCCACTGGCTGACAATGCCCCTGGCCGTAACCTCGGCGTTAACTCGCAGAGAAGACGTTGCGTTCTACAGATGCGGCCACTTCACCGGCAACTTTTCCAATGAAAGTACTCCTGAGCTTGGGTAGTCTGGGCCTATGGCTGTGCCCGCAGGTGGCATGGGCTTGCCGGGTATGCCGGCCCCGGGTGCAAGCCACCATTCACGGCCCCGACTACGGGGTGAACCTGGCCGTGCTGCTGTTGCCGCTGGGCCTGTTACTGCTGCTGGGGGTGGGAGTGTTTTTCGCCCCGAGTATTCAGCGCCGTTTCACCCGTTTGTTTCCTGCCCATGGCTGATTCCTCAACGCTGCACCGTGCGCCCTTGCTGGCCGCGGGCTTACTGCTGGGTGCGGGCCTGGGCGGCTTCCTAAATGGTATTGTGCTGCACCAGATGTTGCAGTGGCACAACATGCTTTCCAACCAACTGCCGCCCGACACGCTGGTAGCCGCCAAGGTGAACATGTACTGGGACGGCGTGTTTCACGCGGCGGTGTGGGTGCTTACCGCCGTGGGGCTGCGCCTGCTGTGGGCTGCCGGCCACCGAGCCGATGTGCCGTGGTCGGGCCGCACGCTGGTGGGCGGGTTGCTGCTGGGATGGGGTTTGTTCAACGTGGTAGAAGGCCTCATCGACCACACCATATTGGGCCTGCACCACGTGAATGAGTACGCCGACAGTAAGCTACCCTGGGACCTGGCGTTTCTGGGGTTCGGGGTGGCGCTGCTGCTGGTCGGTTACCTGTTGGTGCGGGCTGGCCGCCACGATACGGCTGGGCGCGGCACCGGGCTATCCTGATTATTCGCTTTACAGCCCGTTTTATGTCGCCTACTTGGTTTATCGGCTGCTCTGGCTACCACTACCGCCACTGGAAGGGGGTATTTTACCCCGAGAAACTGCCCCAGCGTCGGTGGTTTGAGTTCTATAGTCAGCATTTCAGCACGCTGGAGCTGAACGTGACGTTTTACCGGTTTCCGCAGCTTTCCTTTCTGGAAGGCTGGTACGCGGCCAGCCTACCCGAGTTTCGGTTTGCCGTGAAAGCACCCCGCCTGATTACCCACTACAAGCAGTTCTCCGGTACCGAGCAGCTACTCTCCGATTTCTATAGCACGCTGCAGGAAGGTCTCCGGGAGAAGCTGGGGCCGGTGCTGTTTCAGCTGCCGCCGCGCATGGCCTACTCCGAGGAGCGGCTGGCCCGCATCTTGGCTAGCCTAGACCCCGCTTTTCGCAATGTGCTGGAGTTTCGGCACGTGAGCTGGTGGCGGGCCGAGGTGTATCAAGCCCTGGCGGCCCACGGCGTCAGCTTCTGCGGCCAAAGCCACCCGCTACTGCCCGATGCGGTGGTGCGCACCACGCCCATTGGCTACTACCGCCTGCACGGCGTACCCGATCTGTACCGCTCACCCTACCCCGAAGACTTCCTGCGCCATTTGGTGCAGGAAGTGCAGCAGCCCCAAGAGGCCTTGAGCGAAATGTACTGCTACTTCAACAACGACATCGACGCCTCTGCCATCGGCAACGCCAAGCAGTTGCAGGCACTGCTAGGATAATGGTAGCAGCCGAGTATGCTTAGTCGGTGTAGGGCAAAATCGTTCTGGCTACCGTGTAGAAAACGCAAAACGGGCCTGCCCCAGGGAGCAGACCCGTTTCGTGTTACTGAAAGCCTCAGTGACTTGGTTTAGCCGTGGCGTTGCTTCCACTCATCAGACAGGCCTAGTTTCTTGGCAATATCCTTGAACATCTCGGGGTCGAAGTTGTCCTCGCCGGGCGAGTTGAGCTGGGGCTCTTCTTCCAGCACGGGGTAGGGCACGCCCTGAATAGCGCCTTGCACCACTTCCAGCGGGGAGCCGTCTTCAGGGTGCGTACCATTCCAGATAATGCCCGCCTCGGCGTAGGCGTTGGGCGAAAAGGTGTAGAGCTGCCGGTGCAAGCCGTGCTCCATGAACTTAACAGCTTCCGGGAATTTGGCGTTGGACAGGGGCGGCACGGGCATCAGTTTCTTCACGTCAACCCCCGTAATTACCTCCAGCGCCTTGGCATACGCATACACGTGCAGGCCGCCGCGTACCAGCAGGTAGCCCACCATAGTGCGGGCGCAGGGGTCGGTTACCATTTCGTAGGCTCTGATTTTGTTGGCCCGGGCTCCGCACTCCAAAAAGAAGTTGTGCAGCAAATCGAGGCGCAGGTTACCAGAACTGTTCACGTATTGCCCGGTCCAGGGGTTGCCCATTGAATCAAAGGGCAGGGCCGCTTGCCCGCTGGCCAGGAAGTGGTAGGAATTACGCGCATCCACGGCATCCGACAGGGGGCCGGGCTTGGGGTCGGTGCCCCGCTCGGTTACGCCAGTCAGCAGCAAATTGATGGCGTAGCTCACGGCTTCAATGTGCGAATACTCCTCGGCCGCAATGGCGGAGGTAAGCGCGTAGAAAGGCCGGAGCCGGTCGCGCCCCCGGAAGTTGAACGACTGGAACGTGTAGTTCATCAGGGTGCTCATCTCCCCGAATTTGCCCCCCAGGAGTTCCTGAATGGCGGCGGCATCGTTAGCCGAAGGGTGTTTGGGTTTCGGCAGGTCAATTGCCAGTTCGTCAAGGCGCAGAATCATAGCTCACAGAGGTGAATGGTGGAGATAGAACAGCCGGCCGCCGGGCCCGAAGCCCCGTCTGAAACCGCAGAATATTCGTATGCCCGGGGGCCGACGTCAAGCTAACGTACGGTTATAAACCGGAGAAAACATGTGCACAATTTGGCAACTCAACGGTAGTAAGCTGCTGTGTAGCAATACTATAGTTGTGATTGTGTCGTGCTGAGTTTCGCAGTGCCAATCTAGATATTATCCTACCGATGCCCACGTATTACATTGGCTGTTCCGGCTTCTCTTACCGCGACTGGGAGGGCGTTCTGTACCCCGCGGAGCTGCCGCCGCGCAAGTGGTTTGCGTACTACTGCACCCAGTTCAACACCCTGGAAGTAAACGTGACTTTCTACCGCATGCCCGCTCTGAAAGTGTTCAAAGATTGGTACGCGCAAAGCCCGCCCGACTTCCGGTTTGCCGTAAAAGCGCCCCGGCAGGTAACGCACTACAAGAAGTTTAATGCCGAAGTGGGCCCTATTCTGGCCAGTTTTTACGCTACCGTGCGGGAGGGCTTGCGGGAGAAGCTGGAGCCAGTGCTGTTTCAGTTGCCCCCCAAGGCCGCGTATACGGAGGAGCTATTGGGCCGAATTTTAGAGCAGCTCAATCCTGATTTCCATAATGTGCTGGAGTTTCGGCACCACAGTTGGTGGGACGGGCAGGTGTTCCGGACGCTGGCTCAGCACGGCATCAGCTTCTGCGGTCAAAGCCACCCCGCCGACCTGCCCGATGAGGTGGTAGCCACCACCAAAAAAGCCTACTACCGTTTTCATGGTGTGCCGGTACTCTACACCTCTGCTTACAGCCCTGAATTTCTGGAGAGAATAACGCAACAAATTCAGGCCGAGCCCCACGTTGAGGAGGTGTTCCTGTACTTCAACAACGGCATTGGTGGGGCCGGCGTGCTAAACGCCCGGCAGCTTCAGGAGTTGCTGGGGGCCCAGCCCGTGTTGGCATTTGGCTAGAGAGCAAAAAATTTCGGGGGTAATCTGTATCTTGAAGGAGCCCGCTACAGTTGGGTTTCACGCTCTTTTCTTGCCCGCATCATGGATACCGCCACTCTCTTAGGTCCGCTGAAAAACGCCACCCGCCGCGAAGTAGGCGGAGTGCAGGTTGATGTAGTACGCACCGGCAACTCCCGCGTGAAGCGGGTGGTATACCCGTCGGGTTTTCGGTGGTCGAAAGACATGCGGCCAGTAGTAGGGGGCGAGCTGTGCCAGCATGCCCACGTAGGGTTTCTGGCTGCCGGCAAGCTGGGTATTCAGTACGCTGATGGTGCTCAGGAGGAATATACCGCCCCGCAGGTAGTAGCCATAGCGCCCGGCCACGATGGGTGGGTGATAGGACAGGAGCCGGCCATACTAATCGAGTTTGACTTTGAAGGCGAAACTGTGGAGCGGCTGGGGCTAACGCGCGGGTAAGCTGCTACCCAGCTGCTAAGCTAGGCAGTTAGGCTGTCACAAGCGTCATGCAGAACACGATGGGCAGGGCAGCATGACGCGCGGTACCTGCTTACTTACGCGTATTAAGCAGCCCGGGCTGGTAGGCCTTGCAGCAGCCAGCTATAAAGCCGGTCTACATCCTCCTTGCGGAACAGCTCGGTGCCGGGGTTCATGGTAGCTGCCGAGCCGCAGGCTACCCCTAGCCGGGCCACTTCGGGCAGGCTCAGGCCAGTGCTCAGGCCGTGCACGAGGCCGGCTACCATACTGTCGCCGGCGCCCACAGTGCTACGCTTCTTCACGGCGGGGGCGGGCACATGGTCAATGGAGTTTTGGGAGACCAGGCAGGCGCCCTGGGGGCCAAGCGACACAACCAGTATTTCGGCCTTTCCCTCGCGCACCAGCTGCTGGGCCGCGCGGGCGGCGGCCTCATTATCCAGCTCATCAGTGCCGGCCAATTTGCTTAGTTCGCCCACGTTGGGCTTAGCCAAATACACGCCCTCCTGCAATACGGCCTGCAACGCCGGGCCCGATGTATCGGCCACCACTTTCACGTTCATGCTTTTGGCGGCCCGCACGATACGTACTAGCAACTCCGGCTCCACGCCGGGCGGCAGGCTCCCACTGATAACCAGAAACTCGGTGCCGGCAGCCACCTCCCGCAACTCTTCCAGCACCCGCTGCTGCTCCTCGGGCCGCAGCTCGGTGCCGGGCATGCCAAAGCGGTACTGCTGGCTGGTGGTGTTATCTACTACAATGAAATTCTCGCGGGTGTTGCCCTGGGTTTCTACGGCCCGGTATTGCAGCTGCTCCTGGGCCAAAAGCTGTTGCAGCATGGTGCCACTGGGGCCACCGGCCGGAAACACCGCCACCGACTCGGAGCCCAGCCGCCGCAGCGCCCGGCTTACGTTGATGCCGCCCCCGCCGGGCTCAAACTTGGGTGCGGCGCAGCGCAGCTTCTGGTCGGGCACAATATGGTCGGCCGTGGTGCTTTTGTCCACGGTAGGGTTCAGGGTGAGCGTGATGATGCGCGGCATATGGAACGGGCTAAATAAGCAGGGCCAATCAGGCTACTGTACTGCCGCCCGCCCGAAAAGTTGGGGGCTCCGGCGCCAGCTCCGCCAACAACCGGCCAATTTATCCGTTGCTTTGCTGTCCTTATCCTCCTTTGCTGCGGCCCATGCCCGTTCCTGAACTTGCCCTCCGAACCGTTGACGTAACGCGCTACGTAATTCCTCTGCGCGAAGGTGGCTCCCTACCTGCCCTGGTAGAAGCCGACGACGGATTTATGTACGTAGTGAAGTTTCGGGGGGCGGGCCAGGGCCTGAAGGCGTTGATTGCCGAGCTGATTGTGGGCGAAATTGCCCGCCGGCTGGGCCTGCGCATGCCCGAGCTGGTATTCATTAACCTGAGCGAAGCCTTTGGCCGCACCGAGCCCGACGAGGAAATCCAGGATCTGCTGCGCTTCAGCACCGGCCTGAATCTGGCCCTGCACTTCCTGGCTGGCTCCGTTACCTTCGACCCCCTGATTAACGACGTAGAGCCGCGCCTGGCTTCCCTGGTAGTGTGGCTGGACTGCCTCACCCTGAACGTGGACCGCACTGCCCGCAATACCAACATGCTGATGTGGCACCGGGAGCTGTGGCTCATCGACCACGGCGCCGCCCTGTACGTGCACCACAGCGGTGCCGGTTGGGCCAGTAAAGCCACCCGCCCGTTTCCTCAGCTCAAAGACCATGTGCTGCTGCCCCAGGCCTCCGAGCTGGAAGCCGCCGATGCCGAGGCCCACGCCCGCCTCTCGCCGGAGGTGCTGACGGCCATTGTGGCCCTGGTGCCCGATGAGTGGCTTCAGGAGCCTGACCTTAGCCCCCAGGAGCAGCGCGCCCAGTACGTGGAGTTTCTGACTACCCGCCTGGCCATTTCCCACACGTTTGTTCAGGAAGCTTTAACTGCCCGCAATGCACTTATTTGAGTATGCCGTGCTGCGCGTGGTGCCCCGCGTGGAGCGTGAAGAGTTTTTAAACGTGGGCGTGATTTTGTACTGCTCCTCCCAGGGCTTTCTGCAAACCCGCTGCCACCTGCCCGAAGCTCGTCTACAGGCCCTGGCTGGTCCCGGCCTAGACCTCGACGACCTGCGGGCCCGCTTGCAGGCGTTTGAGCGTATTTGCCAGGGCCGCCAGCGCGGCGGGCCCATCGGGCAGCTGCCGGTGGCCTCCCGCTTCCGGTGGCTGACGGCCACGCGCAGTACCATCGTGCAAACCTCACCCGTGCACCCCGGCCTCTGCGAAGATGCCGCCGCTATGTTGGATAGGTTGTACGAGCAGTTAGTGGCTTGATGCTGAGTGAGATTTACCCAGGATTTTAGTATATTCCCTGAGGTATGTCTCACTAAATCAACCTGGTTATGGAAGTACGCAACAACTGGCCCGTTCAGCGCGGGCTTCATCTCAACCGGCTACCGTGGTGGGCCTACGCTCTTTCCATTCCGGCCGTGTACCTGTTTGGCTGGTTGTTACACCTGCTAGGCGTCATTCCGGGCTAGAAGAAAAGATGGGCGTTTATGGCCTGGCTGCCCGGTGCAGGTATAGGCTGCGGGCGGCCGGGCCGTTACGAGTTTCTGGTATGCTACAACGCCATGCCCACCCGCAGCCCAACGGGAAGGTAGAATCCGGCGGAACCATAGTCGCTCATGGAAGAGGCATAGTGGGTAGTTGGCAAAGTGCCCCGGGGGTCGGCTTTGCGCAGCCCCAATCCTAGGTATGCGTCCAGGAAAAACGACGTGTCCGGGAAAACCAGTTGCCGGCCTAGCACCACGGAGGCTCCGTATCGGTCAATGGTTTCTGTCTGGTTACGCAGGCGATACTCGTAGTAGTACAGGTTGTCGGGGCCTGCTTCCGGTTGCCAGCTTTTGGCCTGAAATTGCAGCCGAAAATGCTGGTAGGATGCTCCGTATGCTACGTAGTAGCCATCTGCGGGGCTCGGGGTTGCTCCAAGGTAGATGCGGTGGTGCACCTCCAGACCGTAGCCGCGCACTCGGTCAGTACCGGTTTCGTGCAGCTCGGAGGTGAGGTCGTTCACTGGTCCCCGGTACCCCTGCGGCGTGAGAAGTATGCTGTGGCGAGAGCCCGGCCCCCAGGCTTTTTCCAAACTGACGTGGTACCCATTGGCCATCAGTGGCAGCAGGTTCCAGGAAATGCCCCAACGCCAGGGCGTAGGCGCGGGAGCAGCCGATGGCAGTGTTTGTGCTTTTGTCACCCCTAGCATACACACGCCCAGTACAAGCAGTAACGCGTTGCGCATCAGCGGGTGGGGCTAATAGCTAACTTGCTCAGAGCACTGAGCTTGCCGTTGCGGTAACGGTACTGATACAACCCGCCTGGCCCAATAGCCAGCAGCAGCCCCCGGTGCGGAATCACGTCCGATACGGTAATGGGGAACGTTTGGGGGGCGGGCAACACCGGGCTCTGCTTGGTATCAAACACCTTGAGCTGGTCTTTGTCGCATACGAACAGGAGGGTGCTATCCACGCCCAGGCCCAGTGGGTGCTGCATGGGGTAGGTTTGAGCCAGGCGCGGGTTCCGCAAATTGGTCAGATCCACTATCTGCAACTGGTTGGGGCCACCCCCGCAAGTTCGGCCATCCCGCAGGGTCACGTAGGCGTACCGCTCATCTACTACCACCGGGTCGCAGCTCATTACGTGCTGGAAATAGGCGAGCTGTTGGGGCTGGTTGGGGGTAGAGGCATCAAAAATGAACATACCCCGCTGCGTACCCAAAAACAGGTAGGGCGCGCGGGGGTAGATGGTTTCAATGCCGAAGCCCAGCGGTATTACCGTGCCTTTAGTGGGCACCTTGGGATTAGCCAGGCTGAACGTGCGCAGGTTCTCGTTGTCTACTACGTACAGCGTGTTTTCCAGCACGGTAAAGCGGGCCAGGGAGCCGCCTTTGCCATTATCGGCGCTGCCGGGGCTCATGTCGTTGCTGTTGCTGCAGGAGCTGAGAGCGGAAAAGCCAAGTAGGGCGGCCAGGGCCCGTAGGGTAGGGTAGCGGTGTAGCATAAAAGGGGTAGTTATAGCTTTTGCCAGCCAATTACCACGGCATCGGCCGGACGGTTCTGGGGTTGGTATTCGCTGGGCATGGTGCCGGTTTCGGGCATGGGCAGCTCCGGCACAGCTTCCCGCACCCGGTGGAGCAGCCGGGCCGCTTGCGCATTGCTCATATCAAAAGTCAGCAGGTCGGAGCCGCTGTCGGCGTAGAGCAAGGTGCCCTTCATGGCTACGTCCACGTTGCCCGGAATCCGCAGAAAGGCTACCGGCTGCGGGTGCTCGGGGTCTTGGTTATTGATAATATGGATGCCCTCGTACTGCTCATTGATGAAGATGTATGGGTCGCGCAGGTATATTTTGCCGGTGTTGTGCAGTTCCCGGGGCGGCAACACGGCTACGGCCTGCTCCAGTTGCGTGCGGGCCATGAGCAGCGGCTTGTACTGCGGCAGCGGAATCCGGTCTACGGGATCAACCAGGCCCCAGCATGAGGTTAGCCCCAGCAGCAACCCACCGCCTGCTATAAGGGAGTACAGTTTATGCATGATAGAAATGGATAGGGTGATACGATAGGGGGAGCCGGTAGCCTCCCAGTTGGTTGCATAGGATGCTCAGTAAATTGGCGTATAGCAACAAACTCGAACAGCAGCCAACACGGAGCGTGCAGGCTGCTGTTCGAGTTTGTTGCTATGTGGCAGTGAATGCTGCTGGCTGCGGCGAGCTAGTAGCCCCGGTGTAGAATAACCGGGTTTTCTACCGGCTCCTGCCGCAGGAGGTGCTGCAGGTTGCGCAAAAACAGGTCTACCTTGCCCTCGTCCTCACCGGGGCGGCCGCCCCCGCTGTGCTGGGTCAGGAGCACGCGGGGCAAGTGCCAGAGCGGGCTGTCGGCGGGTAGCGGCTCCTGGGCGGTTACATCCAGCACGGCCCCACCCAACCGGCCCGTTTGCAGAGCGGCTATCAGCGCGGGCTCATCGGTGGTGTTGCCCCGGCCCACACTGGCATAGAGAGCATGAGAGGGGAGGGTGGCAATCAACTCTTGCGAAAAGAACCCATCAGCACTGCCCGGCAAACAATTCACTACAATATCGGTGGCAGGCAGGGCGGCCAGCAGCTCCTCGCGGGTATGTAGCTGGGCTGCCGGGTCGGTGCGGGCCAGAAACTGCACGGCACAATTGAACCCCCGCAACTGCTGTGCTACGGCCTGCCCAATAGCCCCACTTCCCAGTATAATTACTCGCTGGTGTTGCAGCAGCCCCAGCCGGGGCCGCACGGCCCCTCCTTCCCAGTGCCGCTGAGTCTGCCACACTGCTAATTCCGGAATGTAACGCAGCAGCCCCAGTAAGCCCGCTACCATCGTTTCGGCGCAGGGCCAGGCGAAAAAGTCGCCCATGTTGGCCACCGGAAAAGTGGGGCTCAACCGCTGGTACCGGTCAATGCCCGCCGAGTCAATCTGCCAGAAACGTAAGCGGGATGGTAAGGCCCTTGCCAGCCACTGGGGCGGCGGGTTCCCCAGCAGCAACTCCGCATCAGCCAGAGCGGCCTGCTGTGCCGTCTCACTCATGTCGGTGCGGAAGGTGGTTTGAATGTCAGCCGGGAGTTGCTGCAGTAGAGCGGCGCGGGCCTCACTACCAAGCGAGGAGTACACAAATAGATGCATAGAGCGCATACTGGAAAGGCATCGGCTGGGTTTGCCAACAGGTGGTCCATAAACAGCAGAAAGCCCCGTACCGGTTGGTACGGGGCTTTCTGTAAGGCAGACTATGAGCAAAAAACTAGTCTTTGCGCGAGTACTGTTCGTAGCGTGCGGGGTCCTTCTTTCTGTCTTTTTTGCGGCCAATAACTCCGCCAGCCGCAGCACCAGCTACAGTGCCGATTACGGCACCTTTACCGCCGCCTACTACCGCGCCGGTTACAGCGCCTGCGCCACCACCAATGGCCGCGCCTTTTGCTTTCTTGCTCCAGCTTTTTCTGGTTCTGGTCTGGGCTGAAGCATCCGAAACTACTACCGTGCTATCCAGTACGAGCAGGGCCGCCAGCATAGCTGCATATATTTTGATGGTTTTCATGACGTTCGAGTTAATTCAGGAAAAACCTCGAAGGAGGTAATGTTGAGTTTAACGAAGACGTAAAAACCAGGTTTGGCAATGGCAAAATATTATACATATAGTCCTTGTTCCATAACATAATTGCTATATGTGAAAAGGCCGCCCGAACAAGCGTCCGGGCGGCCTTTCTGCACAAGAAATCAGCCTAATCAGGCAGAAAGCCTAGCGGGCATCGGCTTTGGTTGTTTCCGCTGCCGGGGTACCGGCCTTCTTCACGTAGGTATCCAGCCAGGAGTTCATTTCCCACAGCATGTGCATGATGGACTCGCGGGCGGCATAGCCGTGGGCTTCGGCGGGCAGCACCACGTAGCGCACAGTAGCGCCGTTGCCTTTGAGGGCATTGTAAAACCGCTCACTCTGGATGGGGAAGGTGCCGGAGTTGTTATCGGCCTCGCCATGAATCAGCAGTAAAGGAGTCTTGATTTTGTTGGCGTAGTTGAAGGGCGACATGGTGCTGTACACCTCCGGGGCCTGCCAGTAGGTGCGTTCCTCGCCCTGAAAACCAAACGGCGTGAGGGTACGGTTGTAAGCGCCGCTGCGGGCAATACCAGCCTTGAACAGGTTGGTATGGGCCAGCAAATTGGCGGTCATAAACGCGCCGTAGCTGTGGCCCATTACCGCCACGCGGTTGGGGTCTACCACGCCCAGGCGCTTTCCTTCGTCAATGGCGGCTTTGGCCGAAGCCGTGAGCTGCTCCACATAGGTATCGTTGGGCTCTTTGGTGCCTTCGCCTACAATCGGAATACTGGTGCCTTGGAGCACAGCATAACCCTGCGTTACCCAGAACACGGGTGAGCCCCAGGTAAAACGCGTGAACGTGTAAGGGGAGCCTTTCACCTGGCCGGCATCCTTCTTGTCCTTGAACTCTACTGGGTAAGCCTCCAGCAGCGTGGGCAGCGGGCCGTCCTCCTTCTTGTAGTTCGGGGGCAGGTAAAGGTTGGCCGTCAGATCAACGCCATCAGCTCGCTTGTACTTGAGTACCTGCTTTTGCAGGTTGCCCAAGGTGGCATAAGGATTCGGAAATTTGGTCAGCTGCGTGGCTTTGGGGTTGGGGGCATCGCGCAGGAAGTAATTGGGGGCTTCCTGGGCTGATTCGCGTCGGGTCACAAACCGGTGCTTGTTGGCATCCAGAATAGTTACCGGCACCTCGTAGTACGGCGCTTCTGAGCGCCACCACCGGGTGCTTTTCTTGGTCCGCACGTTTAGTTCATCCACAAACGGACGGTCACCCTCCCCCGAAGCCCCAGTGCCCATCAGGTACACAACATCCGCATTGGCATCGGTGGCTAGCACCCGGCGACCCAGTTCGTTGCGCCGCTGAAACGGGGTGCCGGGGTCAGAGTAAGTATCCTGGGAAGAACGCTCAAACAGGGGCGTCAGGGAAGTTCTGGTAGCCAAATCCAGGCTCCAGAGCGCTTCTTTCCGGTCGGCCCAGCGGTAACCTTCCACCAGGGCCAGCTTATCGGAGCCGCTCCAGTAGATGCGGCGGAAGCGTAGCGGCAAGGCCGCCAACTCCTGGGGCTGCCCATCGAAGGGGGCACCCAGCGCGAACAGCTTGTCGCGCACCGGCGCTTCCGTTTTAGGGTTGCCCCCATCCTGAGCCTCTACCCAAAACAAAGTATTAGGAGCATCCTCCCGCCAGCTGATGTCGCGCGGGCCGGTGGGCACGGCGTCGAAGCTGGTGGGTACGTTATCGGCGAGAGGTAGATTGGCTATTTCTTTCACCACCAGGCCTTCCATGTTCAGCACATCAATGCGCTCGGGAAAGCTGTTGAGGGGCAGCGTGTAGGAGTACGGACGGTGACGGGTGCTGACCAGCACATATTTGCCACTCGGGGAGGGAGAAGCCCGCTCAATGATGCCCGGCTGCCCCAGCGGAGCCATCCGACCATCCAGGCCAACCTTTACCACCTGGGCAAGCGCATAATAATCGAACAGTCGCTCATCAACCGGATTCTTCAGCAAATCCTGGTAGGTGCGGGCGGCCGTGGTGCGGCCCACGTTCTGCTGAATGGTAGGGCCAGTGGGTGCCGCTGTGGAGCTGGGCGCTTCGCCACGGCCACCTACTATGGCCCGGGCAATAATAGTCTTGCTGTCGGAAGCCCACTCGTAGGGAGTTCCCAGCACGCCGTTCAGAAACAAGTTAGGTACCAGCTTAGCCGTAGCCGACGCTACATCTACCAGCCACAGCTCCACATGATTGTTGGTGGTGTGGGTGAAAGCAATTCTGGTGTTGTCCGGCGACCATTGCACGTCGCTGATGCGGGCGTTGGTGGGCAGGCCTTGTACCAGTAGCTCTTTGCCCTCGGGCAGGCGGTGCAGGCGCAGCGAAGAAGCGTAGCTCACGCGGCTGGCCCCGTTGGTACGCGGGTTAATGCGCAAACCCGCTAACCGCATTTCCGGCTGGCTTACCTCGGCAATGGCAGGCATATCCCGCACATCCATCAACAGCATCCATTGGCCGCTGGAAGCAAAGCTGACCCGGGGGGTGAGCGGAGCATCAACCAGGGCGGCAATAGCGCGCGGGGGCGTTTGGTAGGGGAGGTCTTGCGCTGCAACCAGGCTGGTAGCACCCACCCAGAAGGCTAGCGTGAGTCGAGCTATTTTCATAAATTCAGGGTAATCAACTAAGTACTAGTTACAAAGGACGGTACAATCTGGCACATTCACTAACAGCGGCGGCAACATGTTCAGTATGTAGCACGTAGTAAGGCGCTTTTGCCAATTCGGACCAACAGAAAAGCCCCGCTATATAAGCGGGGCTTTTCTGTTGGTCTATAAAAAGGATAATTTTAATCTGTATGAGTCCAAGGCCAAAGCAAGACCCGAGCTGGTTGGAATGTACTGCTCAGGACCAGCTATTCAGGCAACTGCCGGTGAAATGCAAGCTCCGTGAGGGCTTTGCGCTGGCGTGGGGCCTTCTCCCGGCTCAGAAAGGGCTCTTCCAATTGCTCAGCCTCACCCAAATAACCCAGAGCAAGCATCACAATGGGCTGCAAGCCCTCGGGCAGCTGGAAAACCTCCTGGGCCCTGGCCCGATCAAAGCCACCCATGAAGTGACCATGCAAACCCAGCGCCGTAGCTTCTAGGATAAAATTGGCATTTGCCATACCCACGTCGTGGAGAGCGGCGGGGTTGGCTTGGCCATTGTCGTAGTGCGTTTTGGCCAGGGCCAGAATAAGCACTGGCGCGTTCTTGGCCCAAGGCTGATTGCCGGGTAGCAAGCAGTCTACCATTTTCTGGAAGGCCTCGTGGTCGGCGTGGTGCGCGTAAATGTAGCGCCAGGGCTGCTCATTCATGGCACTGGGGGCCCAGGAGGCAGCCTCAAAGGCTTGGTGCAGCGCTTCGGGAGCAACGGGGTAGCTGGCAAAGGACCGGGGGCTCCAGCGCTTGCGAATCGTTTCCAGAACCGGAAACGCGGTGGGGGCATGTTTCATAAACGACGAATGTCAGCGAATAAACGCGGATTTTACGGAAAGACAGCCTTACAGGCTCATGGGTACTTCCATGAGTAGCAAGCGGGTAGCGGTAGTAGCCTGCACCTGCAGCGTGCTGGTTTCCCACACGCCCAAACCGTCGCGGCGGCTGAGTGGCTGGCCAGCTACGGTAGCCTCGCCTTCCAGCACAAACACGTACACCCCATTACCAGGCTGCTTCACCTGATACTCGGCGGCAAATCCCGCATCGAAGTCGGCCAGATGAAACCAGGCATCCTGATGAATCCAGACCCCGGCATCCTCGGGGTTAGGCGACAAAACCTGCTGGAATTGGTTATGCCGGTCTTCGGCCCGGAAGCTCTGCTGGTCGTAGCGGGGCGTTACGTTGCGCTGCTTCGGAAATACCCAAATCTGCAGGAACTGCACGGCCGCCGAGGAACTGTGGTTTTTCTCGCTGTGGGCAATGCCGGTACCCGCACTCATCACCTGCACGTCGCCGCTTTGGATAATGCCGTGGTTGCCGGCGCTGTCCTTGTGCTCCAACGTGCCGCTGAGTGGAATGCTGATAATTTCCATGTTGTCGTGGGGGTGGGTGCCGAAGCCCATACCGCCCGCCACGGTGTCGTCGTTCAGCACGCGCAGCACCCCAAAATGCACGCGCTCCGGGTTCTGATACCCGCCGAAGCTGAAGGTGTGGAAGGAATTGAGCCAACCATGGTTGGCGTGGCCCCGGGTGCCGGCTTTATGAAGGAGAGTCTGCATACAGTGAGTAGGAAATGGTTGATGGATGCAAATATATGTACATACATCAGTTAATTATCAAAGATTCCGAATAATAGGTAGATGGTTGCTTTTCGGGTTATGCTAGAGTTGTCAGCTGCTTGCCTAAGAACTAGATGAGCGGGGTCTGAAATAAAAAATGAGCGTGATTGCCGCGCGTTGGGAAGGGAGAAAAGCACGGTATTCGCCACCAAGAAGCGGCTGCCGAAGGGAACCAGCAGTACCGGGAAATCAAGCAAGGCATAGCGCGCCACGTGAGCTAAGCGAATTTTGATCCGCCAACAGTCGGTAGCCAAATTAGCAGTGTCAAAATGCAGAGTAGCTAGCCTCCATCTGCATCAAAACAGCCGCTGGCCCGGCTGGTAGCCGCCGCCCCCTAGGCTGTGTGAACAGTTGCGTAGAGAGAACGTCATGCAGAGCGCAGCATCTCGCGTACTGATGTCAGGATTAGTCTGGTAACCTCAGCACGCGAGATGCTTCGCTCTGCATGACGTTCTAGGCAGGACAGTTTATCAACTGTCCATATGCTCTAATGAAAGGGCTGGTAGTGGATATAGTCGTTTGATTACCGTAAACATCAGCAGGCGGAATGAGATGCCCAGGCGTCACTTCATCAGTTTTCTGCTGTCAAACTCAGTGCAGGCTACGGGACATCACCTCTGATTATTTCAGTAGGAGGGACCCTGCCAAAGAGGTAAAGTTGTAGCCGCCCGCGTACTTTCGGGGCTTATCGTATGCGGCAGCTTCCTACCATTCCCGTTGTTTCGCGTCTGGCTCCTACGCCCAGTGGCTTCCTGCACCTGGGCAATGCCGTCAACTTCACGCTTACCTGGCTGCTCACGCGCCAAGCGGGTGGCACTCTGCACCTGCGCATCGATGACCTGGACCGGGCCCGCTTCCGCCCCGCCTACCTGGAGAACATCTTCCGGACGCTGGAATGGCTGGGTCTCGACTATGACCACGGCCCCACCGGCCCCAACGATTTTGAGCGCAATTTTTCCCAGCAGCATCGGCTACCGGAGTATGAGGCCGCATTGCAAGCTGCTCAACTGACGCACCCCCGAGTGTTTTATGCCTGCGGCTGCTCCCGTACCGGGCTGGCTCGTCAAGGAGTACTTGCTGGGAGCTACCCCGGCACTTGCCGACATGCTGCATTACCGTTATCTGCCCCCGGAGTAGCATGGCGGGCTTATGTGCCCAGCGGCTCCATCGTCCCCATCCAGGATATGGCGCAAGGGCTAATGCAGGTAGACCTGACTGCCGAGCTGGGCGACTTTGTAGTACGAAAAAAGGATGGAGTGGCTGCTTACCAAGTGGCCTCAGTCCTGGATGATGTGCGGCTGGGTGTTACCTGCGTAGTGCGCGGACTGGATTTGTTGCCCAGCACGGCCGCCCAACTGTGGCTGGCGTCCCAACTGCCAGGGCAGGCAGGTTTCCGGCAAGTGCAGTTCTATCACCATGCATTGCTCACTACTAGTTCCGGCGAAAAGCTGTCTAAATCAACGCAGGCCGGCTCCCAACGCGGCATTGTGGAGGAGGCTGACTCCCCACAGGTTGTGTATGAGGCAGTAGCTCAACTACTAGGGCTGTCGGAGCAAGCAGCTACTTCTCTTGCCATACTGAGGGAGAGGATAGCTCAACAAAACAATGGGGACACCTGGGCAAACTCGGTATGAGATAAACCGTGCTATAGCGGTTTCGCAAACGGTGTAGAGACGCCTGCTTGCGGCTCCTCATCTGCACCACTGCCGCGTTATCGTTCAACGAGGAGCCGCAAGCAGGCGTCTCTACACCGCCGCTACATCGTTCGTGAACTTGCTATAGCATAAAACCTCTACTGCTAGGAAGTGAACATTCATAAAGTATAAGGCCATCTACCTGCTGGCACGGTACTTTTCCAGGCTTTCAAAATGGACTCTGTTGTGCGGTAATCTGTAGTACCCTAACATACAAAAAAGGTCTTCTGCGCTTTGCAGAAGACCTTTTTTGTTGGCTATGTCCGCGAAACTAGTTGCGGGTCATAGCTCCGTTGGTCTGCAACTCCGAGCTAGGAATAGGCCAGATATACAGCGTAGAAGAAGGCTGTACGGCGCTAACCGTACTCTTGCCGGCAATAGGACGCAACAGACGCATATCATCGTTGTTACGCAGACCCTCACCCAGAAACTCCAGCCGCCGCTCCAGCAGAATGGCGTCGATAATGGAGAAGGTACCAGTGAAGCTAGCTGCCGTGTAGGCATCCGAACCCGAACGGGTACGCACGGCGTTTAGCAGCTCCAGAGCACGGGCGTTGGTAACCCCCTGGGTGCGCGCCAACGACTCGGCAAGGTTCAGCAGAACCTCTGCGTACCGGATAACCGGGGCCGCATCCGTGTAAGGGTTGGCTGAGAGGGCGCCGTTCGTGTATTTGCGCAGGTAGGGTACTGCGGTTGGAGTGCCTACCCGGGTTACCAGCGTGGCCAAACGAGCATCGGTAGCCTTGAAGTTCGTGTTGGCAATAACTCCGGCTGGGTTCAGGCTATACTCCTGCCCGCCGCCTTGGGTATTGGGCAGGAAGTAAAAGGCCAGCTGGTTCTGCGTGCCGGGCGGATCTTGGGTGGTAAAGGGGAAGGCCATGATCATTTCGGTACCGCCGGGGTTAGGAGCGAAAACGGCCGCGAGGCTTGGATTCAACTCGTGAGCCACGCCGGTAGGAGCCTTGAAGGGAGCCGCCGTTGGAACAATTTTATTGGCTTCAGTTACCACATCACCGTAGCGGCCCATGCTCAGCAGCACCCGGGTACGCAGGGCAATGGCGGCGTTCTTGTGCGCCCGAAATACGTTGCCGGCCGAGTTGCTGAGAGGCAGGTTGGTTTCCGCAAACGTCAGGTCAGTCAGAATTTGGTCGTACACCTGCGCTACCGTGCTGCGGGCCAGGTCGTTATTGCCCAGCTCCGTTTCGGCCTGCAGACGCAGGGGTAAACCGGGTTTCGAACCATTGCCATCAGCGTAGGGCCGGGCATAATACTGCAGCAGCGAGTAGTATGCCAGAGCCCGCAGTAGCCGGCCTTCTGCTACGTACCCATTGGCAGTAGTTGTGTAATCGGCGGGAAAAGGGGCCGCTGAGAACTTGGAGGAGTTAGCCGCTATGCCCGCCAGAAACACGTTGATCTGGTTAATGGCCGCGTAGCCCGAACCCCACAAGTTAATAACGTCGTTCTGCGAGGCTTCGGTGAGGGTATGTTGCCACACGGCCGCCCCGGTTACCAGGTTGGATGTCCGGTTGATGAAGTCATCGGCCCGGATATCACCGTAAACCTGGTAACGGCCACCCAAAAAGGAGCCCGACTTCATGTAGTCGTACATGTTGTTTACCTGTCCCAGTACACGGGAAGGCGTATCAAAGGCTACTTCACTGGCCAGATCAGTTTTCGGCTGAACTTCCAGACGGTCTTCGCTGCAGGAAAAAGTGCCCAGGCCCAGGGAGGCCGTAAGCCCCAGGGTCAGGAGATATTTAAAAGTCTTCATTAAGCGAGAGAGAATTAGAATCCGAGGTTAAGACCAACCGTGTAGCTGCGGGCCTGGCCCACCGAGTTGCGGTCAACACCGGCACCGGTGTTGTTGCTGCCGTTGGTTGAAATCTCGGGGTCAATACCCGAGTAGTTCGTTAGCAGCGCCGCGTTTTGCACCTGCACGTAGATGCGGGCGTTGCCTACTCCGAATTTGTTGATGAGGGTAGAGGCAAAGTTGTAACCCAGAGACACGTTCCGTAGACGGGCAAAGTCACCCTTCTCCACGTTTGAAGACATAATCAGGGCCGAGCCATTCGATACGTTGTCACCATACACGACACGGGGCCACTCAGCATTGCGGTTGGTTTCTGTCCAACGGTCTTTGATGTCAGTGGCATTGTTCCAGAAGCGCTGGTCGTGCAGACCGGCCTTCGTACCGTTGTAGATGTAGTTACCGCCCGAGAACTGGATGAATACGCCCAGGTCAATGTTTTTGAAGCGGAACGTGTTATCGAAGCCACCATACCAGGTAGGCAGGGTGGGACCATAATACCGGCCGTCACCTAGCTGAGTGGGGGCAGTAGTTGGCGTTACACCATCCATCAGCGTCCAGCCCTGGCCCAAGTGGTTGTATTGTACCACCGTGCCATCAATTTTCTGAATCATCCGACGACCATTCTCCGGGTTTACGCCCAGGGAAGGAACCGCCAGGATTTCACCTACGGAACGGCCTACAGTAGTAAAGTTAACCGTTTCCAGTCCGGAAGTGGCTGTACCAATGCGCTGGTCAGCCGTCACCAGCTTGGTTACTTCGTTTTTCAGCGTGGTAAGGTTGGCGTTGATCGACCAGGTAAAGTTGGGCTTGTTAATAGCCGTGGTGCGCACGTTGAATTCAAAGCCCTTGTTGCGCATGGAACCGATGTTGGCGGCAATAGCGTCGCCCGGAATGCCCCGCGAAGGAGCCTGAGGTACGTTTAGAATCAGCCCGTCCACATCATTTCGGTAGTAGGCCACGTCACCTTGAATACGGTCTTCAAACAGGCCGAAAGACAAGCCAACATCCGTCTTTTTGCTGGTTTCCCAGCTCAGGGCAGCGTTACCAGCGTTGCCGAAGAAGAACGTGTTGTTGGCACCATACAGGCTGGGCCCGTACAAGTCACGGGTGGTGAAGTCGCCGATACCCTGGTTGTTACCAACCTCGCCGTAGCTACCCGTGAATTTCAGGAAGCTGAGGGTGTTGAGAGCCGAAGAGTTTTTCCAGAAATCCTCCTCGGAGATGATGTAACCCAGCGAAGCACCGTAGAAATTGCCCCACTTCTCATTACCCCAGGCCGAGTAACCGTCACGACGGGCATTGAAGGTTGCTAGGTATTTGCGGTTGAAGTTGTAGCTCAAGCGGCCGAAGTACGACATCAGGAAGTTTTCTCCCTGAAAAGAGCCTGAGTTTACAATGTTAGAAAAACCACCTTGGAACGTCGTGAAGAAGGGGTCGGATACACTGGTACGGTTAGCGCCCCACCGGTCAATGGTAGTGCTCTGGTATTCAGCACCGGCCAGAGCAGAAATGATGTGCTTTTCGGCCAGCGTTACGTCGTACTGTGCCGTGTTTTGCCAGTTCCAGCGCTTGTTGGTCCGGTAGAAGTTAGAGGCGCTACCAATGTTATACTGGTCGCCGGCAATGGGAGTATAGAAAGCCTGGTCCTCGAAGGAGATGTTGTAGATACCGTAGTTGGTACGCAGATGCAGGCCTTTCAACAATTCAAGGTCGCCGTATACGCTTCCCTGGATTTCATTGCCCTCCGAGCGGAAGTAGTTGTTTTCTAGGTCAACCAGCGGGTTATAGTAGCCTGGCAGCAGGGGCTGGCCGTTGGTGGGGTTGATGTTGGCGCCGGGGCCAATACCAGCACCGCTGATGTTATACGTGCCATCGGGGTTGCGGGCGGGTACGTTGGGGGGCAGTACCAGCGGCAGGCGGCCCAGGCCGGCCGTACCGAAGGCACCATCACCCACGGAGCCGGAGTTGGGCGAGGCCGTGCGGGAATTGGTATAGCCTACACGAGCACCCACGCTGAAGCGCGAGAACACCTTGTGGTCGATGTTGAGGCGGGCGGAGGCACGCTTAAAGCTGTTGCCTTCCAGCATACCCTTTTGATCGGTGTAGCCGACGGAGGTGTAATACGTCGTCTTTTCCGTGCCGCCGCTGAAGTTAAGCGTGTTGGATGACGAGAAGCCAGTGCGGTAGATGTAGTCGTACCAGCGCGTATCTACGGGGTTGCCGCTGCCATCCAAGGTTGGCTTAAACCCTTCCACGTTAGAGCCCGGCTGGCCAATGGCTACCCGGTTGGCGTTCAGGTTCCGAACAGCCTCGTTCTTGATGTCGATGTAGTCGGCCGCGTTCAGTACATCGTACAAACGAACCGGGTCGTTCCAGCCTACCCAAGAGTCAAGAGAGAGTTTGCTCTGGCCCCGGCGGCCTTTCTTGGTGGTTACCACAATAACGCCACCAGCAGCGCGGGAGCCGTAAATGGCTGTTGCCGAAGCATCTTTCAGCACTTCCACGCTTTCAATATCGGCGGGGTTGATGTTACTGAGGGGGTTGTTCGGTACGCTGCCTACGGCCGAGCTGTTGCCGCTGAATGCCGGAATACCGTCAATTACGTATAGCGGAGCCGAGCTCAGGGTGATGGAGTTCACACCCCGGATACGAACTACGGGGGAGGCGTTGAGTACCCCGTTGGGAGTGGTAATGTTCACACCGGCGGCCTGACCCTGCAAGGCCTGCTCGAAGCTTTGCACCGGTTTGTTGGCAATTTGGGCGGCCGTAACGGTTGCTACCGAGCCCGTAAGCTCACGACGGCTTTGGGTAGCACCGTACCCCACTACAACTACCTCGCTGAGGGCTTTGCTGTCGGTGGCAAGGGCGCTGTTGATAGTGTTTTCCGAGCCAATGCTCTGCTCAACGGAAACAAAACCAACAGATGAGAATACGAGAGTACCTCCGCTGGCTGGGGCGGAAAGGGTATACGTGCCGTCCGAGTTGGTGGAAACACCATTGCTGGTGCCTTTCACGAGCACCGTTACACCTGGTAGGCCTTCACCCGTGGTGCGGTCCGTAACCCGACCCGATATCGTGCGGGTCTGGGCCTGAGCATGACCACCCGCTAGGGTCAGGGCAGCTAAGGGAACTAGTTGTAAAACTCTTTTCATGCAGGCGCAGAAAGTTTAGTGATGAAGTTGACAGCCAAGAAAGGAAATAAATGAAACCAGAACAATAAAATTAGGTGAGCATTGCAAAATAATGGCTGTATTAATGTGCTTTTAATAGTAAATGAACAAGATTGTTGAAGCAATTAAGAAGCTATATGTATCGACAGTATAGCGGTAAGCAGGCTCCAAACCAGGACAGGTTTCTAAAGGGTGTGGACAGTTGATAAAATATCCTGCCTAGAACCTCATGCAGAGCGCAGCGAAGCATCTCGCGTGCTGATGTCAGGATCAGTCTGGTAACCTCAGCACGCGAGATGCTTCGCTGCGCTCGGCATGACGTTCTCCCTACGCGACTGTCCATACAGCCTAGTGAATGACTAAGGGATATTATTGGCTTGTCCTGACACACAAATGGCGTCGCTCAGTCTTGAACAACGCCATTTGTGTGTCAGGGCAAGCTAACTTCTATCGTATTTCCTTCTTGAACTCTTCGGCCCAGTGGTCGGCGAGGCGGGTTGGTTCTGGGAGTTTGTAGCCCCGCAGGCAGGCTAGCGTAAGGCGGGTGGCCGTGGCTTGGTCACAACGGTGGCCGGGGCTCACGAATAGAGGATTTACCCTGTCTTTACTCCGAATGACCTCGCCCAGTAGTGCGCCTTGTTTGTCGGTAAGAGGGGAGATGCTGCCCTTGGTGAGGGCAGGCTCAGCGTAGAGGCCGGTGAGCCGTTGCTTGGCAACGCCGAAAGTTGGCAGGTTGAGCTCTACCCCTAGGTGAGCCGCAATGCCCATGCGGCGGGGGTGGGCAATGCCATGCCCGTCTACCATAATTATATCCGGTTTCTGGCGGAGCTTTTCGTAGGCTACAAGCAGGTTGGGCGCTTCGCGAAACGCCAACAGGCCCGGAATATAGGGCAGCGTAACGGGCCCGACGTGGTACACCTTCTCTACCAACTCCAGGGAAGGAAAGCGCAGCACCACAAAAACTGACAGCACCGTTTCGGGCGTGGGAAAAGAGGAGTCGCAGCCGGCAATGAACTGCGGCTCCTGGGCTAGCGGCTCCAAGCGGGTACGAGTGCGCAGTGCGTCCTGCTGGTGGGTAAGCTCCCGGACGATTAGCGGGTCGGGAGCGGGGCCGGGTGGGCGGTAGTAGGCCATATAGAAAGGAGGGAAAATGGTAAGGAGGGGAATAGGTATAATAGGCTGTACTAGCATTTACAGAGGCAGGTTATAGAACCCAGCTTCCACTGCCACGTTACGGAGGTACACCACTTGCTTTGCCCTATGTCGAAACCTGAGCAACCGGCCCACACCGGCAGCGGCCCCCTGTTTGAACGGCGCTACTGGATAGATGTGCAGCATCCCCGGTTGGCGGCCGAGGACTTACTGGACCATATCAAATGCCACTTGCCTGAGTATGCGCCCGATCTGCTGGCCGATTTTGAGAAAACCAAAGGGCAGGCTCATTGTCTGGCCTCCGGCGATGAATTTGGTATTCGTATTCTGGGCCCTTGGAATGGGGATGTGCGGGTGACGCAGGTAGAGGACGATGGGTTTGAACTGGCCACGCTGGAAAGCCACCCGGAGGCGGGCCGCATCCACTTTAGTTTGCGGCCCCACAGTATGCTGCCGGACACGTGGCGGTTTGAAATACACTCCCGGGCCCGTTCCCGCGACGGGCTAGTGGCGCTGACTTATGACACACTGGGGCTGGGGCGCCGGGTGCAGCAGCAAACCTGGGAAACGTTCTGTCAGCGCGTGGCCGAAAAAAGCGGTGGCCTGCCTCTGGCACCGGTGCAGGTGGAAACCTGCCGTCAAACCGATTCTCACACCGAAGTAAGCCAAGATGCCTGAAGCTGCCCCCCTGTACGAGCTGCAAAAGAAGCGCCTCGATGCGTACATGAATGCCGGCTATAACTTCGACCCTGATAAAGCGGCCGATTATACGCCCGACGCCGGCTGGCGCGTGGATGATTACGAAACGGAGCTTCCCACTGAAGCGCCTGGGCCGGCTGAGGCGCACGGCTCCTGGGCCGCCGCCCGCGAGGTGCTGCGTAATTACACCTTCCCACCCCCCAATCTGATTACCGGCATCTTCCTGCCCGACCAGCCCCTGGACCAGCGGGTAATGGTACTGCGGGGCCAGTTTTTGCTGTTCACCTTTTGGTTTGGCGTGCGCATAGGGGCCGTAACGGATGAAACCCGTACCCTGGCTGATGGTAGCCGGGAGCAGGTGTGGGGCTACAACTACCGTACTCTGGAAGGCCATTTTGAGCGGGGCCAGATTGATTTCTCCGTGCACAAAAACCTGACGACTGGCCGGGTGTGGTTTCACATCCATGCCTACTCCCAAACCGGCCGCATCAGCAACCCCTTCTACTGGCTGGGGTTCCGGCTGTTCGGGCGCATGCTGCAGAAACGGTTTGCAACCCAATCAATGAAGCGGCTGCGGGAGCAGGTAGAGGAAATGCTGCGCAAGGGCTGGACGTCCCCAGCGGTGCAGCAGGCTCCGCCCGTGCAGTCCGTGTCGGCCCACAAGGATGCCCGTCAGCAGCTTCGGGAAAGCACCTGAACCCGGAGTAAGCTACAGCTACTCGACCGGTTCGCCGCCGTTAATCATGCCCGACACCAGCCCCGGCGCATCGGTAACCTCGGCGCGGAATACACCCACAATGTGCGCCACTGAGAAGGCCAGCACCAGGTACATGCTGATTTCGTGAATTTCCTTGGCCGTGTGCTCAATGCTGCGGAAGTAGTCCTCAAACACCAAAACCAGGCCCGTAACCACCAGCACAGCCAGCACCACGTAAAACGCCCGGTAGGCGTACCGAATCCAGATGCCCCGGCGGGCGGCCGCGTTGCCCTGGGCGGCCTGAGTTTGCAGGTGGGCTATTTTGGCGCTGGTGCGCTGGCTGCCCCGGTGCCGGAAGCTCACCAGCACCCGGTAAGCTAGCAGCATGGATAAGGCCAAGCCCGCCCAGATGTGCCAGTCCCAGATACGGTGGGCTACGATACGGGAAAGGCCCCGCAGCTGATCGGGGGCCATAGTCACGCCTTTTTCGGCCAGCACCTTGCTGAACTCCGGCGCTAAGCCTTTCACCTTTACAATAACGGATATAAAGAGGATGGTGATGAGCTGGAAGATGACCAGGCTGCCGCTGGCCCAGTGCCAGATGCGCAGGCCTAGGGAGTTGCGCTTGGGGCCCGCCGGAATGGGGGCAGTGGCCGAGTAGTTGGAGCGTTCCATACGAGGAGGGGAGGGGAAGAGGGTTGCCCGGGTAAGGTACACGCCCGCTCGGACAGTTACCCCACGGCAGCCCGGCTTTCTGCGGGGGCGGCCAAACAATCCGGGCCGAAAAGTAGTTAGCAGGGTTCTGTCCTGAACCCAGATACCTCTACAACCAACTCGTATGTCAGTAGCAAAAGGCTATACCGCTTCAGAAGCGCATGCTCCCCTCACCCCGTTCTCGTTTGAGCGCCGCGAAGTAGGCCCCCACGATGTACGTATTGAAATTCTGTTCTGTGGCGTGTGCCACTCCGATGTGCACCAGGTGCGCGACGAGTGGGGCGGCTCCATCTTCCCCATGGTGCCCGGCCACGAAATTGTGGGTCGCGTAACCGAAGTAGGTGCCCACGTGAAAGGCTTCAAAGCCGGCGACCTGGCCGGCGTAGGCTGCATGGTAGACTCCTGCCAGCACTGCGCCGAGTGCGCCGAAGGCCTGGAGCAATACTGCGACAATGGCTTCGTGGGTACGTACAACGCTAAAGGCAAAGATGGCCAGCCCACTTACGGCGGCTACTCCAACAGCATTGTGGTAACGGAGAAATTCGTGCTGCACGTGTCCGAGAAGCTGGATTTGGCCCGCGTAGCCCCGCTGCTGTGCGCGGGCATCACCACCTGGTCGCCGCTACGCCAGTGGAACGCCAAGGCCGGCGACCGGGTCGCCGTAATGGGCCTGGGCGGCCTGGGCCACATGGCCGTGAAATTTGCCGCCGCCATGGGCTGCGAAGTAACCGTGCTCAGCACCTCGCCTTCCAAGGAAGAAGATGCCAAAGCCCTGGGTGCCCACAAATTTGTAGTGACTAAGGATTCCGAGGCCATGAAAGGCATCCGCAACTACTTCGACCTGATCATTAACACCGTGTCGGCCCCCATGGACCTGACGCCCTACGTAGGCAGCCTACGCTTGGATGGCACGATGGTGCTGCTGGGTGTGCCACCGGAAGCCCCGCAGCTGCACGCCTTCAACCTGATTGCCAAGCGTCGTCGCATTGCTGGCTCCCTCATCGGCGGCATTCAGGAAACCCAGGAAATGCTGGACTTCTGCGCCGAGCACAACGTGATGAGCGACGTGGAAGTAATCCGGATGGACTACATCAACGAAGCCTACGAGCGGATGCTGAAGTCCGACGTGAAGTACCGCTTCGTCATCGATCTGGCTACGCTGTAAATGAGAATTGAACCCTGGTAAAGCTCATTTATCTTGGTATAAAAAACCGTCTGTCACTCCTGTTTGGGGTGGCAGACGGTTTTTTTGTGGCGTTTTAGTGGATGCTACAGCTTGTTGAACACGTACGGGTCGTACTCCACGTAGTCGTTGGCGCGTAGCTCCACGGTTTTCACGGTGTTGCCGTCTACTACAAACTTGGCGGGCATCACCCCAAATACCAGGTCGGAGTAGGTGGTGCGGAATTCCTGGCCGTCCATGTAGTCGAGGGTGGCGGTGAGGCCGGGGTGGTTGGGAATGGTGATGAGCAGCTGCTTGCCCTTCTGACTGATGCTGATGCGGCCGAACAGCGGGTTTTCGTAGTCGCCCACGTAGGATTTGAGCGGCAGGGGCAGCTTGTTCTTCTTGCTCACGCGGGCCGCCAGCTCCTTGGTAGGGTCGGTTTGGGTGGCTTCGGCCTGCTGCTTGCGTTTCAGGCCTTGGGCGCTGCGGTCCACGTAGGGTACACCCAGGTAGCTGTCGAGCAGCTGGTAGCGTAGCAGCTCGAAAAAGCTCTGGTTATCGTTGTTGGTGAGTACGGCAATGCCCAGGCCGGCCTCCGGCACAAAGCACACGTTGCTTACCTGCCCTGAGGCCCCACCCGTGTGCCAGAACACCTGTTTGCCGTTATAGTCGGCCGCTTCCAGGCCTAGCCCGTAGGTGACGAAGTGCGTGGGGTATACCGGGGATTTGCGGCTGGTAATAACGGTATTGGCGTCGCGGGTTTTGCGCAGGGCAGCCCAGGGCACCACCTGGCGGCCCTGGGAGCGGCCACTATCCAGCTGAAACTGCAGCCACTTGGCCAGGTCCGTCACGTTGGAAACCATGCTGGCCGCGGGGGCCATGTTGTCCCAGTTATCAAAGGGCACCTCCGCCAGCGGCCCGAAGGTGTTGGAGTAGGCATGGGCGTTGTTAGGCCGCTGGGCGAAGCCCGCCGAGGATACGAACGTGCTGCTCATGCCCAGCGGCTGCAGCAGGTTTTGCTGCACGTAGGTTTCCCAGGTGGTGCCGCCAGTAACGGCCGGAATTACCTCACCAGCCGCCACAAAGCCGGAATTGCTGTAGCCATAGTCGCGCCGGAACTGGCCGCCGGGCTTCATCAGCCGCATGCGCCGCACAATTTCCTGACGCTCCAGGTTGGATTTGAAGAAGGTGAAGTCACCCTGAAAGGTTTTGAAGCCGAAGTGGTGGCTCATCAGGTCGCGCACCGTAACCAGTTGGGAAGCCAGCGAATCGTAGAGCCGATAGTCGGGCAGGTACTTGGTTACTTTCTCGTCAAGGTTGATTTTCTTCTCGCCATCAAGCTTGGCCAGCGCCGTGCCCGTGAACAGCTTGGTGTTCGAGGCAATCATGAAGAGCGTATTGGCGTCTACCGGGGCCGGTTTGCCCCCTTCGCGCACGCCATAACCTTTCTGCACCACCACTTTCCCGTCTTTCACTACTACCACAGCCAGCCCCGGCACCTGCCAGCGTTGCATGCCGCGCCGGATGTAGCTGTCGAGACTATCGGTTACGAAGCGGTTCGGAGCGGCGGCGTTTTGGGCGAAAGTGGCCGGAGCAGCACCCAGCACCAGGCCAGCGGCCGCCACAAGACGAGAAAAGGAGGAAGGAAGCATATAGAGAAAGACACTGAAAGCGGAAAGCTACTCAACCGCTGCGGATTATGCCTACTGCATGGCTGAAACCCAGGCTAATGCTGAGTTTTCGTGCCGAACACAACGCACTGCGCAAAGAAACGAGCCTAGTTACCCCAGGGGAGCGGGGCTGGTTGAGTACTCCTAGCTCGGGGTAGTGCGAGCCACTGCGCAATAACTGCAGCCAGCAGGCCAATACAACCAAGAGTAAGCAGGTTAGAAAAAAGGTTGGCGTATTCAGTGGCTCGGTATGCCGCCACTGCTGCTGCTATATGGCCGCTGGTATCGGCTTCGCTAAAACCCTGCGGCAGCGTGATATCTTCGGCTATGTTTCGCTTTTGGAAGCGCACCAGCGTATACTGCCACTGCCCGTTCAGCCGCATGGCGACTCGTACTGCCGAAACACCTTCTGTTTCAACAACGGCTGTTTGGTCAGCAGCCCACATGTACTCCGTCCACTCTACCCGCCAACTGCCTAGTTTGTCTTGCAGAAGGTAGTACACACTGGTATAGTGGTGTTCGGGGTTGCGAATAGTAAACTGGCCGGGAGTAGAAGCCAGCGCGCCAGGAGAGCTAAATAGGAGCTTGAACCCGCACAATGGTAGGAATACCAGCACCACCCCAATAATGGCCGCCCATTTTGCCGTTCCGCTCCGGGGGTGTCGCAAAAGCTGAGTAAGAGTGGTAAGCACGCCCAAATCAAGCGCAATGATACCCCAAACGGCTAGTGCAGGAAGCTGATACAACATTGCTAATCGGATAAGTGGCCTAGCAAACTGTGTAGCAATTCATTTACTCCTGCTCCACCGGGTACTCAAACTCGCCCTCCAAGGTGAAGCGGCGGGCACCCCGGCCGGCCTCGCACACCTGGCAGCGGTAGGTGCCGCGTAGCCAGTGCCGCGTGGCATCTACGCCGGTAATCATCACGCTGCCCGTGTTCTGCCCGCACGATTTGGAGTAGGCCGCCACCTTGCCGAAGCGGTACGACGCATCCCGATTGCGCCCGCTCAAAATTTCCTGAAAGCTGTAGCTGCCTGCCTGAATTGGAAACCGGTCGATGATGATGGTGAGGCCCTCGCCGTCGGGGTCATCGGCGCGCACCACGTTCAGGCGCAGGGCCCGGTCGGAGTTCAGGAAGAAGCGGGAGCTAAGGGTATCGGCTTTCACCACCTCACCGTTGATGCGCAACGTGAGCCGGCGGGCCGTTTGGGAAGCAGGCTGTGGCTGTTTGGGTGCCAGGCCAAGCAGGGGCAGCAGTAGGAGAGGAAGCAGACGGTTCATGAGCAGGGCAAGGCAACAATCAGCCCAGAAGATACGAGTTTACGCTATGGCATCCTGCTCACGTTGGGCTATTCTGTGCATGTGGCGTATGTGATTTCATGCGCCACATGCACAGAATGACAGTAATTCTAGTCCGAAGTGCGGCCAGGGTACTGCTCCAGCGCGGCAGCTAGGCAGTCCATGGCTTTATCGATAACCTCCTGATTGACCACGTAGGCCAAGCGTACCTGCTGGCGGCCCAAGCCAGGCGTGGCGTAAAACCCCGAAGCCGGTGAAATCATGAGGGTCTGACCCTGGTGGCTGAAATTCTCCAGCAGCCACTGGGCAAACCGGTCGGCATCGTCCACGGGCAGGTGGCAGATAACGTAGAAGGCTCCGCTGGGCGTGGGCACCCGCACGCCGGGCATGGCGCGCAACCGTTGCAGCATCAGGTTGCGGCGAGCCAGGTATTCGGCTTTGGTGTGGTCGAAGTAGGTTTCCGGCAAATCGGCGGCGGCTTCGGCCAACAGCTGGCCCAGGCCCGGCGGACTCACCCGCAGTTGGGCCAGCTTGAAAAATACGTCGCGCAAGGCGTGGTTCTTTGTAACGATGGCGCCAATGCGGGCCCCGCAGGAGCTGTAGCGCTTGGAAATGGTATCCAGCAGCACAATATGGTCGTCGGCACCCCTTAGGTGCAGGGCGCTGGTGTACTCAGTGTCGTAGCAGAACTCCCGGTAGGCTTCATCCGACAGCAGATACAGGCTGTGGCGCAGGCAGAGCTCCTTTAGCTGCTCCATTTCCTGGCGACTATACACGTAGCCGGTGGGGTTGTTGGGGCTGCAAATCAGAATGGCCTTAGTGCGGGGCGTAATCTTCTGCTCAAACTCCTGAATGGGCGGCAGGGCAAAGTTATCCTCCAGGTGGGCCGTAACCGACACTACGTGTGTACCCGTAGCCACGGCAAACGCCGAGTACGGCCCGTAGAACGGCTCCGGCACGATGAACTCGTCACCGGGGTTGAGACAGCCCAATAGCGCAAACGAAATAGCCTCGCTGCCGCCCGTGGTTACAATAATATCTTCCGCGTCAACCGGCAGGCCCAGGCGCTGGTAATACTCGGCTAGCTTGGCCCGGTAGCTGGGGTAGCCGGCCGTGGGGCTGTACTCCAGCACCTGAATGCTGGCCCGCTGCACGGCCGCCAGCATAGCCGGCGGGGTTTCAATATCCGGCTGCCCAATGTTGAGCGGGTGCACCGTTAGACCCCGCTGGCGGGCCGCTTCGGCAAAGGGAGTGAGCTTGCGGTACGGCGACGGTGGCAGAGCCGCCCCACGCTGAGAGAGTTCGGGCATGGGTCTAAATATAGGCCTGCTGATGTAAAAATCTACTACATAGGCAGAGAATGCCTTTTCTGTGCATGGCTACCAACTTCTGGCAGCCAGAGCGGTTGCACCGAGTATGACGCCAACCACTCAACCCGAAGTATGGCTACGCGGCCCCTTGCCCGGTTTGCTGCCGTTGTTACAACCCCTGGCCCAGGCACTGCTGCAGGCCCGGGAGGAAATAGAAACTGCCCTGGCGGCCTTCCCCGATGTACTACTGCCGGTGCGGCCGGCCGAGGTGGCTTCCGTGGGTTTTCACCTGCGCCACCTCAGCGGAGTGCTCGACCGAATGCAGACCTACGCGCGCCAAGAGCCCCTTAGCGCCGCGCAATTTGCCTACCTGGCCGCCGAAAAAGAAGGCCTCACCCCACCCGAAACCACCGCCGCGCTGGTACGCCGCTTCCGCCAAACGGTGGAGCAGATGCTCGAAACCCTGCGCACTACCCCCGAGGCCACACTCCCGGAGTTCCGGCCAGTGGGGCGGCAGGCGCTGCCCAGCACGGTAATAGGGTTGTTGGTGCATGCCACCGAGCACACCACCCGTCACACCGGGCAGCTGCTGGTAACGGCCCGCCTCGTGCAAGCCCTGGCCCAGGGCAAGCTACTGCTGCCTGCAACGTAAAAAAGGCCCGCTGTCAGCGGGCCTTTTTTTGAACATGGCAAAATAACTGCCTTAGTACATGGCGTCAATACCCGATTTGTCGCCGGCCGAAAGGCCAGTGCGCTGGATGTTGAAGGTGGAGCCGTCTTTTTTGGTGATGGTAGGCTGCCCATTGCTGGAGAAGGAGAAAGAGCCGTACATCATGATGGAGCCGAAATCAAGGGCGCCGTAGTCGGTGCCGCTGATACCCTGAGCCGAGTATTTGGTGAAGTTGCCCTCGTAGCCCGACTGAATGTTCTGGGTAAGGATGTTCACGTAGGTGTCCCGGTCGTTGCGGGTTTGCTCGTGGAAGAGGCCCAGCGCGTGCCCGATTTCGTGGATGGTGTTACCCGTGCTGCAACCCGAAGCCAGGTTAATGTACTGGCGGCCGCCCACCATGCCAATGTTGGAGGAGCAGCCCGAGCCTACCCGGAACGTTACGTAGTTGCTCTGGGTGGTACGCTGCACAAAGCGCACCGGCGAGTTGGCCTGCCAGTGGGCAATGGCATCGGTTACGCGGTTCTGGCTGGGTAGCGCGGCATCAATGGTGTAGTAAACGATGGCGGAGGGCCAGCGGCCCGAGGTGCGGCCGGCGCTGGAAGGGCGCTGTTGTCCCTGGCTCTGCGTACCGGCGGCCTGGGCCGACGTTAGCAGAATGTCGCCTTCGTACACCTTTTCCCCATTTATTTCCTGGTAGGTGATGGACTCCCCGCCCCAAGTGCCGGCCTTGGCGTCGCCCGTCTGGCCGGGGTAGGCTTCTTCTACTTTGGCGTCTTGGGCCTGGGCCTGCGCGCTCTGGGCCGGCTGGCTTTCGTTGTCCTTGCTGCAACTTGCTAAAGAAATAGTACTAAATGCAGCCAAAAGGGCGAGAACAGAAAATTGGTTTTTGCGCATGTGTGTAAGGTTTTGGTTGTGGATGAGCTAAGAACGGCCGTAGGAAAAGAAATATTCCATCCGGGTTACAACAAAATTTTGGCCTGGCCGCCCGCGCGACCAGTACTAACAGTCTCAAGGCTCTAATCAGCCCTCAAAATCTTGCCCTAGAACACTGACGCCAACGCCGCCGCCCTGGCCACTAAAGCCAGCAACTATATGACCTCTATATCGTGCGGTGGCCGATACCACCCGCCCAGAGCAGCCAAATGAGCACCCAGAAGGGCAACACCAAGGAAAACCTCACGGTACTCAACGCCCTCTACGAGCCCATGACCCACCTGTTCAGCGACGGCAAAGCCAAAGCCGAGGACTACACCTTCCGGCAGCTGCTGAAGCGCGTGCGTCGCGAACGAAAAGCCGAACCGGCTTCGGAAGTGTAACCGGTTCGTGGCAAATGAAACAGGGGACCTGTTGGGTGCCCTGTTTTTGTGTTTGGGTAGTTTGGCAGTTGAGTATCTACCTTTGAATTATTCGCACGGTAGTCACCCCGCCAACGCGTCGTCTGAAAAGACGAAGCCCCGGCAGGTACGAACTGTCGGGGCTTCAGGAAGTGGGTGAATTGATCACCCTCAACCTACTTGGAAATGGGTAAACGTGCGAAACAGAAACCGGTTGGCAAGGCCAATTGGTTTCACGTTGCAATAGAGCTGACGAAAGCAGCTCTAAGCGGCGCAATCCGGGCGGTGGTCAGCCACTTGCTCGGGCATCCGTAGGATGGCGGCGGTCAGGGCTTCGGCACTGGCCGCCGTTTGCGCGTCTGGCAGACCGGCTGTCTGGCAGTGGTAGGCAAATATACAGTGGTTATGAGAAAATTCCCGGTAGTCAGCAATGCCAAAGCATCTGGCGTGGAGCCGGTTTGCCCCGTTGTGGCAGTAGAGGCGCAGCCTCCACCTCATGGGCTGGTCACGAGTTACGCTGCGCTAAACTCGCGCCAGTTTGGGAGAATTGCCTATTCATATTTCACATCAAACCGGCCATCTGTAATGATTATATTACTGGTAGGATTTGTGTTTCTATCAAGGCGTCCGTCAAAAGTTCCGGAAATAATTTTATTGATAGTATCAAATCTTGTAATGACGATTTTAGTCGCTCCTGGTGTAGCGCTAACATAATAGCTGCCTTTGGATTCGGAAAATCCAAAAGAATTTCCGGGATTATCAAATGGTCCTATTGGTGCTAGAGAGAAGTATGTGCCTGTTGAGTATAGATTCTTAATTTCTAATCCAAAGGAATCATCATGGTCTCTTGTCGTAAGTCCGGCTGAGAGTAAAAACTGACCATATTTTGAGGAGTAATGCGCTTGCAATTGGTTGTCTGAGCAGCCGAATGTAGTACATCGGCGTCCATAGTTCTGCCAAACTCTGTTGTTTACAATAAACCCCAATGTATTAGCTCCTTGCTGCGTTTCAGGAGGTAATGTAAATTGTGGAGTTATGTCCTTTTTAATACATCCAGTAAGACCGTTTACTGCAAGGAAAAAAACGATTTTCTTCATAGGATAAATAGTTGCAAAAACCCCGCGCCGGCCTTGCAGCCAACGCGGGGTTTTTGGTGGTTGATTGGCTACTGCCAAGCTACTACATCCGGTTGATAATCTCGTCGCCGAACTCGGAGGTTTTCAGGAGGGTGGCGCCTTCCATCAGGCGTTCGAAGTCGTAGGTGACGCGCTTGGCGGCAATGGCGGCTTCGAGGCCTTTGTAGATGAGGTCGGCGGCTTCCTGCCAGCCCAGGTGCTCCAGCATGAGGGCGCCGGAGAGGATAACCGAGCCGGGGTTCACCTTGTCCTGGTTGGCGTACTTGGGCGCGGTGCCGTGGGTGGCCTCAAAAATGGCGTGGCCGGTGAGGTAGTTAATGTTGGCCCCGGGCGCAATGCCGATACCGCCCACAATGGCGGCCAGCGCGTCGGAGATGTAGTCGCCGTTCAGGTTCAGGGTGGCTACCACCGAGTAGTCGGCGGGGCGGAGCAGAATCTGTTGCAGGAAGGCGTCGGCAATGCTGTCCTTGATGAGGATTTTGCCGCCGTCGAGGGCTGCCTTCTGCTGGGCGTCGGCCACTTCCTGGCCCTGCTTGGCCAGCACTTTGTCGTACTGGGCCCAGGTGTACACCTTGTCGCCAAACTCCTTTTCAGCCAGCTCGTAGCCCCAGGTTTTGAACGCGCCTTCGGTGAACTTCATGATGTTGCCCTTGTGCACGATGGTCACCGAAGGCTTTTTGTGCTCGATGGCGTACTGGATGGCGGCGCGCACGAGGCGCTCGGTGCCTTCCTTGCTCACGGGCTTGATGCCGAACGAGGACGTTTCGGGGAAGCGGATTTTCTTCACGCCCATCTCATCCTGCAGGAATTCCAGCATTTTCTGAGCCTGCGGGGTGCCGTTCATGTACTCGATGCCGGCGTAGATGTCCTCGGTGTTTTCGCGGAAGATGACCATATCGGTCAGCTCGGGGTGCTTCACGGGGGAGGGCACGCCCTCGAACCAGCGCATGGGGCGCACGCAGGCGTACAGATCCAGCTCCTGGCGCAGAGCCACGTTGAGGCTGCGGATACCACCGCCCACGGGCGTGGTCAGGGGGCCTTTAATGCCCACGAGGTAGTCGCGGAAGGCATCCAGAGTTTCGTTGGGCAGCCAGTTGTTGAGCTGCTTGAATGCTTTTTCACCGGCCAGTACTTCCTTCCACACCAGCTTGCGCGAGCCGCCGTAGGCTTTCTCTACTGCCGCGTTGAACACGCGCACGGAAGCCGCCCAAATATCCGGACCCGTACCGTCGCCTTCAATGAACGGGATGATGGGTTGATCGGGCACATTCAGCTTGCCGTTCTTGATGGTGATTTTCTCTGCCATTGTTGAAAAGGTACTTAGGTACTATAGGGTTGTAGTTGAGTGGTTCGGAAACGCACAGATGGGACGTCATGCTGAGCGAAGCGGAGCGTAGTCGAAGCATCTCTACCTCGGACTAACTCAATCGGGGCAACGAAGCGGTAGAGATGCTTCGACTACGCTCCGCTTCGCTCAGCATGACGTTCGGTTGACGTTCTGGCGTTTCTAATACCCGAAAATCTCTTTCAGGGTAAGTTGCTGGACCTGGCCGTACTTGGCCAGTTCCTTGAAATTGAGGCGGTCTTTGCTGCCGATGACCAGGATGGTCTGGGGCTGGCCTTTCACGCGGGCCTGCTGGAATTTGAGCAGGTCCTGGAAGCTCATGTTGGGCGTCTGCTCGTACACGTCGCGGCGCAGGTCGTAGTCGAGGCCCAGGCGCTTGGCCCGCTCGTAGCTGAACAGGATGTCCGACTTGGTGATGCGCTCCGTGGCAATGCTGTTGCGGATGGCGTCCTTGGCGATTTGCAGGTTGGCCTCGGCGGCGGGCATGTCGTTGAGCAGGGTGTTCATGCCAGCCATGGCCTCGGGCAGCTTGTCGCTCTGGGTGCCGATGTAGCTGAGGTTGTAGCTGCTGCGGCCGGCCTTATCGGCCGAGGCGAAGCGCGAGGAAGCCGAGTAGGCCAGGGCCTTCGACTCACGCAGCTCCTGAAACACGATGCTGCCCATGCTGCCCCCGAAGTATTCGTTGTAAAGGCTGGTGGTGGGCACCAGGCCCTTGTCGTACACGGGGCCTTTGCTCAGAAACAGGATTTCGGCCTGCACCATGTTGTAATCCACCCAGTACACCTTGCGGTCCGTCAGCGGCTGTTCGATAAAGTCCTTGGCGGCCGGGGGAGGAGTGAGCTTGGCGGGGGTCTGGTGAAGTCTAGCAAGAGTTCTCACAATTCCTGCTTGCGACAGAACCTCGTTGTAATTAGCCAAATGCTGCGGCGTTACACCTACTTTTTCAGGCAGGTTATCTGCCGAATTTTGCATATCGCGTGGCCCGTAGTACAGCACGCGGTGCTGGTAAGTCGGGAGCTTCTGGATGAGGCTGGTGAGCTGCTCGGGTTTCAGGGCCTTTAGCTCTTTCTCGCTCAGCTGGCTGGTGAAGGGGTTTTTCGCGCCGTACTTGGCGTAGTTTACCAGGGCCTGGTTCAGGATAACGCCTTTGTTGAGCTTGGCATCCTGGCGGGCTTTCAGCACCCCGGCCACCATGTTCTGCAAAGCAGCGGCATCAGGCTTGGGCGCATGCAGCAGACTCTCGAACAATTGCAGGGCCGGCTCAAAGTTGCTGTCGAGGCCGGAGAGGCTCACGTAGGTGCGGTCCTGGCCGCTGCTTACGGCGAAGGAGCAGCCCAGCTTGTAGAATTCCTGCTGGAGCTGGGCGGCGGTGTACTTGCCGGTGCCCAGGTACTGCAGGTAATCGGTAGCGAGGCCCAGTTTGGGGTCGTTGTTCGTGCCCAGATCGAGCACGTAGTACAGGTTGAAGAGGTTGTTTTCCTCGTTGTGGGTGTAGTACACCGGCACGCCCGAGGCCAGCTTGGTTTCCTGAATGTCCTTCTTGTAATCGAGGAAAACAGGCTGCAAAGCGGGAGTGGGCTTGGTCGTTACCTGCTTGTAGAAGTCGGAGGCCACCTCGCGGTTCACGGGCACGGGCGTAATGGCGGGTTTCACCACTTTCACCTTGTTGGGGTCCTGGCCGGTGCGCTTGTACACCAGGGCGTAGCCGGGGCCGTAGTACTGGTTGGCCACGCGCATCACCTCTTCCCTGGTGATGGTGCCGAAGTCGTCCGTCTGCTTGAGGTAGTCCTTCCAGTCCGCGCGGGCCACGAAGGCGGCCACGAAGGCACCGGCGCGGGCCTCGTTGCTCTCGTAGCTCTTGGTGCGCTGCAGCTGCTCGTTGTTGATGATGGCCGGAATCAGCCACTCCGGGAAGTCGCCCTTTTTCACTTTGGTCAGCTCGGCCAGCAGCAGGTCGCGCACCTGCTCCAGCTTCTGGCCCTGGCGGGGCGTGGCGTAGAGGATGTGCGAGGAGTAGTCGTTGTTGATGTCAGTAAACGAGGCGGCGCTCAGCACGACCTGCTTCTGGTTCAGGTCGAGGTCAATCAGCCCGGCCTGACCGTTGCTCAGGATCTTGTCGATCATGCGCAGCACCAGCGCCTCGCGGGTGTTGGTGCCGGGTAGGCGGAAGCCGAGCATCACGTTTTCGGCGTCGGGGCCCAGCACCTGCTTCACGATGGGCGCGATGATGGGCGCTTCCTGGGCGGGCGTGAAGGCCGGCACGGGCTTGCGCTGCAGCTTGCCGAAGTACTGGTCAATTACCCGGATGGTCTGGTCGTAGTCCAGGTCACCGCTCAGGCACAAAGCTACGTTGTTAGGCACGTAGTACTGGCCGAAATACTTCTTGATTTCGGTAATCGAAGGATTCTGCAGGTGGTCGATGGTCCCGATGGTGGTCTGGGTACCGTACTCGTGCTTCTGGTAGAGGCTGGCGCTCAGGGCCTCGTATTCCTTGCGGAAGTCGGAGTCGAGGCCGCGGTTTTTCTCCTCGTACACGGCCTCCAGCTCGGTGTGGAACAGGCGCGGCACCATCTCGCCGAGGCGCTCGGCCTGCACGGCGGCCCATTTCTCCAGCTGGTTGCTCGGAATATCCTCCTGATACACCGTCTGCTCCACGGAGGTGTAGGCGTTGGAGCCCTTGGCCCCGATGGCGCCCATCACCTTGTCGTACTCGTTGGCCACGGCGTATTTGGCCGCCACGCCCGAAATCGAGTCGATCTGGTGGTAGGTGCGCTTGCGGGCGGCGGGGTCGTTGCGCTGGGCGCGGTACTGCTCGTAGAGGGCCTCAATCTTGTCCAGCTCCACTTTCTCGGCGGCCCAGTTCTGGGTGCCCAGCCGCGAGGTGCCTTTGAACACCATGTGCTCCAGGTAGTGGGCCAGGCCGGTGGCGGTGCTGGGGTCGTTTTTGGAGCCGGCCCGCACGGCCAGGTAGGTCTGAATGCGGGGGGCGTCCTTGTAGTCGGAGAGGTAAACGGTCAGGCCGTTATCGAGGGTGTAGATGCGGGCCTTAAGTGGGTCGCCTTCCACCGTCTGGTACGTGTATTCCTTGGGCTGCGAAGCGGGGCTGGCGGCGGTTTCAGTGGCCGGAGCGGCGGCAGAAACCGCCGGCTTAGTGGTCTGGCACTGAGTAAGACCGAGCGTCGCCAGGGCCGGAACGAGGAGCAGCAGAGGTTTTTTCACGGGAAAGCGGACGCGGAAAGCAGAGCGGAGAGAGGATAAAGGTCAAAGATAGGCGGCCCCCCCGGGAATAAAAAGCGCAGTTCGGCCCCCTCCGGCGCGAAGTGCGGAAAATTGCGTATGAAGGACCACTGATTTCACGAATCTCTCCGCGGATTCCACGGATTTCGTGGACGATTATTTGCGCCGGCCGACTCGGTTCAGGTGGCTCTGAGAAGAAGTACCTTGGTTTCGTGAACATTTACCTCGAGCACACACGCTACCCTGTGCCCCAGGCCAGCAACTAGTGGTGCTCCGAATTACAAAAGAGGCAGAACCCGCACAGCGTATGGTCGGCGTAAGTAATCGTCCACGGAATCCGTGGAATCCGCGGAGAGATTCGTGAAATCAGTGGTCCTAGTCGACGTCCAGGCCCAGGCGCTGCTTCATCTCGCCCAGGGCTGGGTACTTCTCCATCAGGTACTCCATACGGTCGGAGGAAGTGTAGAGCTTGCGGCCGGTTTCCACGCGTTCCACTATTTCCACCTGCACGCTCAGGCGGGGGTAGCCAGTGCGGCGGCGCAGCTCGCCCAGCAGTTCGGCCCGCATTTCGTTGAACTGGTCTTCCTGCACGGGGTTATCCACGCGCAGCACAATCAGGTGCTGTTCATTGGCCTGCACGGGGCGGTTGAGCAGGCTGTACTGGCTGGGACTGGTGGCTTTACGCTCCTCTTTCAGCTCATTCCACACGCGCTGCAGCACCTCGTCGTTGATGGCGGGCAGGCCGGTGACGGGGCCGCTGGGCTCTGCCTCGGTGGCGGCCTTGCCGGCCGCAGCTTGCTGCTCCAGCTTGGCCTTCATGGCGTTCAGGCTGCTCAGGCCGGGCAGCTTGGTACCTACCTTGCCGGCTACCAGGCCCGGGCGGGGTGGGGGCAGGGGCGCAGCCGTTACGGCGGCCTGGCCCGGCTCGTGGCCGGCAATACTGGGCTTCCCAATTTCCACGTGCGGCACCGAGTCGCGCAACTGGGTGGTAGCCGGCACCTCCGTGGCGGCCTCATCCTCAATGCTGGGCGTATCGTGCAGCTCCTCCACGCCGCTGTCCACCGGCACAATGGGCTCGGGGTCGGCGGGGGCGTGGGCCAGGTTGTTAGTGCCTGGTGCCTGTTGTTTGGGAATCAGGTCGTTGGGCGTGAGGCTGGCGGCGCGGCTGTAAGCGGCGGGGGCTTCGGCGGTGCCGTCGGTTACCAGGCGGCCATTGGCAGCGGGAGCAGCAGGAGCAGCGGGCGGGGCCGGGGTGGGAGCTGCCGCTACGGCTGCATCAGGGCTTTTTTTTTTTGCCTCGCCGTTGGCGGCGGGTACGGCTACGCCGCCCTGCAGGTCGCGGGCAAACTGCACGGCGGTGTTGAGGTAGGCCAGCTTCATGAGCGTCAACTCCACGTGCAGGCGCTGGTTTTTGGCCTGCTTGAACTCCCGGTCGCAGAGGCTCACCAGGTTTAGGGCCGAGAGCAGGAAGGGCAGGGGAGCCGCCTGGGCCTGCTGCACGTAGCGCGTCCGGATGTTGTCGGACACTTCCAGCAGCTGCACCGTCACGGGGTCTTTGCACACCAGCAGCCCGCGCAGGTGCTCGGCCGCGCCTACCACAAAGTTGTGCAGGTCGAAACCCTGCTGCATCACCTCATCCAGCAGCAGCAGCGTGGCGCTCAGGTTTTCGGTCAGCAGGGCGTCAATCAGCCGGAAATAGTACTCATAATCCAGAATGTGCAGGTTCTGCACCACGTCCTGGTAGCGCAGGTTCTGCCCCGAGAAGGTCACCATCTGGTCGAACATGCTCAGGGCGTCGCGCAGGCCGCCGTCGGCTTTCTGGGCCAGCAGGTGCAGCGCGTCGTCTTCGGCCTGAATCTGCTCCTGGGTGGCCACGTAGCGCAGGTGGTTGCGCATGTCGTCCACCTTGATGCGGTTGAAGTCGAAAATCTGACACCGCGACAAAATGGTGGGGATAATCTTGTGCCGCTCGGTGGTGGCCAGGATGAAAATGGCGTAGCTCGGCGGCTCCTCCAGCGTCTTCAGAAAGGCGTTGAAGGCCGCATTCGAGAGCATGTGCACTTCGTCGATGATGTACACCTTGAAGCGGCCCTGCTGGGGGGCGTAGCGCACCTGCTCCACCAGGCTGCGGATGTCCTCGACGGAGTTATTAGAAGCCGCATCCAGCTCGTGCACGTTGAAGGAGGCGTTTTCCTGGAAAGCCCGGCACGACGAGCACTTCCCGCAGGCTTCCAGCTCGAAAGGTGTATTGTCGGGGTCGGCTGCACTCAGCAGGGCATCGGGCACGATGTCGGGCTGGCTCTTAATCAGCTCCGAAACCGGCCGGCTTTTGCGCACATGCTCCTCCACGAACTCGCAGTTGATGGTTTTGGCCAGAATGCGGGCGCAGGTGGTTTTGCCCACGCCCCGGGGGCCGCAGAACAGAAACGCCTGGGCCAGATGCTGGGAGGCAATGGCATTCTGCAGGGTGGTGGTTACGTGCTGCTGCCCCACCACGCTGCGAAACGTGGCCGGGCGGTACTTCCGGGCCGAAACAACGAAATTTTCCATACGAGCTAGAGGCAAAGATACGCAAAGCCCCCGGCGAATCCGCCTTGCAATTGGCTGTCAATTGCGTTATCGGCCCCCGCTAATACTTTCGGTAAAGCCAGTAAAGCGCACCCAATGGCAAGAATTACTTACTATATAAATCAAATAATATTTTGTATTATAGTTTGAATAACGGATGCTTGTTCCGAAGCGCAACAGTAGCCTTTTGGCACGGTATCGTTGGCCTCTTTTGGGTCCTTTGGGTTTTCCACTTTACGTTGATTTCGTATGAAAACAGCTTTCCTCATTCTGATGCTGCCAGAGTTGCTGGCTGCTACGGTAGCGTTGGCCCAGACTGCACCCGCCGGGCCACCAGCCACGCCCCAGCGCCCCGTTACGGATGTCTACTTCGGTAAGAAGGTGGTGGACAACTACCGCTGGCTGGAAGACGTGAACAGCCCCGAGGTGAAAACCTGGTTTCAGGCTCAGGCCGACTACACCAAGCGCACCCTCGACCAGTTGCCGGGCCGGGACAGCCTGATTAAAACCTTTGAGGCCTACGACAAGCTGCTGACTGTGCGCTACGGGCAAGTGAAAAAGCGTGGCTCCCGCTATTTCTACCGCAAAACCCTGCCCTCCGAAACGGTGGGCAAGCTGTACGTGCGCGAAGGCAAAACCGGCCCCGAAAAGCTGATCTTCGACCCCACTGCCTACGACAAAACCAAAACCTACTCCATGACCGCCTACACGCCCAGCCCCGACGGGCAGCAGGTGGCCCTGGGCTTGCAGGAAGGCGGTGCCGAATTGTCGACGGTGCGTATTTTGAACGTGGCTACCCGCGCGTTTCGACCGGAGAGTATTCCGGCGGTATTTGGCGGCGACATTAGCTGGCTGCCCGACGGGAGCGGCTTCCTCTATACTCCCAACAACTCCACGGACCCCAAAGACCCCAAAGGCAACCTCGATACCAAAGCCCGCCTGCACCGCTTGGGCACGGCCGTCGCCACCGACCGGGAGCTGTGGTCGAGAGCCAAGAACCCGGACATGGGCATCCGGCCCGACCAGTACCCTATCATGGCCTTCACCAACGACCAGACGCAGGTGTACGGTGTGCTTGCTTCCGTTGACCGCCGCGCGGATATCTGGCTGACTACCCCCGCCGACCTCACGAAGTCAACCATTGCCTGGAAGCGCCTAGCCACCCCCACCGACAGCGTGTACGACTTCGCGAAGCTGGGCAGCAAGATATACCTGCATAGCGTGAAGGGGGCACCCAAAGGCCGGATTCTGGTGACGGATGCTGCCCGCCCCAGCCCCGCTACTGCCGCCGTGCTGCTGCCCGAGGGCAGTGGCAACATCACTCGACTGCTGGCCACCAAAGACTACGTGTTTGTGGTGCTCAGCGACGGTATCAACGAAAAGGTGCGGCAGTACGACCCGCGCACCCAGCAGTGGGCCGACGTGCCCATGCCCGGCACCGGCACCGCCGGCCTGGAGCCCTACAACGCCACCACCAGCAACGGCATCTTCACCTACGTATCCACCTGGAACCGGCCCGAAACGGTGTATGACTATACCCCCGAAAGTCGAAAAATGGTAGTTAGCCCCTTCGATATGCAGGCCCGCTACCCCGGCACCGACGACCTGGTGGTGGAGGAACTGGAAGTGCCCGGCCACGACGGCGTACTGGTGCCGTTGTCGTTGATATACAAGAAGGGCCTCAAGAAAGATGGCAACGCTGTGTGCTTCATGACCGGCTACGCGGCCTACGGTATATCGGCCACGCCCTACTTCAGCCGCCGCAACCTGGCACTGCTCAACCAAGGCGTGATTCTGGCCGAAACCCACCCGCGCGGCGGCTCCGAAAAAGGCCAGGCCTGGTACCGGGCCGGCTACCAGACCACCAAGCCCAACACCTGGAAAGACTTTATTTCCTGCGGTGAATACTTGGTGAAGAACAAGTACACCAGCCCCCAGCACCTCATTGGGGAAGGAACCAGCGCGGGCGGCATCCTGATTGGCCGCGCCATTACCGAGCGGCCCGATTTATTTGCCGCCGCCATTAGCAACGTGAGCTGCTCCAACGCCCTGCGCATGGAAAACTCGCCCAACGGCCCCGTAAATACCCCTGAGTTTGGCACCGTGAAGGACTCCGTGCAGTGCATGGGCCTCTACGAGATGGACGCTTTCCAGCACGTGAAGCCCGGCACCAAGTACCCCGCCGTGCTGTGCGTGGGTGGCATGAACGACCCGCGCGTGATTGTGTGGCAGCCCGGCAAATTTGCGGCGGCCCTGCAAGCGGCCAGTACCTCCGGCAAGCCCGTGCTCTTGCAAGTCAACTACGACAACGGCCACTTCACGGAAGACAAGAAAGTGACCTTCCGCAACTTCGCCAATATGTACGCTTTTGCCCTCTGGCAGGCCGGTCACCCCAATTTTCAGCCAAAAAGCGTAGCCGCGAAGTAGCGCGTCCTGCGCCGGGATTAATCTAATGAGAAGGAACATTTTTGGCCCGTCACAACGTTTTCTGGCTGATGTGCGTACATTCGCACCCCGTTGCTTCGGTGGCGGGTTTGTTCTTTCTCAATTGGGGCCGACCGGAATTGACAGCTCGTGCATGTCGCGAGTAAGCGTGTCGGGAGTTGGATGAATCTCCCGTAAAAAAAGCCGTCCGAACAATAACTGGCGAGTATAGCTACGCCATGGCTGCCTAGTTTAGAACTACGCACTGCCATCGTCCCGCACCCGTATTCCTTCTCACGGGTGAGTTCGGGGCGTCGTAAGAGTTAGGATAGTGCAGGTGGCGCTGTGACGCCTGCGTGAAACTCAAACAGATAAGGGGAAATCAAGGGCCTGATGTGCGCCTGGTTTCCTTCGAAAATCCAAGCATAGATACACACGTAGAAAGCTCGACGCCTTCCTTGTCTGGACCAGGGTTCGAATCCCTGCGGCTCCACTCTTTTTTAGAAGTGAGAGGATAGAAGTGAGAAGTTAGACTTCTGTTCTTCTCTTCCCGGCTTCTGAACTATCAAAACCCGATTTAGCCCTGCTGAATCGGGTTTTTTTGTGAACAACTACTACTGTCATTCCGAGCAACGCGAGGAATCTGGGTTAATCATCCGTATGGCATTATCCAGATTCCTCGCGTTGCTCGGAATGACAGATGTGTAAGAAATACCCTGCTGCCATGCCCACCGGAACCCTGCTACTCATCGACGACGAAACCAGCCTGCGCCAGATGCTGGCCCGGGTGCTGGAGCTGGAAGACTATACCGTGCTGCAGGCCCCCAACGCCCGCCGCGGCCTGGAGCTGCTGCGCCAGCACGCCGAGGACGTACTGGTAGTGCTGAGCGACGTAAAGCTGCCCGACGGCTACGGCCTCGACCTGCTGCCGCGCTACAAGCAGGTGGCCCCGCTGGCCGAAGTCATTCTGATGACCGCCTACGGCACCATTCCCGACGGCGTGCGGGCCATGAAGGAAGGCGCTTTCGACTACCTCACCAAGGGCGACTCCGACGACCAGTTGCTGGTAGTGGTAGACCGCGCCGCCGAAAAAGCCCGCCTGCAGCGCCGCGTGGCCGACCTGGAAAAGAAAGTAGGCGCTCAATACAGCTTCGACAGCATGATTGGCCGCTCCCCGGCGCTGCTGCAGGCCAAGAAGCTGGCTGAGCGTGCCGCCCCCACCGACAGCACCGTGCTGCTGGAAGGCCCTACCGGGGCGGGCAAAGAGTTGTTTGCCCAGGCCATCCACCAGGCCAGTCCGCGCCGCAACAAACCCTTTGTGGCCGTGAACTGCTCAGCTTTCCCCAAGGATTTGCTGGAATCGGAGCTGTTTGGGTACAGAAAAGGCGCTTTCACAGGGGCGCTGGTCGACAAAAAAGGTTTGCTGGAAGAAGCCAACGGCGGCACCCTGTTTTTGGATGAAATCGGGGAGCTGGAGCTGAACGTGCAGGCCAAGTTTCTGCGGGTGCTGGAAACCCAGCAGTTCACCAAGCTCGGCGACACCAAACCCACCAGCGTGAACGTGCGCATCGTAGCCGCCACCAACCGCAACCTCAAGAAGGAAGCCGAGGCCGGCCACTTCCGCCCCGATTTGTACTACCGGCTGGCCGTGTTTACGGTGCCGGTGCCCGGCCTGAACGAGCGGCGCGACGACGTGCCGCTGCTGGCCGAGTACTTCCTGCAGTTCTTCGCCGGCAAGCTGCGCCGCCGCCTGCGCGGCCTGGAGCCCGAGGTGCTGGAGCAGCTGCGCCGCCACGACTGGCGCGGCAACGTGCGGGAGCTGAAAAACGTGCTGGAGCGCGCCGCCATCCTGGCCGATGGCGACACCGTAACCGTGGACGACCTGCCCGCCGACTTCCACTACCTGCCCGCTGCCCCCGGCACCGACGAAGCCTCCGACAACAGCCTGCGCACCCTGGAAAAGCGCCAGATCCGCCAAGTGCTCCACGACACCGGCGGCAACAAGATGGAAGCCGCCCGCCAGCTCGGCATCGGCACCAAAACCCTCTACCGCAAAATTCAGGAATACGGACTGTAGGCCAAGCGAAAATTTGACGGTGAGCAGCCTACTATTATTGTATTAGTATATTGAAATTATCCGTTATTTACTTTAGCAGTTTTCTGCTACCCAAAACCTAAGCAACTCATATTCTATTCTATACTCACTTCATCCATGAAGAAGCATTTACTTGGCCTGCTGCTGTGTACGCCGTGGATGGCTAGCGCGCAAACGTCTGGGCCGTTCGTCATTAAGGGTAAACTTGGTACACTGAGCGCCCCAGCCAAAGTATACTTGGTGCGAAGCCACGAGGTAACGGATTCGGTTACCTTAAGAAATGGCGCCTTCGAATTTAGAGGCACCACGGACGTGCCTGTTGCGGGTGATTTAATCTACCGGGGCAAGGGGCATCTGGGCAGCTTATTCGGCAACCTAGATAGGGTCCGTATTTTCCTGGAGCCTGGTACACTGCAGGTCACCAGCCCCGATTCATTGGCCCATGCTACCCTGAAGGGAGGCCCAGCTACCTCGGATTATCTGCGTCTATCCGAAACAGTTAAGCCTATCATTACCACAATCCAGGCTTTCGGAGAGGAGAAGCAGAAGGCTACGGAACAGCAGCGCAAAGACCCTACTTACCAGGAGCAGCTGAGAACCAAGTTTGAGGCATTTAATAAGAAGATTGCCACGGCCTACTACGCATTTGCCAAGGCCAATCCGAATTCCTGGGCTAGCCTAGATGCCTTGGTAGGTATCCAAACGATGGATTTACCGCAGTACAATATGGTGGGTCCCCTCTACGAAGCCTTCAGCCCAACCCTCAAAAACAGTCCCCAAGGTCGGCAGTACGGGGAGCTGGTGCGCGGCCTGAAAGCCGTAGCCATTGGTGCCCAGGCACCCGATTTCAGCCAGCAAACGCCCGATGGCAAAACGGTGTCGTTGCGTGACTACCGGGGCAAATACGTGCTGATTGATTTCTGGGCCAGCTGGTGTGGTCCCTGCCGGGAGGAAAACCCCACGGTTGCCAGGGCCTACAACGAATACAAAGGCCGCAACTTCGAGGTGCTGGGCGTGTCGCTCGACAGAGAGAAAGACCGGGCTAAATGGGTAGAAGCTATCCAGAACGATGAGTTGACCTGGACGCAGGTATCGGACCTGCGGGGGTGGGAAAATGCTGCTGCCCGCAGTTACGCCGTGCGAGGCATTCCGCAGAACTACCTGATTGACCCCACCGGTAAAATCATTGCCGCCAACCTGAAAGGGGCGGACTTACAGGCCACGTTGGCAAAGTATATCAGATAGACGACGCCCGTGCCACCATCCTCGCCGATGGTGGCACGCTTATCACCGACACTGACAAGGCCCTCCGACAACGGCCTGTACACCTTTGAAAGACAGGTACTGCGCGATACTAGTGGAACAAGATGGAAGCCACCTGCCAGCTTGGCATCGGCACCAAAACGCTCTTCCGCAAAATCCAGGAATACGGGCTGTATGTAGCAAGGAATAGGAGAGGAGTTAGGGAAATAGGTGACCGGCTACATATTGGGAGTCAGGATTTATCCGTTATTTCAGCTATCCAGTATCTGGGGACAGACAGCCGGCGCTTATAGCTTATCCTCCATTTTTCCATCTACTTATGAAAAAGCACTTACTGAGTGTACTGTTGGTTGCTCCCTGGCTGGCCAATGCCCAAACTGCCACTCCTTTTACCATCAAAGGCAAACTGGGCCAGCTAAACGCGCCAGCCAAGGTGTATTTGTTGCGAGGAATGACGGTTACTGACTCCGCCACGCTTAAAAACGGCACTTTCGAACTGAAAGGCACCGCCGAAGCGCCAAGTATGGCCGTTCTCGTATTTCGGCGCACTGGCCGGATGGCAAGCTTGCGCGGGCAAGAATTTGACCGGGCCAACCTATACTTAGAGTCCGGTACCACCGTCGTTTCCAGCCCTGATTCCTTGGCTCATGCTACCGTCGTGGGAGGAGCATTAAACAAAGACTACGCGCGACTAAAATCTGCAGTAGCCTCCGTACTAGCCCAAATTCAGGCCTATGGAGCCGAATTGCAAGCCGCTACGGAGCAACAGCGCCAATACCCGGCTTTCGGGGAAAAAATTCAAGCTCGTTTTGCCGAATTCAACAAGCAATTTGCCACGGCCAACTACGCTTTCGTCAAGGCTAACCCTAACTCACTGGTCAGCTTAGATGCGCTGCTGGAGGTACAGGGCCGGGACCTCCCACAATACGCCACTGTGGGCCCGCTGTACGAGGCCCTGAGTCCCGCCCTGAAAAATACGCCGCAAGGCCAGGAATACGGAAAAATGGTACGTGGTCTGAAAACGGTGGCCGTTGGCGCGCAAGCCCCCGAATTCAGCCAGCAAACCCCCGATGGTAAAACGGTATCCTTGCGCGATTACCGGGGCAAGTACGTGCTGGTCGATTTCTGGGCCTCCTGGTGTGGCCCCTGCCGTCAGGAAAACCCGAACGTTGCCAAGGCTTACGCCGCCTACAAAAGCCGCAACTTTGAGGTGCTGGGCGTGTCACTGGACAATGAAAAGGACCGTGCCAAATGGGTAAAAGCCATTGCCGACGATAAGCTGACCTGGACGCAGGTATCGGACCTGCGCGGCTGGGAAAATGCCGCCGCCCGCAGCTACGCCGTGAGCGGCATTCCGCAGAACTACCTGATTGACCCCGCTGGTAAAATCGTTGCCGTCAACCTGAAAGGCGCGGAGTTACAGGCCACCTTGGCCAAATACATTAAATAGGCGACCCCTGCGTCCCAAGGCTGAAGCCCTGGGCTACGTAACGCCCGCTCGTCCTCTCTCACTAGTCCAGGGCTTCAGTCCTGGGACCATAAGGACCGGCTCCCCACCAAACCGGGTTATTCTGACCAGCGCACCAGGTCAGAATGACCCGGTTTTTTTGTACCCGATGTGTAAGGTAGGCAAGAGGTGAAAATATTTCGATCTGATAATCAGATTGATGTAGTGAAAATGGTGGGTACTGGCCGGATGTGGGCCCGGATTGGCAAGAAGCCGCCCGAGCCATTCGTCGATTCGGCAAACGGACCGAACCGGGGCCGGCGCTGGGGTGCCTGACAACCAGCCCAGCGCCATGCCCCGCCGACGCACGGCTCACTCACGGACCCGTTCCACTTCTTTTCATCTCGTCAGATGACTTCTTCTTCCGAAACCGCCACCCTGTTGCTGGAAAGCTTCCCCGAACTGGGGGCGGAACTGCAGGTGCCGGCCACGCGCCAGAGCCTGTACCGGCAGCTGAGCTGCTTTGCCACCTTCACCCGCGAAGCTGCCGAGGCTGGCCAGCTGGCCCTGCTCAAACGCTGCTTCGAGGTGGCCGACCGCCTGCTGCGGCAGGGCGACGCCTACCTGGCCCGCGCCATTGAAAACGTGTATCTGCACTGCCTGCACCTGGATGGCAGCACCTACGGCAACCAGCTGGCTCGCCAGCTCATGCCCGCCCGCTTGTACCAGACCTACCAGTATCCGCACACTACCATGCTGCCCTAAGGCATGCCTCCTCACTATGCCCGCACTTCTGATGATTCCGCTACTTACGGCCGCTGGTCTGGCCGGCTTCTGGCTCTTCTACAAGTCCGTCGATTTCTTCGACCAGATCTAACCCCGTCGCGCCATGATGCTCGTCCTGTTTTTCCTCTCCCTCGCCACGTTCGGCTACCTCTGCTACGTGCTGCTGCGCCCGGAGAAATTCTAATTCAGTTGCCCGTTGCGCGTTGCCAGTACCAGATGAGGCACAAACTGGCAACTGGCAACTGGTAATTGACAACTCACTGAAAATGAACAACGAACTACTCAGCATCGGCGGAATTTACCTGATTACGCTGGTGCTGGCCCTGCCGCTGGGCGCGTATCTGGCCCGGGTGTTCCGGGGCGAAAAGAACCTGCTCGACTTCATGCGGCCCGTCGAGAATGGCATCTACCGGCTTTCGGGCATTGATGCCCGCCGCGAGATGACGTGGCAGCAGCACATGGTGGCGCTGCTCACCATCAACCTCCTATGGTTTCTGCTGGCCATGCTGGTGCTGTGCACCCAGGGCAGCCTGCCGCTCAACCCCGACGGCAACCCCTCGATGTCGCCCGATCTGGCCTTTAACACGGCCATTTCCTTTCTGGTGAACTGCAACCTGCAGCACTACTCCGGCGAGTCGGGTCTGTCGTACCTCTCCCAGATTGTGGTGATTACCTTCCTGCAGTTTGTGAGTGCCGCTACCGGCATTGCGGCGGCCGTGGTGGTCTTCAACGCCCTGCAGACGCGCACCACCGAGAAGCTGGGCAACTTCTACGACTACTTCGTGAAGAGCCTCACCCGCCTGCTGCTGCCTGGTGCCCTGCTGATTGCCCTCATCCTGGCCTTCAACGGCACGCCCATGACGCTGCAGGGCAAGCAGGAGTTGATTACGCTGCAGGGCGACTCGGTGGCCGTGAGCCGCGGACCGGTGGCCGCCATGGTGGCCATTAAGGAGCTGGGCACCAACGGGGGCGGTTTCTACGGCGCCAACTCGGCCCACCCGCTCGAAAACCCCAACTTTATCACCAATGCCGTCGAGAACATTGCCCTGGTGATTATCCCCATTGCCATGGTGTTTGCATTGGGCTTTTACCTAAAGCGCCGCAAGCTGGCCTATATGATTTTCGGGGTGATGACGGTGGGCTTTGTGGCCCTGCTGGCCCCCACGGTGTACTACGAGATGCACGGCAACCCCGCCATTGCCAAGCTCGGCGTCGATCAGGCGCTGGGGGCCATGGAGGGCAAGGAAATCCGCCTTGGGGCCGCGGCTTCGGCTTACTGGAGCATCACCAACACCATCATCAGCTGCGGCTCGGTGAACTCCATGCACGACTCGTTTATGCCGATTTCGGGCATGAGTCAGATGCTGGGCATGATGACCAACGCCTTCTACGGCGGCTGCGGGGTGGGTTTGCTCAACTTCTTCGCCTACCTGATTATTGCCGTGTTCATTGCCGGCCTGATGGTGGGCCGCACGCCCGAGCTGTTGGGCAAGAAGATTGAGGCCCGCGAGATGAAAATTGCCGTCATCGTGACGCTGCTGCACCCGCTGCTCATTCTGGCGGGCACGGCCCTGGCGGCCCACACCTACACCGGCAACCCCACCGAGTACGCCGGCTGGCTGGCTAACCCCGGCTACCACGGCTTCTCCGAGATGCTGTATGAGTTTACCTCCGCCTCGGCCAACAACGGCTCCGGCTTCGAGGGCCTCGGCGACAACACGCCTTGGTGGAACATCAGCACCGGCGTGGTACTGCTGCTGGCCCGCTTCCTGCCCATCATCGGCCCAGTTGCTATTGCTGGCCTGCTGGCCCGCAAGAAGTACGTGCCCGAAAGCGCCGGCACCCTGCCCGCCGACACAGCCACCTTCGGGGTGATGGTGCTGGCCGTCATCGTCATCATTGCCGCCCTGGCCTTCTTCCCTGCACTGGCGTTAGGGCCGCTGGCCGAGCATTTTTCGCTGTACTAACCTGCTTTAGAGCTTAGAAGTGAGAACTCAGAGCTTAGAAGTCAGTGGGGGTAACCAAAATCGTGGTTTGTATTCATCTCTGCTGCCGAGCCCTGAGTTCTAAAATCTCACCTCTAAGTTCTAAGCTCTGAGTTCTAAAATCTCATGTTAACTAAATCTCAATCTCTCTTTCAACCCGCGCTGGTGTCGGAGGCCGTGAAACAGGCTTTCGTGAAGCTCGACCCGCGCATCATGTTCCGCAACCCAGTGATGTTCACCGTGGAAATCGGGACGGTGGTGATGCTGCTCGTGACACTGGGGCTGCTGGTGAAGCCGGATGCCGCCCAGGGCTCGTTCGGCTACAACTTCATCGTGTTTGTGGTGCTGTTTCTGACGCTGCTGTTCGCCAATTTCGCCGAGGCCATTGCCGAAGCCCGCGGCAAGGCCCAGGCCGAAAGCCTGCGCAAAACCCGCGAGGAAACGCCCGCCCGTGTGCTTGATGCCAACGGCCAGGAATCGGCGGTTTCCTCCTCCCAGCTCCAGAAAGGCCAGATTTTCCTGGTGGAAGCCGGCGAAATTATTCCTACTGATGGCGAAATCATCGAGGGCCTGGCTACCATTGACGAGTCGGCCATTACGGGTGAGTCGGCCCCGGTTATTCGGGAGGCCGGCGGGGATAAATCGTCCGTCACGGGCGGTACTAAGGTGCTGTCGGACCGCATCAAAGTGGTGGTGACGACGGCCCCTGGCGAGTCGTTCCTGGACAAGATGATTGCCCTGGTGGAAGGCGCTTCGCGGCAGAAAACGCCCAACGAAATTGCCCTCACCATTCTTCTGGCCGGGTTTACGCTGGTGTTTGTGCTGGTGTGCGTGACGCTGGCCCCGTTTGCCGAGTACTCCAAGACGCCCATTGCCATTTCGGCCTTCATTGCCCTGTTTGTGTGCCTGATTCCGACCACCATCGGCGGGCTGCTCTCGGCCATCGGCATTGCGGGCATGGACCGCGCCCTGCGTGCCAACGTTATCACCAAAAGTGGCAAAGCCGTGGAAACGGCCGGCGACATCGACGTGCTGCTGCTCGACAAAACCGGTACCATCACCATTGGTAACCGCAAAGCCACCCACTTCTGGCCCGCCCCCGGCATCACGGAGGCCCAGATGGTAGAGGCCGCCACCTTGGCCTCGCTCACCGATGAAACGCCCGAGGGCAAGAGCATTGTGGAGCTGGCCGGCGAAACCCGCCGCTCCGACGTGGCCGGTCTGCGCACCCGCCTGCAAGGAGCCGAGCTGATTAAGTTCACGGCCGAAACCCGCAGCTCGGGCGTCACGCTGCCCGACGGTACCCGTCTGCGCAAGGGCGCTTCCGACGCCATCCGGCAGCTGGCCGCCCGCGCCAACCAGCCCTTCCCCCAGGAAACCACCCAGCGCGTGGAAGCCATTGCCAGCAACGGCGGCACCCCGCTGGTGGTCAGCCAGAACGACCAGGTGCTGGGCCTAGTGGAGCTGCAGGACATCATCAAGCCCGGCATTCAGGAGCGGTTTGAGCGCCTGCGCAAAATGGGTATCAAAACGGTGATGGTCACCGGCGACAACCCGCTCACGGCCAAGTTTATTGCCGAAAAAGCCGGTGTAGATGACTTCATTGCCGAGGCCAAGCCCGAGGACAAGATGACCTACATCCGCCGCGAGCAGCAGCAGGGCAAGCTGGTGGCCATGATGGGCGACGGCACCAATGACGCCCCCGCCCTGGCCCAGGCCGACGTGGGAGTAGCCATGAACTCGGGTACCCAGGCCGCCAAAGAGGCCGGCAACATGGTGGACCTCGACAACGACCCCACCAAGCTCATTGAGGTGGTGGAAATCGGGAAGCAGCTGCTGATGACGCGCGGTACGCTCACCACCTTCAGCATTGCCAACGACGTGGCCAAGTACTTCGCCATTGTGCCCGCGCTGTTCATGGTGGCCATTCCGGCCCTGGGCGCGCTCAACATCATGGGCCTGAAGTCGCCACAGTCGGCCATCCTTTCGGCCGTGATTTTCAATGCCGTGATTATCCCGCTGCTGGTGCCGCTGGCCCTGCGCGGGGTGGCTTACAAGCCCATCGGGGCCTCGGCACTGCTGCGCCGCAACCTGCTGGTGTACGGTCTGGGCGGCGTCATCATCCCCTTTATCGGCATCAAGGCAATTGACCTGCTGGTGGGGCTTTTCCTGTGAAAACTTCGGTAAAGCGGAAATCCCGCGCAATGACGAAATGAGTGCCAATGAGCAGCAATTTAGATGCTGGGGACCGTCTGTTGATAGCATCGGTAGCCCAAGTCAATACACTGTGCTCAGCACAGGCATCAATGACAACTTTAGCCATTTCAGCGGGTGCATTTTGTAACAATATGCCGCTACCGTCAAGTAGGTTCTGCTCACACTGACTAACATCTCCAGATAGCACAGGCTGCCAGTCGTGCCAGCCCTGAAGCAACAATTCAATTCTTGTTTGAATAATCTTGAAAAGGGCTTTTGGATCTGTGGGCCGCGAATTAATGTAGACTGACACCATACTGCTGTTGTAACGCAGCAGCAATGGATGCTCTAAATAGTAGCTGAATTTTCCCCGTACTCCGGGCTTCAGATAGACTTCTGCCTTGTCCAGGAAATCGACCCTAAAGCTTTTGCCAGGTAGTGTGAGAACGGCAAAAGTGGTATGTGCTACCATTACGGTAACCATTTGATTATCTGGAATCGGGACGTCAGGCATACGCTCAAATTTACCAACGACTTTGAAATCAACATGAAACAGAACCTGCTTCCCGCATTCCGCCTGACCCTTGTGCTGCTGGTGGTGTGCTGCCTGATTTACCCCGCGCTGGTGTGGGCCGGCGCTCAGCTGGCCCCGGCCGGCGGGCAGGGCGAAACCATCCGCCACAACGGCCGCGTGGTGGGCTACGACAACGTGGGCCAGAACTTCACCCGGCCCGAGTACTTCCAGGGCCGCCCCTCGGCCGTGGACTACAACGCTGCCAGCTCGGCCGGCTCCAACAAAGGCCCCAGCAACCCCGATTACCTGGCCACCGTGCAGGCCCGCCTCGATACGTTTCTGGTGCAGAACCCCGGCGTAACTAAGGCCCAGGTGCCGGCCGAGCTGCTCACCGCTTCCGGCTCGGGCCTCGACCCGCACCTCTCGCCCGCCGCCGCCGCCGTGCAGGTGGCCCGCGTGGCTAAAGCCCGCAACCTCGCTGCCGCCAAGGTGCAGGCCCTGGTAACGGAGCACACCCAGCACAGCGCCTTCGGCCCCGACCGGGTGAACGTGCTGCGCCTGAACGTGGCCCTCGCCGCCCTGCAGAACCGCTAGCCGGTGGCTGCCCCCGCGCACCGGGCCCGCGCCCACTACCGGCTGCGGGCCCACCGGCACCGCGGCCGCCGCTTCCGCCCCGGCTACACCCTGCTGGCCCTGGCGCTGCTGTGGCTGCTGCTGCAACTGGTAGCCTGAGGCAGTAGCCAGTAGCGCGAACTGTGTAGTTCGCGCCTCGGAACGACAACCCGCCGAACGGCGCGGGGGCGCGATTTACTCGTGGTTACTCAGGCGGCGCGGGCGTCCCAGGGTTGAAACCCTGGGCTACGGAGTTGTTCAAACCGCCAGCCAGACCGCTGACTAACTAGCCCAGGGTTTCAACCCTGGGGCGCCCGCGCCGCTGAACAGTCGGTTTGCGTCGCCTGCATCATCTATTCCTACTTTCGCCTCTCCCTTCTCACTGCCATGCGCCCCTGCAACGGGCGCTTCTCTCCCAATGAAACCACTGGTTCTTTTTACCGCTACTGCACTGCTCACGGCTTCGGCTGCTGTGGCCCAAACCACGCCCGATTCCACGGCAGCGGCGGCGGCTCCGGCCAATCCGCTGACTACCTACGGGTTTGTGGATGGCTATTATGGCTATGATTTCAAGCACGCGGCCACCAACCAACGGCCCGGCTTCCTGTACTCGCACAACCGCCAGAACGAGTTTACGGTGAACAACGCCATCCTTGGCCTGCGCTACGACAACGGGCAGGTGCGCGGGGCCCTGGGCCTGCATGCGGGTACCTACGTATCGGCCAACTACGCGGCCGAGGACCAGGTGCTCAAGCATCTCTACGAGGCCTACGCGGGCTTTCGGCCCTTCAAAAAAGCCTGGCTCGACGTGGGTATTTTCGGTTCGCACATCGGGTTTGAGTCGGCCCTGAGCAAGGACAACTGGACGCTGACCCGCTCGCTGATGGCCGAAAACTCGCCGTACTACGAGGCCGGGGCGCGGCTGACCTACGAGGTGAGCCCCAAGCTGACGCTGATCGGGCTGGTGCTCAACGGCTGGCAGAGCATCCGCGAAAACAATCAAGCCAAGGCCCTCGGCACCCAGATCCAGTGGAAGCCCACCGATAAGCTGCTCCTCAACAGCAGCACCTTCTACGGCAACGAGCAGCCCCAGGACTCGGTGCGCCGCCGCCGCTACTTCCACGATTTCTACGTGAGCTACGCCGCCACCAACCGCCTCAGCCTGGCCCTGGTATTCGATGTGGGCAAGCAGGAAAGCGAGCAGCGCGGCGGCAAGGCCGATACCTGGCACACCGGCGCGGCCTTCGTGCGCTACAAGCTGGCCGATAAGTGGACCGCCGCCGCCCGTGCTGAGTACTACAACGCCGACCGGGGCGTTATCATCAGCACCATTTCGCCGGTAGCCGCCGCCACCAATTTCAAAGTACAAGCTGCCTCGCTCAACCTTGACTACACGCCCACCAGCAACGTGACGTTCCGGGTAGAGGGCCGCACCTTCCACGGCCGCCAGCCCTTCCTAACGGACCGCAACGGCAACCCCACCCGCAACTACGGCAACCTCACCAGCAGCATCGCGCTGTCGTTTTAGCTTACCTAACCAGCACAACAGAACCGGAATAGAACGTCATTCCGAGCTTGCTGAAGAATCTCGCGTGCTGACGTTGCCAAACTACCAGTCCTGCTGAGCTTGCCGAAGCATCTCTACCGCTTCGTTTGCTTGCCGTCTCAAAAACAGCACGCGAGATTCCTCGTGTTGCTCAGCATGACGTTTCGGCGAAGCAGTAGAGATGCTTCGACTTCGCCTCCGGCTTCGCTCAGCATGACGTTCCTTTATTTCTTCACCCATGTCCAACTCAGCCGACAACAACGACGACCAACAGCGCGACCAATCGGCCGAGCGGTTTCTGCGGCTGGTGCAACAGCGGCGGCGCGGGCGGCTGAAGGTATACCTGGGGTTGGCCGCCGGCGTGGGTAAGACCTACCGTCTGCTGCAGGAAGCCCACGAACTGCGCGCCCACGGCGTGGATGTGGTGCTGGGCTACGTGGAAACCCACGGCCGCCCCGGCACCGTGGCCCAGCTGCGCGACCTGCCCACCGTGCCGCGCAAGCACATCTTCTACAAGGGCCGCATGCTGGAGGAAATGGACGTGCAGGGCATTCTGCAGCGCCGGCCCTCGGTGGTGGTGGTGGATGAGCTGGCCCATACCAACGTACCCGGCTCCGAGAATGAGAAGCGCTGGCAGGATGTGGAGCAGCTGGTGCGGGCCGGCATTTCGGTGCTCACGGCCGTTAATATTCAGCACCTAGAAAGCCTGCACGACCAGGTGCAGCGCATTACCGGCACCGACGTGACGGAGCGCGTGCCCGATCAGGTGCTGAAGCAGGCCGATGAGGTGGTGAACGTGGACCTGACCGTAGGCGAGCTGCGCGCCCGTCTGGAAGAAGGCAAGATCTACGACGCGGCCAAGGTGCCCACGGCTTTGCAGAACTTCTTTCAGGCCGAAAACCTGCTGCAGCTGCGCCAGCTGGCGGTGCGTGAAACCGCCAACCTCATCAGCCGCCAGATTGAAACCGACGGCGGCGGGGCCGCGCCCGTGGCCCCCGAGCGCCGCAACCAGGACCGGCTGCTGGCCTGCATCAATGCCAACGCCCCCGCCGCCAAGGAAATCATCCGCAAAACCTCCCGCCTCGCCGACCGCCTCTCGGCCGCTTCCTGGGCCGTACTCTACGTGCAAACGCCCCGCGAGGCCGCTGACCGTATCAACTTGGCTACCCAGCGCCATTTGCTTAATAATCTACAGCTCACCACTGAATTAGGCGGCCAGATTCTGCGCGTGAAAGCTGCCGATGTGGTGCCCGAAATTCTGCGCGTGGCCCAGGAAAAAGGCGTTACGCTGCTGATTTGCGGCGTGACCAGCGAGAAAAGCTGGTGGCAGCGCCTGCTGCGCCCCGGCGTCACGCGCCGCCTCATCCGCGCCGTAGCCCGCTCCCCGCTGGACGTGGACGTGTTTCTGGTGCATTACTGATCCGCTTTTGCGCCCGGGCAGTAGCGCGAACTTCGTAGTTCGCGTTCCTGAACGATACATATCCAAAAGGCGCGGGGGCGCGAACTGTAAAGTTCGCGCTACTACCCCGGCTGCCCGCCGCCACTTGTTCAACGATACGCGAAGCGGAGCTTCGCGCTACTGCCCATGAACCTCAAAACCAAAATTACCCTGGCTTTCGTCACCATGCTGCTGCTGCTGCTGGGGGTGAGTGCGTTTACCCTGTTCTCGCTCAACCGCCTCGACCGCACAGCCCGCAACGTGCTGCAGGATAACTTTTACTCCGTGGAGCTGGGCCAGCATATGCTGCGCGCCCTCGACCAACTACAGGTGCGCGAAGCTCCTTTGAACGAGGATGCCAAGAAACGCTTCGAGCAGCTATTGACGCGGGAGGCGGGTAATATCACGGAGCCCGGTGAGCAGCAGGTAGTTGACTCTTTATTTGATAGCGTAGGCGGGCTGAACCGGTACCTGGCTTCCGATACCACTTCGCCGCAAATCTGGCAGGCGAACATGCGGGAGCTGCGCGGGCTCACCTACCGCATGATTGACTTGAATACCCAGGCCCTCACCCGCAAAAACGAAGCAGCCAACCGCACCGCTACTCGGCAGCAACGCTACGTGCTGGCCCTGGTCACCTTCGCGCTGCTTACCTCCCTACTATTTGTGCTGAGCGTGCCCGAGGCGGCCGTAGGCGGCCTGCGCAAGCTCACGGCCAGCATCGAAAACGCTACCAACCAGGATTACTCGGCCTCCATTCCGGTGGAAAGCCACGACGAGTTTGGTACCGTGGCGCGGGCTTTCAACCGCATGCTGGTGCAGCTGCAGGACTACCGCACCTCCACGCTGGCCCAGTTGATGGCCGAGCGCAACCGCGCCGCCAGCATCGTGAATAACCTGGATGAGGGCCTGCTGCTGGTAGACGAAAACCGCCGCGTGCTGCTGGTGAACCCCGTGGCCGCCGAGCTGCTGGGCCAGCCTGCCGCCCAACTCCTGGGCCGCTCCGCCGACGAAGTGGCCCAGCAAAACGACCTGTTCCGGGAGTTGCTGCGCCACCTCGATACGCCCGCGGCCCACCGCCCCCAGGAGGCCGCCCCGGTGCTCACCCTGGCCCGCAACGGCGAGGAGGTATACTATCGCGTGGCCATAAACGACGTTATCAGCTTCAATGAGGCGCTGGATAAGATGGAGTTCGTGGGCTCCATTCTCACCCTGCACAACGTGTCGGAGTTCAAGAAGCTGGACCAGGCCAAGTCGAACTTTCTGGCTACGGTGTCGCACGAGCTGAAGACGCCGCTGTCCAGTATCAACTTCAGCCTGAAGCTGCTGCAAAACGGTAAAGTGGGTTCTGTGAACGAGGAGCAGCAGCGGATTCTGGCCACCATCAAACAGGAAAACCAGCGGCTGCTGAAACTGGTGGGCGAGCTGATTGATGTGTCGCGGCTGGAATCGGGCAATATCCAGCTCAACTTTCAGCCCACCCAAGTGCGCGACATTGTGCAGTTTGCCGCCGACACTATCCAACTCCAGCTTCAGCCCAGGCAGCTCACCCTTGATATCGAGCTGCCCTCAACCCTGCCTGCCGTGCGTGCCGACCTGGAAAAAACCACCTGGGTGCTGCTGAACTTGCTGGCCAATGGCATCCGCTACTCCCCGGAGCAGGCACAACTGCATATTCGGGCTGAACTAGCGGGCGGGGGGCAGCAGGTTCAGGTGAGCGTGCAGGACCACGGGCCCGGTATTGCGCCCCAGTATCAGGAAAAAATCTTCCAACGCTTTGTTCAGATTCCCGACAAAACGGGTTATAAAGGAGGCTCGGGTCTGGGCCTGAGCATTGCCCGGGAGTTTATTGGGAGCCAAGGCGGGCAGCTGTGGGTAGAAAGTGAGCTGGGCAGCGGCAGCACCTTTCGCTTCACGCTGCCCGTAGCCGGATAAAGGCTTGCGCTACAGTCAGCTATATAGGCCAAGGGCGAACAAGATTATGGGCTTTCCGGCAGTGAGTTGAGGCTGAGCGTATAATCAAGGCAAGGTGGCTCACAGGCAGCCACCGCATTTTCTTCTTAACGCACTCACGCCATGAAAAATACCTTGTTTGTAACTGCTGGCCTGCTGCTGGCTGCCACAGCTGCTTCCGCCCAAATTTCGCCCACCGCCCCCCAGCGCGCCGGTAGCATGAACCAGACCACCGTGTCGCCGGTGAACCCCGCTAACCCTGCTACCAACCCGGGTACGCTCGACCAACGGACGCCCACGATGTCCAATCCTACGCAAACCGTACCCGGTACCATTGACCAGCGCCCTGCCACCACGTCGCCGGTAATAAACCCCGGTGATGCCCGCCGCACCTCGTTACCCACCACGGCTCCTACTACAGCTCCCGGCCGCACCAACACCAACGGCCGCCGCGTCCGGACGGGTACTTCCACTGCTCCAATGAACACTACACCAGCTGGCACTACCACCCCGGCCGGCACTATTCGTCCGTAGTCAACCAAGTAGCTTACACGTAACAGCGCCGCCCTACGTAGTGTAGGGCGGCGCTGCTTGTTTAAGGCGGTTAGCGGGCTTGTTCTAGTTGTCCACCGGCTTTCAGTAATAAGTCCGACAAGCTGGAAAGGCCGCTACGTACCTCCTCAGGGGCGCTACGCACCACTTCGGCGGTTTGGGCACCGAGCATGCTTAATGAGCGGCCAATAGCTTGCCCGTCGAGGCCGGCTACCCCACTGCTGAGCAAGGACTGTAGGTTACCCAATTCGCGGCCGATATCCTGCAGAGCAGGTTCTCCACTCTGCAGCAGGTGCTGCTGCCAGGTTTCGGTGTTATCCATGGCGGCGCTGATAGGAATGCCCGTCAGGCCGTTGCTGAGGGAGTGGGTAGTGGCGTTGAGCAGATCAGAAAACAGCATCGGAAAAGGGAGAAGTAAGTGAAAACAAGCTATGCCACTTGTCAGAAGGCTGTACGGCCACGGCACCTGAGGGGTTAAACCTACTGGGCCGCGGGCAACGAGGCGGCCAAACGGCCCACGTCGCGCAGGATGCTGCAGGCCCGGCCGGCGCTGGCTTCTTTATCCTTAATTTCCAGCATGATGTCTACGTCCAAGTCGCCTAGTTCCTGCACAAAGGCCCGAAACAGGTCTTCCTCTATGCTGGCGGTATGCTTGCCCTTCCGCTCACCGTGCGCCTGCGAGCTGTAGTCCATCATCATCACGCCGTCGTGGGTGGGGTGCCAAGTGGCGGCGGCCAGGCGCAGGGCTTCTGCCATGGGCTCCCCGTGGTTGAGGCACTCGTGGTGGAAATTGTCGAACAGAATAGGAATACCTACGGCCCGGTGCACCCGCAAACAATCCTGCAGACTAAATAGCCGGTCGTCGTTTTCGATAACCAGCCGGGCCCGCACTGCTTTTGGTAGCCGCTCATACGTAGCAATAAAGCGCGCAATAGCCAGCTCCCGGTCGCCATAAAGGCCGCCCACATGAATCTGGAGCTTGTGGGTGCTGTCGAGGCCCATTAAATCGAGCATAGAGCCCTGGTACACCAATTCCTGAATGCTGCGCTCCACAATGTCCTCGTTGTGGGAGTTCAGAACCACAAACTGGTCGGGGTGGAAGGAGATGCGCATGTCGTGAGCTTTCACGAAGTCACCCACTTCCCGAAACTCCGCCGCAAAACGTGTTTGCCAGGGGTAGGTATTAACGGGGTGGGAGCCAAACGGTACCACGCCCGAGCCAACGCGAAAAAACAGGAAGTGCCGCTCTACATTCCACTGCAGAATGCGCAGCAGACAGCGCAGGTTATTGCTCACGGCCAGCTCTACCCGCTCATCGGAGTACGAGGCCAGCCGGAAAGTACTGGTAGTGGTGCAGTCCAAGGACTCATTCACGCAAGGATATCCAATCTTCATACCCCAGCTATACGGGAAAGGTGAAATTGTGAAGTGGTGAATTTGTGAAGTGACAAAGCGATAAGCAGAACGTGGGCCGTTTCTACCCGATCATTTCACAAATTCACCACTTCACAATCTCACCGCTATTCCACCTCGTAGCCGCGGTTGTCCTTGAAGTTCTTGTTGTAACGGCGGCGGTTCTGGCGGTCTAGCTCGGCAGCTTTGGCGGCGGCTTCCTGCTGGTTGATTTCCTCCATTTTGCGGCGCTGCTTGCCTTCCCGGGAAAATTGCTCATACAGCAAACTCACCGGGCTGGCCAGCGTGGGCACTGGGGCCTTGGGCGCGGCCGAATCGACGGGGAATAGGGGCTTGGGCGCGGGCGGGCGCTTTACGGCGCTGGTGGGCGCAGTGCTGGGCCGCTTGATGTTGCGCAGTGCCCGGTTAATGGTGGCGCGGTCGGGGCGGCCTTCGGTTACGCGCACCTCCCCCAGTTGCACGGTATCCTGTACCAGCTTGATGTGCACGATGAGCTGGGAAAGGCCGGTGCCGCCCAGCGGCAGTCGTTGCGCTTTGAAGCCCACGGCCCGGAAAATGAGCGTATCGGTGTTGTTGGCCGTGATATTGAAGTCACCCTCGGCAGTGGCAGTGGTGCCCAGGCGGGTGCGCTGCACAATTACGGAAGCCCCCGGAATGCCCCGGCGGGTACTGGCATCCGACACGCTGCCGGTTACCTTGATTTGGGCGGCGGCAGCCCCGGCCAGCAACAGCAGCCCCAACAGCCACCCGGCGCGCAACAACCCTAAAGACAAACGAAAACTCCTCATTAGACAGTAAACTAACGCACCACGACCGGAGAAAGCCAATAAAACCGATCAGGCCCCGGCCATTATCGACGCAGCAACGTGGGAAGGAGACAAAAAGAGCCCGCACCGTTGCAGGTGCGGGCTCTTGAGCAGTAAGCAAATTCGCGGCCGAACCAGGCCCGGCCGGCAAGTCTGGTTACTTGATAACGGATTTGTCGCCTTCCTCGGGCTTCATTTTTACGGCGCCATCGTCACCATCCATCTTCATCTTGTTACCTTCAGCGTCTTTGATTTTCACGTCGCCGTCGGCCTTTACTTTCATTTTCGAACCATCACCCATGTCAGCGGAGGAAGCGGAAGCATCGGTGCTGCTCATGTCGGAAGTTGCCATGTTGGAATCATCCTCCATGTAACGGTCGTCCATGTAGTCCATGCGGCTCGACTCGTAGGCCGAATACTGCGTGGGGTCAGTAAAGATGGTTTTCATCTCCGTGTCGGCATCCGTGTACACGCCCCGCATAGCCGCGGACATGCCCATAGTATCGGTGGCATACTTGTTTTGCAGCTCGGCAATGCGCTGGCCGCGCGTCACGTACACCGTCCGGATTTTGGTACGGGTAGCGTCATCGAACTTCATCTTGGCAGCCATATCCGCCGCAATACGGTCGGCGCGGCGCTCAATGGCTTCGGGCGTATAGGCCGTTTGCGTAGTGGTCGTGGTAGTTGTGGTGGTGGTGCCGTCGGCCGAAGTGGTGGTTTCGGCGGTTTTATTTTCCGAGCACGAGGCCGTCATAAAGGCAGCCGCAGCTGAGAGAATTAACAGGGTCTTTTTCATGGCTTGAGAGAAATTGTGAGGAGAGAAGAGAGTGGGAAAAATCTAATGCCACCTATACGAAGTGCAAGCTCAACCGGTTACCCCCAGGCAAACAAAAAACCACTGCGGGCCTCCGCAGTGGTTGTCAGTAGTAGCAGCGAAATCAGGGAATTAACCGCGCCGTAGCTCAAACACGGTAATTTCGGGCAGGAAACCCACCCGGCCGTGGTAGCCAATAAAGCCCAGCCCGGCATTCACGTACAAATACTGTTTGCCGCGCTGGTACAGGCCCGCCCACTGCTTGTAGGCGTACTGTACCGGGCTCCACTTCAAGAACGACAGGTTCACGCCGAATTGCATGCCGTGGGTGTGGCCCGCCAGCATAAGGTCAATGTCTTCGTACTGGTGCACCTGCCCGTCCCAGTGCGAGGGGTCGTGACTGAGCAGGATTTTGAACGGGGCATTGGTATCGGCGGCAGCGTGGGCCTTAGCCAGGTTGCCATACTGGGCAAAGCCCCGAGCCCCCCAGTTCTGCACGCCCAGAATGGCAATTTTCTCGCCGTTGCGCTCCACCGTGCGGGCCTCGTCCAGCAGCAGATTCCAGCCAATTTTAGCGTGGTTCTGCTTAATACGGGCTAAGTTGGCGTGCCAGGCAGCCCGGTCTTCCTTGTACTCCGGTACATAATCGGCGTAATCGTGGTTGCCGAGGATGGAGTAAATAGGCAGCTTCGACTGGATGCCCGCCAGCGTATCAATGTGCTCCTCTACCTCGGTGGCGTAGTTATTTACCAGGTCGCCGGTCATGAAAATCTGGTCGGCCTGCTGCTCGTTGATAATCTTGACTGCCCGTTGCAAGGGTTCTTTAGAATGGAAGGAGCCCGTGTGCAGATCGGAAATCTGCAGGAGCTTGAACCCATCAAACGAGGCCGGCAGATTGGGAAAGCGTAGCGTTACGCGGCGCACGGTGTAGTCGGTGCCGCCCTTGGCCATGCCCCACAAGAGGGATACGAACGGCACGGCCCCCAGCACCAGCGCGGCCTTGCTCAGAAACTCACTGCGCGAAATGTTGGTGCCGGTGTTACCAGCGGGCCGGTTGCCCAGTTGCAGAGCCCAGCGGCCCAGGCGCGTGAGGTCCTCCAGCAGTAGCGGAATCAGAACAACAATTTTGGCGGCCAACACGGCCAGCAACACCCCGCCCAGATAGGACTTGAAAGATGGGTGCTCCTGGCGGTTGCGCATGGCCCAGATGCCAAGGGCCCAGACCAACGCCGAAATGCCCCAGTACAGAATTGCCGTTAGGCGGCGGCTCCCAGACTCAGCGGATGAAAAAGCGGTGCGGAAAGCCTGGTAGCCATACCACTCGGCGGCGGCAACCAGGGCGAAAAAGAAGACGAGAAATGACGGATTGCGCATACAGAAATCAACAAATCCGCCGGCCAACGTGCGGCCGGTTTCGGATTGCTACAGGTAGAAACGGGGTTGCGGGGTTTTTGCTTTAAATTCCGGGCAATACAACAACGGTGCCCTATGCAAGAGTTTGACAATCTGACGGAAAATATGCCGCAGCCCACCTCCGCGGGGGCAATTCAGCCATACCCTAATCCGCCGGCTTTCGGCATCAAAAGCTGGGCCGAAGAAGACCGGCCCCGCGAAAAGCTGATGCAGAAAGGGCGGGCGGCGTTGTCGGATGCCGAGCTGCTGGCCATTCTGCTGGGCTCGGGCACCGCCAAGCTCTCGGCCGTAGATGTGGCCAAGTTGGTGCTCAGCGCCGCCCAAAACGACCTCAACGCCCTGGCCCGCTTCTCCCTAAAAGAATTGATGCGCCAGAAAGGCATAGGCGAGGCCAAGGCCATTACCATTATGGCGGCTTTGGAGCTGGGGCGGCGGCGCAAGGAAGCCGATGCCCCCGCCCGCGCCACCATCACCTGCTCCCGCGACATTTACCGCGTGGTGCGGCCCCACCTCCAGGATTTGCCCCACGAGGAGTTTTGGGTGGTGCTACTGAACCGGGCCAACGTGGTCATGCGCACCGTCAGTATTAGTCGGGGCGGGGTGGCCGGCACCGTCGCCGACCCCAAGCTCATTTTCAAGGAAGCCCTGGAGCAGCTGGCCAGCAGCGTGATTCTGGTGCACAACCACCCTAGCGGTAATAAAACCCCCTCGGCCGCCGATATTGCCCTTACCCGCAAGCTCAAGGAAGCTGGCCAGTTCCTCGACTTACCCATTCTGGACCACCTCATCTACACCGACAACGGCTACTACAGCTTCGCTGATGAGGGGATGCTGTGAAAAAAAGTCAAAGAGAAAAAGTAAAAAGTCAAAGTGCGAGGACGTCCGTCGGGCTTGCCTGCTGCATATAGCCGGAGTTGTGGCAATCTTTGCGGGAGAAATTCGGGGAAGAAGCGGTGTTGACGGGCTTTGACTTTTTCTCTTTTGACTTTTTACTTTTTTTCTCTGTGCGCCTCAATCCTAAACTGTTCATTGCCCTCGGCCTGCTGCTGGTGTTCGGGTATTTCGCCAAGGATATTCTCTTCAACGACGACCAGTACGCCGCCCGCCTGCGCAAAGCCCGCGAAGCCAAAAATACGGGCTTCCGCCGGGCCGAAGACTCACCCCTGAGCTCGGAGCAGCGCCAAACATTTGACAGCCTAAAATACTACGTGCCGGATCTGGACTACCGCTTCGAAGCCCAACTGGAGTCGTTTACCAAGCGCGACACGGTAGAAATGCCCCTCACCGATGGCAAGGCCGATAAATACCTGCGCTGGGGCCGGGCCAGCTTCATTCTGAACAAGCAGGAATATAAGCTGACGCTGTTCCTGAAGGCCGACGGCAAGGACACCACCCTGTTCATTCCCTTCACCGACCGTACCAACGGCTTCGCTACCTATGGCGGGGGCCGCTACCTCGACGCGCCCCTGCCCGCCGCCGATGACACCGAAGTAGTGCTGGATTTCAACGAGGCCTACAACCCCTACTGCGCCTACGCCGACGGTTTCGCCTGCCCCGTGCCCCCCGCCGACAACCGCCTAACCGTGGAAATCAAAGCCGGGGAGAAGGCCTACAAGTAGCGGCATTCCAAAAAACGGCTGTCATTCTGCGCATCAAGCAGAGGCGAGGAATCTGGACCCAGCATCTATTGGATTAACCCAGATTCCTCGCCTTGCTCGGAATAACAGTTCTTACTCCTCCCGCAGTGGCCGTAAATCCAGCCGGAAACCAGACAAAACGGGAGCGGCATCCAGTTCCTGGTCGTAGCCGTGCAGTTTCTCGGCTGGTTGGCCGGGGCGGTACACCCAGGCCGTTTCGGTTTCCACATCCAGCAGAAAGCCGAGTTGCGCGCCGTTGCTGAGCCACTGCTCCATCTTGGCCTGCAAGGTGGAAATCCGGTCGGATGGAGATTTTACCTCTACCACAAACTCGGGGCAGATGGGCAGAAACTTGTTACGCAGCTCTTGCGGTACGCGGGCCCAGCTGGCCTGGCTGAACCAAGACGCATCGGGGGAGAGTGTAGCATTGTCGGGCAACACGTACGCTGCCGAGGACTCGCCCACGCGGCCCAACTGATACTGCTTATTCCAGAGTTTAAGCTGAAAAACGACTTCGGCACTGGCCGAGCTGGAGAGGAAACCGGCGGGCGACCTAAAGATAATCTCGTGGTCGGAGGGGCGCTCCACGCGCAGGTCCCGGTTGTCCTGGCAGAACTGGAAAAACTCCTCGTCTGTGAAGCCAGTAACCAGCGGGCCGCGCAGCACAATGGCCTCCTTCGAAATAGCAGGGCGGTTCGACATACAGATACTACCGGTTGTTGTACCGAAATATATACCGAAACTACCTGCGTGGGTTCGTTTTCCACCGCCCACCCTAATCCGTACCTTTGTCAGCGGTTGTCAGTTGCTCGTTGCTCGTTGTCAGTACAATTCTGTCAACGAACAACAAGCAACTGATAACGGACAACCCGCAACTCCCAACCAATGAAAATATCCCTCGACTGGCTCCGCACGCTCATTCCTACTGATAAACCCGCCGAGGAAATTGGCAAGCTGCTGACCGGCTCCGGGCTGGAAGTAGAAGGCATTGAGGAGCTGGAAAGCGTGCCCGGCGGCCTGCGCGGCGTAGTGCTGGGCACCGTGCTTACCCGCGAAAAACACCCCGACGCCGACAAGCTCAGCGTGACCACCGTGGACGTGGGCGACGGCACCATCCGCCAGATTGTGTGCGGCGCCCCCAACGTAGCCGCCGGCCAGCGCGTGGTAGTGGCCCTCGACGGGGCCGTACTGCATCCTTCCGAAGGCGAGCCGTTCAAAATCAAGAAGTCCAAAATCCGGGGCCTGGCCTCCGAGGGCATGATTTGCGCCGAGGATGAAATTGGCTTGGGCCAGTCGCACGCCGGTATTATGGTACTTGATACTGACCTGCCCAACGGTACGCCTGCCGCCGAGTATTTCGGCCTGGGCTCCGACTCGGTATTCGAAATTGGTCTGACCCCGAACCGTGCCGATGCCGCCTCGCACTACGGCGTGGCCCGGGAGCTGCGCGCCCTGCTGCGCCAGCCCTGCCACCTGCCCGACATCAGCGGGTTCCATGCTCCCGCTGCGGCCGTTACGCCTATCAGCGTAATCCTTGAAGATGCTGCCGCGGCCCCGCGCTATGCCGGTCTGCTGCTGGAGAATGTGCAGGTAGGTCCCTCGCCCGAGTGGCTGCAGCGCCGCCTGCGCAGCATCGGCCTCTCGCCCATCAACAACGTGGTGGACGTGACCAACTTCGTGCTACACGAGCTGGGTCAGCCTTTGCACGCTTTCGATGCCGACCAGATTACCGGTAACCAGGTGCGCGTGAAGCGGGCCGCGGAAGGGGAAAAGTTTACGACCCTGGATGACACGGAGCGCACCTTGCGCGCCGAAGATTTGGTAATTGCCGATACTAACGGTACACCAATGGCGCTGGCTGGGGTGTTCGGGGGTAAAACCTCGGGCGTGAGTGAGGCTACTACGCGCATATTCCTAGAAAGCGCCTATTTCGCGCCAGCCGTGGTGCGCAAAACCGGCCAGACTCACCAACTCAAAACCGACGCTTCCTTCCGCTTCGAGCGGGGCACCGACCCGAACATGGTCCTTATTGGGCTGAAGCGGGCGGCGCTGCTGCTGCAGGAAGTGGCTGGCGCTACCGTGGCCGCCCCGGTGGTGGATGAGTACCCCACCCACATCGGCCACACAGCCGTGCGCCTGCGCCTGCCCCGCGTGGAGAAGCTGGTGGGCCAGTTCATTGCCCCCAAGCGCATCCGTCAAATCCTCACCGACCTCGACATCCTCATCTCGGAAGAACTAATCGACGAACAACCAACAACCAACAACCAACAACCAACAACTACCTGGATATTGTCGGTGCCCCCGCACAAGGTAGACGTGACCCGCGAGGCTGACGTAATTGAGGAAATCCTGCGCATCTACGGCTACAACCACGTGGCTTTGCGCCCCCACAACTCGGCTACGTACCTGGCCCAGTTCCCCAACCCCGACCCCGAAATCATCCGCCAGAACACGGCGCGGCTGCTCAGCGGCCAGGGGTTCTCGGAAATCATCACCAACTCCATCACCAACTCGCTGTACTTCGAGAAGGAAGAGGAGAAGGATGATACGCTGGTGCGCCTGCTCAACTTTAACAGCGCCGAGCTGAACGTGATGCGGCCCACGCTGCTGCACAGTGGCCTGGAGGTAATTCGCCACAACGTGAACCGCCGCCAGCGCGACCTAAAACTCTACGAGTTCGGCAAAGCCTACCGCCAGAAGGCCGGCGGCCAGTACGAGGAGTACAACAAGCTCGTCATCTACCTCACCGGCAACACCGCCGCCGAAACCTGGCAGCAGAAGTCGGATAAGAGCAGTTTCCACCAGCTGGCCGGCGCAGTGCAGCAGGTGCTAGCCTCGCTGGGCTTCCCGCAGCCTACCTCGCAGCCGGTACAGCACCCGTACCTGGCCGGCGGCCTTACGCTGCTGGCCCAGAACCAGCCGGTGGCTCAGCTGGGTGCGGTATCAACGGCCATCCTGAAGCGCCTCGACGTGAGCCAGCCGGTGTGGTACGCCGAGCTGGACTGGGACTGGCTGATGCGCAAGTACAAGAACGCGCTGGTAGCCCGCGAGCTGCCCAAGTTCCCGGAAGTGCGCCGCGACCTGTCGTTGGTGGTGGATAAAACCGTGACCTTCGACCAGCTCCAGCAGATTGCCCGCCGCACCGAGAAGAAACTCCTGCAGCAGGTGAACGTGTTCGACGTGTACGAAGGCGACAACCTGGGCCAGGGCAAGAAGTCCTACTCCGTGAGCTTCCTGCTCCAGGACCCCGCCCAAACCCTCACCGACCAGGCCATCGACTCAGTAATGAACCGCCTCATCCAGCAGTTTGAGCAACAAGCCGGGGCTTTGATTCGGAAGTAGTAAGTCCTCTGTCATTCCGAGCGAAGCGAGGAATCTGGGTTATCGTCTAAGTAATAACCCCAGATTCCTCGCTTCGCTCGGAATGACACTCGGTTGTGTATCTTCACCACCAACCAAAAACCAAAAAATGGCCTCCACCCAGCAGCTTGCGCAACTCGACCGCCTGGAGCGGCAGGTGACCACCTTAGTGGCTGCCTATCAGCAGTTGCGCGAAGAGTTGGCCGATTCGCAGACCACCATTCAGCAACTCCAGGCCGACGTGCGCGACCGGGAGCGGCAGTTGAAGGATTTCCAGAATCAGGAGAATATCACTAAACTTGTCAATACCATAGCCGGGGAACCGGCCAATGTCAACGAGCTGAAACTTCGCCTCAACGAATACATCCGAGAAATAGATAAGTGCCTTGCCTATTTGAGGGAGTAACCACCACCATACCAACCCCACCGCCCACTGGCTACTGATGTCCGATTTATCCATCAAAATCCGCGTTGCCGACCGGGACTACCCCATGCGGGTAAGCCCCGAGGACGAGGAGCGCCTGCGCCTCGCGGGCCGGCTGCTGAACGAGCGGCTGAAGGAATTTCGGGAGCAGTACGGCATTCAGGACAAGCAGGACCTGCTGGCCATGATTGCCTTATCAACAATGGCTGACCGCCTCAAGGTCAGCAAGGAAAAGGACGGAACCGATGCGGCTCTGACCGAGCGCATTGCGCGCCTGGACGAGCTAATGCGCGGCGTGGTGCTGGTATAGCTGCCACGGCTAGTGGTGGCGCGAAGTAACAGCCCGAGCAGGGCGGGGCAGCCGGCCCCGCTGCCTGCGCGGGCATTGGCGTTTCTACGGAGCTATGGGTTTCTTTCTTCCTTTAACCCCCCTTTATAGCTCATGTCCGAAACTCTTTATATTGTCCTGGCGGCCGTGCTTGCCCTTGTGGTAGGCGTGGTGCTGGGGCGCCTGCTGGCTGGAAAAGCCCGGCAGGACCACGAAGCCGACGCTAAAGCCCGCGCCCAGCAGCTGCTGGCCGAGGCCGAAGCCCAGGCCACCCGCACCCGCGACGAGCGGATTCAGCAGTCGAAAGATAAATTCCGCACCCTCAAGCAGGAATTCGAACAGGAAAGCCGCCGCCAGAAACAGGCCCTCGACCAAGAACTGACTGAGCGCCGCGCCGCCGTGGTGGAGCAGGAGCAGAGTATCAAGCAGCTCAGCCTCACCACCCAGAAGCAGCTGGAAACCATTCAGCGCAAGGAAAAAGAGCTGGACGCCACCCGCGAAAAAGTGGAGCTGCAGGCCCAGCAGCAGCGCGAGAAGCTGGAAGCCCAGGAAGAAAAGCGCCGCGTGACCCTCGAAAACCAATTGGCCAAGCTGGAGCAGCGCGAGCAGGAAGTAGAGCAGGAGCTGGAGGAAACCCGCCAGAGCCTCAGCGAGAAAATCCAGCTGGTAACCACCCAGCTCGAAACCATTTCGGGCCTCACGGCTGCCGAAGCCCGTGAGCAGCTGGTGGAAAGCCTCAAAAACGAAGCCCAGATTCAGGCCAGCTCCTACATTAAGGATGTGGTGGCCCAGGCCAAGCTCACGGCCACCAAGGATGCCAAGAAAGTGGTGCTGGAAACCATTCAGCGCACCGCCGCCGAGCACGCCATTGAGAACTGCGTGAGCATTTTCAACATCGAGTCGGACGACGTGAAGGGCAAGATTATCGGCCGGGAAGGCCGCAACATCCGGGCCCTAGAAGCCGCTACCGGCGTTGAAATCATCGTGGACGACACGCCCGAGGCCATCATCATCTCGGGTTTTGACCCCGTGCGCCGCGAGGTGGCCCGCCTGAGCCTGCACCTGCTGGTGAAGGACGGCCGCATCCACCCGGCCCGCATCGAGGAAATTGTGGCTAAAACCCGGAAGAACATCGACGAGGAAATCGTGGAAATCGGGGAAAAAACCATCATCGACCTGGGCATCCACGGCCTGCACCCCGAGCTGATTAAGATGGTGGGCCGTATGCGCTTCCGCTCGTCGTACGGCCAGAACTTGCTCCAGCACAGCCGTGAGGTAGCCAACCTCTGCGCCACTATGGCCGCCGAGCTGGGCCTGAACGTGAAGCACGCCAAGCGCGCCGGCCTCCTGCACGACATCGGCAAGGTAAGCACCGAGGAGCCCGAACTGCCCCACGCCATTTTGGGCATGGAAATGGCCAAAAAGTATAAGGAGCACCCCGACGTAGTCAACGCCATTGGTGCCCACCACGACGAGATGGAAATGACGGCCATGATTTCGCCCTTGGTGCAGGCCTGCGACGCCATTTCAGGTTCACGCCCCGGTGCCCGCCGCGAGATGATGGAAAGCTACATCAAGCGCCTGAAGCAGCTGGAGGAAACGGCCAACGGCTTCAAAGGTGTGAATCAGTGCTTCGCCATTCAGGCCGGCCGTGAGCTACGCGTGATGGTGGACGCCGAGAACGTAACCGACGAGCGGGCCCAGGAGTTGAGCTACGAAATTTCCCAGAAAATCGAGAAGGAAATGCAGTACCCCGGCCAGATCAAAATCACCGTTATCCGGGAAATGCGCGCCGTAGCCTACGCCAAGTAGCCGCCGCTTTTTCAACGCAAAACCGCCCCCGTAGCCTCGGCTGCGGGGGCGGTTTTGTTATATACTACTGGCGGTGCAGCTCCAGGTACTTCGCGTCACAGTCTCCAAAACGGGTGTACTCGTTCATGGAGTTGCCGTAGTTCTGGATGAGTAGGACGCTGTCCTGCCAGCTGGCGGAAATGTCTTCTTCCGGTTCCTGGCCTTTCAGACCAATAAAGGTAAAATAGGTTTCGGCCTCATCCTTGGTTACCTCCACCTGGCCCCGAATACCTTGACAAGTATACGTGTAGTAGTTGCCCAGCTGAGCTACCGATATGGAAAGTGAACAGACAGCTGTATCCTGCACGGCGTATGTACCGGCGTAAGTTGAGCTAGCAGGCTGCGCCATGAGGGAGCCTGCGGGAATAGTGCTGTTGGAAGAAGTTGTACCGGTGGCCGCGGAAGTAGCCGTAGGGTGAGATTCACAGGCCGCTAAGGCTGCTGAAGTGAGCAATACAATTAGAAAACCAGGAAGCCAGCGGTTCATGCGCGGTAAACTGAAGGACCTAAGTGCGGTGAGAACAGCACTGTAAGAGGCGAAGCAGCATTCCGTAACAACTACGTAAGCCTTGGTTGCTATGCCTTCACTAGCTTGGCAAAGAGGTTGGTCAGCGCCTCAGCCCAGGTGGGATGGGCAAATACGGTGTTCTGCAAATCGTCGCAGGTGAGGCCGCCGGCCATGGCCAGCTGAATCATCGACATGATTTCGCCGCCCTGCTCGCTGAAAATGGTGGCTCCGAGAATGTGGCCTTTCTCATCGACCAGCACTTTCATGAAGCCGTCGGTGAGGCTGGTTTCCTGGGCGCGGCCGATGACGCGCACGGGCATGGTGGCAACGCGGTAGGCCAGCTTTTCGTGGCGGGCCTGCTTTTCGCTCAGGCCAATGCGGCCGAGCTGGGGTTGGGTGAATACTACATAGGGCAGGGGACGGGCCTTGGCCGATCGGCGCTTACGGTGCAGAATATTGTCGCGCACCACGCGGTAGTCGTCGTAAGCCAGGTGGGTGAACTGGGGGCCGGGGTGCACGTCGCCGAGGGCATAGAGGCCGCGCACATTGGTTTGCAGCCGCTCGTTCACCAGCACGTAGCCTTGCTCGTTGGTTTCTACCCCGGTAGTTTCTAGGCCCAGGTCGTCGGTGTTGGGTTCCCGGCCCACGGCTACCAGCAGGTGGGAGCCGCGCAGGCGCCGCTCGTCGGCACCTGTGCTGGCCGTGAGAGTGTACGCGCCGTCGGCGTTGCGCGACACGCGGCGCACTTCGGCCTCCAGCACAAACTCCACGCCGTCGGCCTCCAGCTGCTGGCGCATGGCCTGGCAGACGTCGTCGTCTTCGCGCTCCAGCAGGTTCTTGGCCGCGTCGATAATGGTTACGCGGCTGCCGAAGCGGCGGAACATCTGCCCGAACTCCAGCCCGATATAGCCGCCACCCAAAATCAGTAGGTGCTCGGGCAGTTGCTTAAGGTCGAGAATATCCACATTGGTCAGAAAGCCGCTTTCGGCGAGGCCCTCAATGGGCGGCACCGCTGCCCGCGTGCCAGTATTGATGAAGATGAGCGGGGCGGTTAGTTCCTGCTCACCACCGGCGTTCAGCTGTACACGCACCACGCGCGCACTGCTGAAACGCGCTTGGCCCATGAGCACGGTAATACCGCTCTGCTCCTGCTGCAGGTTAGCCCGTACTCCGTCGCGCTTGTGCTGAATAACGGCATCTTTGCGCGCTACAATAGCCCGAAAATCGGGTTTGGGCGCGCTGGTTTTCACGCCGTATTCGGCGGCGGTGGCTACCTGGTGTATTCGCTCGGCAGAGGCTAACAGGGCTTTTACTGGGGAGCAGCCGTAGTTGATGCAGGAGCCGCCAAGCAGGTATTTTTCAATGAGGGCCACTTTGCGGCCGGCTTTGGCCAGGGCCGTAGCCAGCGGGTTTCCCGCCTGGCCGGAACCAATAATAATAGCATCAAAACGAGTAGGACGGGGCATGGAGGCAGAAAACAGGCGGCCGAACGTTCAGCCGCACCGGCTATACGCAAACCAGAAGTAAACTGTCGGGCTTGGCTGCTACTGTGGCGTTGGCGCTGTACTCCCGCACCGGGCTTCGGATACGTTGGTAGCTAATTCCTGACCCGCCCGGCCGATACCAGCCAAGCCAGTACTGGACAGAATGGGTCAGCTAGTACACAACGAAACCCGACTGCCGACGTTCTGAGGCCAACTTCCTATCTTCCGCTGCCTATGCTCTACCTGCTTCGTCGCGCCGCGTTCCTGCTGCTCCTGCCGCTGTTGGTAGGTTGCTCGTCGTTGTATTTTCCTCCGCCACCCCAGGTGCCGTTGCTCACGCAGAAGGGAGAATGGAGCGGAGGCATCCATACCAACTTCAGTCAGAATACGGCCGTGCAAGGGGCTTACGCGGTTTCCGACCACTTAGGCGTCATGGGGTCAGCATCGTTTCTGCATACGGATAAGAAAAAGCGGGCTGAGGACCATGACTTCGGGGAGTTGGGACTGGGCTATTACACCCGCCTGCGCGACTCGCGGGTGCTGGAAGTGTATGGCGGCTACGGGTTGGGCCACACCAAGCGCGTGGAGCGCACTCCTGCCGAGGGTATCACCCGCACCCTGGAAGGCAGCCTAGATAAGTATTTCGTGCAGGTTAACTACACATCCAAGGATAAGAAAACGTACCACGTGCTGGGCCGCGACTGGCCCGTCACCTACGGCACGGCTTTGCGCGCTAGCTACGTCACGCTCAGTAACTTTCGTCTTGATGGGCAGCCCCACGCCCCGGAAACCAATATTTTTCTGGAACCCATTACCTACACCCGCATCACGCTGGTTGGTCCCGTTGATTTCCAGCTTATTAGCGGCAGTAACTTCGGGCTGCGTCACCGCCGCTACCTGAAGGCTGCCAATTCTGTATTCCAGTTCGGGCTGGTAGTAAATGTAGGCGGGCAGAGCGGCGGTAAGTAGTAGAAAGGCCGGGAGTGGCTTATACCTCAGTTGGCTCGGATTAAATGAAACTGGTTTCCCAGTTAACCACAAGCAAGCTGAGCCGTAACTTTACGGTAGTTTTCTGCTCCCATGTCCCTCCCAACTTCCCCCTACACCTCGCACCTAGCCATTGTATTGCCCTGCTTCCGGCCGCCGGCCGGGTGGGCAACCAACATTATTTCAAGCCTGGAACGGTTCCAGACGCTGCTGGTGGGGAAAGTCCTCATTCATCTGTACGTGGTGAATGACGGAGCCGGCGCTGATGTGACAGAGGCAGATATGGACGTGCTGCGCAGTGCATTGCCCGGCCGGTTCACCTACCTGACGTATACCACCAATCAGGGCAAAGGCCACGCGCTACGCAAAGGCATGGCCCAGGTGCAGGAGCCCTACTGCTTGTTTACGGATATCGATTTTCCTTACCAGGAGCACAGCATGGCGGCCGTGTATAACAAGCTGATAGATTCTGGAGCCGATATTGTGGTGGGTGTGCGCAGCAACGCATACTATGCGCAGGTGCCACCGGCCCGGCGGCGGGTTTCGCGCATGCTGCGCCGGGTAACGCGCTACGTGTTGCGCCTTCCCGTGGAGGATACGCAGTGCGGGCTGAAAGCCTTTAATAGTACTGGCCGCGCTCTGTTCCTGCGTACTACTACCCAACGCTACCTCTTCGACCTAGAGCTATTATTTCTGGCTTCGCGCATACGGCACTTGCGGGTGCTGGCTCAGCCCGTGGAGCTCAAGCCCGGAGTTATCTTCTCCCGCCTCAACCCACGCATCCTGCTCACTGAAACCGGCAACTTGGTTCGGATACTGAGTCGCCGTCACCGGCTATAGGCGCTGGTGGCTTTACTGCACATTCCAGCGGTAGAGGCGCAGCTTACCGGACTGGGCTACTAGCGTGAGCGGCTGGCGGCTTGGTAAGGCGGCTCCGGCCTCAATAAGCTGTTTGGCCAATGGGTTGGCTTGTTGCTGGGCGAAAGGGATAGAGCCATCATAGTAGCTTTCATCCAACAGCACCAGCAGTGGTTTGCGGGCGGCCTGCAGTTGAGCACGTAGTTCGGGAGTAGGCCCGGTGGGGCTAAACAGGCTTCGCAACTGCTTAACGTGCTCCTCCGGAGTGCGAGAGAGTTTACTGGCTACCAGCGGCAGGTTGGTGCGCAAGGCCAGTTCGTAGGCGTGCAGGGAATGGGCATTATCATCATCTACCGTCAGTTCCAGGTTCTCGCTACCCACGTGGAAGAACGGAACCGGCAAAATAGCTTGGTACTGCTCCGGCCGCAGCCCCTGGAGCAAGGGCTGTAGCTCCGGAAATGTGCGCTCATTGGTGAGCAGGTTGGGTAGCAAAGACTTGCGGTAGTGTTTGAGCGTATCACGCGTGTCGAGCAGGGCCAGTACTACCAGGGCAACGGCCACTACCCAGCGGCCCCGCCACTGGCTTCGGCGAAGCCAAAAATCAAGCGCCACCAGCACCAGCAAATTTACTGCCCAGAAGAAAGGCCAGCTAAACCGGCCCACAGCCCGGAAGTGCGTAACCACCTGAGTAACCTTCTGCAGATAATAGAAGGCGCTGAAGTAGTTCTGGAAAATGTACTGGTCGTCGGCCACGGCGTATTCTGTACCCAGGGAAACGCCCAATCCCACTAGCGCCGCCAGCAGCAGCAACTGCATAAATGCCCGCTCGGGCGTCGCCTTCCACGCTTGCCAGAAAGCCTGCGTAGCTGGTTTGCGTACCAGCCAGGCCACCACAAAAAACGTGAGCCCAAACAAGGCAAAAGCGCCCAAATAAGCCACCGACTCATACGTAGGTTGGTTTTTGGGCTCCAGCCAGAAATGAACCGTTTGGTAGCTGCCCGGCTTAATCAGTGCCGATAGTTGTAGCTTCCAGGGGGCATAGTTGAAGCCGGTGGCCTGCATGCTGCGTTGCACCCGGTAACCGTCGGTGAGGCGCACTACCAAAAAGCACAGCAGCGTAGGCAGCAAGGTAATGAGCACGGCCGCGCCGCTCAGTGTACGGTTGCGCCACTGCTGCCGGGGCAGCAGCCAGGCCGCAAAGAACCCCGCCACTGTAAGCGCCAGCAAGGGCAGGTAATACAAGTGAATAAGCCCGGCCACTACCGAGCCAGCTACCAGCGCCAGTACCCAACCCCAAATAGGACCGCCTGCCCGCACCCGCTGGTACAGTCCCAACAGCCCCCAGATAACCAGCAACACCAGCCAGCTATACGACAGGTTGAAATGGCCAACTAGCAGGCGGCTGGTTTGCGGGTTGAGCCACGGTAATACTACGGCAAATACCAGCACCAGCCCCCAGTGCTGCACCAACCGCCGCAGAATAGCCACCAGCAAAGCCGTGCTCAGGAAAAAGCCTGCCAGCATCAGCCCATGATAAATATCCAGCCCGTGCGGTGCCAGATCGGAAACGTAGTGTGACCAAAGCCGCACCGGCACGGCCAACAGTGGCGTATTATCGGTGAAGAACAGGTAGTCCCCGAAGGGATAATTCATCATGCCAAACCAGCTCAGTCCGTTGGGCCAAGGCTGTTGGATATAGGCTTGGAAGGTGAAGTAGTTTTTAGCTCCGTCTTGGCTGGTTACCAGCAAATGCTGGCCGGGTTGGAAAAGCAATGCCCCAAATGCGCGCAGCACACATAACCCCTGAAGCAGTAACGCCAACAGTAACAGAACAGGGTAAGCAGGGCGCCAGCGCCAGATAGCAGCAAGCGGAAAAGGCATAGAAAGCAAAAAGTAAGGAGAAGCGGTAGCTCAACGGTACCGTAAAACTACGCACTAACGCACCACTGATAGCTTCTGCTGCCGCCGATATTTGCCTACCCGTAGTTCTGCAACGTAGGTGCCGGAGGCCGGAAAGCGCTGCACGTCCAGCCACTGGTCGTGACGGCCGGCCTGCTGGGACTCACCGCGTAACAGCTGAACCACCTCCCGGCCCTGCATATCCAGTACCCGTAGCCACACGGGAGCCGCTATAGGCAAATCGAAGGTTAACTGGCTTGAAGCAGAGAAAGGGTTCGGAAAGGCCGGCTGCAGCACCAAGTGGTCCGCCAGCAAGGCATCTTCATCATCGTTCTGCCCAGTGGTGGCGGCTGGAGCTGTCGGCGGCAGCTGCGGGCCCGCCTGGTGTTTTACCTGCACGTATTGGTGACCCACAAAAGCCAAGTGTTTGGTATCCCAGGGGTCTTCCTGGCCCAGGCTCACCATAGTCTGGCAATAGGCGCGATAGGCTTGCTGCTGGCTGCTGATCTGAGCCGAGGACAAATTGACCGGGCGTTTGCTTACGTCGTACCCCACGTACTGCAGAAAGCGGCACTCCAGTCCCCGCATCGTATGCTGAGCCAATTGGCCCGCCATGTAATGGTCAGAATGGTCGCCGGAGTTAAGGCGTATATCGGTTTGCGCGGTGTGCAGGGTCAGTTGACCTTTAATGGCTTCGTGAGCCAGCAGCTCCCGAACGGTTTGGCTCAAATCGTCCCAGGAAGTGTAGGGAGCTCCGCCATTTAGCGGAGTCAGCGCTTTGCCAGCATCCCGCAGAAGCTTCAGGCTCTGGAAGCTACCGCGGGCCAAGCCCCGGCCGTGCACTCCGCCATCGGGCAAATGCAGGTAGAAGGCTACCAGGTTCTGGCTGCGGTACATATCAATGGAATGACCATTAATCTGCAGCTTGTCAGAAAATGAGGTAGAGGCCAGGCTGGCCCAGGGGTTGGCTATCTGCCGCACCGAGGCCCGGTGGCTGGCTTCCCGGCTTTGCCAGTAGCTGTCGGCCGGCTCATCGGCTTGCCCGCCCGTCAGGCAGACAAACACAATCTTGCGGCGCGTATGCTTGGCTTCCTCACTGATTGCCGCTCCCATAAACAGCTGCCAATCATCGGGGTGGGCTGTAATGATGGCCGTCCACTTCGGGGTCGGCTGGCAGGGTGCCGGAGCTGCCGCCGATTGGGCGCGCACCAGGCTCGGAATCTGACAGAGAAAGAACAGTAGAAATCCCCAGAGTAAATTCTTTCTCATGCAAAATTGATAGGAAGGGAAGCTGAGCAGTACTGCGCAGATCAAATGTATCGATTCGGCAATGAAAAGGCTATACGGTTGCTTTTTTACTAGGTGAATGGCGTGAAAGAGCGGGTTAATAGCAAATAGCGCTGGCTGGCCGCAATGCTGGCTGAATAGGACGATTCAGCAGCAAAACCAACTATGCAGCCCAGCCAGACCAAAAAAAGGAGGCTCCCTTTTGTAGGAGCCTCCTCTAAGGTAGTCAGGGAGTAGCAGGGAAGGTTACTTGCTGCCCAGTACGCGCAGCATGGTGTCGCCAATTTCAGCGGGCGAATCCACTACGTGGATGCCACACTCGCGCATGATGGCCATTTTCGCAGCGGCCGTATCATCGGCACCGCCTACGATGGCCCCGGCGTGGCCCATGCGGCGGCCGGGAGGCGCGGTCTGGCCGGCAATGAAGCCTACTACGGGCTTCTTGTTGCCGGTTTCTTTAATCCAGCGAGCAGCTTCGGCTTCCATGCCACCGCCAATTTCGCCAATCATTACGATGCCCTCGGTTTCGGGGTCGTTCATGAGTAGCTCCACGGCTTCTTTGGTGGTGGTGCCAATGATGGGGTCACCGCCGATGCCGATGGCCGTGGTTTGGCCCAGGCCGGCTTTGGTGAGTTGGTCAACGGCCTCGTAGGTCAGCGTGCCCGACTTGGATACAATACCCACGCGGCCTTTCTGGAAAATGAAGCCGGGCATGATACCCACTTTGCACTCGCCAGCCGTCATTACGCCGGGGCAGTTAGGCCCGATCATGCGCAGACCCTCGCGGCCTTTCAGGTATTCCTTCACCGCAATCATGTCCTTGGTGGGGATGCCTTCGGTGATGGTCACGATTACCTTGATGCCGGCGTCAGCCGCTTCCATAATAGCGTCGGCGGCGAAAGCCGGGGGCACGAAGATGATGCTGGTATCGGCACCGGCCTGCTCTACGGCTTCGGCTACGGTGTTGAACACGGGGCGCTCCAGGTGCTGGGTGCCACCCTTGCCGGGCGTTACGCCACCCACCACGTTGGTGCCGTATTCAATCATCTGCTGGGCATGGAACGAGCCTTCGGAGCCCGTAAAGCCCTGCACAATCACTTTGGAATCCTTGTTTACCAGAACACTCATAGAAGTGGGGTTAGCGGAAGATGCTGATGTGTGGGGTGGGAAGTGCCGCTACAGCCAAGCTGGCGGCGGGGCAAAAGTAGATGTTTTTGCCGCTTGGGCGAAGCGAATGCCGGATTAATCGGTGGGCCCCACCCGGATACTGTTCCAAACTGCCGCCAAACCGTCTGCAAAGGCCCTTCGAGTGCACCGGCTAACTTCTGGCCGGAGCCTGCTGCTCCCGTCCGGAATCCGTACCTTTGCCGCCTCTCTCCCAGTACCTCTTACCCCTCTCACCCGTACTATGTATCTGAATAACATTGTGGAAGCCATTGGCAACACGCCGCTGGTGAAGCTAAATAAAGTTGCGGCTGGCATCAAAGGCACCGTGCTGGTTAAAGTGGAGTACTTCAACCCCGGCAACTCGGTGAAGGACCGCATGGCGGTTAAAATGGTGGAGGATGCCGAGAAGGCGGGCCTGCTTAAGCCCGGCGGCACCATCATTGAAGGCACCAGCGGCAACACTGGCATGGGCCTGGCCCTGGCTGCCATTGCCAAAGGCTACAAGTGCATCTTCGTGATGAGCGACAAGCAAAGCAAGGAAAAGCAGGATATTTTGCGGGCGGTGGGTGCCCAGGTGGTTGTTTGCCCCGTAGATGTAGCCCCCGAGGATCCACGCTCTTATTACTCGGTAGCCAAGCGCCTGAGCGAGGAAACGCCCAACTCGTTCTATCCCAACCAATACGACAATATGTCGAACACGGCGGCGCATTACGAGAGCACCGGCCCCGAAATCTGGAAGCAGACTGAAGGCACTATCACGCACCTGGCCTGCGGGGTGGGCACGGGCGGTACCATCTGCGGCACGGCCAAATACTTAAAGGAGCAAAAGGCTGACCTAGTAACGGTAGGCCTGGATACCTATGGCTCAGTGTTCAAAAAGTACAAGGAAACGGGCATCTTCGATGAAAACGAAATCTACCCGTACAAGACTGAGGGCATTGGGGAAGATATTCTGCCCAAGAATGTAAACTTCGACCTGATTGATCTGTTCATCAAAGTAACCGACAAAGATGCGGCCCTGATGACACGCCGGCTTGCCAAGGAAGAAGGCCTGTTTGTGGGCTGGTCCTGCGGCTCGGCAGTACACGGAGCCCTAGAATATGCCAAAGAACATTTGCAGGAAGATGATACCATGGTCATCATCCTGCCGGACCACGGCACGCGCTACCTCGGCAAGATTTACAACGATGACTGGATGCAGGCCCAGGGCTGGCTGTAAACCGGCGCTTTTGCTCATCCACTTTAACCGAACATAGTATGACTAAAAAGCTGCGAAACGTGGTGCTGGTAGACGACAACGAGACTACCTGTTTCCTGAATAACCGGCTTTTAAATCGGTTGGAAGTGGCCGAGCAGGTGCTGACGTACTCGAAAGCGGAGCAGGCCTACCAGGAGCTGTGGGGTAGCCACAAAGAGCAGCCCACTGCCGAGATGCCCGATCTGGTGTTCGTGGATTTGAAAATGCCCGGCATGGATGGCTTCGAGTTTCTGAAGCTCTACAGCGCCCTGCCGGAGGACGTACGCCGCCGAACCGTGCTGGCGGTCCTGACTACCTCCATGCACGCCGCCGATACGGCCCGCGTGGCACAGTACGAGGGCGTGGAGTACCTAGCCAAGCCCCTCACGGAGGAAAAAATGCAGAAGCTGCTGCACAAGCGGTTTTAAGTCAAGTCAAAGCGAAAAAGTCAAAAGTGAAAGCCCCGACGGTCCTACCGTTCGGAGCTTTCACTTTTGACTTTTTCGCTTTGACTTCTGCCCTTACACCACGGCTTCCACGAACCGGAAGGCTTCGCCATCAAACAGGCCCTTGTCGCTGAGCTTAAGGCTGGGGATAACCAGCAGAGCCATGAAGGAAAGCGTCATGAACGGAGCCTGCAGGGTGGAGCCTAACTCCTTGGCCAGCGCATCTACGGCGCTGTAGGCAGCGGCTACCTCGGGCCCCGGCTGGTCCGACATGAGGCCGGCCACGGGTAGCGGCAGGATAAGCTCCCGCCCATCGGGGGCTACTACCGCCAAGCCGCCACGGGCTTCAATTACCAGGTTTACCGCGCGGGCCAGGCTTTCATCGTCGCAGCCCACGGCCGTGATGTTGTGCGAATCGTGGCCAACGCTGCTGGCCAGGGCTCCGCGTTGCAGCCCGAAGCCCTGGATGAAGGCCACGGCTGGTGGGGCGGGCTGGTAGCGGTTCACCACAGTGAGCTTCAACACATCCTGGGCAATGTTAGGCACTACTAGGCCGCTTTCTACGCGGGCCGGCACATCGTGGCGGGCAGTAATGAGCTGTCCATCAAAGCACTCAATTACGCGTACGGTGGCGGCAGCCTGAGGCGCAGGTAGGTGGAATGCCGCCGGCTGCACGGGGTCGGCGGTGAAATTATTGACTACCGCCACCGGCACTGCCGGAATCAAGGTGCGGCCATTCTCGGCTACCAGCTCTCCGTTCAAATAGGTCTGGCGTACCTGGAACTCTATTAAGTCATCTACTACGATGAAATCGGCGGGGTCACTTGCCCGGAGCAGACCCACGGGCAGGCGATAGTGCTCTACGGGGTTGCGGCAGGCCACGCGCAGCACTTGCAGCACCTCCTGGCCCCGGGCCACGGCTCGCTGCACCAACTGGTTGATGTGGCCCAGCACCAGGGTATCGGGGTGCTTGTCGTCGGAGCAGAACATCAGGTGCTCATGGTGCTCGGGCAGCAGATCAATGAGAGCCTCAAAGTTGCGGGCCGCAGAGCCTTCCCGAATCAGCACCTTCATACCCACGGCCAGCTTGTCCAGGGCCTCTTCGGCCGTGAAGCACTCGTGGTCGGTGCTGATGCCGGCCGAGGCGTAGCGGGCGGCGTCCTCGCCCCGTAGGCCGGGGGCGTGGCCATCCACGGGACGGTTGTACTGCTGGGCCAGCCGGATCTTCTCCATCACCAGCTCGTCGCGGCCCAGCACGCCCGGCCAGTTCATCATTTCAGCCAGGTAGCCAATTTCGGGGTGCTCCCGGAACAGCAGCTCAATATCCTGGGCCGTTATTTCGGCCCCGGCCGTTTCAAACGGTGTGGCCGGCACGCAGGAGGGTGCCCCAAAGCAAAACTTGAACGGTACCTGCGCCGCATTTTGCAGCATGTATTGCACTCCAGCCACGCCCAGTACATTGCCAATTTCGTGGGGGTCGGAGACGGTGGCTACGGTGCCGTGTACTACTGCCAAGCGAGCAAACTCGGAGGGCACTAACAGGGAGCTTTCTACGTGTACGTGTGCATCTACAAAGCCCGGCAGCGCATAAGGCAGGGCCGCATCGGGGGCAGTGGCACCGGTGGGCTCAATGCGGGCAATGCGGCCGGCTGCTACGTGAATAGTAGCCGGCGTTATCGTGTTGTCAAACAGATTGATAACGTTGGCGCGGAGCTGAAAATCGGCGGGCATAGGGCAGGAGCGGGGCTCGGTGAAAAGTAGGGCCGGCAGGCGGCTAACGGGTAAAGAACCGTATATTTGCCGAAAATCCGTGCCGTGAGAAAGATTGTGACTTTGCTACTGGCTGCCCTGCTGGGGGGCTCGGGCCTGCTGACAACTGGCTGCGCTACCCGCACTCCGCAGCAGAAAAAAACCGCCTCGGTTAAGCGCAAAGCCAAGTTCGGCAAAGTACCCTGCCCCTGCGAAAGTCACTAACTCTTCCGCCGGTAGTGCCGATAAATGTTGTCTGGTTCCGTATCTAACGCTCTGCTCGTGCCCGTGAAATACATCGTCTGCTATAGTCTGCTGCTGGCCGCATTGCTTCTCAGCGCTGGTACGGCGTACGGACAGCTTAACCCGGTGTACCACAATATGGGTGGCCGGTCTGCCAGGGCACTCAGCGGACCGGGGGCCTGCCAGTTGGCCGATGGACGTTGGCAATCCGGCAAATTGCGGCTGGAACCATCGGGTCATTTGCGGATTCAGCCCGCGGAAGGTGAATCCAACGTGTATCAAGCAGGAGAGCTACAAGGCTTCGTGCTGAAAACTGATACGTTCGGAGTAGTTCGCAACGTGAATACTCCCTCCCAAAGAATAGCGGCGGCATTTGCCCAGAAACTATACCGTTACGGGCAATTCACAGCATACAAGTTCGACCCGCGCTACATGGGCGCAACGGAAACTTTTTTGGGGCTGGAAACCGCTAATCCATCTTATGCGATGGACCTGGTGTTGCAACCCGCCACCGGCGACGCGGTACTAGTGCCAACGGGCCGGAATGCTTTCACGCAAACCATGCTCCGCTTGGTAGGAAATTGCCCGGAACTGGCCACGCAGATTACCAAAGGCAAGCTGGGCCGTCAGCACATGCGGCAAATTTTGCAGACTTACGCTCATTGGCAGCAAGCTAATCCGCAGTCCGCTACTAACTAACCCGCACCTCATGCCCGAAGAAAACCCAGTTGCCGCCCTTGTAACGGCCGCCGAAGCCGTGCGCCAGCAGCTCCGCGTAAACGCGTTTGACGCCGCCGCCGTGCAGCGCCTCGCTGAGCTGATTGAAGAGCAACGACCTACTATCAAGGAAGCGGAGCGCCAGGGCGTGATTACCGCGTTGGGCTGCTTTCTGGGCCAGTGCCTGGTAACGGCCTACCAGGGCGAGTGGGCTACCGGCCGCGACGGTACTACCGGCGTGGGCATCAACGGCGTCAATTTCTTCAATCCCTTCTTCCGCGTGAGTGAGCAGTTGACCAAAGGCCTCGACCAGTCAGTAGCCACCTTCTTCGCGAGTGTACCCGAGCGCCTGGCCGCCCAGCCAAGCCGTAAAACCTGGATTTAGTGAGCCCTTCCCGTCAGTCCGAGCCCAGCAGCGAACCTGTCATGCGAAAAATCGTCATTGCCATCGACGGCTATTCTTCCTGCGGCAAAAGCACCACGGCCAAGGCCGTGGCCGCCGAGCTGGGCTATGCCTACATTGATACCGGGGCCATGTACCGGGCGGTAACGCTGTACTTGCTGGAGCAGGGCATTGCCTTTGATGATCTGCCCCGGGTGGAACAGGCTCTGCACGAGATGCACATCAGCTTTAAGCGCAACCGCAAAACAGGCCGCAACGAGCTGTGCCTGGACGGCGTGATTCGGGAAGATGAAATCCGGCAGATGCGCATATCCAACCTGGTGAGTGAGGTGTCGGGAATACCGGCGGTGCGCCACGCCATGGTAAGCCAGCAGCAGCGCATGGGCCGCAAGCGGGGGGTGGTAATGGATGGGCGCGACATTGGCACTACCGTGTTTCCGGATGCGGAGGTAAAAGTATTTATGACGGCCGATGTGCTCACCCGGGCTCTGCGCCGCCAGGAGGAGTTGGCCGTGAAAGGCGAGCAGGTGCCGGTGGAAGCCATTGTGGACAACCTCAGCAAACGGGACCATCTCGACTCAACCCGCACCGAAAGCCCTCTGCGCCGCGCCTCCGACGCCGTGCTGCTTGATACCACCCACATGATGATTGATGAGCAGGTGGATTTCGTGCTGGAGCGGGTATCGGCCACCTTGTTCTCCCTGGCCGCTACCGGCTGGGCGCAGGACGCGGCCAAGTAAAGAAGACTTTGCGTATCAGGGAGAAAAAGGCAACTCCCCATTGTTGTTACTCAGATTGCGGCACAGGATTCGCAGCATATGCGGTAGTGGGCGAGGCTAGTTTGGTCCCGCTCCCAAGCAAAGGAGCTCATGAACGTCACCATCGATAAAAATTCCGGCTACTGTTTCGGCGTTGAGTTTGCCATTCAGATGGCCGAGGACGAATTGGCCCAGCAGGAAACCCTGTACTGCCTCGGCGACATTGTGCACAACCGTATGGAGGTGGAGCGCCTGCACGCCCTGGGGCTGCGCATTATTGAGCGTGAGCAGTTGGAGCAGCTGCACGATGCCAAAGTGCTTATCCGGGCCCACGGGGAGCCGCCGGCAACCTACGAATTGGCTTTGCGCAACAACATTGAGCTGATTGATGCCTCCTGCCCCGTGGTACTGAAGCTGCAAAACCGGGTAAAGCACGCCTTCGATGCCAGTACCCGCCAAAACGGCCAGATTGTAATTTACGGTCAGCCCGGCCATGCTGAGGTAACCGGCCTCGCGGGCCAGACGCTCAACAAGGCCATTATTGTGATGACGGAGCAGGACCTGGACCAGATTGACTTCTCCCGGCCCGTGACTTTGTTCAGCCAAACCACCAAGAGTACGGCCGGCTTTTACCACATGAAATCGGTGATTGAGGAGCGTATCCAGGCCGCTGGCGGCTCTTTGGAAGCGTTTGATGCCAACGACAGCATCTGCCGGCAGGTGAGCAACCGGGAGCCGGCCCTGGCCAAGTTTGCCACTCAGCACGATGTAGTGGTGTTTGTGAGCGGGCGCAAAAGCTCCAATGGCAAAGCCCTGTTTTCGGTAGTAAACAATACTAACCCCCGTAGCTACTTCGTGGAAAATGAGGGAGAAATGCAGGATGAGTGGTTTCACGGGGCCGAGTCGGTGGGGATTTGCGGGGCTACCAGCACGCCCATGTGGCTGATGCAGCGCGTGAAGGACCGGATTGAGGAAGTAACCGAGCACGTAGCATAGGGTATAAGTAAGTGTAGCACTGTCACTCCGAGCAACGCGAGGAATCTGGGACAACCGGTAGAAGGTAACTCCAGATTCCTCGCGTTGCTCGGAATGACAATTTTGGTGGGTCTTGGTTCTACCTAACTTGCCGGCTTCAACTCCTTTCTTTCATGCGGCGCATCCTCAATTACTTTCTCAGCGGCTTCCTGATTGTAGCCCCCATCGGGCTGACCATTTACATCCTGTACGCGCTGCTGCGCTGGCTCAACGACTTGTTTGCGGGGCTGAGCTTTGATGTGCCGGGCCTGGGGCTGGTGGTGGCAATTCTGCTGATAACGGCGGTAGGGTTTGTGGCGAAGTCGTTTCTGGTGCGGCCTTTCCTCATTATCACCGAGCGGCTACTACACCGCACGCCCTTAGTAAGCATCATCTACTCCAGCCTCAAGGACCTGTTTGATGCTTTCGTGGGCGACAACCAGAAGTTTAACCGCCCGGTGCTGGTGCGCATGAGCAGCCAAGAGCAAGTGTTCAAAATGGGTTTTGTCACCCAACCCAGCATGCAGGCCATCCACCGCGACGAGCTGCTGGCCGTTTACTTCCCTCACTCCTACAACTTTAGCGGGGAACTAGTGCTGGTGCCCGTCCAGAACATCACCTACCTGGATTTGCCCAGCTCCGAAGTCATGAAATTTATCGTGTCTGGCGGCGTCTCGCGGCTGGGGTAAAAGGTGAAATGGCGAAGTTGTGCAGTTCTCGTTCTGAGCTTTCACAACTTCACCACAGTTCGGGTGGGTTTTTTGACAATTCAGGTGCGCGAAATGACCGTTTGGGTAACCTGGCTTTTCAGCATCTTATTGAAAAGCATAGGTTTGTTTCATCCAATCACCCAAACGCTCCCGCATCATGGAAACCCCGGCTCGTGACCCCCAACTGTGGCGTATAGCAAAAGCTCGTGCCAAGTTCAAATCCCACCTGTTCACCTACTTTGCTGTGAATGCGCTGCTCTGGACCATCTGGCTGCTGACGGACCGGCACTATACCCACGGCATTCCGTGGCCCGTCTGGTCGACGGTGTTCTGGGGAATTGGTGTATTCATGAACGGGGTAGGTGTATACGGCGGCTTTGGAAAGATGAACCTGTCGGAGCGTGAGTACGAGCGGCTACTGCGCCAGCGCACCAACCAGATGTAAGCGGGGAGTTCCAGGGCGGCAGCCACCACCGCATTCCTACCACCCTACAGCTACTAGCTGAACAAGCAACCTTCGGGGCCAGAAGCGGGTTTGTGGCAGTATGAACACTCGCCACCTTCTTCCGCTGTTACTGGCCCCGCTGGCGGCCTTCACTTCCGGCCCTAAACCCGCCCCTGTCGCCGACGCCAATCTGAGCAAGATTAAGCTGCCGGCCGGCTTCACCATCAGCTACTTTGCCCAGGGCGTGAAAAGCGCCCGGGAGCTGGCCGTAGGCCCCGATGGCACCGTGTATGTGGGCACCAAGGACGATAAAGTATACGCCCTGCCCGACCGCAACAAGGATGGCCGCGCCGATGAGGTGGTAACGGTGGCTACCGGCCTGAATGCGCCCAACGGTGTGGCCGTGCGCAACGGAGCCCTGTACGTGGCCGAAATCAACCGGATTGTGCGCTACGACAACATTGCCCAACGGCTCAAGCAGAAGCCCCAGCCGGTGGTGGTGTACGGCAAGCTGCCCAGCAAAGAGTGGCACGGCTACCGCTACATCAGCTTCGGGCCCGATGGTAAACTGTACGTGCCAGTGGGCGCACCCTGCAACACCTGCCTGCCCGAGGAGCCGATTTATGCCACCATCAACCGCATGAACCCCGATGGCTCGGGCCTGGAAACCTACGCCTACGGCGTGCGCAACACCGTGGGCTTCGACTGGAGTCCCCGCGACAAAGCCCTCTGGTTTACTGACAACGGCCGCGACCAGCTGGGCGACAACCTGCCCGCCGACGAGCTGAACCGCGCCGCCGGTCCCGGTCAGCACTTTGGGTTTCCGTACTTTTTTGCCGGTGACGTGGCCGACCCTGAGTTTGGCAAGGGCAAATCGGCGGATACCTATGTGAAGCCCGCCCGCAAGCTGGGGCCGCACGTGGCCGCGCTGGGTATGAAGTTTTACACCGGGACTAAATTTCCGGCCCAGTACCGCAACCAGATTTTCATTCCCGAACACGGCTCCTGGAACCGTAGCACCAAAATTGGCTACCGCATCAGCCTGGTGAAGCTGGATGCCACTGGCAAGCAGGCCCTGAGCTACGAAACCTTTGCCGACGGCTGGCTGCAGGGCAAGACGCCCTGGGGCCGCCCCGTGTGCCTGCTGGTGCTGCCCGATGGCTCCCTGCTCGTGAGCGACGACCAGAACGACGCCGTGTACCGCATCAGTTACAAAGGCTAGCGGTGAAATTGTGAGGGGTGAAGTTGTGAAATAAGGTAGGTACTCTGCTACTTGCGCGTAGTGCACCGCAGTACCCGCTTACCGCCTTTCACAACTTCACCCTTCACAATTTCACATTTGCTATGAAACAGCGCGGACCGAAACGGACGGTAGGGCGGCGGGAACTGGTTGATTTTCCCGCGTTTCAGCTGTGGGGGGTGGAGGCCAAAGTGGATACCGGCGCGTACACGGGGGCCATTCACTGCTCCAATATTCACGTAGAAACCACCCCGGATGGCCGCCAGTGCCTGCGCGTGCAGCTGCTCGACCCTTCCCACCCCAACTTCGACGGCTCCCCCATGCAGTTCGAGGAGTTTTCCCTGCGCGACATCCGTTCCTCCAACGGCGACGTACAGGAGCGCTACGTCATTCGGGCGGTTATCCGGTTGTTTGGGGAGGATGTGGAAACCGAGTTTTCCCTCTCCGACCGTTCCGATATGAAATACCCGGTGCTAATTGGGCGCGTACTGCTGCGGCAGGCGCGCCTGGTGGTGGATGTGGCCCGGCGCAATCTTTCTTACAAAAATCACCTGGCGGCCCGCTGAAAAGCGCGTAGTGTGCCAATAGGCGCGCCTATCTTTGCCGGGAGCTTTGGCCCGTATTCTTTTCTGTACCCTATTCTTTCCCAATGAAACTGGCCATTCTGTCGCGTGAGCCCAAGCTCTACTCTACCACGCGCCTGGTAGAAGCTGCCGAGCAGCGCGGGCACCAGGCCCTGGTAGTCGACCACCTGCACTGCAACCTCGTGCTGGAAAAGGGCAAGCCAGGTATTATCTACCAAGGTCAGCCTCTGGAAGGCTTTGATGCTATTATTCCGCGTATTGGGGCTTCCGTTACGTTTTATGGCTGCGCCGTGGTGCGGCAGTTTGAGATGATGAAGGTGCGCACAGCCGTGGAAAGCCAGGCCATTGTGCGCAGCCGGGACAAGCTCCGCTCCATGCAGATTCTGGCCCGCGCCGGCGTAGGCATGCCCAAAACGGCCTTCACCAACTACTCCGACGAAGTGCCCGCCATGATTCAGCAGGTGGGAGGCGCCCCAGTTATCATCAAGCTCTTGGAAGGTACGCAGGGGTTGGGCGTAGTGCTGGCCGAGTCGGAAAAAGCAGCGCAGTCGGTTATCGAGGCCTTTCACAACCTCAAGGCCCGCATTATTGTGCAGGAGTTTATTGCCGAAAGCAAGGGTGCCGACCTGCGCGCTTTTGTGGTAAATGGGGAAGTGGTAGGGGCTATGAAGCGCCAGGGCAAGGAGGGCGAGTTTCGCTCCAACCTGCACCGGGGCGGCTCGGGTACCCTGGTCAAGCTCAGTCGGGCCGAAAAGGCGGCGGCTTTGCTGGCCACTAAAGCCCTGGGCCTGGGCATTGCCGGCGTGGATATGCTGCAGAGCAAGCGGGGCCCGCTGGTGCTGGAGGTGAACTCCTCGCCCGGCCTGGAGGGCATCGAAAAAGCCACCGGCCTCGATATTGCCGGCAAAATCATTGAGTACACCGTGGACCTGGCCAAGAAGAGAAAAGGCAAGCAGCCAGCCGCCGCCAAGCAGGCGGAGCCGCAACCCGATTCTCAGCCCGATTAATGCAAACTACTGCCGAGGTACGGTAAACGCCTGGGGTTTTCGTACCTTCCAACAACGGGACGCTGTATCGGGTGCAGGAGAAGGGTGGGGGAGGTTGGCTCGGGGCAGTGGCCGGAACGCAGGGCTCCAGCATTGCGCGCATCAGGAACTGAAGTACCGGTTTGGGGCTGGAGGCCTGGGCCATAAGCCGCCCCGCCCTTGTCGTTTACTGCCTCCTCCAAACCGCTTTTTCTTAACGGCCTCTCCATTGCCCCCGGCGAGCAGGTGCTCACCCGCCTGGTTATTTCGCGGCTGCCCTCCGGTACCGTCATTGATATTCCGGTGCACGTGTTCCGCTCCCGGGAGCCGGGACCCACGGTGCTGCTGATGGCCGGCATGCACGGCGACGAGGTCAACGGCATTGAAACCATCCGGCGCCTGATTCGGCGCAATATGCTGCACCCGTTGCGGGGCACCATCATTGCCATTCCCATCCTCAACATCTACGGGTTCCTGAACTTCTCGCGGGAGGTGCCCGACGGGAAGGACGTGAACCGCTCGTTTCCGGGCAACCCGCGCGGCTCCCTGGCCAGCCGCGTAGCTCACCGCTTCATGCGCGAAATCATGCCCCTGATTGATTACGGCATTGATTTTCATACGGGCGGCGCGGCCCGGGCCAACATCCCGCAAATTCGCTGCCTGCTGCACCAGGATGCCGAAACCGATGCCTTAGCCGAGGCCTTTGCAGCTCCGTTTACCCTGCACGCCGGCCTGCGCCCCGGTTCCCTGCGCGAAACCGCCATGCAGGAAGGCCGCCGCATTATCGTGTACGAAACCGGGGAGTCGCTCAGGCTGGATGAGGAAGGTATTGACCTGGGTATAGCCGGCACGCTGCGGGTGCTGCACCACTTGGGCATGCTACCCGAAGCCGCACCCCCGGCCCGCGCCACCGTAGTGTGCATGCGCTCTACCTGGCTGCGGGCCAAATATGCCGGCCTGTTTCGCAGCCTGGTAAAGCTGGGAGAATACATTGAGAAAGGGCAGGTATTCGGGTCGGTGGCTGACCCCTACGGGGAGCGTTCCGTGCGCCTGGAGTCACCGGTGGCTGGCTACATCATCGGCCTGAACCACATGCCAGTTGTCAACCAGGGTGATGCCCTCGTACACGTCGGCCGCACTGACACCGCCCTGAGCCGCACCGACCTGGCTGTGCCTTTCGATGAAAAGCCGGCCAAGCCCACGGAGGTAGAAACCGAGGAAGATGAAGAGGCCGGGGAGGAAGAGCTGAGCTAGAACCGCTGCGCGATGCTCCGCTCTGCATGGCGTTCTTTCGACGCAACTGTCCACATAGCCTAGAAGGCACGCAATGGCTCCGCACTAATCCGTACTTTTGGCCGGCCGCGTGGCGGCGCATTTTTCCACTTCTTGCTTCTGAATGAAAAACTCTGTTCAACTGGCTATTAATGTGGTGCTGGCTATTGCTGTGGCCGTACTGTTTTACCTGCACTTTGCCAGCAGCCCGGCCAAGCCCATCCGCAAACCCGTTGCCGTTAAAACCACCGACTCGACGGGTACCGTAACCACCGTGGCCCCCGTGGAGGAGGCGCAGGATGAGTTGGTGGCCGTAGCGGATACCGATAAAATTGCCTACGTGGAATCGGGGAAGCTGCTGGACGGCTACCAGGGCATGAAGGACGCGCGCAAAACCATGGAAGCCAAAGCCCGCAAGTGGGAAGCCCAAAACCAGACCATGGTGCGCGGTTTCCAGACGGCCGTGCAGCAATACCAGCAAAAAGCCGAAGGCATGACCCAGGAGCAGCGCGCCACTACCGAACAGCAACTGCAGCAGCGCCAGGCTCAGGTAGCCCAGGAGCAGGAAAAGCTACAGCGCCAGGCCCAGGAAGAGGAGGCTCGCGTAACCCAGCAGGCGCTTGACCGGGCCAACAAACAAATGGAGAAGTACGGCAAGGCCAATGGCTACCGGCTCATTCTGCTGACTGGCATGAACGGCGGCTCCATTGCCTACGGCCGCAAAGACCTGGACATCACCAGCGCCGTACTCAAATACCTCAACGACGAGTACCGGACGCCAAAAGGAAAATAGCCCCCACCAAGTGGTACTACCTGAGCGGCCCGGTTTGTGAAAATCGGGCCGCTCCTGCGTTAAACCTTGCAGGAACAGCAGCGTCAAACCAGTAGCCCGGGCGCCTCGCTAGGAGGTACCTTTGTTATCTGAACTGACAATGAAAAACCTTCTGAAATTTCCGGCCTTGGTTGCCGTACTGCTTGTGTCAGCGGCTTCCTTACTAACTGGTTGTGTGGCCACGATTCCTGCTACTACCGCCGTGGTGGTACGGCCCGCCCCGCCAGCTTACCGGCCCTACTACCGTCCGCGCTACCGCCCGTATTATCGGCCTGCCCCGGTGGTCGTATCGCCCCGCCCGGTAATTGTGACGCCGGCTCCCCGGCCCTATTACAATTACCGCCCGCACCGCTACTACCGGGGGCGGTAACTGTCAAAATAAAGAAGCCCCTCCAGGACACCGGAAGGGGCTTCTTTATTGAAAACCTTGGGTTAGAAAGCAAAGCGTAAGCTCAGGGCGGCATCGTTATAGAAGCCGGTGTAACCGTCGAATACCTCGAAGAACGGTTTGTAATCAACTCCTATCACGAAGGGCAGGTCCTCCATTTTGTACTCCAGGCCCAGAATCAGGTCGGCGCCGCCTACCACGTAGTTAGCATCATCGTACCAGTACTGGCGGTAGTAGTACCGGTCTCTATTACGGCGGAAGCGCACATCCTCGAAGTAATAGCGGCCCCGGTAGGAGCCAATGTGGGCGCCGGCGCCGTAATAAAACTGCAGGCCTTTGAAGTCGGAAATGGCTTTGTGCTTTTCCAGTAGCAGCGTGAGCCGTCCGCCCCGGGCGGCGTATTCCCGCGTCAGCAGGCCTTCAACTGCCACATTGTTCTTGCCACTCAGGAAATGCTTCACGGTGAGGCCCGAAGACCAGCCGCCGCCCCGCAGCCCGATGCCCGTTTCGTAGCCGGCCCCGGAGCCTCCTTTTTTCCTGCTCTGCGCCTGTGCGCCCTCACCTGCGGCCAGCAGCCCCAGGGCTACTGCACCAATACACCAATACTTCATGCGAAAAGGAAAACAGTTGATCTGAAATCGTCCCGCAAAAGTACAAATCAACTGCATACATTACCGGGTACGTGCGCTTTCTTTGGCAATAGCATCGGAGAGATGCACGTGGTGGCCGCTGCCTTCTGCCTCGGCCGCCCGCAGCATAGCCCGGGCTACCGCACCAGCCGTAATGGCCCGGTATTTTTGCAAAGGGCCCCGGAGCACCGGACGCAGTACCCGCAGCACGGCGGCCCCCAGCCGTTCCCCCAGCCGCGGCTGGGCGCGGCGGCCCAGCAGCAAAGAGGGGCGGAAAATGTGGATTGCCCGGAAAGGAGCCTGGGCTACGGCCTCTTCCATTTCGCCCTTCACGCGGTTGTAGTATATCCGGGAGCGGGCATCGGCCCCCATAGCGGATACCAGCAGCAGTTGGGCCGCAAAATTAGCCGCCGTAAGGGCCGCCAGTTTCACCACGTACAGGTAATCAACCTGGTAAAAGGCTTCGCGGGAGCCAGCCTGGCGCATGGTGGTTCCCAGGCAGCAGAACACGTCATCGGCAATGAGCTGGAGGCGGTGCTGTTCCAGGTTATCGAAGTCGAGCAGGCGCTGCTCCAGCTTGGGGTGCACCACGGGCAACGGACGGCGGCCCACAGCAATAACCCGCTCATACCGCTCGGAGGCCAGCAGCAAGGGAAGCAATTGGGAGCCGACAAGGCCGCTGGCACCCGCAATAAGCGCGGTTTTAGGCACGGAACAGTAGGGTAGGAGTGAATGGATAGCGCGGGGGCGGTAAGAGGACGACAGAACAGTAGCAAAAGCCTGTACGTGCCGCGCCCCCAAAACGCCGCCTACTTATCGGTACAGATGGATAGCCCCAACCAAGCGTTGCCTCGGCCAAAGCGTTAGGATCCAAAGCAGCCGCGCCGGTGGCAGCCTCGGGCACCAAGGCTGCCACCGGCGCGGCGTACGTATTCGGGTGAAGTGGGCTAGCTGTCTTGGTGGAGTAGTTGCGTGTGCTCAGGAGCCAGTTGTACCAAGCCCTGCTTGTAGAGGGCTCCCAAAGCCTTTTTGAACACTTTTTTACTCATGCCCAAGCGGCGGTAAATATCATCCGGCTCACTTTTGTCGCCGAGGGGTAGCAGGCCGTTGGGGGCGCTTCGCAGAAAGGTGAGCAGGGTTTCGGCGGCAGCCAGGGCTTCGTCGTAGCCCGGTTTCTGCAAGCTCAGGTCCAGCTTGCCATCGGGGCGCACCTGCTTGATGTAGCCGGTCAGCACGTCGCCCAGGCGCAGCGGTTTGAACACCTCATTGTGGTAGACCACGCCCTGGTGGGTGCCATCCACAATCAGCTTATAGCCCAGGTCGGTTTCTTCGGCCACAAACAGCTCGGCCGTGTCGCCGGCCTTGCCCGCAAACGGTTGGTCACTGAGAAACCACTCCCATTTGGCCGAGGCCACAATCCGGTCGGTAGTTTCATCCAGGTACACAAACACGGTGGTTCGCTCGCCGGGGCGCAGGTTGCGGCGCTGGTTGCGGTAGGGCAGAAACAGGTCTTTCTCCAGGCCCCAATCCAGAAACGCCCCGGTGGTGCTTACATCGCGCACGGTAAGGGCCGCAAACTGCCCCACGCGCACGTAGGGCTCCAGGGTGGTAGCAATCAGGCGGTCCTCCGAGTCGCGGTACACAAACACGCGCAGCACGTCGCCCACGTAGGTGCCGGCCGGAATGTATTTGCGCGGAATCAGCAGGTCGCCGTCGTCGGATGATAGGTACATCCCGAAGTCCACCTCGCGGGCTACTTCCAGCTCGTTGAAATCACCAAGGTTCATAAAAATCAAAGATTTACGCAGATTGCAGCGCAGATTGCGCTGATGCAGCCGGGACTGGTTACCTAGCAAAGGTACGAGGGCCAAGCGGGCAAGTACTAGCAGCTCGGCGCAGGTATACTGGAGCAGTAAGCCGGAAGGCCACTGGCGGGCCATCGGTATCATCTTGCTTGGCCTTTCGGCTTACGCGAATCTGTAATTTACTGGTAGCGCACAATGCCGGGCTGGCCGAAGCTAAAGTCGCTGAAGTCGTAGTAGGCGCGGGAGTTCTCGAAGATGCGGATGCCGTTGGGCGAGGTCATGCCCCGGGGGTAGAAGCCGAACGTAATCTGGAAGGTGCGCAGGGCGGCGTACTCGTTACGGAAGCGCAGGCCCAGGCCAAAACCCGAGTAAGGTGCCTCAAAGAAAGGCAGCGTGCGGTTGAGGGTGCGGGCATTCAGCCAGGCTACATCGGCAAAGGCCAGGGCCGCCATTCGGAAGCCCAGAAAGGAAACGGGCGTGAACATGGTTACCTCGTAGTTGAGCGTGACCCGGCTGGTGCCCGTGAGCAGGCCCTCGGGCTGGAAGCCGCGCAGACCCCGCTCCCCATCAATGGTGAGGGGCTGCTCGCCGGGGCGGCGGTTGAGCCCGATGCTGTTGCGCTGCCACAAGAAATGCCGCCACTGGTAGTTGCCCGTGTGGTAGAGCCGCGTAAAGTACAGCAGCTCCCCGTTGAGCAGGCCCTGCTGCCAACTCCCGTCCCGCCGCCGTACAAAGGAGCCAAACTCCCCGTTCAGGTAGAGGTAGCCCCGCTGGGGGTGGTAGCCGGCGTAGGCCAGCCGCACCCCCAGGTAGCGCCGGTCGGCCACTTCATTGAACTCGTAGCCGGCCGTTAGGCTGGCCAGAGTGCCCGTCGGAATATCCTCGGTGCGGCCAAACCCGAACAGGTATTTGTCTTTGTAGTAGCGCCGCACGCTGTAGCCCACGGTACCCAGCACCAGGTTGGCGCTTTCGTAGTCGGGGGTGGGCTTGCGGCTGAAATTGGTGCGAATCACCCGGCCCGAAACAATCATGCGGCCGGGGTTCTCGTAGGCCAAATCGTAGCTTTTCAGCCGCAGGGCCCGGCCCAGCCAGGCATCCTGCGTGTTATAGCGCAACGACTTAAAGATGTAGGGAAACTCCTCCGAGCCATTACCGTCAATGGCCACCAGCCGGTCGAAATAATCGTAGCTGATGGCCCCGGCGTAGCGGGTATTGATGGAGTAAAAGTCGCGGTTGAACCGCACGCCGGCCTCCCGGGTGCGGGTTTGGTTGAAGTACCGGGCCTGGCCGTACAGAAAGTTGCGGAAGGGCACCAGGTACGTGCCGTTGTAGCGCCACGACTGGGCCTGGGGTCCATCGTCGCGGCGGCCGTACTCCAGGCGGTTCCGGAACTGGTGGCCCTGGCCCAGGAAATTCACGTCGCGCAGGCCAATAACGCCGGCCTGCACATCCCGGATAGCCAAGGAGCCGCTAATGCTGAAGATGTCCTTGGTTACTACCTGAATATCGACGCTGTCGGCGGTGGTGGTGCGCTCATTCACGTATACGCGGGCGTCCAGCAGCTCGGAGGTCTGGCGCAGCAGGCGTTCCGACTCGGCCAGGGCCTGGGGCTCCAGTTCCTCTCCCTCCCGGAACAACAGCACCTGCCGCACCCGGGCCTTGGTGGTTTTGATGTGCAGCGTGTTACCGGCTTTTTCCAGAATGTTGCGCGGCACCCGGGTAGTATCCGAAATGCTGAACCCGAAAGCATCGAGCGTGCGGATGCTGATGCGGCGTACTACTTTGTAGTTGTGGCGGTCAAACTGCCGGTCCAGCAGCGTGGCATCCAGCCCGGCCCGATCCTCGCGGCGCTCCGTAAAGTTGAACAGGGCCGAGGCGGCTTTACCGGCAATGGTTTTGCGCTTGGTGTACGCCTTCAGGCCGTTCAATACCCGTTCTTGGTCAAAGCGGCGGCGCAGGGAGTCGGGGCGGACCTTGCTGAGGCGGGTGGTGTCGGGTAGGGGCATAGCCGGCGTTTGGGCCGCTGCGGTGGTTGCGCAGGCCCAGCTCAGGAGCAGTCCACTAAGCCAGAACAGATACTTCATTGATGCAGGCAACGCCACAACTGGCAAGATACTAGATGCCGGCCCAATGCCGCCAGTTTCGGGCCCCGGAGCCGGCTCTTTTTCGCGGGGCAAGCGGGCGGGTATACACGCTATGATATTTCAGCTGATCCGGGAACAATTCTAAAAAAATTAGCCTTACAACCTATTGCATTGTACTGCATAAAACTTCTATTTTTAAGCCGTTAAAGCGCCCTATGAACGACCAGCGGATTCAGGAAAAGCTAAGTATTTTGGCCGATGCCGCCAAGTACGACGTGTCGTGCTCCAGCAGCGGCGGCAAGCGCAAAAACGAGGATAAAGGCCTCGGCAATGCAGAGGGCATGGGCATCTGCCACAGCTACACCGAAGACGGCCGCTGCGTAAGCCTGCTCAAGATTCTGCTGACCAACCACTGCATTTTCGACTGCGCCTACTGCGTGTCGCGCCGCTCTAACGATGTGAAGCGTGCCGCCTTCACCGTGGATGAGGTGGTGGAGTTGACCATGAACTTCTACCGCCGCAACTACATCGAGGGCCTGTTCCTGAGCAGCGGCATCTTTTCCTCGCCCGACTATACCATGGAGCGGCTGGTGCGCATCATCAAGAAGCTGCGCACGGAGCACCGATTCAACGGTTACATTCACGTGAAAGCCATTCCGGGTGCTTCGGAGGAGTTGATTCAGGAAGCCGGGCTGTACGCCGACCGCCTGAGCGTGAATATCGAGCTGCCCTCAGAAATGGCCCTGACCACGCTGGCCCCCGAGAAAAACTACGAGGAGATTCTGACCCCGATGGCTCAGATCCGGGACGGCATCATCCAGAATAAGGAGGAAAAGGCCCTGTTCAAAAAGGTGCCGCAGTTTGCCACCGCCGGCCAAAGCACCCAGCTGATTGTGGGCGCTTCCCAGGAAAATGACCTGCAAATCATCAATCTGAGCGATTCGCTTTATAAAGGCTATGGCCTGAAGCGGGTGTACTACTCCGGCTATATTCCGGTAACCGACGACGCCCGCCTGCCCCAAGTTACCCAGCCGCCCATGATTCGGGAGCACCGCCTCTACCAGACGGACTGGCTAATGCGCTTTTATGGTTTCCAAGCCGACGAAATTCTGGACCCCGCGCACCCCTTCCTCGATTTGGAAATTGACCCCAAGCTGGCCTGGGCCCTGCGCAACCGCCACGTCTTCCCGGTGGATATCAATGTGGCCGATTACGAGATGATTCTGCGGATTCCGGGAGTGGGCGCGCGCTCCGCGAAGCGCATTGTGGCGGCCCGCCGCTTCGGGCCGCTCAGCCTCGACCACCTGCACAAGTTTGGCGTGGTACTCAAGCGGGCCAAGTTTTTCCTGACCTGCCGGGGACAGGCTCTAGAAAAGCGTGACTACGATGAGCAAACCATCCGCCGCCAGATTCTTTTCGGTTCGGGCTCCGTCCGCTCCGCCCTCGTCACCCAACAGCTCGATTTGTTTGCCCAAGCCTCTTAAAACTGGTTTCTGGTTGGTGGTTCTTGGTTAGTGGCACTAAACCAAGCCCAAGACTTAACTAAAATCCATCAATCAGCAACTAAAAACCAAACTACCATGACTGTCTCTCATCGCGCTGCCGACGCGCCGGCCGCTACTGCCTCCGCTCCCAAACCCATGAAAGTTGCCCGGGTAGCCTGCTGCTGCAAGCTCGCTGACCTGCTGCCCATTGTGCAGCAGATGCACCGGGAAGTTGCGCAGAATCGGGCGAAGATGGGCGCGCAGTCGTCGGAGGCAGCCTGAACGGTAGCAACCTGCGACCCGGCGTTGGGGTACTGAGGACATGACGTACCCGCTGGAAGAGCATTTCGTGCGCACCAATGGCGTGCAGCTGCATGTGGTGCAGTGCGGGCCCGCAGAGGGGCCGTTGGTGGTGCTGTTGCACGGTTTTCCGGAATTCTGGTACGGTTGGCGTCATCAGATGCAGGCGTTGGCCGCTGCTGGCTACCGGGTGTGGGCACCCGACCAGCGCGGCTACAACCTCAGCGACAAACCCCGGGGCTCGGGTGCGTACCGCATCAACCACTTGGGCGCCGACATACTAGGGCTGCTGGATGCGGCCGGGCAGCGGCAGGCCCTGCTAGTGGGGCACGACTGGGGAGCGGCCGTGGCGTGGTGGCTAGCTGGGCATCGCCCGGAGCGGTTCACGCGGGTGGCCATTCTGAACGTGCCGCACCCGGCGGTGCTGGGCCGGGCTCTGCGGCGGGCCCCTCGTCAGCTGCTCAAAAGTTGGTACATCTTCTTCTTTCAGCTGCCCTGGCTTCCCGAAAAGCTGTTTCGGCGGCGGCAGTTTCGGTTTGGGCGCGGGGCGCTACGCGGCACCAGCCGGCCCGGCACATTCTCCGCCGATGATTTGCGGGAATACACTGCTGCTTGGGCTCAGCCCGGAGCCGTAACGGCCATGATCAACTGGTACCGAGCTGCATTTCGGTATGGTGGTCAGCAAGCTAAAGCGGCCCGTATTACTGTGCCAGTGCACATTCTGTGGGGCCGACAGGATGCTTTTCTGGAGCCGGAACTGGCCCAGCTTAGCTTAGAGTTGTGTGAGCAGGGGCAGCTTACCTACTTCGAGCAAGCTACCCACTGGCTGCATCAGGAAGAAGCCGCCGCCGTAAACGCCCTACTCCTGAATTTTCTCTCACTTTCCGCTGCCTGATCTTCCTGCCATGAGTCGTTCCTCTTTGTTGCGCCGCCAGGCTGACTTGGCGCCAGCTGCTGCTACGGTAGCAAGTGCCCGGCGCGCGGCCCCGCAGCTTACCAACGCGCCCCTCGATTATGGCTACGACGGGAGCTTTGAGGGGCTGCTTACGGTGCTGTTTACAGTATATGACCGGAAATCAGCGCCCAACAGCATCCAGCCGCTCGGGGCGGTGCAGGGCGGCCTATTTGCCCAACCCGTGGAGGTAGCAACCGATGAGGCCGCCGCTGCTCGCGTGTGGAAAGGACTGTTGCAGTACATGGACGGCGAGGCCCGGACCCGGCTATTCCACACTTTCTTGAGTGAGCAGCCCGACCGGGAGCTGGTCATCTTCCGCTACGCCGACTTGGCCATGCGCGCCGGCCGCGACATTTCGGAGCACTACGCCGACGATAACGTGCGCCGGGTGCAGCGCCTGGCACAGCAGATGTACCGGGAAAAGCACCGTATGGAGGCATTCGTGCGCTTCGAAAAAACCCAGGACGGCCTGTTTCACGCTACCATTGAGCCGGATTTCGACGTGCTGCCGCTCATTGCCGCCCATTTCACCAAACGCTACGCCGACCAGCGCTGGCTGATTTATGACCGGCGGCGGCACTACGGCCTCTACTACGATTTGCACCGCACCGACATTGTACAGTTTGACGCCGACACCACACCCCAGCGCAGCACGACCGTGTCGGCAACGGTGCTGGATGAACGGGAGCCGTTGTACAAGCTGCTCTGGCAGGCCTATTTCGACCACGTGAATATTCCGGAGCGGAAAAACCTGAAGCTGCACCGCCGCCACATGCCCCTGCGCTACTGGAAGTATCTGAGTGAAAAACAACCCCGGGAACAACGCTTCGAGCCTATCCGGAACAAGCGCCCAGTGCAGCCCGGCGGCCCGGCCCTGGAAGCCGGCGCAGCCGATATGAAGTAGGGGAGCGGCGAGAAAGGCGTAATTTGCGGCCGTTCTTCCATCTCGGCTTCTCCTTATTTCTATGGGTTCGATTCTTGTTTTCGGTGGCAGCGGCCAGCTGGGCCAGTGCCTGCAACATGTAGCGCAGCAGCGCATCATCACCAACATTGTATTTCTGCCCGAGGAGCAGGCCAATATTCTGAACCCGGACGTGCTGCGCGCCACCTTTGAGCAGCATCGGCCGGCCTACATCATCAACTGCGCCGCCTACACGGCTGTGGATAAAGCCGAGGATGAGGTAGAAATTGCCCGCAAAGTGAACCGGGACGGGGTGGAAAACCTGGCCCGCCTGTGCGGGGAGTTCAACACCAAGCTGCTGCACGTTTCCACCGATTTTGTGTTTGCTGGCACCGGCAACCAGCCCCTTACCGAAACCGATGCGGCTGAGCCCATCAGCGTGTACGGCCTCACCAAGCTGGAAGGCGAGCAGGTAATTCCGCCGCATACCAGCCAGTATTTCATTCTGCGTACCAGCTGGCTGTACTCGGAGTACGCCAACAACTTCGTGAAGACGATGCTGCGCTTTGGCAAGGAGCGGGAGGAAATGCGCGTGATTTGGGACCAGCTGGGTACGCCCACCTACGCCATCGACCTGGCCGGGGCCCTGCTCCACATCATCCAGACGGGCAACACGGCCTACGGCATCTACCACTACAGCAATGAGGGCGTTACCTCCTGGTACGACTTCGCAGTGGCCATTTTCGAGCTGGGCGGCCTGTCCACCCGCACCGTACCCATCCGCACCGCCGAGTACCCCACCAAAGCCACCCGCCCGTCCTTCTCGGTGATGGACAAAACCAAAGCTAAATCTGCCCTAGGCCTTGCTATTCCGCACTGGCGCGAGAGTCTGAAGGTGTGCATGGGGCGGCTGGCGGAGTGAATGCTGCTAAGCTACTGACGCACCCATATTGTATCAACAAAAATGGGCTCAACGGAGGTACGCTGCGACCGAAAGATGTAGTACCGTTCGTTCCCTGCCATAATTTCCGTTGTAAGCGGTACCGCTTTTCGTAAACGCTGAACGGATTCCGGTAAAACCTTCGTCGTACTCAAATAGCTGAGTTGATACGTGCAGCTATTCAGCCACTTTACTTTTAGAGTGGTTACATCGCCCGTCTGTTCCTCCGTCTCAGTCTGTATGGAGTCGTTCCGGTCAATCAGATAAGACAGGCCAGCTGGGCCACCTGTTGGGCGGAAAGCAAACTTCCCCACGCGAAATGACTTGCATGTTCGCTCGCTGATTGTGGGTTTGCATGCCAGAACGGTCAGCGTAGTGGCAATGAGGCAGAGCGTTGCGAAGGGCTTCATATTGTGCTGTAGCATTTGACCACGAAGTAAGCGCTACAGCGCAACATGCACGGCACCTTCTGCTGGCGCTGCACTATTTAGTGCTGCTTTGTTTCGAACAATGCTCACATAGCGGCGGTGCTTCGCCCGTAAAATCGGTTAGCTAGGTACGCCAGCGCCACCAAGCTCAGGCCCACAACGCAGACGCCGGGCCACTGAAAATGGTCCCAAGCGAGGCCGCCGAGGAAAGAGCCGGCGGAGGCCCCAATGAAGCAGGCGGTCATGTACACGGTGTTGAGGCGGCTACGGGCCTCGGGGCGGAGGCTGAAAATGCGCGTCTGGTTGGAAATGTGGGTCATCTGCTGGCCTACATCCAAGATTACCACGCCGGTAATAAGCCCCACCAGGTACATTCCGCCGAAGCCGAGCAGCATATACGCTCCCAGAAACAGCAGAATCCCCAGGTTCAGGGCGTAATCAGCCCCTTTGCGGTCGGCGGATTTACCGGCGAAGGACGCGGCAAATGCTCCGCTGGCTCCAATTAAGCCAAATAAGCCAGCTACTTCGGAGCCGTAGCGGTAGGTGGGACTTTCCAGAAAGAACACCAGCGTAGTCCAGAACGCGCTGAAGCCCCCAAACATGCAAGCGCCCACCAAAGCCGAGCGGCGCAATACCGGCAACTCCCGCACCAGCGTACCCAGGGAGCGAAGCAAGCTGCCGTAGCTGCCAGTAAATTGCGGCTGATTGCGCGGCAGCATGCGGGCTAGTACGGCGGTGAGCAGTACCATAAGGCCAGCCCCTACCCAAAACATGGTACGCCACCCAAAATGGGCCCCCACGTAGCCACTGACGGTACGGGAAAGTAACACCCCAATCAGCAAGCCGCTCATTACCTTGCCCACTACCTGCCCCCGCTGCTCATCTGAGGCCAGGGATGCGGCCATGGGAATCAGCAACTGCGGCACTGCCGAAAACAAACCAATTAGCAGACTCGCGGCCCCCAGAAAAGCAAAAGATGGCGCAATGGCCGCTCCGGCCATGCAGGCCGCCGAACATAGCAGCAACACCAACGTCAGGTTTTTACGCTCCCGCTTGTCGCCGAGTGGAACTACCAGCAGAAGTCCCAGCGTATAGCCCACCTGCGTAATGGTGGCCACCAGACTCGCACTGCTTTCCGACAGCCCAAATGTGCGGCCAATTTCTGCCAACAGGGGTTGGTTGTAATAGATATTGGCTACTACCAGCCCGCAGGTGACAGCCATCAGCCACACCAGCCCGGGGGCCAAAATGGCCGGTACGGTCGGTTTTTCTGCTACGGGTTGAAGCTCAGCAACAGGTTCTCTCATGAAAGCAAAAACCGCCGGACATAGCGTGCGGCGGCGGAAGGTTGAGTAGCAGAAACCTGCAAGTATCTTAGAAGGTTGCGAAGTTGAGGTGAACGGCAGGTATTGCTGTGAATAGAACGTAGTGCAAAGGTGCAGCCGAAGCATCTTGCGTGCTAACACTGCGTCCAAACTGCCTGTCATGCTGAGCGGAGCCGAAGCATCTCTACCTCTGGCTAATCATTGCCATTACAACGAAGCGGTAGAGATGCTTCGGCTCCGCTCAGCATGACGTTCTTTAGTTGACGTTATACTTATCACCCCAATGCTTGGCGCTTGTAGGCGCCGGGCGTTACGCCTTCGTATTGCTTAAAGAGCTTCTGGAAATAAGCGGTGTTGTTGAAACCGGCCCGGAAGCAGACGTCGGCTACTTTGGTGAGCGGGTTGCGCAGCAGGCGTTTGGCTTCCTGGAGGCGCTCCTGAATGATATATTCCACGGGCGTGAGGCCCAGTTCTCGTTTAAATACCCGGAAGAAAGTGGCCTTGCTCATGCAGGCCAGCTCGGCCAGTTTCTCCACTGTAATCTGCTCGGTGAGGTGCTGTTTGATGTACTGCACCACGGCCGCGAAACGGTGAGAAGTGGCGTGCTGCTGGTAGTTGTGAAAAAGCAGCTGGCGGGCCTGGGTTTGCATGAGGCGCACCAGCATTTCCTGAATGGTGAAGCCCGCCAGCACGTCCTTCACCCGGCCGGTGTCACGGGAGAGCTGCACGAGACGCTCCAGGGTACCGGTGAGTTCGGGCGTATTCTGGAAATGGGCGTGTTCCAGTGTATCGAGGTGCCAGGGCAGGTGCGCTTCGGCCCGGGGTTGTTCCTCGTTGAGCAGATCCACAGTTTGGCGGATGGTGTCGGTGGGAATGGCTACGGCCAGGCACTGCGTAGGGTGCTGCTCATCGGCCTCCGGAAAATCAATTACCATCGTCTCGTTCTCACCCACCACCACCGACTCGCCCGGCAAATACTCAAACGATGCCTGCCCAGGCAAATGCATTACTTTCTTGCCCTGGAGCATGGTAGTAAGCACCACATGACCCATGCTGAGCGGGACCTGGTGGGCCGTGCGGTGCGTTTCAAACACGTTTAGCTCGAAAGCCTCCAGGGTATACACCGTCCGGTTTTCTACCAGCGTAGTGAGTTGCTCGGGCTGGTGCAGGGCAATAGGGGCGGGTACATAAGTCATACGGCTAGCGTGAGGTGAAGCATCCGGGCACAAGCAAATGGCCATCCAACCGGCGGCAGCTAAAGCTAGAAACAGTTCAACCAGAAATCAATAGCTCCGCCGTTCTTCTGATTAGCAGCAACCAGACCTGAGGCGGTATAGTTGCACTGATGAGTAAGTGAGTACTTACAAGTTGCGACGATAAGCATGGTTTATTGCGACGATAGTAGAGTTGTTTCGGGCGGAGTGGGGCCTAGCTTAGCCTATCCAATAACCCCAACTCTACTGCGAATGGAAACCCTGGAAAAACCCACCACTCTAGTTGACCGGCCCAAGTTTAAATCTCACTACGATAATTTTATTGGCGGAAAGTGGGTGCCACCCGTGAAAGGCCAATACTTCGAGAATATTTCGCCTATTGACGGACAGGCGTTTACTAAAGTGGCCCGCAGCTCCAAGGAAGACATTGAACTGGCCCTGGATGCCGCCCACGAAGCCTTCAAAACATGGGGCAAAACCTCGGCCACGGAGCGCAGCAACATCCTCAACAAAGTAGCCAACCTCATTGAGGAAAACCTGCCCCACCTAGCCGCCGTGGAGTGCGTGGAAAACGGCAAGCCCATCCGCGAAACCACCCTGGCCGATTTGCCGCTGGTAGTGGACCACTTCCGCTACTTCGCCAGCGTAATTCGGGCTGAGGAGGGCAACGTGACGGAGCTGAATGCCACCACCGTATCCATGAACATCAATGAGCCCTTGGGTGTGGTGGGCCAGATTATCCCCTGGAATTTCCCGCTGCTGATGGCTACCTGGAAGCTGGCCCCGGCCTTGGCCGCCGGCTGCTGCGTGGTGATGAAGCCCGCCGAGCAGACGCCCGCTAGCATTATGGTGCTTATGGAACTGCTGCAAGACGTGCTGCCGGCCGGTGTGGTGAACGTAGTAAATGGCTTCGGGCTGGAAGCTGGCAAGCCGCTGGCTTCGTCGCCGCGCATTCAAAAGGCGTCCTTCACCGGCGAAACCACCACGGGCCGCCTCATCATGCAGTACGCCGCCGAAAACCTGATTCCGGTGACGATGGAGCTGGGCGGCAAGTCGCCAAACATCTTCTTCAAGAGCGTAATGGACGCCGACGACGACTTCCTCGACAAGGCCATTGAAGGGGCCGTAATGTTCGCGTTGAACCAGGGCGAAATCTGCACTTGCCCCTCGCGCATGCTCATTCAGGAGGACATTTACGACGAGTTTATCGAGCGGGTAATTGCCCGGGTGAAGGCCATCAAGCTGGGCAACCCCCTGGATATGGACACCATGATGGGGGCCCAGGCCAGCAACGACCAGTTCGAGAAAATTCTGAGCTACCTGGAAATTGGCAAGGCCGAAGGAGCTGAAGTACTGTGCGGCGGCGAGGCGTACCAGCAGGAAGACGGCGCATTGGCGGAGGGCTACTATATCCAGCCCACCATGTTCCGGGGCCACAACAAAATGCGCATTTTCCAGGAGGAAATCTTCGGGCCAGTCGTGTCAGTTACCACCTTCAAAACGGTGGAAGAAGCCCTGGAAATTGCCAACGACACGCTCTACGGCCTGGGGGCCGGCATCTGGACGCGGGATGCCCACGAGCTGTATAAGGTGCCCCGCGCTATTCAGGCCGGCCGCGTGTGGGTGAACTGCTACCACGACTACCCCGCTGGTGCACCCTTCGGCGGCTATAAAGCCTCCGGGTTCGGCCGCGAAAACCACAAAATGATGCTCAGCCACTACCGCCAAAACAAGAACATGCTGATTTCTTACAGCCAGCAGAAGCTGGGCTTCTTTTAGGAAGGGGTGAATGAGGCAATGGTGAGCTGTGGTTTCGGTACTCCACGTCGGATTTACCGGAATGGCAGCTCACCATTTGCTGTTCTGCGCAACCTGCGGCCACTTGGCATAGTCTTTTAAGTAATTCTATAACTAGCTGGCTATATGAAAACTACCACGTTGTTTTGTCGTCTGCTGGTAGCCGTAGGGCTTACCGTAGCGGGGGCTACGGCGGCTTCGGCCTAGAAGCTCCCGCTACCCGGCCAGAAAAACCCGGACTGGACCCTGCTCAAAACCGAACCGCTCTACAGCAGCGCGGATGCCGCGCCCAACCAGCCCATGCCGGTGCCCATGCCCAACATCGACGCCCGGGGCGGCATGAAGGACAGCAGTGGACAGTGGTTCATCTATTATGACCCGCAGCGCAACATACGCTATAACATGGCCGACCTGAAAAAAGGCCGGCTGCGGGCCCAAGACCTGCGCACGGGCACCGTGTACACGTACGCGCCCAAAAAAGGCGCTTCTCGTAAACCTTAATAAACTCCTGGCAGCCAGTTATGCCAGTTGTCCCCAAATCTCTGCCCACTCATGTCTACTTCCCCCACCGCCCGCGTGCTGGTAACCCCCGCCGCCGAAGCCACCATCGACCTGCTCCGTGATGAGCATGGGCCGCTGATGTTTCACCAAAGCGGAGGCTGCTGCGACGGTTCCTCGCCCATGTGCTTTGCTAAAGGCGAATTCCGGGTGGGCAGCAACGACGTGTGGCTGGGCCAGATTCACGGCTGCGACTTTTTTATGAGTGCCGCGCAGTTTGCCTACTGGCAGCACACCCAACTCACGGTAGATGTCGTGAAAGGCCGTGGGGCCAGCTTCTCCCTGGAAATTCCGCTGGGCGTGCGGTTTCTCATCCGCTCCCGCCTGTTCACCGAAGAAGAGGAAGCGAATATGGCCCCGGTGTATGATGGGGAGGAGTACCTGATGCGGCCCACCGGTGTAAGCCCGTTGCCCGGCGGTAGTACAGCACTAGGCTGAAGGGCTACATAGTTGCCCCCGGCAAATCAGTAAGAATCTGCTCAGAACCCGTATTTCTCGGCTAATAAGAGGCAGTTGTATGAACGTATAGCCAACAGACCCTGCTCAGGTGGGGCGTGTTGACCGTCTGTTTTCATCACTAACCATTCTTTGCCTCATGTTCTATCACGACCGAGAGCTTCAGTACAAAGTACGGGTGGCAGCGGCGGCCACCATTCCGGCAGTGAGGGAAAGTAAGTGCCTCACACTTTCGCTCATACCTAACAGAAAGCCCCGGCCAAACTGGCCGGGGCTTTCTGTTGTAGCCGGTAGCAGCAACCTAGTTGGCCACCTTCACGGGCAGGCCTTCCAGTTGCACATAGCTGAGCTTCCAGGCGTTTTTCTTGTTCTTCTTCCAGAGCAGAATGAAGTTACCCTCGCCCTCGCCCCGGGGCTGGCCCGGGCCCTCGGGCACTACCTCCGTGGAGAAGGTGCCGGCCTCGTAGGCCGTGTTGGCATCGGAGCCGGAGGTGGTGGAGTAGAGCTTCAGGTCGGAGATGGTGCCCATAGTGGCACGTACCCACTTATCCGATACCTCCGACTTGCCATTGAAACGGGTGGCACCTTGAGCGTACTGCACATCGTCGGCCAGCAGGGTATCAAGCTGAGCGGTGTTTTTCGCGTTCCAAGCACCAATAAACTGCTGGTTTAGCGCCTTTACATCGAAGGCCGCCGCTTCTTCGGCTTTGGGGGCGGAGCAGGAAGCCAGCACGGCGCCGGCCAGCAGAAAACCAAACACGGATTTCATGAGAACAGGGATTAGGTGAGGTCTGAACGGGAGAGAGAAACAGAAAGCCCAGGCCCGCGGGCCTGGGCTTCGAAGCTAAGAGGAAAACCGGATTACCAGCTCTTGCGGCGCACCTCCGAAGTGGGGTAAGCTTCGTCGCGGGCACCGTAGGCGGTGTTAGGCAGGTAGGCCGAGTTCATTGAGAGGGCGGCGGGGGCGTTGCCAGCGGCCGAGAAGCTGCTCATCAGGGCGGGCGAGGTGGCAGCCGGGGCGGCAGCTACAGCAGCGGCGCGGGAAGCTGCCTGGCTGCGGCCCTGGGCAATGCCCTGGCGGTAAGCGGCAGCGCGGCGGGCTTCGGCGCGGCGGGCAGCCGCTACGCGGGCAGCTTCGGCCCGGCGCTTGTTATCGGCGTTGCGGCCAATGGCGTAACCTAAACCACCCCCGGCAGCGCCACCCACGGCCCCACCTACTACGCGGTTTTTCTTGTTGATGAGGGCGCCGGCGGCGGCCCCACCCAGGCCACCAATAATGGCCCCTTTAGCGCTGGAACTTACCTTGCGGTCTTGGGCAAAGCTGCTGGCGATGGTAGAAAAGAACATCACAAGGGCGAGAAGCAAACTTACCTTTTTCATGTCGAGAGAAATTTAGGTTCAGGGGACCGGTTGTGTAGTGGCCCTGAACTCAGTTTTACAAGCACCATGCCAATACGGGCAGAATCAGCCGCAGGTTTACCTCGACACTGCTAAAAAATGCTAGGGCCAGCCAGGTAAAACAAGTAGCCTAAAATCAGCCTTGGTTAGCTATACAAGCCGATTTTGCGTACTGCCAGGTATGAAAGAAAAACTGCTTTTCGAGGTGGTAGAAAGTTTTTCGCTGACGGGGCTGGGAGTTCTGTTAGTACCGGCTAAGCCGACCCCGGAGCTGCAACATCTGGCTCTGCATACCGCCTTAAAAGTACAGCTACGTTTCCCTGGTAGCCGCCAGATTGCCGCCGTAGTTAGCGTGGAAGAAATATCCCGCTCCCAGCAGGCCGAAATACGAGCGTTGCTGCTTACGCAGGAAGGTGCCGGGCCAGTATCAGCAGGCACTGAGGTGTGGTGGAATGGGCAGGAAGCTACCTGGGAGGAACTGCTTTAGCGCAGCCAGCCACCAGCCAGTTACGCAGGCGGTCCATCCACTCATCTTTGGTGGTCGCATTGTGCATCCCGAAACCATGGCCCCCTTTTGGGTATAGGTGCATTTCTACGGGCACATGATGGTACAGGCAGGTTTCATAAAACCGCAGGCTGTTCTGCACTTCCACTACGGCATCGTCCTGAGCGTGCACCAGAAAGACCGGCGGCGTTCGGGCCGTTACCTGGGCATCGGCGGAGTATAGCTGAATCTGGGCGGCCGTGGGGTGCTCTCCCAGCAGGTTGGTGCGGGAGCCTAGGTGCGCCAAGCTATCCGAGAAGCTGACAACCGGATACAGCAGCATGAGAAAATCAGGCACAGCGGAAATGGCGCTGAGCGCCCCGACTGGGTTGCCCGGTACCACGCGGTGGGCGGTGCCAGCCGTAGCAGCCAGGTGCCCGCCTGCCGAAAAGCCCATTAACCCAATACGTGCTGGATTCAGGCCGTATTCCTGGCTTCGTTGACGCACCAGCCGCAGGGCCTGCTGGGCATCCAGTAACGGCACCACCGACTTATCAGTCTGGCTTTCGGCGTTGGGCAGGCGGTATTTCAGCACGAAGGCGGTAATGCCCCAATCATTGAGGCGGCGGGCCACATCGTACCCTTCGTGGTCCATGGCCAAACGCGCATAGCCGCCTCCGGGGCAGATGATGACGGCCGTGCCGTTGGGCTGCGCTGGACGGAAAACAGTGAGCGTAGGCTCCGTAACGTTGGAAATCCGGATACTGCCGCCCGCTTGCTTCTCCACCACCTCCCGCACTTTGCTAGGCTTGGAATTAGGGACTGGGCCATCATAAAGCGGCAGTACGGGCTGGGTTTGGGCAGTAGCCATGGATGATGGTAGGGCAATAAACCCAAGAATTAGAAAAAGTAGTTTCACGCGGCGCAAGCATAAATGAGGATGGGTTCTGTGCCTTATATATTGCAAGTGCTATTACCAAACTAGCAGAATTCTGGCACCACCACTCGTTATGTTTTGGGGCTACATAGCTGAGTATTACGCTCAATAAATAAATCCACCTAATGAATCAGCTATCCATAGTGACTTTAATTCTGCTATTAGTAGCCTGCACTACTCATCAGGAGAGTGAGGGGCAGCAAAAGGAAGCCTTGCATTCAGAGGTACTTATTTTCACAAAATCCGCTGCCCGGAATCAGGATACTGGGGTATCGGATTTACTGCCGATTGGAGCAGATACATTGATAGCCGTAAAACATGGTGGTGGTTTAGCCCTAACAGCAGATGGTGGAGCCCACTGGCAACATCTTCACGATAGAGAAAGCCTACTTGATTTTGTATTTTTTAAAAGCCTGACCATTGACGAGCAGGGCGTGCTGTGGGGCCTAGACAGCTGGGCTGGCATACACGAGGCGGATTACGCCCGCCTGATGTTGTCCACTGATTTTGGGAAAACGTGGTTCAAGCACGAGTTTGACCCCCAGATATTTTTTCCTTATTCTATCTACTCGCAGCCTGGTCAACGGCTACAGGTAGCTACCTATGGCGGAACCGTGTACCAGTTGCAGGATCAGATTGGTAGCGCATGGCGGCCAACACAGCATTTACCCGAGCTTGATTACACAGTGAATGACACTATTTCAGACGATTTCTATTTTTCAAAGCATCAGTTCAAATTTCTGAAGCAGGGGCAGTTGTTTCAGAGAAACCAGGGGGGCTGGCAAGTGGTAGGAATAACCACATTTGTGAATGAATTACACGATGTCTGTGCCTGTAGCGGCCGAATCTATTTCACCAGCCAAGGCAGTGCCTATGGCTACTCGCCGGATTACCTGTTAACTGCCAACGGCCCGCAACAGCCCGCCGATACGCTTCGACTCCAGAAAGAATTGCATCAAGCCCACCTGCGGTGCGATGGAAAAGGAAGACTATGGCTGTTCAACTACCGAGGCATCTGGCAGAAAATTGGCAGTGAATTTCATAAGCTGTATTAACAAAAGCTACTTAAACAGTAAAAGCAGCTAACCCAACGCCCCAACAGCATCCACTGTTGGGGCGTTGGGTTAGCTGCAAATAGGCCGGCTACTTAAGCCGGTTGTGGCACGGCCGAATGGTCACCTTCGCCGGGGCCTTCCTCTTTCAGGCCGCCGTGCTCTTCGTCGGGCTTGTAGTTGGCTTCCAGCTCGGCCAGCTTTTCCTTGCCGTAGGCAAAGCGCGTAATCAGCACGTAGAGCACCGGCACAATGAAGATGGCCAGCAGCGTAGCCGAGAGCATGCCGCCCAGCACCGTCCAGCCGATGGTCTGGCGGCTTTGGGCGCCCGCGCCGGAGGCAAATACTAGCGGCAATACGCCCAGAATAAAGGCCAAAGAGGTCATCACAATGGGGCGCAGGCGGAGGCGCACGGCTTCCAGAGTGGCATCTACCAGCGGCATGCCTTTATCTACCCGCTCCTTGGCAAACTCGATGATAAGGATGGCGTTCTTGGCCGACAACCCGATGAGGGTGATGAGGCCAATCTGGGCGTAGACGTTGTTGGTGAGCTTGGGCAGGAAAATCAGCGCCACAATAGCCCCGAACGCACCCAGCGGCACAGCCAGCAGCACCGAGAAGGGCACCGACCAGCTTTCATACAAGGCCGCCAGAAACAGGAATACGAACGTGAGCGAGAGGGCGAAGATATACACCGTCTGCCCGCCGGCCAGCTGCTCTTCCCGGCTTAGGCCCGAAAATTCGTAGCCGTAGCCGGCCGGCAACGACTGGGCGGCCGTTTCCTTCAGGGCGTTGATGGCGTCGCCGGAGGAGTAGCCGGGGGCGGCGTTGCCGTTGATTTCGGCCGAGCGGAACAGGTTGTAGTGGGAAATCAGCGGGGCCGACTCGGTGCGCTTGTAGCTGGTGAGCGTGCTCAGGGGCACCATGCCGCCCGTGCTGTTGCGCACGTAGTACTGGCCCAGGTTGCTGATGTCGGCGCGGTACATGCTGTCGGCCTGAGTTACCACCCGGAAGTTGCGGCCGTACACCGTAAAGTCGTTCACGTAGGCCGAGCCTAGGTAGGTGCGCAGCGCCGTCCCGATATCGGCAATGCTTACGCCCAGCTTCTTGGCCTTCTCCCGGTCAATAGTAAGCTGGTAGCCGGGGGTGTTGGCGGTGAAGAAGGAGAAGGGGGCCGCAATTTCGGGCCGCTTGCGCAAGGCGCCCAGGAAGTTCTGGAGCTGGGCGTCGAAGTTCTTGATGTCGCCGCCCGGCTCCCGCTCCTGGAGCACGAAGCTAAAGCCGCCGGTGTTGCCCAGGCCCGGAATAGCCGGGGGCGAAATCACCACCACGTTGGCTTCGCGCAGGCGGCTCAGGCGTTTCTGAATGGTTTCAATCAGGCCCTGCAACTGCACTTCCTTGTCCTTACGGTCTTCCCAGGGCTCCAACTGGCAGAACACGGTGCCGCTGTTCGACTTGGACGAGAAGTTCACGGCGTTCAGCCCGCCCAGGCCGGCGTAGTGCCGAATGCCCTTGATCTGGCTCAACTCCTTCATAATCTCCTTGAGCGTACCCACGGTGCGTTCCGTGGAGGCCGCCTCGGGCAAGTTGAAGGTTACGATAATCCGGCCCTCATCCTCGGTTGGGATAAAGCCGCCGGGCTTCTTGGCGAACAGCAGGCCCGTACCGGCCACGATGCACACCAGAATGACCACTACAAAACGGCTGTGCTTGATGCCGCGCTGCACGCCCGCGCCGTACTTGCCGGTTACCTTATCAAACCAAGTATTAAACTTGTAGAAGAACTTGTCGAGGCCCTTCGAATTCTCGTCGCGCTTGTGAGGCTTGAGCAGCAGCACGCACAAGGCCGGCGTAAGCGAAAGGGCCACGAAAGCCGAGATAATCACCGAAATGGCAATGGTGATGGCAAACTGCTGGTACAGGCGCCCGGTGATGCCCGGAATGAAGCCCACCGGCACGAACACCGCCGCCAGAATCAAGGCAATGGCAATAACCGGGGCCGATATTTCGCGCATGGCCGCCAAAGTGGCGTCCAGCGGGTTCATGCCCCGCTCGTTCATGTTGTGCTCTACCGCTTCCACCACCACAATGGCGTCATCCACCACAATACCAATGGCCAGCACGAAACCGAACATGGTAAGCGTGTTGATGGTGAACCCCAGCGGAATAAACATAATGAAGGTGCCGATGATAGACACCGGAATGGCCAGCACCGGGATGAGGGTGGAGCGCCAGCTCTGCAGGAACAGAAACACCACAATGATTACCAGCACCAGGGCTTCCACCAGCGTGTGCAGCACCTCCTCAATCGACACTTTAACCACTGAGGCCGCCTCGAAGGGCACCACGTAGGCCAGGTCGGCGGGGAACTGCTTTTTCAGCTGTTCCATGGTGGCATTCACGTTTTCGTAGGTTTCCAGGGCGTTGGCGCCGGGGGCCTGGTACACCAGCAGGTAGGCGGCGCGCTTGCCATCCACGAAGGAGTTGCTGGCGTAGTTGAACTTACCCAGCTCCAGCCGCGCCACATCCTTGAGGTAGACCACCGAGCCATCAGTAGGCCGAGTTTTCACGATGATGTTGCCGAACTCCTCGGTGTTGGTGAGGCGGCCTTTTACAAACACAATGTACTCGAAGGTCTGGCCGGTTTGGGCCGGGGGCGCGCCAATGGAGCCGGCGGCAATCTGGGCGTTCTGCTCCTGAATAGCCGCCGATACTTCCTGGGCCGTTACGCCGAGCTGGCTGAGCTTATCGGGCTTGAGCCACACGCGCATCGAAAAGTCGTCGGCCCGGCTCACAATGTCGCCCACGCCCTTGGTGCGCAGCAGCGCGTCCTTTACAAATACGTTGGCGTAGTTATCGAGGAAGGTGGTGTTGTGGGTGCCCTTGGGGGCGTACATGGCCACCAGCATCAGAATACTGGGGTTGCGCTTGCGCACAATCAGGCCTAGGCGCTGCACCTCCTGGGGCAGGGTGGGTTGGGCAATGCTCACCCGGTTCTGCACGTCGAGGGCGGCAATGTTGATGTCGGTACCCACCTCGAAGTTTACCGTCATGCTCATCTGCCCGTTGCTGGTGCTGTTGCTCTGCAGGTAGGTCATGCCGGGGGTGCCGTTCACCTGCACCTCCACGGGCGTGGCCACGGTCTGCTCCACCGTTTGGGCGTCGGCCCCGGTATAGGTGCCGCTCACGGATACGGTGGGCGGGGTAATTTCCGGATACTGCCCCACGGGCAGATTCAGGATGGCCAGCACCCCCACCAGCACAATCACCAGGGAGGTGACAATGGCCGTAACGGGGCGCCGAATAAAGGTTTCTGCAATCATAGCGGTGGACCTCACCCCCCAGCCCCCTCTCCTCGGGGAGAGGGGGAGCCTGACGATTGGCAGGAGGGTATTTCGTCGATGGATATTTTGAACTTGATTTCGTTAGTTCAGCTAAGCCGAAAAGCAACGTCCAACGAGTGTTCGTTGAACGCACCCCCTATCCCAGAGGAGAGGGGGCTGGGGGTGAGGCTACTTGGCGGCAGTAGGGGCCGGGGCGGGCGTGCCGGTGGTAATCTGGCCCCCGTCGCGGAGGCGGTTCAGGCCCTCTGTTACCACTTTGTCGCCGTCCTTGATGCCTTCCATTATCACAATCTGGTCGCGGAGGCGGGGGCCGAGCTGCACCTTGCGCTGCACGGCCTTGCTGCTGTCACCGGCAATGAACACGAAGTTCTCCCCCATCTGCTCTACCACGGCCTTAAACGGTACCACCAGCCGGCGGCCCGACTGCCGGTTGAGCACGTTGAGCACGGTGCTCATGCCGTCTTTCAACTCCCGCTTGGGGTTGGCAAACTGCACCCGAATCTGCACGGTGGCGGTTTGCTGGTCTACGCCCCGGTCAATGGCCAGCATTTTGCCGGGCTGGGCGTAGCGCGTGCCATCGGGCAGCAGCAGGCGGAAGGTGGAGTCCTGGCCCGTACTGCTCTGGCGCTGCAAGCCAGCAAAGCGGCTCAGGTCAGCATCCGGAATTACAAAGTCCACGCCCATGGGGTCTTCGGCGCTGATGGTATTGAGCAAGGTGGTGCCGGGGCTCACCTGCGCCCCCAACCGCACTTGCGAAATGCCGATGCGGCCGGTAAATGGCGCATTAATCACGGAGTAGTCGAGGTCGGTGCGGGCCAGAGCTACGGTGGCCTGAGCCTCGGCCACCTGGGCCTGAGCGGTGGCGTAGGAGGTTTGGGCGTTGTCTACAATCTGCTTGGCAATGGCATCTTGCTGGGCCAGCCGCTGGTAGCGGTTCAGGTTTACCTGGGCGTTCTGCACCACGGCCTGAGCGCTGCGCAAGCCGGCCAACGCCTGCTGGTAGGCCGCCTGGTACTTGCGGCGGTCAATTTCATACAACGGCTTGCCTTTCTGTACCAAGTCGCCATCCTTGAAGTAGATGCGGGTGATAAAGCCGGCTACCTGACTGCGCAGCTCCACGTTGTTCAGGGCTACTACGGTGGCGGGGTATTCATCGTAATATACCGCGTCGGTGGTGCGGGCATCTACCAGCGTTACGGGCGTGGCCGGCGGCGGACCAGCGGCTTTTTCGTCTTCTTTTTTGCCACAGCTCGCCAAAGCCAGCAAGCTGGCGGCAAAGGCAATGTGGCGGAGGAGGGTATGGTTCATATTGGAAGGTAGGAGCGGCGGAAGGGAGATGAGGAACTGACGGGCGGCGCGGGTGGTGCAGGTGCTCAGGGTTGAAACCCTGGGCTATAGAGTGGGTACTGGGTGTTTCAGAACGTCCTGCTGAGTGGAGCGTAGTCGAAGCATCTCTGCCGCTTCGTTGTGCAGCTCTCGATTAGTCAGAGCTAGAGATGCTTCGGCTTCGCTCAGCATGACGGGGTAAAAACGGACACTTAGTACTCTGTGGGTAGCTCCCCGAGGGCACGAAGCAGATCTACTTTGCTGCTCAGGAGCTGAAAAAGAGCCGTGTAGTAGTTGAGCTGGGAGGTGCGCAGCGTGGTTTGGGCCACAATCAGGTCGATGTAGGCGCGGATGCCCTCCCGGTATTGCAGGTTGATGACGTTGTACACTTCTTTGGAAGCCTCCAGGTTGCGCTTGCCCAGCATGTACTGGGTGTAGTAGCCCTTGTAGTTGGCCAGGGCCGTGGCGTACTCCGTGTTGATCTGGTTGCGGGTGTTGCTCACGTCCTCATCTAAGCGGGTGTTGAGCAGGCGAGCCCGGCGCACGTTCTGGAGCCGCCGGAAGCCGGTAAAAATGGGTAAACCCAGCTGCAAACCCGCGTAGGAGTTGGGAAAGCGGGTGCGGTACAGCTCACTGGCCGAGTTGTTCTGAAACACCGAGTTGTAGTTGGCAAATGCCGACAACGACGGCAGAAACCCAAAGCGGTAGTAGTCCACCGTCAGGTCCTGCAAGGCCCGCTGCGTCTGAAGCTGCTGCACCTCAATGCGGTTACTAATGTTCAGGGCTACGGCCGTATCCATGGTGGCATCCAGCTCCAGCTTCAGCGTATCGTACTGCAGGGCCAACGGACGCTCGGGGGGCAGGCCCATTAGTTGCTTGAGGTAGGCCAGCCGGGCATTCACAGCCTCCGAAGACTGCTTGCGGCCGGCCAGGGAGTTGTTCAGCGAAATTTCAGCCTGCAGGTACTCCGTCTTGTCGGCAATGCCGGTTTCGTAGCGGGCCCGGGCGTCGCGGTAGTTGCGCTGGAGGCGGGCAATGTCCTGGCTGAACACATCCAGTTGGCGCTGGGCCAGCAGCACGTCGTAGAAGCCCTTGCTCACATCCGAAACCGTGGCAATCCTGACGTTTACCGTGTTTTGGGTAGCGGCCTGGTTGTTGAACCGCTTGCTGCGGGCGGCCAGCAGCACATCATTATTATAGATGGCCTGCGTCCCGCTCAGCCCCACGGTAGTCACGTTGCGCACTCCAATTTGCCGGGGCGTGAGCGTGCCGGTGGCCGGGTCGGGGAAGATGGTGAAGGGCAGCTGGAAGTAGTGCTGGGCCGTGCCCTGCAAGCCTACCTGGGGCAGCCAGCCGGCCAGGGCAATCTGGTTTTCAGAACGGGTAATTTCCTCATCTACCCGGGCCTGGCGCAGCAGCGGCTGGTTAACCAGGGCCACGTTCAGGCACTGGGCGAGGGTAAGCTCCTGGTTGGGCGGTAAGGAAGGAGTAGCCGTCTGGGCCACGCCTGCGCTGGGGGCCAGCCACAGCAAGCCTAGCAGAAGCCGTAGCGTCTGGTGTACGTATTTCATAAGGAAGGAAAAGCAGTTACACCACAGTGTAACTGGTAGGTATAGGGCTGGGAACCCACTAAGGGCAGATAGAGCGGCTGCCCCATGGACGCCAGCCGCCGGGGGGAGGCTGCACGGGTCCAGGGGCCCAAAACCAGCCAGCCACTCAAAAAAGGCCAGCCCGGATTTCAGTCAGTGATAGGGCGGAAGCTGGTTAAACCAGCCAGCTGTGGAAAGGTTTTAGGGAGCTTTTATATTAGCTGCCTGCTGGCATAGTTCAGCTTCAGGCAGACCACCACCGGGCCAGTAGCGCGAACTTTGCAGTTCGCCCCCCAGAGCGACAATGACTATAACGGTGCGGGGACGCGAACTACACAGTTCGCGCTACTGAGGCCAGCTACTCCAGCTCCGTTACGGTTACCAGCACGTCGGTATTACGGCCGTGGTCGTCGGCGCAGGATATTTTGAGCGGTCCGGGCTGGGGCCGGAAAAATACCCGCTCGGTAGCCGCCGCCGTCCGCAGAAACTGGTCGTTTACGTACCAGTGCACCTGGCGCACTTCGCTGTCGGTGGTGCAACTGAGCAGGAGCTGCTGCTGTTCGCGCTTGTTGAGTACGTACTCGGTGTTGGCCGTGGGGGAGGTAATGGTGGGAGCTTGCTCCGGGCCGCCGCGCACCAGCTGACATTGGGGGTTATGGGGTGGCAGGCGGCGGTACGGAATGCCTTGCGCCTCTTTAAAAGCAGCCACTTCGGGCAGCAAATTGGGATACAACTCCCGCCGGTAGCCGGCCGCCGGCGCGCAGGCCCGGCAGTACGTGAAGCCCCCGTCGGCCGATACCAGCACCTCCCGCACGTGCTGGCAGCGCAGCCCGTTGCTCACGTTGGGCAGAAAGTAGTCGATTACCTGATTGGGGCAGTTCTCGCCCGGCACCAGCCCGCTTTCCGCGCATACCAGCCGGAAATCCAGCGCGGCAGGTGGTACAAACCAGTCGTTGGGCGAGTTGTAGGCCAACGCATTGAACAAGTCAAACAGCAACGGCGTGGCCACGTCGGCCCCCGTCAGGGCCGGGCTACCCTGCCCGCTGAAGTTGCCCACCCATACGCCCACCGTGTACTGTTTGTTGTAGCCAATGCTCCAGGCGTCGCGGCGTCCGTAGCTGGTCCCGGTTTTCCAGGCCACTTTGGGCAGACGCAGGCTGCTGGCGGCTCCCAGCGGTAAATCGGGCCGGGTGAGTTGGGCGAGAATATCGGTGGCCAGAAAAGCGGCCGACTCAGAAATTAATTGGACCCCACCCCCCGGCCCCCTCCCCTCCGGGAGAGGGGATGAGTTCTGGAATAGTGACCCGTTAGGCTCCCCCTCTCCCCCGGAGAGGGGGCCGGGGGGTGAGGCAAAACGTAGCGGTGCGTACTGCCCGGCATCAGCCAGCGTCACGTACAGGCCTGTCAACTCCTCCAATGAAGCCCCGCAACCGCCCAGAATGCTGCTCAGACCCAACTGTGCCCGGTTACGCTTCACATTCTGAAACCCGGCCTGTTGGAGTTTCTCAGTGAAGGCGGGCACGCCGAGCTGGTTGAGCACGCGCACAGCGGGAATGTTGAGCGAATAGGCCAGGGCCCGTTCCAGCGTTACCTCCCCGTTGCAGCGCTTGTCGAAGTTCTCGGGACGGTAGCCCTGGAAATTAGTGGGCACGTCGGGCAGCATCTGTTTGGGCGTTACCAGGCCCCGGTCCATGGCCAGGGCGTACAGAAACGGCTTAAGCGTGCTGCCCGGGGAGCGGACGGCCACCACGCCATCGTTCTGGCCTTGGCTGCCGAAGTCCCGGAAATCAGCCGAGCCTACGTAGGCTTCCACCTGCCGGGTACGGTTATTCACCACCAGTACGGCCGCCTGCGAAATACCCAGCTCATGGAGGCGGCGCACGTAGCCCAGGGTCAGGTCTTCAGCCTTACTTTGCTTGCTGCGCTGCAGACTGCTGCGGATGATGGCCTGGCGCGGGAACTGCCGCACCAGCCGCCGGGAGAGGTGAGGTGCCAGCGTGGGGGCGGGGTGGCGCTGCACGTCCAGGGGTTCCAGCAGCGCATCTTCCACATCCTGCTGCGGAAACAGCCCCGCCGCCCCGAAGCGCCGTAGCCACCGGTTCCGCTCCCGCAGTACGGCCGCATTGTTCTTGCCCAGCACCAGCCCCCGCGGGCGGTTCGGGATGATGGCCAGCGTGACGGTTTGGGCCAGGGAAAGGTAGTCGGGCGTTTGCTGGAAATAGAGCAGGGCCGCCGACTTCACGCCTTCCACGTTGCCACCGTAAGGCACCAGGTTCAGGTAGAGCTGCAGAATCTCGTCCTTGCTATAATGGGCCTCCAGCTGCACGGCGCGGGCCATTTCCAGCAGCTTGTTCGGCAGGGTGCGTTCCTTGGGCTCCAGCAGCCGGGCCACCTGCATGGTGATGGTGCTGGCCCCGGTGGTGCGCCCCGAGCCGAACAAGTTGCGCCCGGCCGCCTGCACTAGCGCCCCGGGATTCACCCCGAAATGCCACCGAAACCACCGGTCCTCCTTTTCCAGAATGGCCGTGCGCAGTACCGGCGTAATCTCGCGCAGCTCGGTTTTCATCCGCCACTTCTGGGTAGGGTTGAGGTAGGCGTGCAGCACGGTGCCATCCTGGGCCAGCACAATGGGTGAATACAGCGGCGCGGGCGGTACCGGAAATGCCCAATCCAGCCCCAGTAAAAGCAGCAGCAACAGGCCCACGCCCGCAAATAGTCGAAGGGCAAAGCGCCGGTTCATGCGTCAAATATACGCCGGCTTCTGGAGGAGGCTAATGAATAGTAATTTTTGAATTTTAATAACGGTTTATTAAAGTAAAAGCGGGTTTTTATTGTAGATAATTCAAACAAACAGGCAATTATTTGAAGAAATTTCATAAATATGGAATCCGGTGGGTAGAATGGTGGCGTAGATGAGGTAGCAGCAAGGACTTGCCAGCAAGAGGGATACGCATCTGAAACCTGGCCAGGCAGTGCGTTGACTTTGGGACATTGGTTTTTGCCGCGCATCCACCTCCCTACCTTCTTTCTATTTCCGCACTCCTACATGAAAAACCGCTTCTTTCTCACGCTGACCCTGGTAGGTGCCAGCATCAGTGTATCGTTTGGGCAGGCCACCGTTGACCCCGAGCTGCGCGCGGCTCTGGCCTCCAGCCCAACGGCGCAGGTAATTGTGACCTTCAAGGGCAATGAGGCCCCGGGCTTGTTGCAGCTGGGTCTGCTGCAGCGCCTGGGCATCACGCGGGGCGTTACCCTGCGGGCCTTACCGGTTGCCGGCGTAATTGCCACGGCCGCGCAGGTAAATGCGCTGGCCCAAAACCCGGAAGTCCGCTCCCTCTTCATCAACAAAAAGCTCGATTACTACAACTTCGACGATACCCACCTGACGGGCGTAAAGCGCCTGCGGGCCGATAAGCAGATGACGGCCCGCAATGGCGGCCTGCCCGTGTCGGGTAAGGGTGTGGGGGTACTCATCAACGACAGCGGCGTGGATGGTACCCACGAGGATATTAAGTTCGGGTCCCACCTGGTCCAGAATACGCTGGGCTCTACCAACCTGAATTCGCTCAGCGCCCTGTTGCCGGTAACCTACATTGAGGGTGTGCCGAACACGGATACCAACTCCGGCCACGGCACGCACTGCGCCGGTACGGTGGGCGGCAACGGCACCCGCTCCAACGGCAAATACGAGGGGGTGGCCCCCGGAGCCTCGTTGCTGGGCTACGGCTCGGGCGGGGCTCTGCTGGTGCTCGATGCCATGGGCGGTTTCGACTATGCCCTCACGCACCAGTTTCAGTACAACATCCGCGTTATCAGCAACTCCTTCGGTAGCAGCGGCGACTTTGACCCCAACAACCCCCTAAACGTGGCCACCAAAAAGTGCTACGACCGGGGCATGGTGGTAGTATTTGCGGCCGGTAACGAAGGCCCCGGCGCCGATACGCACAACCCCTACGCCATTGCCCCGTGGACCATTTCGGTAGGGGCCGGTGACCGAAACGGGCTGCTGGCTGACTTCTCCTCCCGCGGCGTGCGGGGCGAGCAGGGTACGTTTGTAATGGACGGCGAAACCTGGACCTTCAAGAACGAGCCCTCCATTGTAGCGCCCGGCGTTGACGTGGTTTCCACCCGCGCTATTGCTCCGGTGTCGTCGTTGGGCGCGCAGCAGGATGTGGAAGTGCTGCAACCCAGTGAAGTGCCCTTCTACACCCACAGCAGCGGTACCTCCATGGCTACGCCACACGTGGCCGGTATTGTGGCGTTGTTGCTGGAAGCCCGGCCCTCCCTGAGCCCGGCTCAGGTTAAGGAAATTCTGGAAAAAACCGCCACCAACATGCCCGGCCGTGAGTCGTGGGAAGTGGGCGCGGGCTACGTGAATGCCTACGCCGCCGTTGACCAGGCCTTCCGCTCTGCCACTTACGGCACCACGGTAAACGCCGCCCGCCGCTTCAACAGTAGCGTAAATGCGCAAACTACCACGGTGCCTTTCTCCATTAACTTTAACCCCGCCGTTACGGCGGGCAACAGTATGTCGTTTCCGGTTAGCGCCGGTACCAATAGCCTGGAAGTGAAGATTTCATCGAAGGGCATCCTGGGTGAAACGGGCAACCTGACCAACCTGGTGCTGCTGGACCCCAACGGAGTGCGCTACAGCTCCGGTACGCCCGTTACCTTCACGCTCACCACCGACCGTAGTGTGGCCGTAGCCGCGCCCGTTGCGGGTACCTGGAAGGTGCAGGTAGAAGGGGTGCGCGGGGTAGCCGCCCCCGAAACGGTCAGCGGTACGATTTCCCTGCTGACGCCAAGCGGCACTACCAACCTCAACGACATTGCGGGCCACCCGGCCGAAGCCGCCATTAAGATGGCCGTAACAAACCGCTTGGTAGATGGCCTGAGCAACGGCTTCCGCCCCGATGCCCCGCTCACCCGCATTCAGCTGGCCGATTACCTGCTGATGGGCCAGGGCATCCGGCAGTTGCTGCCCTTCAGCGGCGCCCGTTCCTTCACCGACGTGTCCTCGGCCGCCGATGTGCTCCTGACGGAATCGGTAGTAGCCAAAGGCGCGGCCCAGCGCGACCGGTTCCATCAAGCCGGCGGCGTGATGCTGCCCACGGCTACCGGCACGTTCTCACCCAATGCGCAGGTAAACCGGGCTTCCTTGGCGTACTCCCTGGTGCAGAGCCTGGGCTTTGAGCAGCAGGCCCTGGCCCGCAACAGCCAGCCCCTCACGGTGCAGGTAAACGGCCAAACTATTGCAGTAGACGATGAAGGCTCGATTCCCGCCGCGCTGAAAGGCTACGTGAGTATTGCCCTGAATCTGAACCTCATCAACGCCTACTATACGCTCAAGCAGGGCCCCTACGACCTGCAGCCTACGCTGCACGCCACCTTCAAGCCCAGCCAGAACGTAACCCGGGCTGATTTCGCCGTCATCGTGAGCCGCACGTTCCCGCAGTATGATGCTGTAACGCAGCCCACTGCTGCCCGCGGCACGGCCAGCACCACTACTACGGCTACCACGGCTGCTACTCTGCTGGACCGCAGCACCGTGGCGTACCCCAACCCCTTTAGCGGCTCTACCACCATCAGCTACCACCTGGCTCAGCCCGGCCCGGTAAGCGTGGAGGTATACAATACGTTGGGCGTGAAAGTACGCACCCTGGTAGCCGGTACCGAGGAGGCGGGGCTGCACCAGGTACGCTTCGACGCCGGTAACATGGCCCGGGGCACTTATCTGTTCAAAGTGAAAAGCGGTGCCGCCGTTACTACCCAGCGCCTCGTGCTGCAATAAGCACCGGGTAGCTTTTCATACAACAGGCCGGCTCCATTGGGGCCGGCCTGTTGCGTTAGTAAGTACGTGGCAGTAGGGGCGGCCTTTATTGGCCGGCCTGCTGACGACGTGCCCAAAGCGTATCAAAGCGCTGCTGCAGGTCCTCGGTGCTGATAAAGAAAGCCGGGTTGGCATCCGCATCCCGCAGAGAGTCCAGCAAGGCCTTGGCCGGCACATATTGCCGCTGGTTGATCAGCGCATCGGCCCGCTGCAAGGTTCGCTGGCCCCGGGCTGCGGCTTCCGGGCTGTCAGCTTCCCGCGTCACGTTTCCCCGGCCATCGGTGCGGAAATAGAAGTAGTAGCCCATCCACAAAATCATTCCGAAGAACATGACTAGGATGGAAATCAGAACAACGCGTAGGTTAATCATGAAAGAATGAGGTAGTAAGAAGTAGAAGAAACTGAAAACTGAATCTGAGCTTTACGCCAACTGGTTCTAATAGAAATAGCGCAACAAACTATCATCTGTCATCCTGAGCGGAGCGAAGGACCTTATTACGCCGGAACGACTTATTCTGACGTGATAAGGTCCTTCGCTCCGCTCAGGATGACAGGTTTTTGTTTACCGCACCCGCACTACACCAGACCCAGCGTATGAGTGGTACTCGGCGTTGTACATGGCGTCGGCGCTGACGGGGCCGAGCTTAAAGGTGCCTTTGCTCACGGCGCGGCAGAGGTAGTAGAATGATTTGGGCTGCGTGGTGACGGTGGTGAACAGGTTGATACGGTCGTCGCGCACGTCGAGGTAATCGGGTTGGGCGGCGTCGGTGGCCCAGGTCAGGTCGCGCACGGCCCCGATGCGCGGGTTTTCGATTTCCAGGCCGGCGGGGAGCAGGTCGGTAATGGCCACGTTCTTCACTTCCCCGGCCGACTCAGCCGACTGGATGGTGATTTTTACCACTACCAAATCGTTCTGGCGGAAACTGGTGCTGCCTACGGGCTGGCCGGTACGGTTCAGAAACTGGCGGCGCACCTGCAGGTAGGCGTCTTCCTCGCGCACCTGGCCGGTGGGCGAAATGCCCTCGGTTTCCCAGAAGTAATAGAGGCTGCCTTTACCGCTGGTGCGCAGCTGCAGCTGGCGGTTGGCCACGTTGCTTACCGTGAGGTCCTTGCCCGAGAAGTTGCCGATGGCCTTGCCGTCGGCCAGCAGACTGGCGGTGACGGTGCTGCCGGCGTTTTTCTTGGCCAATTTGCCCAGGGCCAGCAGCGCGAAGGCACGTTCCTGGGTGCTGAGCCAGCCGGCCTGCTTCACCTGGCGGCTGAGCTGGCGGGCCAGCACGTTCACCTGGGCGTTGGCGGGGTCGGCGGCGAGCAGGGCATTGAGCACCAGCGCCTCGTCGCGGATGGGAGAGGAGAAGGCGTCGCCGAGCTGGCGGCCGGCAATGGACTGCACCCCGAAGCGGGCGGGCAGGGCCTCCCGGTAGCTGCGCTGGTTGCCGCTCAGGGCGAAGGCGCAGGCCAGCACCCAGCGCGAATCTTCGGGCAACAGCTTGCGGTTGGCTTTGTAGTAGTTCAGGCCCACAGCATCGGGGCGGCCGGCCAGGGCCAGCACGTAGAGCGAGTAGGCAATTTCCTTTTTGGCCAGCGTCACGGGCTGAATCACGCCGCCGGTCTGGATAATGTTGTAGGTGTCGGTTTCGCGCTTCCGCACCCGGGCCTGCAGGTAGCGCAGTACCCGGTCCAGCACGTTCTTGTTCACGTCGAAGCCGGCTTGCTGGGCTTCCAGCAGGAAGTGGGCGGCGTAGGCGGTGGCCCACCAGTTGTCGTAGTCGCCGCCGGGCCAGTAGCTAAGGCTGCCGTTGTACATCTGCTGGGCTTCTACCTTGCGGATGGCTTCCTGCACGTGATAGTTGGGGTTGAACAGGCCGGCCTTGCCCGTCTTGCCGGTTTTCTGACCCAGGGAAGCGGCCAAATCACCGTAGTAGAGCTGCGGGAAGGCGGCCGATACGGTTTGCTCCAGGCAGCCGTAGGGGTATTGCAGCAGGTAGCGCAGGTCCTTGGCAAATTCCGTCATCGGCGAGCGGCTCACTACCAGCTGGCTCCGCAGGGAGGAAGGCAGGAAGTCGGTGCGCAGGTTGAGCTGCTGGGCCGCGCCGCCCGCCACCACGCCCGCCCCTGTGCGCTTCTGCAGCGGTGAAGCTGGGCGGATGGGTAGCTCGATGGTTTCACTTAGCTCGTTGGAGTATGGTTTCCCAGCTGCATGGAACACTACTTGAATTTTACTATTCCCTATGCGACTGGCCATCATACGAAACACAACACGCTTCTCAGTATTAGGCGGGAGTACCATATGACGGTAAACGCTGTTGGGGAAGAAGTCGACACTAGCATTATTTCCTATATGTTGTTCCGCCAGTCGGTAATCCTCGCTAGAACGTAAAATTGTAGTTGTAGCAGTTTGAAGAGGCTGTGGAAGCTGTAAAAGTGCTAGACCTTTTATTGCCTTATTTGTCGTATTCGTCAGCGTTATGGGCACGTCAATCGTGTCGCCGGGGCTAAGGAAGCGGGGGAGGGCCGTGGAAATAACCACCGGGTCAGCCACGCGCATGGTGTGTTCGGCCGAGCCGAAGGCGTCGCCTTTGTAGGCCACTGCCATGATGCGGATTGCTCCGCTGAATTGGGGGATTTGCAACTTGTAGCGCACCTTGCCGCTGGCGTCGGCGGTGAGCACGCCGCTCCATTTGGCCAGCAGGCGCACGCGGCGGTTGGGCACGGGTGTGGTGCGGCGCGAGAGGTCGTAGCCGTCGCCGCCGGTGCTGCTGGTGCCCAGCTCGGGGAGCAGGAAGGGGTACACGTCGTAGGCCTGCACTTCCAGGGCGCGCTTCTGGTAGAAGTAGCCGTAAGGGTCGGGCGTGCGGTAGTCCTTCATCTGCAGAATGCCCTCGTCCACCATGGCCAGCGTCACCTGCGCGCCGGGGGCGGTGGTGACTTCAATGGTCTGGGCGGTCTGGGAGCGGCTTTGGGCGGGCGCTTTGATGGCGACTTGCAGGCGCGCGCCGGGCTTCTCCACCGTGAGGGGAACGAAGCCCCGGGCCACGGTGAGCGGCAGGCGGTTGTCCTTGATTTCGCGGATAGCAGTGGCCGTCACGTAGATATTGGGCACGTGGTTGCCTCGGATGGGCACGTCCACCTTGGCCGATTTCTCATCGGTGGTCACGTAGAAGTGGTCGAGCACCCGGTCCCGCTCCACCGTTACGAGCACGCGGCCGGGGAAGGGCGTTTTTAGCAGCAGGTGGGCCACGTCGCCGGGCTCGTATTTGGGCTTGTCGGCCTCAATGGTCACCTCGCCCTCATTGTTCACCTCGAAGGAGTTGCTCTGGGTGTCGCCGTAGCCGTAGGCGTACACGCGCCGGGCCACATAAGTCACGGCCCCAGGGCGCGCAACCCGGATTTCGTACTCGCCCGAATACGTAGGCGAGAAGCCCAGGTTGGCATCGGAGGTGCTACTGCCGTACACCGGAATGGTGCGGTTGAGCACCACTTCCTCGCGCTTCTGCGAGTTGTACACGTAGCGGCCGCCCTGGCGCTCAATCACCGTTTCCCAGAGCAGACGCACGATTTGTACCTGCGCCTGCGCCTGCGTGGGCTTGCCGGCCGGCGTGAGGGCCACCAGCTGCACGGCCAGCGGCTTACCGGTGCTCACCAAGTCATCGGCGCTCCGGATACCGAACAGCACCGGTTGGGTCTGCACCTCGAAGGTGGCCAAGCGGTTCACGGGCCGGCCAGTTTCGTCGAATACCGTGGTGAAGGCCGCGCCTTCCAGCGTGCCCAGGTCGGTGTAATCGGGCACTTCGTAGGTGGCAGTGCCGCGGCCGGCGGCGTCGGTGGTGCCTTCGCGGGTGGTTTTCTCGAACCGGTCGGAAATGGGCGTCGATTCCAAGTCACCATAGGCGCCGCGCCGCTTGTCGCCGCTGTTGATGGCGAAGGTGTACTGCTCGAATCCTTTGGGGTTGAAGGCTTTTTCCTTCAAGGAAAACTCCACTTCAAACTTGCGGTCGGCGGCCGGGGGGCCAAACAGGTTCTGGGCCGTAATCTGGGTCGAAACCGACTGGCTGGGCTTCACCACGGCGGGGCTAGCCTTCACCGTTACCTTCATCCGGTCCGGAATAAACTCCTCCACCGAAAGCTGGCGCGAAGTCAGCAGCACGTCGTTGCCGGTGAGGACTTCCAGGGTATAGAGGCCGGTCATCACGGCCGGGGGCAGAATGAAGCGGGCCTCGAAGGAGCCGGCCGCATTCAGCTGCTTCTGCAGGCTGGCGTACTCCTTGCCCGTGGGCAGCAGCAGCCGGATTTTCACCGGCAGCCCTTTGGGCGGGGCCTGCCAGTCCTCGGTGCGCAGTACGGTGTTGGTCTGGATGGTGTCGCCGGGGCGGTACAGGTCCCGGTCGCCGTAGAGGAAGGCCTGGTAACGGGCGGCGTTGGTTTGCAGGCCGCCTACCTCGAAGCGCGAGGTTTCCACCCGGCTGCGGCTCAGGTCGAGAAAGGTGAAGTCGTTGCCCTGCTGGGCCATCACCATGCCCAGCTTGAAGCGGCCGTTGGCGGCGGTGCTGTCGAAGCGGGCCACACCGTCGCCGTTGGAAATGCCGGTGCCCATCACCTGGTTGTTGGTACTGATGTAGCGCAGCTCCACTCCGGAAAGCGGCTTGGCGTTGCGGATGGAGTTGGCGAATACCAGCGTGCTGCCGGCCTTGCCCTGCTTCACAATCAGCCCAATATCCGACACGGCCACCAGCTTGCTCACTTGCAGCCACTGCCGCTCGGTGTCCTGCACCTTGATGATGTAGAGCCCTTTCAGCCCACCCGCAAATTCCAGGTCCTTGAGGTTCAGGTTCAGTAGCCGCAGCCCCTGCGCCTTCGGTAGCCCCGATACGGTGTAGGTGCGCTCCGTCAGGACGTTGCCCAGGTTCTCCACGTCGTAGTACTGGAAGGAGTGGTCCACGTACTCGCCGCCGTCACCTTCTTCCTCGTTGCTTTCCTCGCTGTCGTACTCGGGGTAGCCATACTGGGTGCCGCCGCGGAGCAGCTGCTGAATGTTGTTGGCGTACACCTTAGCAATGGTCACCTTCACCTGGTTTACCTCGTTGATGCGCACGCCCAGGTTGCGGGAGCCCAGGGCATCGAGGTACATGGCCTTCTCGGCGCTGCCGAAGCTGATGGTGGGACGTTCGTCGGAGAAGCTCACCGTCTGGGTTACGCCCTCGCCCAGCATCCCACCCAACCCGCCGCGTAGACCCTGGCTGATGCCAATCTGGTAGCTGCGACCTACCTCAAAACCACCTTTCAGCCGCACGCCATTTTCCACTTCCTCTACCTCGTAGGCCACCTGCGGCGACACGGTGAGGTAGCTCTGCAAATAGGTGGCCGTTACGGGCTGGCTGGTGGTGATGAGCACCATCGGGTCGGCATTTTTCAGCGAGCCTTCGATGGTGGTTACCTGCAGGGCCTGCGGGTCGGGCACGGTTACCTGGGTTTCGTAGTCGGTGGTGCTGGGCTGGTCGCTGCCCACGGCGTGCAGGCCCTGGGCCAGGGCCACCGTGAGCGGGGAGCCGGGGCGCACCTGCTGGTTGAGGCTCACGCGCACCACCTCACCCGGCTCGCCGCTGACCTCGAAGGCTACGGGCTGGCCGTCCTGGGTTACGCGTAGCAGCGGTTTTACGTCGGCGGGCTTCACGGCGTAGTTGAAGGGCAGCTCCACGCGCATCTCGGCGGTGCCGGCGGCCCGGCTGGAGCGGCCCCAGAACGCCTGCGGTTCCTGTAGCTCCAGGTAGGGCGTGTGGAATTTCTGGCGGTTCTCTGGCAGCTCGGCGTTGCGCTTGCCTTCGGGCAGGGCCTGCTTGCGCAGCGTGGCCGTGAAGGCGGTGCTGGGCTTAAACGGTGTGCTGGGCGAGAAAATCAGTTCCCGGTCCGACGTCCATTTGAACTTGCCGCGCACGGCCGGCTCGAAGCGCACCACCTGCACCGTATCCCAGCGGTCCTGCAGCTCGGGCGTCACCACGGCATCGGCAAACTGGAACACGAGGTTCTGGTACGGGTCAATTTCCTCGCCGTTGGGGTCTTGTCCACCGTCGGAACCGGACTTGGAGCAGGCGCACAGCACCGCCAGCAACACCAGCAGCGGCAGGCGGGAAAAGGAGCGAAACAGCATGTAAGGGGGAGGAGTTAGGAAAGACGCCGGAAGGTATAGAAAAACGGCGTTTCTGCTAGGTTTTGTATAGGTTTGAATGGGAATAATTATTGGTTTTTTGCCAAGCTGAAAATTCGACAAACATGAGGTCTTACGAAGATTTAGTTACTCATCTGACTCCAATTGAATTTGAGCTTTTTGTCAAATCTCACTTGGAGAAAATAGGTACGAATCTAACTTTCTTTGAAGCAAAGCATAATCAAAAACTAGCCGGTCATGACGGCACGTATCAGATAGATGTTAAAGCTGTTTTTCAAGCTCTTGGCTGTGATTTTCTCGTTTTAGTAGAATGTAAGCATCAGTCTGCTCGTGTCAAAAGAGAAGTTGTTGAAGTCCTATTTAATAGGATAATTTCGTTAGGAGCTCAGAAGGGAATAGTATTCTCAACTGCAGGCTTTCAGAGTGGAGCTGTGGAGTTTGCCACAAGTCACGGTATTGCTCTGGTTCATGTTATAGAAGGTAGATTCACTTATCAGGTTAAGTCGGCAGAGAAAGAAGAGTATGATTCACTCCCATCTTGGATAGAAATACCAAAGTATGTAGGTGATTTTGCTTACATCAACCGTCAAGGATTTGAAGGAAGATCTTCAATTGAGATAGGTCACATGGATGACTTATACTCTTTCCTCTTCAATGGTTTTGTTGAGTGAGAGCAGCCAATTATGCCATTACAGTTTGAGCGCACTCGAATATAAAATTTTTACACCCCCTCAAATACCTCCGCCCACTCAATGCCAAACCCCGGCAGCGTGTGTACCGGAATAATGCCGGGCGTGTAGAAGTCGCCGAGGGGCTGGTAGCGGCCCTCGTGCAGCACAAATACGGAAACGGTTTTCTCGCCCGGGAATACAATCCAGTATTCCGGCACGCCGTTTTCCTCATAGAGGTCGAACTTGCTTTTGGTGTCGTGGCTGGCGTTGCCGGGGCTCACAATTTCGATAATCCAGTCGGGGGCGCCGATACAGCCTTTTTCGTCCAGCTTGGCTGGGTCGCACACCACGCAGATATCGGGCTGCACCACGGTGGTAATCTGGGCGTCGCCGTTAGGCGTGGCTTTGGTCAGGCGCACGTCGAAGGGCGCGTGAAATACCTCGCAGGATTGGTGGGCCAAGTGCGCGTAAATCATACCCATAAAGCGACTCGAAAGCCGCTGGTGAACCACCCGAGGCGCAGGACTCATCTGGCGCACTTTGCCCCGGATCAACTCAACTACTTCTTTCAGCCGCCACGTCAGGTAATCGGCGTAGGTGTAGGTTTTGGTGAGGTCGAGCTGGGAAATGCTGGTGATGGGCGACATAGCGGCAGCGGGCTGGTAGGAAAGTAAAGATACGCGAAGCCGCGGGTGGTAGCGGTACGTCTTAGCGGCGGGCCGAAGTATGGAAAAACGTGGCCGAAGATGTCAGCACGCGAGATGCTTCGGCTGCGCCTCCGCATGACGTTCCTGCTGATGCTCTCACTCCGCCTGCCCCAACACCGCCCAAAAGCCGGCCGGGCGCTTACCTTCACGGCTATGCTTTCCCACGCGCACGAAGTCTTTCTGGAAGTTGCCCGGCAGTTGAGTTTCACCAAGGCGGGGCAGACGCTGTTCTTGAGCCAGTCGGCGGTGAGCAAGCGGGTGCGGGCGCTGGAGGAGCACTACAAAACGGGCCTGTTTGAGCGACTCGGTAACGCGGTGCAACTCACGGCGGCCGGCGAGCTGCTGTACCGCAAGCTGCTCCTGGCCCGGCAGCTGCAGCACGAGCTGGAGCAGGAGTTTACCGAGTTGAGCCCCGAGTTTCAGCCGCGCCAGCAGATGGTGATTGGGGCCAGCACCACCATTTCGCTCTACGTGATTCCGCCGGTGCTTTCGGCCTACCTGGGCCGCTACCCGCACACCCAGCTCGCGCTCAAAAACCGCAACTCCGAGAACATCCTCAAGGCCCTGCTGGAGCATGAAATCGACCTGGGCATCATCGAGGGCATCCACAAAATCAGCCATGTCACCTACACCCCGCTGCTCACCGATGAAGTGGTGGCCGTGTGTTCGGCCCGCAACCCCCTGCACCGCCGCGAGCTGGAGGCCCAGGACTTGCGCCGCACGCCCGTGGCCCTGCGCGAAGTTGGCTCGGGCACGCTGGCCGTGCTGGAAGAAGCCCTACAAACCCACGGCATCCGCCTCACCGATTTACCAGTGAAAGTGCGCCTAGGCGGCACCGAGGCCCTCAAGAACTTCGTGCGGGTGGATACCTGCCTAGCGTTCCTGCCCCGGCAGTCGGTGATGAAGGAGCTGGCCGCCGGTGAGTTGGTGGAAGTGCCCGTACGCGACCTAAACCTGGTGCGCCACTTTGATTTCGTGCAGCGCAAAGGCACCGAAAACAACCTGCCCTACAAAACATTCGTGCAGTTCGCCCGGCGGTATTACGGCAGCCGGCAACCACAGTAGGGGCGGCGCAAACCCAGAACGTCATTCCGAGCCTGCGAGGAATCTCGCTTGCTGATGTTGCTTGCACCACACGGTGTAGAGACGCGACACTTCGCATCTCGCCGTTGAACGACCGGAGCCGCACCAACCAAACAATCTCAGCAACGGCGAGACGCGAAGTGTCGCGTCTCTACATCGTCCGGTCATTATTCCAAACGGGCATAGGCTATTCCAAGAAGGCGTTTGCCTGAGGCATGAGCAGGGGAGAGTTTTGCGTTGAACTCCCTGCCATGACCACCCTCGAAACCACCACCCAGTCCCGTCTGCACGCGCTGCACTGCGCTGCCTGCCACGCTCCCCACGACGCCTTCACGCTGCAGCGCGTGTCGGATTGCTGCGCCCAGCCGCTGCTGGCCCGCTACGACCTAGCCGCCCCGCTCACCCGGGCCGAGGCTATCAACCCTGCCGATAACTCCATGTGGCGCTACCGGGCGTTGCTGCCGCTGCTGGATGAAGCCAACCTGGTAACGCTGGGCGAGGGATGGACGCCGCTGCTGCGACTGCCGCGCCTGGCGGCCCGCCACGGTTTGCGCAGTTTGCTGCTCAAGGATGAAGGCCAGAACCCCACTGGCTCATTCAAAGCCCGGGGCCTGAGCATGGCGGTTTCTAAGGCCAAGGAATTGGGCGTGACGGGCTGCATTATTCCCACGGCCGGCAACGCGGGTGTGGCCCTGGCCGCCTACTGCGCCCGAGCGGGCCTGCGCTGCGTAGTGGTGATGCCCCGCCACACGCCCACGGCCTTCAAGGAGGAATGCTACTGGTACGGCGCTGAGGTGCACTTAGTAGACGGCCTCATCAACGACTGCGCCGCCCGGGTGCGGGAGCTGAACGTGGGCAGCGAACTGCTCGATGTCTCGACGCTGAAGGAGCCCTACCGCCTCGAAGGCAAGAAAACCATGGGCTACGAGCTGGCCGAGCAGCTCAACTGGACGCTGCCCGACGTGCTGCTGTACCCGGCCGGGGGCGGCACCGGCCTCATCGGTATCTGGAAGGCCATCCGGGAGATGCAGGCGCTGGGTTGGCTGCCCCGCCACGCCAAGTTGCCGCGGATGGTGGCCGTGCAGGCGGCTAACTGCTGCCCCTTGGTAGAAACCCGCGCTGGTCGCCAGCCTAATTGCCACGCCTACGTGGGCCAGCCTTCCATTGCCAACGGCCTGGCGGTGCCCCGCCCCCTGGGCGAAGCTCTCATGCTGCAAGTGCTGGATGAGTCTAACGGTCTGGCCTTAGCCGTTACTGACGAGCAGATGCTGGCCGGAATGCGGGAATTGAGCCACCAGGAAGGGTTGTTCGTCGCTCCCGAGGGTGGGGCGCTCTGGAGTGCGGTCCGGCACCTGTTGCACACTGGCTACATCCAACCCGAGGAGCAAATTCTGTTGCTCAACACCGGTTCAGCTCAGAAATACCTAGACAATGTGCTGGGCCGAGCTGAGAAATAAGGACACTACTGCTGCCATTGCCTCCAAAGAGTACGAACATGATATAGACAGTGCTGTCTGTAGTATAGGTGCCTTAAATAATAGGGGGTGTGGGTAAATAAAACCAATTTTTGCGTCAGGTGGATATGTAATTGATAGGGGTTTGGTGAATAATAATGCTATTTGAAGTATATTGACCTTTGTAATAAGGGTGTTTGCTTCAAAGTACGTGTTATGACTCCGAAATCTTCTACTGTCAAACCCAGCAAGAGTTTATTTGCATTGGTTGCTCTGCTGGTGCTGGCTTTGCTGGCTGCCTTTGTGCGCGTGCCTCACCCGGCCGCCACGCCTGGTTCCCTAAATGGAGCCGATGTAGCCTGGATGCTGACGGCAACGGCCTTCGTGCTGATTATGACGCCGGGGTTGTCGTTTTTTTACGGGGGAATGGTGCGGCCCAAAAACGTAATTAGCACCATGTTGCAGAGCTTTGTGGCGCTGGGCGTTATTTCGGTGCTGTTCTATTTTGTGGGATTCTCGCTCTGCTACGGCGACTCCTGGCACGGGCTCATTGGCAATCCTTTCACGTTTGCCTTGCTGCGCAATGTGGGTACGGCCCCCAATCCGGCCTTCGCCGCTACCATTCCGTTCATCCTCTATTTCGCCTTTCAGCTGAAATTTGCCATTATCACCCCCGCCCTTATTACCGGCTCCTTTGCCGAGCGGGTGCGGTTTAAGGGCTATCTGGCGTTTATGGTGCTGTTCAGCCTGTTCATTTACTGCCCATTGGCCCACTGGACCTGGCACCCCGAGGGCTTCTTGCGCAAGTGGGGAGTGCTGGATTTTGCGGGGGGCACAGTGGTACACATTTCGGCGGGGGTAGCCGCCCTGGCGGGTGCCATGGTGCTGGGCCGGCGCTCGGCTAACCTGCGGCCTTCCTCGTTCTCAACGCCCAATGTGCCCTACGTGCTGCTCGGAACGGGCTTGTTGTGGTTTGGGTGGTTTGGCTTTAATGCCGGCTCGGCCCTGGGCGCTAATGAGTTGGCCGCGTTATCGTTTGTGAATACCAACCTGGCCTCGGCAGCAGCTCTCATTGCCTGGCTGCTGATTGAAATTGTGCGCGGCGGCAAGCCCACGGCTGTGGGTGCTTGCACCGGGGCGGTGGTGGGGCTGGTGGCTATTACGCCCGCCGCCGGCTACGTCGATTATGGGCAAAGCATCCTGTTCGGGGTATTGGCGGCCCTTATCAGCCACGCGGCCGTACACTGGCAGAACTCGCGCACTACCATCGACGATACCCTGGATGTGTTTCCCTGCCACGGGCTGGGCGGCATTGTTGGCATGCTGCTCACGGGTATCTTCGCCGATAAGGTGGGATTAATTCACGGCACCTTTTCTACCTTCGGCTACCATCTGCTAGGGTTGCTCATCGTCATCACCTACTCGTTCGTGGGCGCTTGGATTTTATTGAAAATAACGGACCGTATTTTCGGATTGCGCGTAAAGCTGCAGGAAGAAGAGTTGGGCCTCGACTTAAGTCAGCACGAGGAGTCCACCTACCACATCGACGAAGAATTTGAACGCACGTACCGCCGCGAACCAGCGGTGGAACGGGTGTAACGGTAACATCCGCCGCTATTGCCGCAGCCTCCGGAAAATGTTGCGGCAGCCCCCTCAGGCGGCGGGTGGGTTAGAGAAGGAATGAGGGATAGTACCTAATGAGGAAGGCCACCGGCGGGGAATCCGGTGGCCTTCTTTGCTTTAACGGGGTTTAACTACAGAATACAACTACTGCGCGGATTGTCACTACATGAACCTTCTGTACGGTGCCGTTTGCGCGGCAATCTGCGCAATTACTCGCCTAGCTTGCTCAGGACAAACGATACCAGAAAGCCGACGACCGTAATAAGCCCCGTGAAATTGTGGGCCACCTCAAATGCTTCCGGAATCATGGTATCGGCCACCATGGCCAGCACCGCTCCGGCTGCTACGGCCGTGGTAGCGGCCACTACTTCCGCTGAAAACCCACTGAATACAGTGTAGCCTACCAGCGAGGCAAGGCCTGAAACAACGGCAATGCCAGCCCACAACCCTAGCACATAGGCGGGGCGCCGGCCCGCTTTGCGCATGCCGGCGGCGCTGCTCAGGCCCTCGGGCAGGTTGCTGAGGAAAATGGCCACTACTGCCACCACGCTCACGCCGCCCCCGGCCAGCATACTCAGGCCAATTACAATGCTTTCCGGAATGCCATCCAACAAGGCCCCTATGGCCAGGGCCATACCGTTGTCGTCGCCGCTTTCGTTGCCTTCCGTGTGGCCTTCTTGCACGGCCGCCCGCTCCCGCGACTGGTGCTCCCCTGAGCGTTTGCGGTGCTTGGCGCCGTAGCGGGCCAGCAGCCAGTTGGCCAGGGTATATACGGCCGCCCCACCCACAAACCCCAGCCCCGTAGAGTCGAAGCCGCCCTTTTTATAGGCTTCTTCCATGAGCTCCAGGGAAAGGGTAGCAATGAGCACACCGCTTCCAAACGCCATAATGGCCGCAATAAGCCGCTGCGGAATATGGGTAAAATAGCCAATGGCCGCGCCCAGCAACAACGCGGAGCCCGAAACCAGACCCCAGAAGCCCGCTATGGCCCAGGTAGGAAAAAACGACATAGCAAAAGGAGGGTGGGAGGGGAGAAGAGGTAGAAAAGCCGTTCAGCTTGCTCGTTCAACGCCAAACCACTCGCAAAGGATGCCGCTACCCGGCACGATGCTGTTGTAGCAGAGCTTGCAGCTCCTGCTCCGTGATACCCACTAACTCCACCTTTTTAAACGGAGCAGTGTGCCCACTCAGCAGCGTAACGCTGGATTTGCTTACGCCAAATACCTCGGCCAGATACGCCAGCAGGCAGGCGTTGGCTTTGCCATCCTGAGCCGGCGCCTGCAGCCGCACCAGCCAGCTGCCATCAGAGGCGGGCTCCAGTTGGGTGTGGCGGCTATTGGGTCGGGCTTTCAGGTGCAAAATGGCCACGGGCTTAAGCGGGGTCGTTGTAGGCGTCGTACACGTTCCAGGCCCAGATGAGGAAAGGTACTACGAGCGTCCAGGCCAACAGGAAGCCCACGGCTCCGCCCACGGCCCAGATAAGAAAGGCTTTCAAAATCTGGCCTTTGATGAGCTGGCCCAGGCCGGGGATGAAGAACGAGAGAAGGGCGGGCAGTCCGTAGGTTGGTTTCATAGTAGTAGAAAAGCAAGAGACGAAAGTTGCGTAAAAATTACCGGACCCGGCCTTGGCCAAAAGGGCAGCGGCTCAATACCACGCACCGCCCGCAGGCCGGGGTGTGGAAATAGCAGCACTTCTGCCCATGAAACATCAGGGCCTCATGGTGGTCGTATACCTGCTGCGCGTCCCAGGTAGGAGGAAGAAGGGCCGCCAGCTGAGCATGAGCGGCGGCCTCGCCTACCTTCGGCCCGATGAGGCCCAGGCGTTGCGCCACGCGGTGGTGGTGGCTATCTACGGGCATGGCTGGGCGGCGCAGGGTGCTGAACAGGAGCACGGCAGCGCTGGTTTTGGGGCCCACCCCCGGCAGCAGCTCCAGCCAGGCCCGGGCCTCCGGAATGGGCAACTCTGCCAGAAATTCCAGGTTGCAGGGGCCGTTGCACCGGTTGCTCACTTCCCGTAGTACCTGCTGCAGGCGCGGAGCCTTCTGCTCAGGCCAGGTGCAGGCACTAATGGCCTGTTCCACCTCGGCAGTAGGCGCTGCGCTGACTTGCTCCCAGGTCGGGAACCGAGCCCGCAACTCCTGGTAGGCGCGGTGCGAATCCTGGTTGCGGGTACGGTGAGAAAGCAGGGCGCTGATTAGCTCGCTGAGTGGGTCTTTGGTACTGAAAAAGGCAAAAGGGGCTCCGTACTCAGTGCAGAGCTTTTCGTGTACCCATAAAGCCAGCTCCTGGCGCTCAGCCAGCAGGGCAGTAATAACCGGTGTGTTCACCTGCCTGCCTACGCAAACCAGCTCACTCAAGGTTAACCCTGCTGCAATGAAAACGCCCCGGCTGTAAGTAGCCGGGGCGTTTTCATTGCAGCAGGGAAAGGCGAGGCTACTGCCCCCGGTTGTACAGCAATATGGCCTGTTTCACGCTGTTCTGCGACTTGCCGCCGATAACCAGCGGCACAATGGCCAGGGGAATAGCCGCGTACATCAGCGGCGACACCGAAAAACCGTTGCTGCCACCAAAGCTGGAGAACGTGCCGGCCAGCAGCAGAGCGCCAGCTCCTACGTAGCTAAGCGTAGTAATACGCTGGTAGCGGCGGGCATCCGCCAGCAGCCGCTGGGAGCCAGGGTTGTCTATCGTGGCCAGCTGCAGGTTCCGGACGCTGAGGTCTTCAATGGGGCCATTATCCTTGCTGAAATACTCGGTGCGCACCGTGCGGTACCCGCCAAAGCCCCCGCCGTAGGGGTAGCCGTAGCCCCCGTAGCGGCCGTAGCCGTAGGGGCTGAAACCGCCCGGGTTATTCATGTATTGCTGGGAGGTGATGGAGTAGAGGCTGATGCGGCCCACCCGGTCGCGGCGCAGGGTACTTTCCCGCTTGGAGCGGCCGGGCAAGGTGGTGCGCACGTAAAAACCGGTTTCATCCTCGTAGTAGCGTACATCGGTCAGGTCCAGGCGCTGCTGTCCATCTACCAGCAGAAACGTGCGGCCGAATACGGGCTGCTTTACTTCCACATCGTAGCCGCGCAGCACCTGTCCCGACTTCAGCCCCACGGCATAGCGGGTGGTGTTAGTCGGGGGCAGTTGGGGCTGGCGCTGCTGCGTGCGTACCGAGTCGGGCATGGCAGGCGGGGCGGCCAGGGTGCGGGGCGCGCGGCGGGCAGTGTCGGGCGGGGCCACGGAAACGGGAGCCGGGGCAACTGCGGGGGCTGGAGCTACGGCCGGTTGGGGAGCAACGGTGGGAGCAGGTTGGGCTACGGGAGCCGGCGCGCCCGGCAGCGTGTTCAACTCACGCGGGGTTTGTTGAGCCAGGGCCGGGAATGCCAGCCCGCACAAGGCCAGCACAGGGAGGAAGCGAAGCAACATAGGGATAAAGAAAGGCAGAAAGAACGAATTATCAGGCTGGTAGCGTGAAGATGCCGTGAGGGAAAGCCCGGCCGCCTCAGGCGCTGCTAGCTACCCTCACCAACCCGCACTGAACCCCGAAAGTGCCCGGCAAATTTGGCTACGGTACCTCCCTCAAACAAAATGCCGGACTTGCTGTACCACCCAAGCAAAAGGCCCGGAATCCGCCACCGTTGGGTGCCCGGGCGCAGGGGAGCGTAGCACGAGGCGGCGCTTTACTGCGCCTGCAGCCAGGCCCGCGCCTCAGGTACGCTCCGAAAACGCTCGGCTACCAGCAGCGTGTTCTGCGTAACGCCGCCCAAAATGTTCTGCACGGAAGTCTGGTTGAATGCGTCCTCGGCCTGTACCACGGCCACGCGCCGGTAGCCGGCGGCAATAGCCCGAGGAAAAAAGCTGTCCATGATCCACTGCTGGTCGGCGCGCGGAATTACGCGCATCTGCCGGGTATCGGCCAGTACGCGGCTGAGCTGGTGCTGGCGGAGCAGTTGCACGGTGGCATCGTGGGCCTCGCGCAGCGGCTCACCGGCCACAAAGCCCTGCCATTCCTGGTACAAAGCCGGAATGCTGTCATCCAGGAAGATGTGGCAGTGGTCGTTTTTGAATAGTAGTTGCATAGCAAAGAGCAGGGCTGGAGTATTATACCGGGGACCGTAGCAGCCGCTCCAGCAGGTTCAGGCTGTCCACCATATCGGTGCCGGATTCAAAGTCCATGGGCTTCACAATGTAGCCGCTTACTCCCAGGTTCTGCGCATTCAGGCGGTCTACGTCCATGCCCGAGGTGGTAGTAATGAAAACCGGAATGGTGCTCAGCTCGGGGTGAGTGCTGATTTCGGCCAGAAACTCGTGCCCGTTCATTTTGGGCATGTTCAAATCCAGCAGAATCACCTCGGGCAGGGGGCGAATGGGCTCCGCGCCGTTGGTGCCCAGCAGCAGGTCCAGGGCCTCCAGGCCATTGAAGGCCGTGTAGAGCTTATGCGGGACATTAAACTTCTCGAAGGCTTTCTGGGCCGTCATGGTATCAAAAAAATCGTCCTCGACGAGCAGTACAGAGCGCATAGGGTGAAGTGGTGAGTAGTGAGATTGTGAGTTAAGTAGATTCGTCGTGCAGATGTGTAAAATGCCCGGAAGGTGCCGCCAGAAAGTCAGGCTCGCCATTTTACTAACTCTCCATCTCACCTATTTGTGCCAGGTAAAGATAAAGGCAGCCCCTTGGCCTGCCTCCGATTCAATGCGGATGGAGCCTTTCTGCTCCTCCACAATGCGCTTGACGATGCTGAGACCAATGCCGGTGCTTTCGGCCGTGTTCCGGTCGCGCAAGGTCTGAAACATCAGGAATACTTTCTGCTGAAATTGCGGGGCAATGCCCGGTCCATCGTCCTGTACCCGAAACTCGAAACACTCGCCCAGGTCGCGGACAGTTACGGTAATGCGGCCATCGGGGCGGTGGTGGTATTTGGCAGCGTTACCGATGATGTTGGTAAGTACCTGCTGCAGGCTAAGCCGGTCGGTGTGCAGCACGGGCAGGGGGGCGGGTATTTCTACCTGGAAAGTGGGCGGTACCACCAACTCCGTTACCTCGGCCACCAGTTGCTGCACGTCCACGTCTTCCAGCTTACGCTCCGTGCGGCCTGCCCGGGCGTAGGCCAGCAGACCGTTGATGAGGTCTTCGAGGCGGTGCAGGCGGCCCTTCATCATGTCCAGGTACTGGCGCATCTGGGGGCTCAGCTCATGGGGTAGCTCATCTTCTATCCACTTCACCACGGTTACGATGCCGCGCAACGGCGCTTTCAGGTCGTGGGAAGCCACGTAGGCAAACTGGTCCAGCTCCCGGTTGCGGTTTTCCAGGGCCGTAAAGCTGGTATCCAGGGTGTGGGTCATGTGGTTGAGGGAGGCGGCCAGGTTGCCCAGGCTGGCTTGGTCCTGCTCGGCCACCCGGGCCGTGTAGTCACCCTGCATTACCCGGTTGGCCAGCGTTTCTACCACCTCAATTCGGTAAGCCATATCGGCGTTGGTGCGCTGCAGCTGAAACTGGAGCTGCTCGTTGGCCTGCAGCTCCTGGTTAATTTTGGTGAACAGCCAAGCCACGATAAGGGTAGCCAGAATAGCCGATACAACGATGGCCAGCGGGGTGGTATTCTCAAAGAAATCCTGGCGGCGGTGACGCTCCTTGAGCAATACTTTCTCATCGTCCTGCACCCGCGTAATCATCTGCCGCAATGCCAGCTGGCGGTTCCGGTCCTCACGTACCAACCGACGCACGGCGCTGGTGGAGGGCGGCAGCTGGGACCAGCGTTTCAGAAAAGCAAATTCCTCTTCCAGGCGGTTGTGCAGCGTATCGAGGCGGGCCTGCTGGCGGGGGTTGTCCAGGGTCAGCAGCTGCAGCATCTGGTAGTCGGCCTGGGCTACCGGCATGCTCTCGTAGAAGCCCGGTAGGTAGGAGGAGTCGTTGAGCAGCAGGTAGCCGCGCACCTGGCTTTGGGCGTCGCGCACGTGGCCGCGCAGACTGGAGGCATTTTCCAGCACCCGGTACGTGTGCTCTACCTGGCGGGTGTAGAAGCCCAGCTGCTGAATGCTGTACCAGGATACGGCCGAAGTCAGTAGCAGAACTCCTACGGCAATAACAAAGCCCAGAATAATTTTGGTGTTGAGCTTGAGGCCCATAAATGAGGAGCGAGGGTGAACGGGCGAAATACGACCGTAAAGGAAGCGAAAGGGTGCGGGTGAGCCTACAACGGCCCAGCCCCGGCGCAAGTTGGCCTGCGTATCTTTGCGGCCCCAACTGCCACGCCCGTATTTTTTCCTATGCCCCTCGACCCCATTACCAGCCCCCAGAATCCGCGCATCAAAAACCTGCTGAAGCTGCAGCAAAAATCGTCGGAGCGGCGGGCCCAGGGGCTTACCATCGTGGAGGGCCTGCGGGAACTGACCATTGCCCACGGAGCGGGCGTAGCGGTTACGGCCTTGTTTATCTGTCCCGATTTAGCCGGCGCCCAGCATCAGCAGGCACTGCGGGAGTTGTTCGGCGGCCAGGGCGTGGAGTGGTTTGAGGTATCGAGGGCAGTGTTTGAGAAAGTGGCTTACCGGGAAGGGTCCGATGGCGTACTGGCCCTGGTAAAGCCCCCATTGCTCACGCTGGAAGAGCTGCCGCTGCCGGCCAACCCCTTACTACTGGTGTTGGAAGCCGTGGAGAAGCCTGGCAACCTGGGGGCTATTCTGCGCACCGCCGATGCGGCCCAGGCCACTGCGGTCATCGTCTGCGACCCGCGCACCGACCTGTTCAACCCCAACGCCATCCGCAGTAGCATTGGCTGCTCGTTCACGGTGCCCACCATTGCCACCTCCCGTCCCGAGCTGCTGGCCTGGTGCCGGCACCACGGCATCCGCACCTACGCCGCCGCCCTCACCGATGCGGCCGTGCCCTACACCACCTGCAACTTCCGGGGCCCCACGGCCCTGGTTATGGGTACCGAGGCCGACGGCCTCACCCCGGAGCTCATGCAGGCCTGCGACCAAACCATCATCATTCCCATGCGCGGGGCCATCGATTCCCTGAACGTGAGCACGGCCACCGCCATTCTTACCTTTGAAGCCGTGCGCCAGCGCGAGGTATAGCAGGGACAAGTCAGACCGAAAAGCGGGCAGTTGCCAAGCGGCTGTTAGTGCCAGGTTAGTTCGCCGGCCCGGGCGGTGGCGCGCGGTGTCAGGTGCTCATCAAACAGCCAAAAATCGGCGCGGTACGTGCTGCTGAGGTAGCCCAGCTCGTGGTCGAGGCCGAGCAGCTGAGCCGGGTAGAGCGAGGCCATGCGCAAAGCTTCTTCCAGCGGGATGCCGGCGTGTTGCACGCAGTTGCGGATGGCCTGGGGCAGGGTTAGGGCTGAGCCCGCGAGGGTGCCCTGGGCATCTACGTAGCGGTTGCCCTCCCGCCGAAACTGGTAGGCCCCCTGCGTACTCTCCGTCACGCCATCGGTAATCAGGAAAAGGCGCTCCTGCAGAATCTTTTGGCTGATGCGTACGGCGGCAAAGTCGCAGTGCACGCCGTCGGCAATGATGCTGGCGTAGGCCGTGGCGGAGTCATACACGGCGCCCACCATGCCCGGCTCCCGCCCCTGCAGCGCCGACATAGCATTGAACAAGTGAGTAGCGGCCGAAAAGCCTTGGCGGAAACCGGCCGCTGCCTGCGCAAAAGTAGCGTTGGAGTGCCCCGCCGACAGTACCACATCGGCCGCTCGCAGCCGGGCCACCACGGCCGCCGAGACCATTTCCGGGGCTAGGGTCATCATCTTCAGCGTGCTGCCGGCCAGTTGCAGCAACTCTTCCACGTCGGCCACGGTGGCCTCCCGGATGAACTCGGCCTGGTGGGCTCCCTTCTTGATGGGGTTGATAAAGGGGCCTTCCAAGTGAATGCCCAACAGGCCCGGTTGCTGGCGGCAAAACTCCTGGCCGGCCTCTAGGGCCTGCCGCATCAAGGCCCAGGAGTTAGTGGGCATGGTGGCCAGCACTCCGGTGGTGCCGTGCCGGAAAGCGTGGTTGCACAGCGTAGCCAGAGCCTCAACGGTAGGCGTCACGGAAAAAAGCTGTCCTGCCGCCCCGTACACCTGCAAGTCCAGCAGGCCGGGGGCCACGCTCAGGCCCTGGGCGTCCACGGTGAGTACATCGGAAGGGGCGGCCACCTCGGGCAGAACCGCTTCAATCAGGCCATCTTTCACCAGCAGCGTGTGGTGTGGTAACAGCGTAGAGCCAGTGTACACAAAGCAGTTGCGGAGCAGGTAGCGCATGAGCAGGGCAGAAAAAGCAAGCAGAATGAGCCCGCGAAGTTGGCAGGTTCTCGGCAAACGCCCGCTTCTTATCTTGTATCGGTTTCTGCTGCCGCCCTTCCCATGCCGTTCCCAAAGCTCTTACTTGCCCCTAGGTCGTGGTGGCCCCGCCTGCTGCTGGGCGCGTTGCTGGTGGTGCTGGTGTTTGGTGCCTGCTCTACTTCCGAGTTTACTACCGAAAATGCCTCTATGCAGGCTCCGTTGGTGCTGCGCTACCACATCCAGAAGCGCACTCAGCTCTGGTTCAGCTACTACGATACGTTGGCTACTGAAGTGCTCTACCACGGTAGGCCCCTACTTCCGCTCACCCTCTGCCGCCCCGATTCGAGCCCACCAACGCTGGGGCGGTTGCAGCGGCTGCCAACGTATCCGGCCCGGTGGCTGCTGCGGGTGCAGTGCCTAGCAGGATACGAGCGGGTCAACATCGTGTATCTGTTGCGCCTGACCACCGCCGGCCCGCGCCTCTACCGCGTGGGGGTCGACAACTCCGGCTACTCCTCGCCGCCGTTTAATCTGGCGGCCGATACCGGAGCCGTATGGGTGCCGCGTACCGATACCAGCGGCACACTCTTCGACTTGCAGCAGCTCCGGGGCTTTGCCGTGCAGTTTCCGACTTTCCCCGATTCTGTCAGGGGGAAGTTTGATGAGCCGACGGAAGTGTACTACCTGGCCCCCAACCGGCGGACGCTGGCCCGCCTGTTCAGCCCCGATACGACCACGACAGTGCTTACCGAAGGCAAGGCAACAGCATGGCGTACCACAGCCCCCGCGCCGGCTGTGTACCTCGATGAACGTGACGTTACAACCGGCCGCTTGCGGCGGCAACATCTGCCCGGTCGGATGCTACTGACCGAAAACCCTTTCCGAAATACTCGCTGGCAGCAGGATTCCCAGGGCCGCTGGCATCTACAGTTTATCCCATGAGTTCACCAATTGAGCATCGTACCATTCACGTTCAGGGCCTTGTGCAGGGCGTTTTCTTTCGCCAGAGTACTCAGCAGGAAGCCCGCCGCTTGGGTCTCACCGGCACCGTGCGTAACAACCCGGCTGGCACTGTGAGCATTGAAGCGGAAGGCCCTAGCGAGGCCCTAGACCAGCTGCAAGCCTGGTGCCGGCAGGGGCCACCCGCCGCCCGCGTACAGAGTGTGGAAGCCAGCCCTGGCCCAGTGCAGGGCTGCCAAACCTTTGAGGTGTTGCGGGGTAGATAACCGTATGAAGAACTGGCTGATTTTGCTGCTGGCCATTGTGGCCGAGACCGTCGGAACCTCGGCCCTGAAAGCCTCCGAAGGATTTACCAAACTCCTGCCGAGCGCAGTGGTGGTGCTGGGCTACGGGCTGGCCTTCTATTGTCTTAGCCTCACCCTGAAAACAATTCCCATCGGTATTGCCTATGCGGTGTGGTCGGGTATCGGCATCGTGCTCATTACGCTGGCCGGTATTGTGCTCTACAAGCAAGTGCCCGATGCGCCCGCCATTCTTGGCCTGGTGCTGATTCTGGCTGGGGTGGTCGTTATCAACGTGTTTTCCAAAACCTCCGCGCACTAGCTGCCAGTACCGAGCCCGAACATGCTACCCCAGTGCAGATGCTGTACTTACAACTGTTTCATAGGCAATGTACGCACGCTGTAGAGACGCGACACTTGGCGTCTCTTCGATGAACGGCATATTGTGTCGGCCTGGCGAAAAGACGCGAAGTGTCGCGTCTCTACACTGTTTGTGAAACAGCTATATGCCTATTCCGCAGAATTTTGCCACTTCCGCAACCAGCCGTCGGTATTGGTGAAAGCATACTTTCTTTAAACTCGCCGCAAGTCTTCTACCCACACGTCCAGGGCATCAGCGGCGTGCAGCAACGGCGGCCCTGTGGGCGTGGGCAGGCCGTGGCTTTCTACCACGGTAGAATCCCAGTGCTGCAAAGTCGCCTTTCGTAACCGCCAGGGCTCGTGCCAGAGCCGGCCCCGCCAGATACTGTTGCCGTGCTGGCCCGGCTGTACGGTGGGGCCGGCCGTGTACAAATGGTAACGCTCCGTCAGGAAATACGCCAAGGAACCGGGCTCGGCCAGGGGCAAAGCGTCTTCCGGCGTCCAGGCGGCTGCAAAGGTGGCGGCTGGTGCGCCCCGGTGCGTACGGGTGGCTCTGGCGTGCAGCGTGCCATCGGGCGTGGCAGTAAGCTGCATGCGGGCGTGCAGGTAGGGGAGGTGAAACAGGGTGCGCGCGGCCCACACACCCAACGGCTGCGTGGCATCCAACGACAAAAACCACACGCCCGGTACCCCATTGAGGCGGGCATACGTGCGCACATTCAACTCGTGTAACGCGCTCAGGCCCGGCACCGCCGGCAGCCCCAGCGGGCGGATGCCGCTCATGGTAAAAGGTACCACCCCCAGCCAGGCCTGCCCCTCAAACAAGTCCAGCTCCAGCCGATCAGGCAGGTAGGGGCGGAGTAATTCCGGCTCCGTAGCCCAGTGGGCAAACAGTAAGTTGCTCCAGCGCTGGCGCATTAAGGACCAGCGGGGCGCCACGTTTGCGGGAGAGTAGGCAGGTGATTCAGGCATAAGCACAAATGGTACGGCTACTACGATGTGCATAACCACCAAGGCTGGCGTATTGGCCGGTGCGAAACGTAAAAAGGGGGCGCAGCCACTGGCTACGCCCCCTTTTTTAACGATAAACTGCAAACTAGTCGGCTTTCTTGGCCGAACGCAGACGCTCGTTTTCGTCCAGCAGAATCTTGCGCATCCGCACCGATTTCGGGGTTACTTCCAGGTACTCATCCTTCTGGATGTATTCCATGGCTTCCTCCAGCGAGAACTGGCGCTTGGGCACGATTTTCACGTTTTCATCCGAGCCCGAGGCGCGCATGTTGGTGAGCTTCTTGCCTTTCTGGATGTTGATGGTCAGGTCGTTGGGGCGGGTGTGCTCACCAATAACCTGGCCGGCGTATACTTCCTCACCTGGGTCCACGAAGAACTCGCCGCGGTCCTGCATCTTGTCAATGGTGTAGGCGGTGCCGGCACCGGTGTCCATCGAAATCAGCGAACCGGAAATACGGCCGGGAATCGTGCCTTTGTAGGTTTCGTAGGCCGAGAAGCGGTGGTTCATGATGGCCTCACCAGCCGTGGCGGTCAGCACGTTGTTGCGCAGGCCAATCAGGCCACGGGCCGGAATGTTGAACTCCAGGTGCTGCAGGTCGCCCTTGGGCTCCATGATGGTCAGCTCGCCTTTGCGCATCGTCACCAACTCGATAACCTTACCGGCAGTTTCCTCCGGTACATCTACCACCAAGTGCTCGATGGGCTCCAGACGGTTGCCGTCTTCATCCTCCCGGAACAGTACCTGGGGCTGACCTACCTGCAGCTCGAAGCCTTCGCGACGCATGGTCTCGATGAGTACCGACAAGTGAAGAATACCCCGGCCGTACACCAGGAAGGTGTCTTCACGGTCGGTTTCCTTCACGCGCAGGGCCAGGTTTTTCTCGGTTTCCTTGAACAGCCGGTCGCGCAGGTGACGCGACGTTACGAACTTACCTTCCTTACCGAAGAAGGGCGAGTTGTTGATGGTGAACAGCATGTTCATCGTCGGCTCGTCGATGCTGATGGTGGCCAGCGCTTCGGGGTTTTCAGCGTCGGCCAGCGTATCGCCGATGTCGAAGCCTTCGATGCCGGTTACGGCGCAGATTTCACCGGAGCTAACCTCGGCTACTTTATTGCGGCCCAGGCCTTCGAACACCTGCAGTTCTTTGATTTTTACCTTCTTGATGGTGCCATCACGCTTGATCAGGCTCATGTTAGCGCCTTCTTTCAGCGTACCGCGGTGCACCCGACCAATGGCGATACGGCCCACGAACGACGAGTAGTCGAGCGAGGTAACCTGCATCTGGGGGGTGCCATCCAACTGGGGGGCAGCCGGAATGGAAGCCACCACGGCGTCGAGCAACGGAATGATGCTGTCGGTTTTTACTTTCCAGTCGGTGCTCATCCAGCCCTGCTTCGAGGAGCCGTACAGGGTCACGAAGTCCAGCTGGTCTTCGGTGGCACCCAGGTTGAACATCAGGTCGAATACCTGCTCGTGCACCTCGTCGGGGCGGCAGTTTTCTTTGTCGACTTTATTTACCACCACAATGGGCTTCAGGCCCAGGTCGATGGCTTTGCCCAGCACGAAACGCGTCTGGGGCATGGCGCCTTCAAAGGCGTCTACCAGCAGCAGTACGCCGTCGGCCATCTTCAGCACCCGCTCTACTTCGCCGCCGAAGTCGGCGTGACCAGGGGTGTCGATGATGTTAATTTTAACGTCTTTGTACCGTACCGATACGTTTTTGGAGACGATGGTGATGCCTCGCTCGCGTTCCAGGTCATTGTTGTCCAGGATGAGGTCGTCGAACTGCTGGTGCTCGTCGAACAGCTTGGAGGCGTGAATGATCTTGTCCACGAGCGTCGTTTTGCCGTGGTCAACGTGGGCAATGATGGCGATATTGCGAATGTTCTGCATACGAAGGGTTTTCCGGGCGCAAAGGTACGGAATGTTTAGCGCAAAAGCGCGCAGTAAATACTTGTTACTGAATGAGGAAGAAACTGCGGGCGAGAAAACAGACAACTTGTTGGCCTCCTGAGGTTCCCGGAAGTATAGCCAAGGGCCTATTTAACCGGGTAAGACCGAACTGTAGCTGAGCTGCGTATGTTCTGGCAGCGGCCCGCTTTTGCGGCTGACTTCCTGTTTTCAGTTCATTCCAGACCCCCTCATCCCCCATGCGTTTTCCCTGCCTGATTTTGCTTCTGTCGGCGCTAACCCTGAACTCGGCCTGCTCCCAGAAAAAAAATGACGCCAAAATGGACTTGGCTGACTCTCCCCGGCCGGTAACTTCCCCATCTACAGCTGCTAAAGCGTACCCAAAACCCAAGGCAGCCACCGGCCGGCCCGACGAGTTTCCAGTGCGGAAAACGGAGGCCGAGTGGAAAAAACAGCTTACCTCGGAGCAGTACTACATCCTGCGCCAGGAGGGTACCGAGAAGCCGTACAACAACCCGTACTGGGATAACCACGCTAAGGGGAGTTATTACTGCGCCGGCTGCCACAACTTGCTGTTCTCCTCAGCCACCAAGTTTGAGTCGGGCACGGGCTGGCCGAGCTTCTGGGCCCCGGCTTCCGATGCCAGCCTGAAAGTGGCTTCCGACAAAAGCTTAGGCATGACCCGCGACGCCATCATGTGCGCCCGTTGCGGCGGCCACCTCGGCCACGTCTTCGACGACGGCCCCAAGCCCACCGGCCAGCGCTACTGCATGGACTCCTACGGCATGGTATTCGAGAAAGCCAAATGAGTTGCTGGCTGTTAGTTGCCAGTTGTTAGTGAATGGGCAGATGAACAAACTACCAACCGACAACTACCAGCCAGCAGTTGCTATAATTTTGCGGTGGCCCGCTGGCAATCCAAGCCAGCGGGCCATTTCGTTTGTTGTAACGGCTGAGCTTGCGCTCTACCGTACTTTTACCCCTCGTTCTATGTCAACTCAGGTTCATTCAGATTCCATTGCCGAACTTCAACGGGCCCTGGCCCCGGCGCGCGAGCAGTTGGTCGCCCACAGCGTGTATCAGTCCCTGCATTCCCTCGATGATTTGCGGGTATTTATGCAGCACCACGTATTTGCCGTCTGGGACTTCATGTCCCTGCTGAAGGCCCTGCAGCGGGAGCTTACCTGCGTGGAAATTCCGTGGGTGCCCCGCGGCAACGCCGCCACGCGCCGCCTCATCAATGATATTGTGCTGGAAGAGGAAACCGACGTAGACCCCGAAGGCCGCCCGGCCAGCCATTTCGAGTTGTATTTGCGCGCCATGCGGGAGTGTGGCGCCGATACGGGACCCATTGAGCGCCTGCTCGATGCCCTGGCGGCCGGCCATACCGTGGCGGAGGCGCTGGTAGAGGCCAATGCGCCGACCACGGTGCAGGAATTTGTGCTGGGCACGTTTGCCATCATTGAATCGGGTAAGCCACACGCCATTGCCGCAGCTTTCACCTTCGGCCGGGAGGATGTCATTCCCGACATGTTCCGCCATCTGGTGGCCGACCTTAATTTCCGTTTTCCCGGCCAGCTCGATACGTTCAGCTACTACCTCAACCGTCACATTGAACTGGATGAGGAAGTGCACACGCCCCTGGCCCAGCAAATGGTGCGCGACCTGTGCGGGCAGGATGCCCAGCGCTGGGAAGAAAGCCTGGCTGTAGCCGCCGAGTGCATGCAGGCCCGCGTGGGCCTCTGGAACGGTATCCAGGCCGATTTGTACCTGATTCACGGCTAGCAGGCCAACCTCTCCCTGCCGGGTTCGTTTACTACAGCAGCCAGCCCATAACGGGCTGGCTGCTGTATTTTTTTGCTATGAAACGGTTGTTGCTTTTGCCCGCTCTTGCTCTACTGGGAGCCTGCACCACATCTGAAACGATAGGGGAGGAAGCCGCCGTGCAGCGCCCGCCCACCCGCATCCTCACCGACGCCGACCGCCAGGCGGCCTACAACAGTAATGCTGGCTACGGTGGCTCGGTGCCCGATGCCACGCCCGGCCGGGTGCCCATTCGGGAGCAGGCCAGCGGCATCAACTCCCGCAAGCGCCCCGAAACCCTCAACACCAACGACAACAATACCACCACGCCCGAAACCCGCATGCGCCGCGTAAACGGTGCCCCCGCCGATACGCTAAGGCTGCCTCGTTAATTCCGTGCACACTTCCCAGCAAACAACAGCGCCCCGCTTCTCAATGGAGGCGGGGCGCTGTTGTTTGCTGGGTAGGTTCGGTGGCTACTGGGCCGTTTCCGAAGCAGCGTCCGGAGCGGGTGCGGCCGGGGCGGGAGCAGCTTTGGCTCTGGAGCGGGCGGGGGCTTTGGCGGCCGGGCGGGCGGCCGGCTTGTCAGCTGCCGCCGCAGGCGTTGAGCGGGTAGGGGCGGCGGGGCGGCTGGCCGAGCGGTTGCGGGTTGATTTGGGAGCAGTACCGCTGGTACCGGCCGAAGTGGGGGAAGCCCCGGCGTCGGTGAAAATGCTGTCGGAAGCAGCGGGGGTGCCGGTTTCGTGACGGCTCACAATGGTGTGCAGGGCCTGCTCAAACAGGTGGCCCATGTCGGTGTCGAGGCGGCGGGTAGCATCCTTCACCACTTCTTGCAGCTTGGCCTTCGTTTCCTTGCGAATGCGCTTTACTACCTCGTTGATACGGCCGTCTAGCTCCTTTTGCAGCTGTTTGGCCGCCGTTTTCAACGCTTTCTTCTGGCTGGCTTTCTTGCTGGCTTTAGAGTCGTCGATGGCCGTAGTTGTTGACTGGGCGGCTTTGGCGGCTTTGCGTTGGGCTTTCTCGGCGGCGTTCTGCTGCTTACTGGCCTTTTTATCGGGCTTTTCCTGATCTGAATTTTTCATGCCTTGGCTAGGTAGGGAGAAATATAAAACTGAGTACGCAAAAAACTCCGCAGTAGGTGAGCGAAATATAGAGGTATTGCCACGCCAAACCTCCGACAGCCATGTTATGATTTACCAGGGTATGCTCTCACCCGGTAAGGCCGCTGCTGCCTGTTGGCTGGTCTGGAAGCGGAAAGCTGCATTATTCCTCTTTTTTACTTGTTCCTTTGCACTCCCGTTGCCGAATTCGGCCGGGCTTACGTTGTTTTTCGCCTGCTCATATGTCCTCTCTGCCCCAACGCTACACCGTAACGGCCGCGCTGCCCTACGCCAACGGCCCCGTACACATCGGCCACCTGGCCGGCGTGTACCTGCCCGCCGATATCTACGTGCGCTACCTGCGCGCCCAGCAGCGCGACGTGAAATTCATCTGCGGCTCCGATGAGCACGGCGTGCCCATCACCATCCGGGCCCAGAAAGAAGGCGTGACGCCCCAGCAGGTGGTGGACAAGTACCACGCCATCATCCGCGACTCGTTCCAGGAGTTCGGTGTGTCGTTTGATATCTATTCGCGCACGTCCTCTCAAACGCATGCTGAAGTAGCCAGCGGCTTTTTCAAGAAGCTCTACGAGGAAGGCAAGTTCATTGAGCAGACTTCCGAGCAGTACTATGATGAGAAGGCCGACCAGTTTCTGGCTGACCGCTACATCGTGGGTACCTGCCCCAACTGCGGCAACGAAAATGCCTACGGCGACCAGTGTGAGAAGTGCGGCACCTCACTTAGCCCCACCGAACTCATCAACCCCCGTTCCATGCTGAGCGGCAACCACCCCGTACTGCGCGAAACCAAGCACTGGTACCTGCCCTTGGATCAGTACGAGCCCTGGCTGCGCGAGTGGATTGTGGAAGGCCACAAGCAGGACTGGAAAGCCAACGTGTACGGCCAGTGCAAAAGCTGGATTGACCAGGGCCTGCACCCCCGCGCCGTTACCCGCGACCTGGACTGGGGAGTACCCGTGCCGGTGGCCGGAGCCGAGGCCAAAGTGCTGTACGTGTGGTTTGATGCGCCTATTGGTTACATCTCGGCCACCAAGGACCTGCTGCCCGACACTTGGGAAACCTACTGGAAAGACCCCGAAACCAAGCTGGTGCACTTCATCGGCAAGGACAACATCGTGTTCCACTGCATCATCTTCCCCTCGATGCTCAAGGCCCACGGCGACTACATCCTGCCCGATAACGTGCCCGCCAACGAGTTTCTGAACCTGGAAGGCGACAAAATCAGCACGAGCCGCAACTGGGCCGTGTGGCTGCACGAGTACCTGCAGGATTTCCCCGGCCAAGCCGATGTGCTGCGCTACGTCCTCTGCGCCAACGCCCCCGAAACCAAGGACAACGACTTCACCTGGAAAGACTTTCAGGCCCGCAACAACAACGAGCTGGTGGCCAACCTCGGCAACTTCGTGAACCGGGCTGTGGTGCTCACCCACAAGTTCTTCGAAGGCAAAGTACCCGCCGCCGTGGGCTTCACTACCGAGGATGAGGACGTGCTGCGCCAGCTGCAGGAGTTTCCGGCCCGCATCGGCGAGTTGATTGACAACTACCGCTTCCGCGACGCCCTGAATGAGCTGATGAACCTCTCGCGCCTGGGCAACAAGTACCTGGCCGACCAAGAGCCTTGGAAGCTCATCAAAACCGACGAAGCCCGCACCGGCACCGTGCTGCACGTGTCGCTGCAGCTGGCCGCCGCTCTCGTGACGCTGCTGGAGCCCTTCCTGCCCGAAGCCGCCGCCCGCCTGGGCCGGATGCTCAACACCGAGAAAGGTACCTGGCTCCAGGCCGGCCGCCCCGACGCGCTGCCCGCCGGCCACCAGCTGGCCGAAGCCGCGCTGCTGTTCACCAAAATCGAGGACGCGACCGTGGAAGCGCAGGTGCAGAAGCTGCTCGATACCAAGAAAGCCAACGAGCTGGCCGCCGCCGTAGCTGCCCCAGCAAAGGAGGACGTGAGCTTCGAGCAGTTCCAGCAGATGGACCTGCGCATCGGCACCATCGTAGCCGCCGAGAAGGTTGCCAAAACGAAAAAGCTGCTCAAGCTCAGCGTAGACCTCGGTTTTGATGAGCCTCGCACCATCGTGTCGGGTATTGCCGAACACTTCCTGCCCGAGGCCCTCATCGGACAGCAGGTGCAGGTGCTGCTCAATCTCGCCCCCCGCGAAATCAAGGGCATCCAAAGTCAGGGCATGCTCCTAATGGCCGAAAACGCCGACGGCGTACTCAGCCTCATGCAGCCCAGCAGCCCCGTGCGGCCGGGTTCAGGGGTAGCATAATTTTTAAGATTGAATAAAAGGGAGCTATAACTGGTAATTGCCAGTCATAGCTCCCTTTTTCGTAGGTATCGAACAGCTTGGTAAAAGCTTGTTTGATAGTCAGTTTGGGATACTGAATTGAAGGAATATAGCTGCTTAGGAATAGGGAATACAATAAT
>NZ_JBEPPK010000010.1:0-178128 GCF_040547285.1 Hymenobacter sp. UYP22 | reverse complement strand
TCCCGGCAACAGCGGGGCCAGCACCGACCACTGCGCCTCGCTCAACACATACTGCGTTTCCATCTCCCTAAATTAACTGTTCACACGCTCTAGTCTTTAGTTCCAGCATTCTGGTGTAGAGCTGAAACCGCCGGGTGTTTACTTCCGTGGTTTCCTCCAGCATGGCCGCCGCCACAAACCCGAAGCAGGCCTGCGGGTCGTGGCGGATAACCTGGGCAATGGTATCGAGCACGGTGGCCCCCAGCTTGCCGGCCGCATGCTGGTGGGTGCGCAGCCGGTAGCGGTTCACGTTATGCACTTTGGCGTAAAAATCTACGGTATACAGATGCTCGTTGTACTGCCGCACCTCCACCAGGTACTTCCGGCGGGACGTATCCGTGTGCAGAAAGAACTTGTAAATCCACTCAACCCGCCAGCTCCCCAGCCCCGACCGGTTCCGGTTGCGCTGCACCAGGCGGTACGGCTGTATAGCATTGAACATAGTAGATAATGCGTAGTGCCTGGTACGTAGGCCGTTCAATATACTGAACAGCCTACGCACCAGGCACTACTAGCCAAGCACTACCGGCTACTTCTTGATTTCGCCCACCATGTCCTCGGGCTTCAGCCACTCGTTGAACTGCTCCTCGGTGAGGTAGCCGAGCTGTAGGGCCGTTTCCTTCAGGGTCGAGCCGTTTTTGTGAGCCGTTTGAGCAATTTCGGCGGCTTTGTAATACCCGATATGGGGGTTGAGGGCCGTTACCAGCATCAACGATGAATCGACGTGCTTCTTGATGTTGGCTTCCAGGGGCTCGATGCCCACGGCGCACTTGTCGTTGAACGACACGCATACGTCGCCGATGAGGCGGGCCGAGTGCAGGAAGTTGTAGATCATGACGGGTTTAAACACGTTCAGCTCAAAGTGCCCATTCATGCCGCCGATGTTGATGGCCACATCGTTGCCCATCACCTGAGCAGCTACCATCGTCATGGCCTCGCACTGGGTGGGGTTCACCTTGCCGGGCATGATGCTGGAGCCGGGCTCGTTGTCGGGAATGTGCAGCTCACCGATGCCAGCGCGCGGGCCCGAAGCCAGTAGGCGGATGTCGTTACCGATTTTCATCAGCGAGGCGGCTACCGTTTTCAGGGCGCCGTGGGCTTCCACAATGGCATCGTGGGCGGCCAGGGCCTCAAACTTGTTTTCGGCGGTGATGAAAGGCAGGCCGGTGAGGTTGGCAATGTGCTTGGCCACGTTTTCGGAGTAGCCGGCGGGCGTGTTGATGCCCGTGCCCACGGCGGTGCCACCCAGGGCCAGCTCCGAGAGGTGCGCCAGCGTGTTCTTGATGGCGCGCAGGCCGTGGTCGAGTTGCGACACGTAGCCCGAGAACTCCTGCCCTACCGTCAGCGGGGTGGCGTCCATGAGGTGGGTGCGGCCGATTTTGACGATGTGCATAAACTGCTCCGACTTGCTTTTGAGCGTGTCACGCAGCTTTTCGATGCCGGGAATGGTGGTTTCGACCAGGATTTTGTAGGCCGCAATGTGCATGGCCGTCGGGAACGTGTCGTTGGAGCTCTGGCTCTTATTCACGTCGTCGTTGGGGGCCAGCACCTTCTTCTCGTCGGCGAGGCTGCCGCCCTGCAGTACATGGCCGCGGTAGGCAACTACCTCGTTCACGTTCATATTGCTCTGGGTGCCCGAGCCGGTCTGCCACACCACCAGCGGAAACTCCTTGTCCAGCTTACCTTCCAGAATTTCATCGCACACGCGGCCAATTAGCTCGGCTTTTTCGGCGGGCAGGATGCCGGCGTCGCGGTTGGTGAGGGCGGCGGCTTTCTTGAGGTAGGCAAAGGCGCGGATGATTTCCTTGGGCATCCGGTTGATGTCCTGGGCAATCTGGAAGTTGTCGATGCTGCGCTGGGTCTGGGCGCCGTAGTAGGCGTCGGCCGGCACCTGCACGGTGCCCATGGTATCTTTCTCGGTGCGGAACTGAGTCATGCTTCTGATGTGGGGTGAGAAGGGAATGAGGTAACGGGCCGCGGCCGGGGCCGCGCGGTAAAAGTACGCAACGCCGCCCCGCCCCCTACCGAAACGCCAAAATTCTGCGCCCCGCAGGCTCGACTATCCGACGGATGGCTGCGTACACCCAGGCAGCCGGCCTTGCCGGTCCCGCACTTTAGCTATTCTCATCATGAAAAAGACCTTCGAAGACGAATCCGACGCCCTGTCTACCTCGCCTGCTACGCCCACCACCAACCAGAGTGCCGCCACCACCCCGCCCTCAGCTCAGGCAACTAGCGGCAGCTCCGATGAAACTCCCGTGCCCGTGGCCGGCAACGGCGCCCCCGATTACAGCCAGGTAGAACTCAACACCCAACCCGACCTCCCCACCCCCGACAAAGCCGGCGGTAGCGCCACCGAGCCCGAAAGCGGCGGCGGTTACAGCGGATAGGAGTGAAATGGTGAGATAGTGAAATGGTGAGTTGTCGTCGAGAGGCGCCGTAGCAACCCGTCCTTTTCACTTGTCAAAAGCCCTGGAATGCAGAAAGCCCCTGATGCCTGGTTCTGGCGTCAGGGGCTTTTGTGTGGGACAAGGTTGGTAACTGCATGAACGGTCAATGCTTGAGCTACGTCTCGCAATGATCATTCGCAAATTCACCACTTCACAATTTCACCGCTTACTGTTCGATTTTGAAGGGGACATTGACGACGACTTTGCGGGCGGTGCGGCGGTTATTCTGCACGGCCGGAAACCAAGTGGGACCCTCCTTAAGGAGCCGCAGGGCCTCCTCGTCGCACTCCGGCGACACGGATTTTACCACTTTAAAGTCGCTGAGTTTACCGTCGGTGCCTACCACGAACTGCACCCGCACGGTGCCTTCGCGGCGGTCCGTGAGGGCTTTTTCGGGGTAGTCGAGGCTATCAGCCAGGTACTGGCGCAGCTTGCCGTAGCCGCCGGCCGGCGTGGCCGAAATGCTAGGCAGCATGGGCGGGGCCTCGCGGCGCACCACCACTACTTCGCTGAGCTGCCGATTATCGGGAGCCAGGGCCAGGGCCAACGTAGAATCGGAGGGGCGCAGAGTGTGTATTTGAGTCACATAGCCGATGGAAATGACGGCCAACTGCTGGGTAGTAGCGGACGTTTTCAGACTAAAAACGCCATCCTTATTTGTTGTAATTCCATGTGATGCTCCAGGAATTGTTACGGTAGCACCCGGCAGCGGCTGGCCCGCATTATCCGTCACGCGGCCCTGAATAGTGCGGGTTGGCTCAGGAGCCGCAGCCGGCGCGGCAGCTGCAACGCTAGCCACCCGCGCCAGTTTGGCTTTTGCTGCCGCTGGTTGCGGCTCCGACGCTACTTCTGCGTTGTCGCCTGCCGGCTCGGCTACTTTCGACGTCATCACTGCGGCCGGCTCCGGGGCTGCGGCAACATCCGCAACGTCAGCCGTCGGGCGGGTACCAGTACCGGCAGCTGCCAGCCCGGTAAGGTCGGCGGGCTGATTTGGTTCCGCTACCGCATCGGCCACCACAACCGGACGACGGAAACGGGTGGCCGGCACCGGCCGCCGCACCGGCGACGCGGGAGTCACGGGCGTTACGGCCGCCACTTCCGGAGCTACTGTGGCAGCGGCTGGTTCGGCCGGGCGCACCGTAACAGTCCCAGGGCTTTCAGGAGCGGTTTCTACTGGGGCAGGTCGGGTAGCCAGCTCAGCCGGGCTATTGAAGCGGCTGACGGCCAGCCATCCTACGATACTTAACGACAGCAACAATACGGCCGCCGCGGCCAGGGGCCGCCATGCCCACATCGGTACTACGATAGGCTCGGGTGCGGTTTCGGAGGTAAGCTCCGCCACGCGGGTGTGCAGGCGTTGGCGCAGTTCCTGCACGCTAGCATCGTGCGCGGCGGCGGGTTGCAGCTCCAGGCCTTCCAGCACGTCGGCGCACACGGCGCAATCCAGGGTGTGGGCTTCTACCCGGTATTCCTCGGCGGGCGGCAGCTCTCCGGCCACGTACCGGCGCAGCAGCTCCACGGGCAGGTGGGCACCGGCCGGGGCAGAAAACGCGGACGTAGAATCAGGGCGAGGCATCGGAGGCGGAGGCTTGCAGGAGGCGGCGCAGGTTGCGCTTGCCGTTCTGGAGGTGACTTTTTACCGCGTTCAGGTCGAAGCCGGTGAGGGCGGCTACTTCGCGGTAGCTTTTCTTTTCAAGATAAAACAGCTCCAAACACTGGCGCTGACCGGGAGGCAGCTCGGCAAGCGTAACTTCCAGCTGTTGCAGGTGCTGCTCGTGCAGCTCGGCTTCGGCGGGGTCGTCGGCGGTTAGATGCCGGGCCGCCACCGATTCCATACCGGCCTCATCAGAAAAATGCACCACCGCCGGCCCCGCCCGCTGCCGGCTACGCAGCACCATAAGGCAGTGGTTGCGGGCGGTGGCGTGCAGCCAGGGCGGAAAATTCTCCACCTCATGCTGGCGCAACTTACTCACCAGCTGCTCGAAGAGCTGCATTACCGCGTCCTGGGCGTCTTCCTCGTCGCGGAGGTAGCGCCGGCAAATGGCCAGCACCGCCGGCATCTGGCGCTCATATAGTACGCCCAAGTCAGCCACGTCGCCCCCGGCATAGTAGCGCCGGAGCAGGTCCTCATCGGACAGCTCGGCGGCGGGCGTGGGGCGGGTAGAACGGCGGAAAAACATGCGGGCCGCAAGCTACGGGATTTGCGGGTTCGTTCGGTTGTTGCTAATGGGCCGACGTTTTTAGCCCGCAGAGGGCGCAGTGTTTTCGCAGTTAAGGCGCAGAGCTGTTGTGAGAATATTTTTTGCGGGGGCGTGTGGAATCCTGAATGAGGCCGCATCTGACAAGCAGAACCTGGCCGGATCTGCTTCTCTCACCGCTATTCTTTCTGCTGATGAAATCCTTCCTGTATGGCTTGCTGGCGGCCAGACTGCTGGCCGCGCCCGGCACCGCCTTGGCCCAGAATACTGCTGCCCAACACCAAGCACCAACCAGCTACCCCGTGCAAGGCCGTGTAATTGAAAAGAGCAATGGCCGGGGTCTGCCCGGAGTTACGGTGCTAGTAAAGGGCACCACCGTAGGAGTGAGCACCAGCCATGATGGTACGTATTCCATTTCTATCCCGAAAGGTGCTGGCACTCTAGTCTTTTCCGCCATCGGCTTCACTACTCAGGAGGTGAAGCTGACGGGGCAGAGCACGGTCAATATTGCTCTGGTATCTGACGCAAAAGTTCTTAGTGAAGTGGTAGTTACTGGTGGCCTGACGGGGCGGGCACGCGGCGTGAGTGTTCGGGGCAAGCACCGCCACGAGCAAGCCGCTCCGACCATTGTTGGCTATAGTGCTTCCGGCCTGAGCACCGCTCCTTACTACTCGCCCAAACCCGAGCCCGGAGCCGGTGAAACTTACGCCCGGGTGCAGGAAAATGGCTTTCAGCAGGTAGCCAAAGAACCGCTGAGCACTTTTAGCATTGATGTGGATGCGGCTAGCTACAGCAACGTGCGCCGCTTTCTGCAGCAGGGCCAGCTGCCCCCGGCCGATGCCGTGCGGGTGGAGGAAATGCTCAACTACTTCCAGTACGACTACCCCCAGCCCGCCACCTCGGCCCCCGAACCCTTCCGCGTCATCACCGAGCAGGCCCAGTGCCCCTGGAACCCCGCGCACCAGATAGTGCAGGTGGCGCTACAAGCCCGCCAGGTAGCCACCGAGAAGCTGCCGCCCGCCAACCTGGTATTCCTGGTCGATGTATCGGGCTCCATGCAGGGTGATGACCGGCTGGGCCTGGTGCAGCAGAGTTTGCGCCTACTCACCAAAGAGCTACGCCCCCAGGATAAAGTGGCGCTGGTGGTATACGCCGGTGCTGCCGGCACGGTGCTGCCGCCCACGGCCGGCTCCGAGCGGGCCACCATTCTGCAGGCCATCGACAACCTTTCGGCGGGGGGCTCCACGGCCGGGGGCGCGGGCCTGCGCCTGGCCTACCAGGTGGCCCGCCAGCACTTCAACAAGGAGGGTAACAACCGGGTAATTCTCTGCACCGACGGCGACTTCAACGTGGGTGAGCAGAGTGACGACGCCATGGAGCGCCTCATTGTGCAGGAGCGGGAAAGCGGGGTATTTCTGACGGTGCTGGGCGTGGGGCAGGGCAACTACCAGGACAAGAAGATGGAGCTGCTGGCCGACAAAGGCAACGGCAACTACGCCTACCTCGATAACCTGGATGAGGCCCGGCGCGTGTTGGTGCAGCAATTCGGCGGCACCTTGTTCACGCTGGCCAAGGACGTGAAGCTGCAGGTAGAATTTAACCCCCAGCGGGTGCGCGAGTACCGCCTGGTAGGCTACGAAAACCGCCTGCTGGCCACCGGGGACTTTAACAATGACCGCAAAGACGCCGGCGAACTGGGCGCGGGTCATACTGTGACGGCCCTGTACGAGGTAGTACCCGTGGGCGCCCCCGGCGCGGTGGATGCCCTGAAATACCAACCCACCAAGCCCACAACGGCCGCGCCTGAGTCGGCAGAGCTGCTCACCGTGAAGTTCCGCTACAAGGAGCCCCAGGGCCAGACCAGCCGCGTGCTAACGGTGCCACTGGCCGGAGCGGCCCAACCCATTGCGGAGGCTAGTGAGAACCTGCGCTTTGCGGCGGCCGTGGCCCAGTTTGGCATGTTGCTGCGCCAGAGCGACTACCGTGGCACGGCCACCTACGAAGCCACCACCCGCCTGGCCGAGGGAGCCCGCCGCTTCGACCCCGACGGCTACCGGGCCGAACTGGTACGGCTGGTGAAGCTGGCTGAAGGCTTGCGGCCCGAAGCTTACGGAGCCCGATAGATACTGGAACTGAAAAAAATTAACCATCAGATTTTCAATATCATGCAACTATTCAGTGGACTTTGTTGCTCCTACTTGTGTCGGTTCAGCACACTACCCAGGTAGGCTGGGCGTTTCGGTCCTGGTTTTCTCTCCGGAGGCGGTCCATCCACACTCACAAGCGGCGGGCGGGGGAGGTTGCAGACTCTGCCGCCACCACGCCGCCGGGCCGCCTTCGGTTTATTATCCCGATACGGGTGTCATATCCCGCTCCCCTACTATTTTCTATCTGAAATGCAAAGGGCCCCGTTGGCTATCAGCGGGGCCCTTTGCATTATGGGCTTTTACGTTTATACTAAGTAGTCAGCCAAAAGTAAACGGCTACAGAGAGAACGTCATGCTGAGCTTGTCGAAGCATCTCTACCGCTTTGTTGAAAAACGCTCGAACGAAGCGGTAGAGATGCTTCGACAAGCTCAGCATGACGGTCATACGGTTACTTATGAACTAGCACTTAGAAGGAGTAGTTGACGGAAGCTTTGATGACGCGGTTCTGAGCGTCGAAGTTGTTGTTTTTATCCAGGGATGAGAGGCCGTAGTCGTAGCCGGCACTCAGGCCCAAGCCGTTCTGGAACTGGTAGCCCAGGCCACCCACTACGCCAAAATCAACGGTGCGCAGCTGGTTTTTCACGTCGAAATCAGTGTTGATGGCGTTGAAACCCAGCGCACCGGCCTGCACGCGGGCCTTACCCGAGAGCAGCACCGAGGCCTGCGGACCGGCATACACGTACAGGCCATCGGTGAGGTAGGCCTTGGCCAGCACCGGAATATCCAGGTAGGCCAGGCGGCCGGTGGCGGTAACCTTGGCGTTCAGGAAATCAAACTGCTTCAGCGGAATACGGCCGGTGAGTACGGTACCCTTTTCGGAGTAGCCAATACCGGGCTCAATAGCGAAGCGTGGTCCCAAGGGCAAAGTGGTATACAGGCCAGCATAGAAACCGGGCTCCATTTCCTGGGTAACGGCCCCGTTGGTGTACTCCGCCAGGTCATTAAAAGTATTCACGGCGTCGCCCGACACATCAGCCACGTTTACGCCGGCCCGCACCCCAAACTTCACGCCGTCGGTGGCCGTGGAGGACGAATAAGAAGGTGCTGGGCGCACCGCGCGGGCCTGGGCCGGGCCCGTATATTTGGGTACGCGGTGGGTTACTACCTGGGCCTCGGCAGCGGTGGAGAAAATAGAAAACAATAGGCTAGCAGCGGCCAGGCGGCCGAAAAGTCGCTTCGTATTCATGGCAGGAAAGGTGTTGGAAGGAGAAGCCGGCCGCCGCGTTTGCGCTGAGTGGGCAGCCAGTTGATGGGTAGTGTTTCAAAACCGTGCCAACTTTTTGCGGGGGTAGGTAGGGCCGCCTGCCAAGCCCGGCCACAACTCAGCTACTACCCCCTACTTCGACTCGGCCAACCCTTTCTCGATGAGTTGCATGGCCGGGTTATCGGGCTTCATCACCGTGGCCAGTTGCTTTCTGGCTTCCAGAAAGTGTGGCCGGGCCTGCTGGGGCCGCTTGAGCTGCATGTTCAGAATGGCCACGTAGAAGTGCAACAGGCCCTGGGGAGCGGCTTCTTTGGGCGCGGTGGGCAGCTGGCTGCTGAAAAAACCCTCGGCCTCCACCCACTGGTTATTGTTCTGGTAGATATCCATGATGTCGCTGAACATCTGGTCGTCGGCCGGATTGAGCTGGTAGAGCTTAGCAGCCCAGCTAGGGGCGTCCGGTGAGTGGGCCGCTACCGCCAGCCGCAGCATCCCCAGCATAGCAGGAGTATCCTGGGGGTTCAGAGCCAAGCTTTGCTGATAGGCGGCTTTGGCTTCGGCCGGTTTCTGCTGCTGCTCTTGCAACATGCCCAGCATGCGGGCGGCATCGGCGCGGCGGCGCGGCTCGTCCACGTACAGGTCGTAGGCAGCTTTGGCGTGGGCAACGCCCTCCGCCGACTTTTTCTGTAGCCAGAGGGCGTAGGCAAGGTTGTAGTGCGAGTTGGGATAATCGGCCTTCAAGGCTACGGACTTCGTAAAGGCCACCGTGGCGGGCGCAAACTGGTCGCGCAGGAGTTGCACATAGCCCACTCCGAAGTAGGAAGTATAGTCGCCGAGGCCGTGGGCGTGGGCCGCGTTGTAGTAGCGCAGCACTAGGTCCTGCTTCTGCTCCTCGGGCTTGTCCTGCTCGCCACACCCGCACGAAAGTACCGCGTACCAATAGTCGCCGAGGCCTTTGCTGAGGGCGTAATTGGTGGGGTGCTTGCGCTGCAGGCGGTTGAGCTCCAGCGGCAGGTTCAGCATATGCATGGAGTAGTCGCCTTCCCGGCCGCGCAGCTTTTCCACAGTTTCGCCGGGAGCCAGGTCGCGCAAGCCAAAGGCCTGATGGCCCATGCTCATGAGGTAGTTTTCCAGCACCAGCTTTTCCTTGGCCAGCAGCAGTTCCGGCTGCAGGTTTTTAGGATCGGCCTTGTCCAGCACTTCAAATGCCGATTCATATTTTTTCTCCTTCGTGAGCTGGGCAGCACGGGCCAGAACTGTTGCTGTGGGAGTTTGGGCCGAGGCTGCCTGGAAGGTCAGCCCTAATGCCGCAACTACACTATAAAAACGCATTATTCAACGAGTTATAATTGTTTTCTGAGCCAGTTGACGTCCGTGCCGGTCCGGCGGGCGCAGCCCGTCGGGCCGTTTTAAGTAAGCTGACGTTGGTATGTCCTCGGTCAGGTGTCAGCACGCGGCAACCGGCCCGACGGGCTACGCCCGCCGGACCGGCACGGACGCCGACGGCCACGGTAGCAGAAAGTTGCCGTTTTTCCCGCTTATTCCGGATACAAACGAACAGTTGTTCAGGCTTTTTTTGCAGTATTTATTTGCAATTGCCACTGACGAGCCCCACCTTGCCGCCAGTAAACCCTCTGACATTCATGGCTCAGCCAACGGCCCGCTTCTTTTTTAGCTATACCTTCTACTACGCCAACGTGTAGTCGAGCGGCCTCCCTGTAGCCTTCCTAACCCGAACTCTTCAGCGCCTCTCGACCAGCTCGGGAGGCGCTTTTTTACGCTCATTCTTCTGCCCCATGGCACCGCAAGCATTCTTTTATTACGGCTTTAGCTACGGCTTCTTTTACCGGAAGCCGCCGGGGCCCGCTTGCCAGTTGTGAAGCACCATACTTCACGCCACCGCAACCCAGGGCCCCACACCGGAGGCCCTTTTTTAGTACCCGACGATCAAACTCACCATTTCACAATTTCACCACTTTGCCGCATGGTTGCCATTCAAGGTTTCGCCGGAAGTTTCCACCAGATAGCCGCCCGCCAGCACTTCGGCGCGGACGTGGCGGTACTACCCTGCGCCACCTTTACCGAGCTGGTGCAGGCCGTGGCCCAGGGCCGGGCCCGCGCCGCCGTCATGGCCATCGAAAACTCCATTGCCGGTAGCATTCTGCCCAACTACACGCTGCTGCGCAAAGCCGGCCTGCGGGTGGTAGGCGAGGTGTACCTGCACATCGGCCAACAGCTGCTGGCTTTGCCCGGGCAGCAGCTGGAAGATATCCGGGAGGTACACTCGCACCCCATGGCCCTGCTGCAATGCGCTGATTACCTGAACCAATTCCCGCACTGGAAGCTGGTAGAAACCGAGGATACGGCCCTGAGCGCCCAGCGCATTCGGGAAGGGCTGCGCACGGGCGTGGCCGCCGTGGCCGGGCACTTGGCCGCTGAGCTGTTCGAGCTGAACGTGCTGGCCGCCGATATCCAGTCGGAGAAGAACAACTACACCCGGTTTCTGGTGGTGGCCCGCCCCGATGATGCCCAGCCGGTGGAGCAGCCTACCAAAGCCTCTCTCTACTTCGAAGCCCCGCACACCACCGGCAGTCTGGCCCGCATCCTGACGGCCGTGGCCGAGCGGGGCGTGAACCTGAGCAAGCTGCAGTCGTGCCCCCAGCCGGGCCGCACCTGGCACTACTTCTTCCACGCCGATTTGGAGTTTGACGCTCCAACTCAGCTGGACGAAACCCTGGCCGCCCTAGCTCCCCTCACTGAAAATCTGCAACTGCTGGGAGCTTATGCTAAAGGGCTGGATGACAGCAAAAACCTGCATTCGGAGCCGGCGAAGAAGCTGCTCACGCTTGCCTAATTAAACAATCAGCTGTTTGTCACAACAAGGTCCTCAACCAACTACTACCAACCATCAGCTTACCCTCATGCAAGTTGCCAGCCGCCTTCAGCATATTCAGGAATACTACTTCTCCCAGAAGCTGCGGGAAATTGACGGCATGAATAAAGCCGGCGCGCAGGTGATTAACCTCGGCATCGGCAGCCCCGATATGCCTCCGCACCCCCGGGTTATTGCCGCCCTCACCCGCGCCGCCGAGCAGCCCAACACCCACGCCTATCAGGGCTACAAGGGCGTGCCGGCGCTACGCCAGGCCATGGCCGACTGGTACCAGCGGCAGTACGGCGTGGGCTTGGACCCCGACACGGAAATCTTACCACTGCTGGGCTCCAAGGAAGGCATCATCCACATCAGTATGACGCTGCTGGAGGCCGGTGACGAGGTGCTGATTCCGAACCCCGGCTACCCGGCCTACCGCGCCGCCGCCCACCTCAGCGGCGCCACGCCCATCGACTACGACCTGACCCCCGAAACCAACTGGCTGCCCAACCTGGAAGCCCTGGCCCGGCGCGACCTGAGCCGGGTGAAGCTGATGTGGGTGAACTACCCGCATATGCCCACCGGCACGCCTCCGCCGGCTGGCTTTTTCGAGCGGCTGGTGGCGTTTGCCCGGGCCCACGACATTCTGCTGGTGCACGACAACCCCTACAGCTTCATCCTGAACCAGACCCAGCCCCAGAGTCTGTTGGCGGTGCCGGGGGCGCGGGAAGTGGCCCTGGAGTTGAACTCTCTGAGTAAGTCGCACAACATGGCGGGCTGGCGCGTGGGTTTGCTGGCCGGCCGGGCCGATGTACTACAGGATGTGCTTCGCTTCAAGAGCAACCTCGACTCGGGGATGTTCCTGCCGGTGCAGCTGGCCGCCGTGGAAGCCCTGAACCTGGACAACAACTGGTACGAGGAGCTGAACGCCCACTACCGCGCCCGGCGGGAGCTGGTGTTCGAGCTGCTGCACCTGCTGGGCTGCTCCTTCAATGCCAACCAGGTAGGCCTGTTTGTGTGGGCGCAGGTGCCGGCCACGTATGCGGACGGCTACGCCCTCAGCGACGCTATTCTGCAGCAAGCCCGGGTGTTTCTGACGCCGGGCGGCATTTTCGGCAGCAATGGCAACGGCTTCATCCGCATCAGTCTGTGCCAGTCCACCGAGGTATTGCAACAGGCACTGGTGCGGGTACGGGAGGCGCTATCTAACTAATTCATTATCATGGTTGTTACCATCATCGGAATAGGCTTGATTGGCGGCTCCCTGGCCCTCAGTCTCAAGGAAACCGCCCTGGCTCACCATATCATTGGGGTAGACCGAAGCCCCGAGCACCTGCGCGAAGCCGTAGCCATCGGCCTCATTGATGAGCCCACCCACGACTTGGCCGAGGCCGTGCGCCGCGCCGACCTGGTAGTAGTGGCGGTGCCCATGGACGCCATGCTTACGGTGCTGCCCCAGGTGCTGGACGCGGCCACCGAGCGGCAAACGGTTATCGACGTAGGCTCCACCAAAGCCCAGCTGCTGAGTACGGTGGAGCATCACCCGCAACGCAGCCGCTTCGTGGCCGTGCACCCGATGGCGGGTACCGAGTACTCCGGGCCTTCGGCGGCGCTACCAAGCCTGTTCCGGGATAAAACGCTGGTTATCTGTGATGCCGCAAGTAGCGCCCCGGATGCTGTGGCCCGGGTGGAGGCCGTGTTTGGGCGGCTGGCTATGCGGCTGGTGTACATGGATGGCACTGCCCACGACCTGCACACGGCCTACATTTCGCACATTTCGCACATCACCTCCTTTGCCCTGGCCCTCACGGTGCTGGAAAAGGAAAAGGAAGACGAGCAGATTTTTGCCCTGGCCAGTGGTGGTTTTGAATCGACGGTGCGCCTGGCCAAAAGCTCGCCCGATATGTGGGTGCCCATCTTCCGCCAAAACCGGGAAAACGTGCTGGATGTATTGGATGAGCACATTCACCAGCTTCAGCACCTGCGCCAGCTGTTGAATCAGGAAGACTACCCCGCTGTTTATCAGCAGATCCAGCAGGCCAACCTCATCAAGAAAATTCTGAAGTAAGCTGTTGTAGACACGAGTAGAACGTCATGCTGAGCTTGTCGAAGCATCTCTACCGCTTCGCCCTCATGTCAGGATTTACCACTGCGGTAGAGATGCTTCGACAAGCTCAGCATGACGGTAATTTGAAAACATCAGCACGCGAGGTTCCTCGGACACTGGCTTGATGCTCCACATGCTCGGAATGACGCCCCTACTTCATCAACAGTCCCTCCCCGTAAAACATACAACCTACCATACCATGAGTCAGTCGCTTACCTCTGAGCAACCCGTTGCCACCTCGTTGCTGAAGAAAAAACCGCTCATCATTTCCGGGCCCTGCTCCGCCGAAACCGAGGAGCAGCTCATTGCTACCTGCACCCAGCTGGCCGCTACCGGCAAGGTGGATATGCTGCGGGCCGGCATCTGGAAGCCCCGCACCAAGCCGGGCATGTTCGAGGGCATCGGTACCAAGGGTCTGCCCTGGCTGCAGAAAGCCAAGCAGCTCACCGGCCTGCCTACCACCGTGGAAGTGGCCACGCCCAAGCATGTGGAGGACGCGCTGGCCTTCGATGTGGACGTGCTCTGGATTGGGGCCCGCACCACGGTAAACCCCTTCTCGGTGCAGGCCCTAGCCGATGCGCTGCGGGGCGTGGATATTCCGGTGCTCATCAAAAACCCCGTGCACCCCGACCTGGAGCTGTGGCTGGGGGCGGTGGAGCGCCTGGCGAAAGTGGGCGTGAAGGATTTGGGCCTGATTCACCGGGGCTTCGCCAGCTACGGCAACACTGAGTTCCGCAACGCGCCCATGTGGCACCTGCCCATTGAAATGAAGCGCCGTTTGCCGGAGCTGCCCATCATCTGCGACCCAAGCCACATCTGCGGCAACCGCACCGGCCTGGCTGCCGTGGCCCAAAAAAGCATCGACCTGGATTTTGACGGGCTGATGCTGGAGTCGCACATTGACCCGGATAATGCCTGGAGCGACGCCAAGCAGCAGGTGACGCCCCAGCGCCTGGCCGAACTACTCGACGGCCTCATCTGGCGCCACGAAACCACCGACCAGCAGGAGTTCCTGAACAAGCTGGCCCAGATGCGCGAGCAAATCAACCAGCTCGACGACGAGATTCTGCACCTGCTGGGCCGCCGCATGCAGGTAGCCGAAAACATTGGCACCTACAAAAAGGAAAACAACATCACCATTCTGCAAGCCAGCCGCTGGAACGAAATCCTGGAGCGCGGCATCCAGAAAGGCCACAAGCTGGGCCTCACCGAAGACTTCATCATGAAATACTTCGACGCGGTACACCTGGAATCCATCAACCGCCAAAACCGCGTGATGAACCAGAAGTAGGCGGTTCCCAGAAGAACGTCATGCTTCGGCTTCGCTCAGCATGACGTTCTTCTGGGAATCACCCCAACCACCTATTTCCTCATTCGCTCCTCAATCTGGCTGAGCAGGAAAGCGGCGTCTTCCTTGTGCGGGTCGTCGGGGAATAGCTCGATGGCGCGGCGGGCGTGCTCCTGGGCTTTTTGGAACTGCTTGAGCTCCAAGAGCACAAAAGCCAGGTTGAGGTGGGCCGTGGCGTAGGTGGGCCGCAGTTGCAAGGTGCGTTCAAATGGGGCCAGGCTCTCCTGAAACTGGCCCAGCCGCTGGTAGGCGTAGCCCAAGGCGAAGTAGGAAAGATAGTCGCCCTGGCCGTGGGCGTGGGCCTCCTGGTACTGGGCAATGGTGCGCCGGAACACCTCATCCTCGCCCAGCGCCTGCTCGGCGCAGTCGCACTGCTGCACGGTAAAGTAATAGTCGCCAAGGGCCCGGCTGATTTTGTAGTTATCGGGGAAGCGGGTTTGCAGGCGCTCCAGCACTTTGCGCACCGGGAAGGCATAGCGTACGGAGTCGGTACCCAACTGGCGGATACTATCCAGGCTCAGGTCCAGTAGCTTGAGGTTGCGGAAGGCGAAGCGCCGCAGGTTTTCGGTGTTGGCGTAGTAGTTCAGGGCCACATCCGTTTTTTCCAGCACCACGGCCGGCACGGCATTGGTAGGGTCCGTAACGCTGAGCAGCTGCCAGGCGGCTTCGTAGCGGCGCTCCAGCACCAGCTGCCGGGCCTGGCGCAGGGCAGTGGCCTCGGCCGCTGCCCTGCGCCAGGCCGTAGTTTGGGCACGGGCCGGGTTAGGCAACAGCCACGAGCCGGTATACAGCAAAAGAAACAGGGAAAATAGGCGCGCCATCAGAAACCAAAGATGCGGGTTTTTACTGGCTGGGACTACGCTGCTGAAAAGTCTGAATCCGGTAAGTTCTGGTTGGCCGCTTCCGCCGGAAAATATGCAGGTTGCTGCCCCAACCCGTTCCCGCAACTCGGGAGCCACGGTTGAGTATAATCCATCCTCCTCTCACCCTTTCCCACGGGTATGCTTTTTTACACGGTTATGAAGCCCCTGGTGCAGGTGGCGTTGCGCGTTTTTTTCCGGAAGCTGGAAGTCCGGCACCCTGAGCGGCTGCAGGAGCCGGGCCCGCTACTAATTTGCAGCAACCACCCCAATACCCTCATGGACCCGCTGGTAGCGGCCGTGAACCGCCGCCAGCCCATTGCGTTTCTGGCCAAAAGCACCTTCTTCAAAAATCCGATTCTGCGGGCTATTATGGAGTCGGGCAATTCCATTCCCATTTACCGGCGCCAGGATGTGGACTCGGGGGCCGAGGCCCTGACCACAGCTCAGCTGGAAGCGCAGAACGAGAAAGCCTTTGGGCGCTGCTACGACTACTTTGACAAGGGCGGCACCATCATGATTTTCCCGGAGGGCACCAGCGTGCAGGAGCGGCGGCTACGGCCCCTCAAAACCGGGGCAGCCCGCATTGCCCTGGGGGCCGAGGCCCGCCACGATTTCCGCCTGGGCTTGCGCATTCTGCCCATGGGCATCAACTACTTCGACCCCAGCCGGTTTCGCTCCGATGTGTTTGTGGATGTGGCCGAACCCATTGCCGTGGCCACCTACGCCGAGCAGTACCGCCAGGACCCCGAAGCTGCCGCCGATGCCTTAACGGACGAAATCCGCCGCCGCATGGAGCAGCGCTTGGTCATCACGCGCACCGATGAGGAAGATGAATTGGTAACGCAGGTGGAGCGCACCTTCGGCCAGCACCTCATCCAGGACGACGAGGAAACCCTCTACGACAATTTCCAGCTGAGCCGGGTGCTGCTGAAAGCCGTGCGCTATTTCGAGCAGCTCGACGCCGGCCGCCTGGGCGACGCGCGCGAGAAGCTGCAGGCCTACCACGAGGAGCTCCATAACCTGCGCCTCACCGATGATGCCCTGGAAGCCCGCGGCCCCGCTGGCGGGCGCCTACGTCGGGCCGTAACAGCTGGCATTCGGTTAGCAGCAGGCGCTCCTGTTTACCTGTATGGCCTCATCAACAACTACTTACCTTACAAGCTACCCTCCCTGGTAGCCCGGAGTGCAACCCAGGATGTAGTATTTGTAGCACCCATTATGCTGGTGGTGGGCATGATAACCTTCACCGCATTTTACCTGGGCCAGACGGCGCTGGTGCATTACTTTACCGGCAACTGGCTGTGGGCATTGCTCTACTTTATCAGTTTGCCCCTTAGTGGGTTTTACGCCTTAAGCTACGCCGGCAACCTACGCAGCCGCCTGCGCCGCCTGCGGGTGCTGCGCCTGTTCCGCCAGCAGCAGCCCCGCATGGAAGCCCTGTTACGCCAACGCACCGAGCTGATCCGGTTACTGCGGGAAGCCCGCACGGCTTATCTGGCCAAGTAGTTGTTAGTTGCTGGTTGTTAGTTTTAGTTGTCGACAAAAAACCAGCAACTGACAACCAGTAACTGACAACACTAAATGTCCAGCTTCAGCCCCAGGCTCAGCGTCAGAATATCGGCGGGGGAAAGGCCCTTCATGTTCTGCACGTAGCTGATAAGGTATAAATCATTGGAGCCCAGCTCGTAATAGGCCGAGAGGTTACGGGTACGCCCGGTGGCGGTGGCTGGCAGGGCGTAGCTTAGGCGGCTGCCCAGCAGGGGCCCCACCCGCTTGTTGGTGGAAAACCAGTAGTAGCCTTTGTAGTATTGGCCGGGCTTCTCGTCGTTGATGTTGCCGTGGGTGTAGCTGAAATATCCCCCCACCGACAATGGCTTGATAGAAACCCGCTGGCTTAGTGGTAGCGTCCAGGGTGAGTACAGGAGCTTGGCTGAGAATATCGACAGCGTGGAGCCGCCGTACTTTTGCGGTACAAATCCGGCCAGCACATCTACATCCAGGCGGTGCTTAATAGAGTAGCCGACTCCGGCGGCCACCATGCCCAACCCGCCACCGGTTTGCAGCACCACGTGGCGCGGGCGGTACCAGGGCAGGCGGGCAGGCGGTGGGGTGCTGGATGCAGGTGCCGTTGAGGTAGTATCGGTGGTTTGGCCGGCGGCAGGCGCCGCGGCCAAGGAGGCCAGCAGCGCAGCGAGCGTAAAATACTGTTGCATAGCCCTAAAACGTTACCTCCTTCACCCGAAACTCCTTATCGCCCCAGACGGTAACCACCATGTAGCGACGCCGCTCAAACCCGTGGGAGTTCACGTAGGTAATGCCATCCTCCTCGGGTACCGATATGCCGCCCCCGTGGCGGTGGCCGTTCATTTCCATTACCAGGCGTGGGTCGGAGCGTAGGGCCTGCAGGTAGGGCTGCCGCACCGCCGGATCAAAGTCCGCATCCTGTGGGGGCACATGCGACACGATAACGTGACGGCGCACGGAGTTGTCACTCAATTCCTTATTTACCCAAGGCACGTCCGGAATGCGGCCGTTGAAGTTATACTCGCGGCCGTTGGTATCGGTGAGCACAAACTTGGTGTCGCCGTACACGAACGAGTAGTTCAGGGGGCCGAATATTTCCTGGTAGGCGGCGCGGCCGTTGCCCACTTGGTCGTGGTTGCCGATTACCGTGAGGTAGGGCATCCGCAGCCCGCGCAACTGATCATCAACCCAGCGCATTTCGCGGCCCAGCCCGAAGTCAGAAATATCACCGGCCACCAGCACAAACTGAATACCCGGCTGCTGATTCACACTTTTTACCAGCTCCTCGGCTTCATCGTAGAAGCGCTGGGAGTCGCCGGTGAATACAAACCGCAACGTATCACCGGCGGGCACGGTGGTTTGGGCCAAGCGGGCCAGGTTTTTGGCCGTCAGGTCTTGCTGGCTTTTCGGGGAGCGGGACTCGTTGGGGCTGAATTCCAGCATTTCGCAGCCAGCCAGCAACCAGGAGGCTGCTACGGGTAGCAAGGCCCGCAGGGTAGTAGGTAAAAAAGAGCGCATATGCCTCGGCACTATAGTCAACAACTGGCCCATCCGGCGGGATAGGCCCGGCGCTATATACTAGCCAGGTAGGCGGATAGTTTGCGTGTGCCGCAACACTACCGACTTGGTTGAGGACGTTTGTGCCGGGGAGTTTCCGTGGTAAACACGCTTTAAAAGGTAGCAGCCCCTAAAATTGATTTCCGCAACTGCCCCCAGAAAGTGGAGCGTTTCCGAGGAAAAAAGTTTGAGTTGTAAGCTCAACGCTACGGCGCAGGCACTGGCCCCGCAGCGGCGGGCAGCAAAAGCCAGGGGCCAGCTGCCTACTCATCCAGATACTGATGCACGAATTTGATGGCCATGCTGCCCTCCCCCACCGCTGAGGCCACGCGCGCCATAGCACCGGCCCTGCTGTCGCCGGCAGCGAAGATGCCGGGCACGCAGGTTTCCAGCAAGTAGGGCTCCCGGCGCGGATGCTGCCAGGACGTGGCGTAGCGCGGGTCCGTTACCAGGTCGCGGCCGGTCAGCACAAAGCCCTTGGCGTCACATACTACCGTATCGCACACCCACTCGGTGCTGGGTCGGGCCCCGATGAACACGAACAAGGCCCGGGCCGGCCGCCGCTCCAACTGGCCCTGCCGGCGCACCACCACTTCCTCCAGGTGGTCCTGGCCGCATACTTCGGCTACTTCCGTAAACGGCATCAGCTCAATGTTCTCCGTCTGCCCAATTTGCTCAATCAGGTAGGCCGACATGCTGGCGGCCAGACTTTCGCCCCGAATAAGAATGAACACGCGCCGGGCGTAGGCCGCCAAATACATAGCCGCCTGCCCCGCCGAGTTGCCCCCACCCGCAATGTATACGTCCTGCTGCTGGCAGGAGCGGGCCTCGGTGCGGGCCGCGCCGTAGTACACGCCGGCCCCGCTCAGGCGGTCAATGCCAGGCACCTCCAGGGTACGGTAGCTCACGCCCGTAGTTAGAATAACGGCCCGAGTTTTTACCTCACTACCATCGGTCAGGGTCAGCACTTTATAGCCGTCCTGCACACAGAGTTTGGTTACTTCCTGAGGGGCCAAAATTTCGGCACCCAGACGCACGGCCTGCGTCCAGGCGCGGTGGGCCAGCTCGCTGCCACTCAGGCCGGTAGGAAAACCCAGGTAGTTTTCGATGCGGGAGCTGGTGCCGGCCTGTCCGCCGGGTGTTTGGCGCTCAATCACCAAGGTTTTCAGACCTTCCGAAGCTCCGTACACTCCAGCCGCCAGCCCGGCCGGACCGCCTCCAATCACCACCACATCATACAGCTCCTGCGAAGCCTGCACCAGCAGGCCAATACGCGTAGCCACCTCCGTTGGCGAAGGGTTGGTCAGCACGGTTCCATCTTCCAGCACCACTACCGGTAGTTGGTGGGCCGTGAGGTTTTTACGGGCCACAATGCCTTGGGCCTCGGCATCGGTTTCAAAGTCCAGCCACTGATACCCTATCATGTAGCCCGCCAGAAAATCCTTCAACTCGTGGGAGCGGGGCGACCATTGAAACCCGATAAGGCGCACACCCCGGTAGGGCGGCTTGTAGGCCGCTTCCCAGGCCGTTAGCAAATCGTGGAGGGTGGGGTAGAGCAGCTGCTGGGGCGGGTCCCAGGGCTTCATGAGGTAGTGGTCGAGGCGGGCGGAATTGATGGCCCGAATGGCCGCCTCCGTATCGGCGTAGGCCGTGAGCAGCACCCGCTTGGCATCCGGAAACAACTCCTGGGTGCGGGCCAGCACTTCTACGCCCTCCAGGTCGGGCATGCGCTGGTCGGCCAGCACCAGGGCCAGCGGCTCCTCCCGCTCGTGCAGCTCCCGCACAATGCTTAGGGCCTCCTGCCCCGAGCCGGCGCGCACCACCCGGTACTGGCGCCGGAACTCCTGGCGCAGGTCCCGGTCAATGGCATTGAGCACTTGGGGGTCGTCATCTACGCAGAGCAGAACCGGCTTTTTCATAGGGTGGTGAAATGGTGAAGTGGTGATTTTATGTTTTGGTGCTACTGCTGGCGCGGTTTGGGCAATTCTGTTCTGACAAGCGGTAAACTCACCATTTCACAAATTCACCACTTCACCATTTCACCGCACCGGCAGCCACACGCCAAACTCGGTGCGCCCGGGCTCCGAGTTTACCTCTAGCCGGCCGCCGTGCTGCTCCACAATACGCAGGGCAATATCGAGGCCCAGGCCAGTACCCTCGCCGGCCGGCTTGGTGGTGAAGAAGGGTTCGAGGATGCGCGGCAGTACTTCCGGCGGAATACCGGGGCCGTTGTCGATGATGAACACCCGCACAAACTCGTCTTCGTGGCGGGTGCGCAGGGTAATTTCGCCACCGTTGGGCAGGGCATCAATGGCATTATCCAACAGGTTGGTCCACACCTGGTTGAGGCTGCTTACCTGTCCTTGCACCTTCGGCAGCGCCGGCGCCAAGTCGCGCACCACCCGAATGTTGTGCTGACGCAGGGGGTAGCTGAGCATGTTCAGGGTACTTTCCAAACCAGCTTCCACATCCAGCAGGGCGAAGTCCTGGCCCCGGTCCATGTGGCTGTAGGTTTTCACGTTGGTAACCAAGGTAGTAATGCGTGAGCCGGCTTCCTGCACATCCTGCACCAGGTGTAGGGCCGTCAGCTGCCCTTCCAGCCAGGCCAGGGCGGCGGGCCGGGCGGCGGGGGCCCAGGCAGCCAAGGCCGGCTCCAGCTGAGCCAGGGAAAGGCCGCCATCCAGCAGCCCGGCCGCCAACTGGTAGCCATCCGACACACCCTGCTCCTCCAGCCATTCGGCCAGTTCATCCTCCGCATCGGCACGGTCCAGGGCCGAGGTAAACGCCACCGGGGTAATGGCGGCTGCTAGTTGCACCAAGTGGGCCAGGGCCTCGGGGCTGGGGCAGTGCTGCACCAGCTGCTGTAGCTGAGTGGGCCGGGCCTGCAGGTTGCGGCTCAACCCCTCGGCGGCCCGCATGATGGCGGCGGCGGGGTTGTTAAGCTCGTGCGCCAGCCCGGCCGAAAGCTTACCCAGGGCCCGCAGCTTATCGTCGCGCTCCTGGGCCCGGGCTTCTGAGCGGGCCCGGTCGCTCATCAGGCTTACCAGGCGCTGCACCAGCTCCGGGCTTACTTGTTCCAGCTCCGGAAACTTGCTGCGGTGCAGCAAATACAGCCAGGTTTCGCCCACGGCCACGCTTTCCCCCCGAATGATGCGCAGGCGCGAATACGGCAGCACCCCGCTTACATGCCCCGCCTCTACCCGAAAGGCTGGCTCTCGGTTGCCGTTGTGCAGCACGTAAAACTGCATGCCACCTGCCAGCACGGCCATCATGTACTCGGCCTCATCACCGGCTCGGGACACTACTTCCCCGGGTTCAAAGCACCGCTGCTCGCCCTGGGCCAGTAGCCACTCCAGGGTTTCCGGGGGCAGTCCGGCGAAGGTGGCAATACGGGTTAAATCAGGGGCGGGCATGGGGCAGATGCTTAACTGACAAGTAGAGGGCACCACCGACTCAAGGCCGCTGGTTGCGAAGTCAAGTTACTTTTTCTCTTTTCTTCGGGACCGGTGCCGCCCTAATCCAATAACAGCCAGCCCCGACAAAAGGCTGGCTGTTGTTGGATTAAGCCCTCAAGCCTACTGCCGAATTGCTTTCACAGTATAGACCTGCTGCCCCTGAACAATGCGTACTACATACAAGCCGGCTGGCCAACTGGCCGCCTGCGGCACCCGCAGCGTAGTGCTACCCGCGGGTAACTGAATCTGCTGGGTTAGCTGACGCTGACCGGTTGCCGTTAAAACCTCCAGGAAGGCCGGGCCCGCCACAGTGGCCGGCAAGTGCAAGGTAAGCTCCGTGCTGAACGGCGTGGGCAAGGCTAGCATGGTACCGTTGTGGGCACGCACAGCTACAACCTGCACCGCCGAGAGTTGAGCTTGTCCGTTCGCATCTACCTGACGCAAGCGGTAGTACACCACGGCCGAAGCGTAGCGGGCCAAGCTGGCATCCGTGAACTGATACTCGTGGGGCTGGGAACTGGTACCGGCTCCGGGTGTCTTGGTCAGGTCGAAAAACGTTTGCCCATCGGTGCTGGCTTCCACCACGAAATACGCATTGTTTAACTCCGAGGCCGTTACCCACGTCAGTAGGCCCTTACCACCTACATTGCGCGCCCTGAACGACACCAGCTCCACCGGCAGCGGCGTTACTATAGCCGCGTCCCGGTAATCCGGAATGGTATTGTTGTTCCGGTCGGGGTAGCTGGTTACATCGGCGTAGCCTTTACCCAAGTTGGAGGCATCCAGCAAATCTACGAGTCCATCCCCATCCGTGTCGCGGTAGTACGTGCTGCTGTTGTCCAGGAAGTTCGGAATACCGTTGGCGTTGCTGTCGTCCAGCCAGTCGCGGGAGCCGTTATTGTTGGCATCGGTGGCAGGGTAAAACGTGCTATTGCCACCGGCCGCTACAAAGGCGGCGGCGCGAGTCACCAGGTCGTCGGAGGAGTAGCCGCTGTTGTTGTCATCAAACGCCTCCATCCAGTCGGGCACGGCGTCGTTGTCGGCATTGGTATCCAGGTAATCCGGTTTGCCGTCGCCATCGGTATCTGGCAGCGTGGTAGAGGAACTGGTATTTTGGGGGCGACCCTGGGCATCAACGGCGGGGGTATACTGCCCGTTGGCCGCGCTATACATGGCCCGGAAGCCGCTGCTCATCTTGCCGTCCGTGCCTTCCACCACATCCGGGATACCATCAGCATCCGAGTCCAGGTCAAACTGATTGATGATACCATCCCCATCAGCATCCAGACTACTAACCACGCCCTTGGCGTTGAGCGTACCAAAGTCCGCATCCAGGTAGTTCAGCACCCCGTCGGCGTCCGCGTCGCCGGTAGCATCTACGTTACCCGATTCTGCGGTATCGGCAATACCGTCGTTGTCGTCGTCGGCATCCTGGGTGTCGGTCAGCCCGTCGGTATCTTGGTCGTAGTCAAATGCCAGGCTGCAGGCCTCCATCTTGTTGAACGCCCCGCCGGTTGAGGCAGTGAAACCCCAGTACGCCAAGGGGTTATTGCTAAATATTGTACTAACGAAGTCCTCGGAGTAGGTAGCCCGCAGCGCATTGTTAAAATACACCTGCAAGGTTTTGGTCTTCACATTCCAGGTTACTCGTACCGGGTAGTAGCTCCCATTTTCAATGTTGAGGGCGGCCCCATTGCCATCTACCGCCGCCGGAATAGCCCGGGCTGAACCACCCGTCGGCGTGGTAAACGTGACGGGGTTGCCAAAGTCGCCGTTCCTGACAATAGAAATATGGTCGGCACCTATGTCGCCAATACCAGTGCCATTGTCATACGTATCAAACTCCACAACAACCGAGGGCGAAATGGCCGCCATGCCCATGTTCTGGCCGCCGCCACCCAGGGCGGAGGTGCCCACGTTACTGCGCTGCAGCGCAAACACCATTCCGTCGCCCCCACCACCGTCCAGGGTGCCGAGATACACCGAAAAGTTGAACACGAACGATTTAGCCAGTGAAACCTGCTGCAGCCGCCACACCGAGCCCGAGGTCTGGCCCGTTTCCGGCGTCAGGGTAAACCCGTTGGTGCAAGTAGTGCTGGCCGCCGCCACCCCGTTGGTTTTGTACAGGCCCTGGGCCGCCGCCGCATACGGCGCTACCGCTGAAGAGCCGGCAACTAGGCCCGCCAGCAACAACAAACGGCGGGACCAAGAAGAAAAAGCTACGGCGGGCTGCCCACTGGCTAGGCAGAGTAAGGTGTGTTCAGGAGAGTGCATGGCAACAGGTTGAATATCAGCTAACAGCCCAAAGGCTAGAAAGCAAACAATAGGAGCACAAAAGTATCAACGATATATATGTATAAACACCAATAGCCGATAAGTACAACTTCGTATGCTGTTGCCTAAAATATCTAGTATTCACTATTCGTGGAATAAAGCCCTCCTTTGTATCTGAATTACCGCAATTGACTGGCATTGCCGGCTTATCTGCTGCTTCTTGAGCCCGAAATCAGGTTTTTCGGCGTGGTTCCAGACCCATTCTGAATTTGCGACCGGCCAGCCAGCCATCGGATTATATTGATGATTATATTGATAAAGTATAACCTGCGGTCCGGCTCCTCACTGCCCTCGGGTATCAGTTTGCGTTCCGCTTAGCTCCACAGTATAAGCGGAATGTACCCAATGAATAGCAACCGGTGAAGTGGCTGTTTGCAACTAGAAAAACCCGTTTCTTGCCAAACTTTTTAGCCTCGCGCTGCATTCTTTAGTTTTCCTCCTAGCTCGATTGTCTGTTTCTATGGCAAAAGTCAAAACCCTCTATTTCTGCCAGAATTGCGGCGCGCAGTCCGTGAAGTGGATTGGCCGCTGCCCCAGTTGCGGGGAGTGGAACACCTACGTGGAGGAAGTAATAGAAAAGCCCGATACCGCCACGGCCGCCAACGCCTGGAAGGCCTCTACCTCAGTGGGCAGTACCGCTACCAAAGCCGCCAAGCCCAAACCCCTCGGCGACATTCTCTACGAGGAGGAGTCGCGCCTCAACACCCACGACCAGGAATTGAACCGGGTGCTGGGTGGCGGGCTGGTACCGGGTTCTTTGGTGCTGATTGGGGGCGAGCCGGGCATCGGCAAAAGCACCCTGATGCTGCAGATTGCCATGCAGCTCAATGGGTTGCGAATCCTGTACGTATCGGGGGAGGAAAGTGAGCAGCAGATTAAGATGCGGGCCGAGCGCCTGGGCCGTCAGCACCCGGGCCTCTACATCCTCACCGAAACCAACACCCAGAACATCTTCCGGCAGATTGACCAGCTCCAGCCCAATGTGGTGGTGGTCGACTCCATCCAGACCCTGCACAGCACCATTGTGGAGGCCGGGCCGGGCTCCGTGAGCCAGGTGCGCGAGTGTACCACGGAGCTGCTGAAGTACGCCAAGGATACCGGCGTACCGGTGCTGCTCATCGGCCACATCACCAAAGATGGCTCCATTGCCGGCCCCAAAATTCTGGAGCACATGGTGGATACCGTGTTGCAGTTTGAGGGCGACCGGCACCTGACCTACCGCATCCTGCGCACCATCAAAAACCGGTTTGGCTCTACTTCTGAGCTGGGTATTTATGAGATGCAGGGCGCGGGGCTCCGGCAGGTGAGCAACCCCAGCGAGATTTTGCTCAGCCAGCGTACCGAGAGCCTGAGTGGCATAGCCATTGGAGCTACCATGGAGGGCAACCGGCCGCTGCTGGTGGAGGTGCAGGCTCTGGTTACGCCCTCCACCTACGGCACGCCCCAGCGCAGTGCAACCGGCTTCGATGCCAAGCGCCTGCAAATGCTACTGGCGGTGCTGGAGAAGCGTAGCGGCCTGCGTCTGGGCCAGCACGACGTGTTTCTGAATATTGCCGGCGGCCTGCGCCTGGAAGACCCGGCATTGGATTTGGCCGTGTGCGCCGCCGTGGTAAGCTCCCTGAACGATGTACCGATTCGCAACGAAATTTGCCTGGCCGCCGAGGTAGGCCTGAGCGGGGAAATCCGCGCCGTAAGCCGCCTGGACCAGCGCCTGAGTGAGGCCGAAAAGCTGGGATTTGCGGAAATGTACATTTCGCAGTTTAACGGCAAAGGCCTCGACTTAGCCCGCTATGGTATTCGGGTGCATCCTTCGGGCCGGCTTGATGAAGTCCTGACCGGGTTGTTTGGCTAAGAAAACAAGTAGAGCGGTACGCTGGTGGAAACCAGTAGCGTACCGCTCTACTTGTTCTAATCCTGTTTTTTACTCTGGATATGCCGCGCGCGTTTTTCAGCGCGTTCAAAACTTTGGTATTGGCCAACAGGTTACGAAAAAAGTAGCCTTCTGGATTGGACTTTCTCAGCCATTCTCTCGTATCTTCGGAAAGGGAATTGGCTTTTACCGCGAATTACCTGATATCGGTCAGCTGAAAAGCGCCCATTCAGGTACGCCAGGCCCGATTGCTCACCCCGCAACCACAACCACCCAATGGCCCTAAGATTTACTCTCACTGCTGCCCTGGTTTGGGCCGGATTGCTGGCCGCTCCGCTGCTGGGGCGTGCGCAGGGCACCGTCATCCTCACCGGCAAGGTGAGCGGGCGTACCGCCGATACGGTGGCAGTATCGATACGCGAGAATCCGCTGGATATAAAGGAGCAGATAACCTACGCCCGCCTCGACAGCAAGGGCGAGTTCCGCCTGGCCCTCACGGTAAACGGCCCCACCCGCGCCGACCTGGTGTACGGCGACGATGTGGCCGATATGTTTCTGGAGCCCGGCAATCAGATGGAAGTGCGCTTCAAAGGCTCCGACCTGGCTACCTCGGTGCGCTACAAGGGTAAAGGTGCCGAAGCCAACACCTTTCTGGCCGAAATGGATGAAAAGTTTGTGGAGAATGATGGATTTCAGGTGCTGCCTGACAACATTATGCTCTACGAGCAGCCCTTCCTCTCCTTCCTGGATTACCGCCGCAAAGAGGAAAACAAGTTTCTGGAGGATGGGGCCGAAGGATTGACGCCCGCTTTCAGGGAGTACGTGAAGGCCGAAATTGACTACAGCTACGCCAACGACCGGTTAACTTTCCAGGATTTGCGGGAGCAGGTGGTGGCCACCGAAGGCCGGTTGAAAATGTCGCCCACCTACTACAGTTTCCTCGACGACAAAGCGCTGATTAACAGCTCCACGGCAGTACAGAGCGAGATGTACCAGGAGTTTTTGCTCAACTACATCCACCACTTGGCCGTCACCAGCGGCAAGCAGCGTTCCGACCCCGATTTCTACCAGGTGTGCTACGACATGGCCAAAAACCAGTTGAGCGGCCCTGCCAAGCCTATTGTAATGGGCCGAGTGCTAAAGGAGTCGTTCCGGTTTGGGCACGTGAAGCAGTCGGCGGCCATGCTAGAGGATTTCCGCTCCGTAGATGGCAAAAACCAGTACTACCCAGTACTTAAGCAGGATTTCGAAACGCACAAAGCATTTGCCATCGGCTCACCGGCTCCTAATTTCCGGCTGGTTTCTACCACCGGCGACACGGTGACGCTGCAGCAGTTTGCCGGCAAGCTGGTGTACCTGAACTTCTGGCGCACCACCAGCGGCCTGGCCCTGCGCGACTTGCCTTACGAGGCGGAACTGGCCAAAAAGTTTGAAGGCAAGAACATTGTGTTTCTGAACATTGCCCTGGATGAAAACGAAGGGGCCTGGAAGCAGTTGGTAATCAGCAAGAAACTACCGGGCATGCATGTGCGCACGCCCGGTGGCATGCGCTCCGCCGTGGCCCGCGCCTACGCCGTGCAGGACGTGCCCAGCTACTTTCTGCTGGCCGAGGATGGTACCTTCCTCAACACCAAGCCGAAGCGCCTGAGCAGCCGCGCCGCCGTGGATGAAATCAAGGAGTCATTTGGCAAGGCCAATACTTACAGCAGCACGCTGCCAGCGGGGCGGTAGGCTGTTTCGCACTTTATTTTCAAACAAGGCCTTTCGTCAAGCGGCGAAAGGCCTTGTTGTTTGTTGTAGGGCCGGCTCGTGTTCAAGCAAAGCCGGCAACGCAGGTTATGCCTCACGGTATCAACCAGTAGCCCCGGTTCCTCAATCCGCTCGGAATGACAGGCACAGCCGCTTACCTTTACCTCCTGCATGGCCTCCCTCCTCACCGACGCGCTCAACTTCTTGTCAAAAGCTACTCCCGGCCGCCTCTGGAACGGGGCGCAGGTGGTGGGTGGCTACGCCCTGAGTAAGCTCACGGGCAAAGCGCGCCACTGGGGCCTGCCCGTGGCCTTGAGCTTCGAGCCTACTACCAGCTGCAACCTGCGCTGCCCGGAGTGCCCCAGCGGCCTCCGCTCCTTTACGCGGCCCACCGGCATGTTGCCCGATGCGCTGTTCAAAAAGACCATTGATGAGGTAGCCTCCCGGCTCTGGTACCTGATTTTCTACTTTCAGGGCGAGCCGTACCTGCACCCCAACTTCCTGGATTTGGTGCAGTACGCCTCTCGCAAGGGCATTTACACCGCCACCAGCACCAATGCCCACTACCTCAACGATAACAATGCCCGTCGCACCGTGGAGTCGGGCCTTGACCGGCTGATTATTTCCCTGGACGGCACCACTCAGGATGTGTACCAGCAGTACCGCGTGGGGGGCAAGCTGGACAAGGTGCTGGAAGGGACTAAAAACCTGATTAAGTGGCGGCGGGAGCTGAAAAGCCAGACGCCCCGGGTAGTATTTCAGTTTTTGGTGGTGCGCCCCAACGAGCACCAGATTGAGGAAGCCAAGCAGCTGGCCCAGGAGCTGGGCGTGGACGACGTGTGGTTTAAAACCGCCCAGATTTACGACTACCACAATGGCAGCCCGCTCATCCCCACCATCGACTACTACTCGCGCTACGAGAACAACCCGGACGGCACCTGGAGCATTAAAAACCGCCTGCTCAACCACTGCTGGAAGATGTGGCACAGCTGCGTGATTACCTGGGACGGACTGGTAGTGCCCTGCTGCTTCGACAAAGACGCGGAGTACCGCCTCGGCGACCTGCAAACCCAAACCTTCCGCCAGCTCTGGCACGGCACCAAATACCGCAACTTCCGCAGCGCCCTGCTCAAAGGCCGCGACCAGATAGACATGTGCCGCAACTGCACCGAGGGCACTAAAGTGTGGGGGTAGCGGTGAATTTGTGAAGTGGTGAAATTGCGAATGAGTGGGCTAAGCAGTAAGCCAAAAGCCGTCATGCAGAGCGGAGCGAAGCATCTCACGTGCTGATATTGCGGTAGTATTCAGACGTCAGCCAAGCGAGATGCTTCGCTTGGCTCTGCATGACGGCCTGGGCAGCTTCACGAACGATGTAGCGGCGGTGTAGAGACGCATACTTGCGTCTCTACACCGCCGCTAATCGGGCATGCGGCGCGGACGACGAGACGCGAATATGCGCCTCTACGCCGTTCCGGAAACCGTTGCTACTTTCCGCAGACTCTGGCACCGGATGTGCGGCGGAGCGCCTATCTTGGTAGGCATCTACCCATTCGTTATTCCTATTTCATGTTTTCGACTGCGCGCATCACAGCTATCCGCAAGAGTAAGGGCTTGTCGCAGGAGGTGCTGGCAGAGCAGTCGGGGGTAAGTTTGCGCACTATTCAGCGGGTGGAGCAGGGCGAAACCGAGCCGCGCGGCTATACCCTGCAGGCCCTGGCCGCCGCCCTCGATGTCCCCCTCGAAGCCTTCCGGCTGGAAACCGAGCCGGCCGCTCCGGCCCCACCCCTGCCCCCGGCCGCCGCTCCGCTCGCCCTCCGCTCCGACCCCGATTTTCTGCAGCTCCTTAACCTGAGTGCGCTGAGCTTTCTGGTGCTGCCGCTGCTGAATATTCTGGTGCCGTGGTTACTGTGGCGGGCCCGCCGCCATAGCACGGCCCACGTAGCGGAGGTGGGCCGGCGGGTATTGGGCTTTCAGATTTTGTGGCAGGTGGGCAGCTTCTTTGCCTTCATGCTGGTGCTGGTGGCGCAGATGCTGCTGGCCGGTTCGCACCGGGCCATTTTTCCCGCGTTGTACATCGGGATGGTGGTACTAACCTACGGCTTCAACGTGCTGATGATAGGCTACTATGGCATGCAGTTGCGCAAGGGCAACCTGGATATTTACCCGACCCGGCTGTAAACCCCATTTTCACAACACATTTTTAATCAGCAACATATACGCAGTGGCGGGCAAATGACGGAAGAATGACGCAGGACTGAGAGCAGGCAACCCGCACTTTTGGTGACATCAATCACCTGTTTCTGTTCTGCTATGAAAACCCTGTTTAAAGTTCTTCTCGTTCTGGTTGTGCTGCTGGTAGCCAGCGGCATTGGCGGCTACTTCTACGCCCGTCAGGCCTTTGCTCCGCCGGCCAATCAGCTTACCGTAGCCGGCCTGCCCGCTACCATCCCCTTTGCCTGGCAGGGAGATTCTGCTGTTACGCCGGCCCGGCCCCACGCGGTATTGCTGGTGCCGGTACAGCTAGCCGGGTGCCGCCGTACCTGCTACCTGCAGTTTGATACCGGCGCTCCGTACACGGTATTCTACGCCAACCCGTTGGCCGCCCTGCGGGCCGCTTACCCTGCCACCCAAAACGCCTTGTTGCCCCAGCACGATACGCTCCGGGCCGTACGATTCGGGTTGGGCAACGCCCAAGTATCGGTAGCCAAAGCGCCAGTGCTGCGCTACGGGGCCACCACCCTGCCGGCCGACAGCACTGCTCCGTTTGTTATTGGCTCACTGGGGGCCGATGTGCTGGTGAACCAGGCGTTGGTTATCGACTTCCCCCGCCAACGTTTCAGCCTCTATTCTCACCTGCCCGACAGCCTCGCCCAGCGGGCTCAATTCACCAAGCTCAGCTTTGATAACCGCCGGGTGCTGGTGCAGGCCACCGTGCAAAGCGACCAGCAGAACTATATGTTCGACTCAGGCAGTAGTGCGTTTTCCCTGCTCACCAGCCAGGCCAAGTGGAAAAAGCTCGCCACTCCAGCCGCCACGCCCACCGTATCGGGCGTGAACTCCTGGGGCAAAATCCTCAACGCCCACACCGTAGCCTCGGCGGCCGCTCTACAAATCGGCACCCAGGCGCTGCCCCTACACTCCGTTACCTACATCGATAACGTGAGTTTCTGGCAGCGGGCCCTTATGCAGGTTTCGGGCATGGGCGGCATGCTGGGCAACGAGGCCTTTACCCAGCACACTGTGCTGCTCGATGCCCAGGGTGGCCGCTTTGGGCTAGTGCAGCACTAATAAGCTGGTGTTGCAAGAGTGCCCTCCAGCAAGTATGGAGCCCTGAAGCAGATGCACGAACGGACTAAAAATCAAGAAGGCGCTCCGAATTCTTTCGGAGTGCCTTCTTGGAGAATTGAGCAGACTTTTCCGCCTATTTGTGCTTCTTATCAAGGTTCTTGCCCAGGTCTTCTACCTGCTTCAGAAACTCCAGCGCGTCGGAGTCACCGTAGGTACCAAAGGCGGAGGAGATAGTACCTTTCACGCCATCCGTGGTTTGCAACGCATACAGGATGGACATATCATCGGGGTTGCTTTCACCCTCGAAGCGGTAAAAGTCTACGATGGTTACCTCGTTAGGGCCGTAGCTCTTGTCCCGGCCAGTATCCATGGTGTGCAAACGGCCATCTGTAACGCGAAAATCAGCCGTGAAGCCGTCCTTATTGAGTCGGCGCTCTACATTTACTAAGGTGCGTTCTTCTTCTTTATCCTGCATGGCGAGGGGTGTTTTAGGGAATAGGAGGGGATGCGGTCAGTAGAAATGCGGGTGGCCACGAAAAAGCCCCCGTGCCGGGCTATACGTAGCCGGTACGGGGGCAGGTTATATCCGAGGGCAAGAATATTATACTGCTAGCTTCTGGCGCCTTCGCGGGCCGCTGCCAGCTCAATGGTGCGCTGCAGACGATCTACGTCAATGGTAGAGCAGGCCCCACCGCACCCCTTGGCACAGCCCACTTGATCTTTCGAGAACAAGGCCCGCCAGAAAATCCGGCCCACGTACCAGGCCGCGCCGGCAAACAACAAGGCGATGATGAGATACTGTATCCACATGATGCTCACAAAACTACGATGCACGCCGGAAAGTTTACTGACCAGACAAGACGTCATCCAGAGGCACAACCGAAGTATCTCGCGTGCTGACGGTATTTCACTAGCCCAGGGTTTAAACCCTGGGCTACGGAGCGGTTGTCGTTCGACGGTTTAACAACATCAGCACGCGAGATTCCTCGCGCTGCTCGGAATGACGGGTAATGGTGCCTGGATTTATTCTACTCCGTTTCGTGCCAGAATTCCCGGATGGTATCCTGCATTTCCTGGTGCACTATGCCGTTGCTGGCCACCACCTGCCGGCCCGAGAGAGGGTCGCCATCCTGCAGGAACTCCGTTACGCGGCCCCCGGCTTCGCGCACCAGCAGAATACCGGCGGCGACATCGTAGGAGTTGAGGTTGAACTCGAAGAAGCCCTCGAAGCGGCCGGCGGCCACGTAGGCCAGGTCGGCGGCGGCGGAACCGACGCGGCGCACCCCGTGGGAGCGGCGCATGAACGAGCCCAGCACCTGCAGGTAGTCGTTCATCAGCTCAAACTTGGTGTATGGGAAGCCGGTGGCAATAAGGCTGTTGTTGAGGTCGGGTACATCGGAAACGTGGATGGGCAGCTCGTTGCAAAATGCCCCAGCTCCTTTGGCGGCCCGGAAACATTCGTCGCGCACTACCTCGTACACCACGCCGGCTACCAATTCATTGCCCTTCACCAGGCCCACGCTCACGCAGTACACCGGCAGGCCGTGCACAAAGTTGGTGGTGCCGTCCAGGGGGTCGATAATCCAGTTGTATTCCTCGGCCCGGTCAGCGCCTTCGGTACCTTCTTCGGTGATGAAACCGGCTTCGGGCAGTACCTCGCGCAGGCCCGCTACCAGCAGTTTTTCGGTTTCCTTATCCACGTACGACACCAGGTTGTGCACGCCTTTTAGCTCAATATGGCTGCGGTTGAAGGTGGCCGCCTCCTGGCGAATAAACTGGCCCGCGTGGCGCGTTACGGCCGCCAGCTGAAAGCTGATTTGATTGTAATCCATGAGTTAAGAAGAACATGCCTTTCTAGGCAGGCTTTATTTATGATGAAAGACGAACAGGCTCCCACTGCCCATCCGTCAGAATTTCCAGTTTCCCCCATTCCGGACGTCCAGTGGAACGCCCTACTACGCGAACCGGCGAAATCCAGTCGTGTTGACAATCCGGCAACGGGTCCGCAATGGTTTGCTAGGTAGCGGGAGCAACCTGATACCTTTCCTGCACTTCATTTTCGGCGTCAGCAACGGTTTCAAACCACTCGTCCCACAGGCAGCCAGCATCTTCCAACGTGTCGTAGCCAAACAAGTAAGTACCCTGTTCATCCTCGTATAGCATGAGACGTTTCAGATCTGGCTGCGGCACTGCCAGCAGATCAGTCTTACGCATTTGGGGTTGCGCTGACCTTCCGCATCATTACGGCCCTTACCGTAACCAGCACCAGCAGAAGCACCGCTAGCACCTGGCAGGCAGGCCCTAGTAATTCGCCGTGCCGCACGTAAAACGTCAGCTCGGTATTCAGGTGGACGGTAGCGCGGCTCACGGCGGGCACCCACCAGCCGGTTTGCTGCGTGATTTCGCCCTTCTGGTTGATGAAGCCCGAAATGCCGGTGTTGGCGGAGCGGGCCACGTCGCGGCGTGTTTCGATGGCGCGCAGGGTGGCGTACTGCAAATGCTGCAAGTGGCCCGGCGAATCACTCCACCACCCGTCGTTGGTAATGATACCGATAAGCGTGGCCCCATTCTGCGCGTACTGGTTCACAAAGTCGCCGTATATCGACTCGTAGCAGATAACGGGGGCTACTTTGAGGGCAGGTGTAGCCGTCTGATATACGGTGCGCTCCTCCTGGGAGCCCAGGCCGCCGGCCGTACCACCAAGGTCAATGACGAACATGCTCAGCCATGGCGGCACCCCCTCCACCCCCGGTACCAACCGGCTTTTGTGGTAGAACTGGGCCGGCCCCGGCAGGCGCACGGCCGCGTTGAAGATGTCGTAATAGCCTAAATCCTCCCGGAAGCGGGCGGTGGGGCTGGCCTTGGCTTTATCGGGGCCGTACTGCTGCACGGAGGTGAGGCCGGTGATGAGCTCCAGGCAAGGGTGGCGGGTTAGCCAGTCGCGCAGGCGCTGCACCTTGGGGTAGCCGTTGAAGGTGGCCTCGAAGTAGGTTTCGTCGAGCGAGGTTTCGGGCCAGAGTACCAGTTTGGTGTTAGGCGTGAGGTTTTGCTCGGTAAGCGTGAGCAAACGGTTCAGCTGCTCGTCATAAGATACGAACTTGGCTCCGCCCTCAAACTTTTCGTTGTAGGGGTCGATGTTAGGTTGCACAGCCAGCACCTCCACAGCTGGCCCCTGTTCCTGCACCCGGCTCCCGATGAAATAAGACAAGCCGATGGGCAGGATAGCGGCCAACAGCGGCAGAAGTACCAAACGCTGCCGTTGCACCCGAGACAATATCATACCCCCGCGCCGGGAAGCCGCCCGGTAGTCCCGGATAGCGAAGAACGTCAGTAGGTTCACCACCCACATCCAGAGGGAGCCGCCCAGAAAACCGGTGTACTCGTACCATTGCACCCACTGGTTGGCTTGCGCGAAGCCGTTGCCCAGCGTGAGCCAGGGCCAGGTCAGAAACCAGTGCAGGTGCAGCTGCTCAAAGGCAATCCAGAACACGGGCAGGGAAGCGTAGCTCAGCTTCGGGCCGAAGTGCTTCTTGGTGAGGCGGAAGGCAGTGAGCGGCAAACTCATTAGGGCGGCATTGGCCACCACGGCCGTAATGCCGCCGCCCAACGTGCTGTAGCTCACCCAGTAAGTAGTAAACACGTTCCAGAGCAACAGCAGCAGGTAGCTGTAGCGCCATACCTTCCAGCCACTGGCCCCGCGCTGGGTGAGCAGATGCTCCAGCGTGAGGTAAGGCACCCAAGCCACCAACAGCACCGCCGCCAGCGGGGCGGGGTGCACCGGCCAACCCAGCCACAGCAAGAAACCGCCCAGCAGCGCCAGCATGGTGGGCAACCAAAACGCCGGGGTGGTAGCCGCCGGCGCGGCAGTGGGCGTAGTGGCGCGGGTAGCGTTATTCGTCACGGTCATCGTTCTTATATCGGTCTTCTTTGGCGGGGCGCTCCTCCTTGCGGCCTTGCACCACCAGCACTATCTCGCCTTTGATGGCGGGGCGGGCGGCAAAGTTGGCGGCCAGCTCAGCCAGGGGGGCAGTTACGGTTTCCTCGAACAGCTTGGTCAGTTCCCGACTCACGGAGGCGGGGCGCTCGGGGCCCAGTACCTCGGCCAGCTGCTCCAGCGTTTTCACAATGCGGTGCGGCGACTCGTAGAAAATCATGGTGCGGTGCTCCTGGGTCAACTCCTGCAGGCGGGTCTGGCGGCCCTTCTTCACCGGCAGAAACCCCTCAAACGTGAACCGCTCCGCCCCAAACCCCGATTTCAGCAACGCTGGCACAAAGGCCGTAGCTCCCGGCAAGCACTCTACCTTCAGGCCCCGGGCCAAGCACTCCCGCACTAACAGAAAGCCGGGGTCGGAAATTCCGGGGGTGCCGGCATCGGATACCAGGGCCATGGTTTCGCCCTTCTCCAGCCGCTCCAATAGGCGCTGCACCTGCTGATGCTCGTTGTGGAGGTGGTAGCTGAGCATGGGCTTTTTCAGGTTCAGGTGCTGCAGCAGCCGGCCGCTGGTACGGGTATCCTCGGCCAGCACGGTATCCACCTCGCCCAGCACCCGAATGGCCCGCAGGGTTATATCCTCCAGGTTGCCGATGGGCGTGGGCACCAGGTACAGCAACGTCTTTTCTTGGGGTTCAGCCATAAAGGCAAAGGTAGTTGAGTTGTGAGTTGCTGATTGTTCGTTGTCAGCACATAACGGGTCGTCATTCCGAGCGTAGCCGAGGAATCTCGCGTGCTGATGTTGAGATACTCACTCCTACGTCAGCACGCGAGATTCCTCGGCTACGCTCGGAATGACGTTCTATTTACAAATCACAACTCAACGGTTCCACCGTAGTCAGCGGCCAGCTTATCGATGGCGGCGGCCAGTTGGTGGTCCTTATCGGTTACGCGGTTGCCGGCGTCGTGGGTGCGCAAGCGGAAGCTGACCACGTTGTACTCGTTGCTCCACCAGGGGTGATGCTCCTGGTACTCAGACTCCTCGGCCACGTCGCTCATGAAGCTGAAGGCCATCTTGAAATCCTGGAAGCGGAAGGTGCGGGTGAGGGCGTTATCGGTTTCGGTCCACATAGTGACGGGAAATTACAGGTTGCTGCGCACTTCCATCAGGGCGAAGCCCAGCAGGTTGAGGCCGGACCACTCAACGGGGTTAGCGGCCTGCGGATGGTCTTGGGCCAGGCCAATGCCCCATATGCTGTCAACGGGGCTGGCCTCTACCAATACCCGGCTGCCGGTACCCAACAGAAACTCCCGCAACGCCGGGTGCTGACTGAATTTGGCCAGGTTGCCCCGCACCACAATACCGAACCGCTGCGCATTCCACGTAGCCTCGTCGAAACCCCGCACTTTACGGCCCAGGCGTTTGGCAGCCTCGGGGTGCGGGGCCTGCAGGATAGCCTGACGGGTAGCTTCATCCTGAAACAGCCGGGCTTTCTCGGCCATCATGTAGTGCTCGGTGGTGGCGTAGGTGTCGCCGTCGAGGGTGAACGGGGCCGGATACCACTGGCTGAACACTTCTTTGCCGAGGCTGCCTTTGCTGGTGTGGCCCCAGAAGAACAGGTACTTCACGGTTTCCCCGGCTGCTACGTGCTGCAGCAGGTCGGCGACGGAGCGGATAGCAGGTAATGCGTTGACAGACATGAAAATAGCGCAGAATAATTGAGCAGGATACGGGCAAAGCTAAACCCAAATCCGGGAACCACAGTACACTTACCCTATACTCTCTGCCCACCTCAACACCTCTTTTACTATGGCTATTGACCCTAACGACCGTCCTGTGCGCGTTATCAACGACGATACAACTGAACAGGAAATGGCGGCCGGCCACATCACGCCCGGCGGCGACCCACCCAAGAACGAAGCGGCCCGCGGGGGCTTCGGCAACCGGGAAGGCAAGGAAGGCTACGGCACCGACAGCGGCACCGGCATTTCGGCCGTTTCGGTGAACGAAGACACCGACAAGATTGAGCACCCCGCCGACAACATGCGCACCTCCGACGAAGGCCGCCCCGACCGCCCGAACCAGGATTTGCCCGCCGACGATGACCAGGACCTGGAAGCCCGCCGCCCCGTGGACGAGCTGGACCGGGACGACTCCCGCTCCGGCCGCGACGAAATGGAAAACCCTGACTCCCGGGTGGGCATGGGCCAGATGGAACCCAAAACCGGCACCAATGCCGACCTGGCCCGCCAAGGCACCAACGCCGACCTCACGGACCCCGATGCTTCCGATACGGCTATTATCCAATAACGGAAGCCCAGCTTCGGCTGGCTAACTCGCCCCCACTCTCCCCTACCTCTCTGTGAAAACGCACTTTAACTTTTTGTGTCATGCCCTACAAAAGCAATAACACCAACCAGCAGTCCAAGGAAAACCACGGTAGCCCTACCCAAAGCGAACAGCCGAAAGGCACCGGCAATCTGCCCGTCATCAACCGGGACGAAACCGAGGAAAACCGCTTAGCCGACGAGGCCCAAGACGCGGGCCAGCGTCACCCCAACCGCAACACCGAAAAGCCCGACCTGGACAAACCGGCCTACAACTAAGCCGACCATATTTCGTGGAAAGCACCTGCTTCGGCAGGTGCTTTTTTGTGTAACCCGTTTACCCCTCCGCACTATGGCCCGCTACGTAACCACCGATTTGCACGGCTGCCTGCAGTCGTTCCAGCACCTTGTGGAACAGAAGCTGAAGCTCCGCCCCGAGGATGAGTTGTACGTACTGGGCGACTACGTAAATAAAGGTCCTGACAGTCGCGGCGTACTTGACTACCTAATGCAGCTGCCGCAACAAGGCTACCGCGTTATCTGCCTGCGCGGCAACCACGACCAAGAGCTGCTCGACGCCGCCCAGGGCAATACTACCCTCACCTGGGCTTCCACCACCGACCGCCAACTTACCCTCCGCAGCTTTGGGGTAGAGCGACCCGAAGACATTCCGACTCCCTACCTGCGCTGGCTACAGGAGCTGCCGTATCAGCTGGAAGTGCCGGGCTGGGTACTGGTACACGCCGGCTTTAACTTCCAGCTACCACCCGCCGGAATGCGCCAAGATTGGCACAGCATGCTCAATATCAAGGAGTTTGTATTTGATGCTTCCCGCTTGGAAGGTCGCCGGCTGGTGCACGGCCATGTGCCCACGCCTACCGCTGAAGTGGAGAAGCGGGTGAAAGCCCAAGCCGGCACAATTGGCCTAGACACCGGCTGCGTGTACCGTCACAACCAGGAGCTACGCCACTTGGCCGCCCTCAACTTGGATACCGAGGAACTGATTCTGCAACCCAACATTGAGCCTGACTACCCGATTGGGGTGAGGTAGTGGGATGAAGGATGATGGTAGTAGGATGAGGAATAAAGGACATCGTTGAACGACAGTCTCTTATCCCACTACCTTCATCCTTTATCGTTATTACTCTTGCGGCAGAGCGTTGGAGCGCAGAAGCTGGCGGGCGGCGTCCTGGTAGGGGTTGCGGGCGTCGTTGGCTACGGCGCGGAGTGTGTTGCGGGCGGCTGTAATCTGCTGGTTACGCCAATAGGCCATGCCTAGGTGGTAGCGGGCCCGCTTCTCTAGTTTAGAGCCCGACTGCATGGCTACCCGCCGCAGGAAGGGCTGGGCGGCCCGCACTTGTTCTGGCTCATTTTGGCTGAGCAGAAAAATCCCGCTGTAATACGTGAGCGTATCCTGTCCCAGGGAGCTGGTGGGCACCCGCCGCAAGGTGTAGAGGGCCGGCGTATAGTGCCCGTCGCGGTACTGGCGCATAGCCTCTGCCAGCAACGGCCGACGGCTCTCCTGGACTACCTCATCCGTGAGGCCAGCCTCGGGCACGTAGTAGCGCGACCAGGCCGTTTCGAGGTCGGGGGTAGCCGGGCGCATCAAAAACCACCATGCAGCCAACATAGCCACTACCCCCACGGCCACTACTATCCCCCACTGGCGTTGCAGGCGGCGCTGCCGCCGCTTAATACGCGTGAGAGCATCCTGCCGCTGGTCTAAGCGCCGGTCGAGGGCCAGCAGACGCTGGTAGAGGGTTTCGTGGCCGGCCACCCAGCGCAGATCGGCGGCTAGCTGCTCGTAGGCCTGATAGGCTTGGTAAAGGGCTGGGTCTTTCTCCAGACGCACTTCAAAGGCCTCCTGCTCAGCGGTGCTCATCTGCCCGTCGGCAAAGCGTTCCAACTCGTCGAGGTAGGGGCGCAGGTCGGCAGCAGGAGGGGTCATTGAGGCAGGGTGAGCAGAGAGCAGGCGGGCCGGATGGCCAACCGGCCAGCGCGGTAGTATAGAGAAGGACTAGGGTTGCAGTGGGCTAAGCTACGTAGAAGCTGGCACGGAAGGCTAATTGGCGGCTTCGGTGCGCAGGCGCAACTCATAGAGTTTGCGCAAGGAAATGGATTTCTGCATGCGGGCTACGTTGGCATTGGCAAAGCCCATCTTGCCCGATACCTTCTCGAAGTTGTAGCCCCGGAAGTAGAAATACATCAGCATTTTCTGGGAGTCGAGGGCTAACTGGCGGAACAGGCCCAGCAGCTGCTGGCGGCGGCCGGCCTCGGCCACGGGTAGCACGGCCGTGGTGCGGGCGGCCCGCACTTGCTCATCGGCCATGCCGTACACGTACGCCCGCAAATCGGGGGGCAGCTTGGTCAGGCGGCCATCGGCGGCCTGGTCATAAAACTCCACCAGCACGGTGCGCAACAGCTCGTGGGCAGGCACGGCTTCCAATTGGTGCTGCCGCCGGGCCCAGCGCGCGAACAAGTCCCGGTTCTCCTCATAAAATGTAATCAGAAACGACTGATTGCCGATGCGGAGACTGGTCAGGACTTCGGCGAGCTGCTGGGGCGTGTTCATAGGGGCAAGATACGGGAGATGCCGCATTAGGGTACAAGCACAAGTAACCTGGCTGCCGAGGCACCCATGCCGCAAAAAGGCTGCCCCTTGGTGGGGGCAGCCTTTTCATGTGAACTTATAAGAGCGGAAGGGCTACTTCAGGAAGCGGCGCACCGTGGTTTGGCCGTTGGGGCGCACTACCACTAAGGAGTAAATGCCGCCCGGAAGCTTGCTCACATCCACGGTGCCGTGGCCCAGCTTGCCGGAAGCTAGTGTGTGGCCGTACTCATTAACAATGCGGTAACTACTACCCTTAAGAGAGGCTTCCGAAGTCAGTTGCAGCTGGTCAACTACCGGGTTGGGGTACAAGGACAGGCTAAGCTGCTCATCGGCGGGCCGGCGGATGATGGCCGCCGTACCGGCCGTGCGCGCGGCCGTGCCACTGCGGCTAATGCGCACCCAGTTGATGTTCCAGCCCCCACTCTGGGCATAGATGCCGAAGTTATAGGTGCCGGCGTTGATGGTTACGGTTTTGGAGACGGTCGTCCAGGTTTGCCAGCCGCCGGTACCGGGAATGGTGGAGTTACCGAACTGAATGGCGCCGGCGTTCAAATCCGAAGAGATGGTGCCGCCGCTGCCCCCGCTAGCCACCCGGTACTCGATAGTGTACTGGCCGGTGGTGGGGAAGCTGATATTGTTCCACACCAGGTAGTCGCCGGCATCCACGTAGCCCATGTTCTGGCCACCGCCCGCGTCGGTAGTGGTTTCCACCGTCATGCCGTTGTTCACGTTGGCGGCCTCGGCCTGCAGGGTTACGCTGAAGGTGCTGCTGGTGGCTGTGCGTACCCGCACCGAAGTGGCTTTGTCGTTCCAGTTGCCGGTGCTCAACGCGTTGTTTACTAGGCAGCTGTTGCCGGCGCTACCCACCGTGAGGGAGGCCCCGGAGTAGTTGTCGTTTTCGTAGAGCACCACCTCGTAGCCGCTGTTTACCCGCAGGGAGGAAATATCATCGTTGAGGATGCCCCGGCTTTGCAGGGCGCTCAGGGTGTAGTCGCCCGCGGGCAGGGCCACGGCTGTGCCGGTGTAGTTGCAGTCCTTATATACGGTGGCCACGCCGGTGCCGCCGCCCGTGCTTTGCCCCGCAAAACCGCCCCAGGTAGCTGTTACCTGCGTAGGCTGCGGGGTTTGCAGGGTGGCCGATTGGTCGTTCACGTCATCGTAGGCGAAGCCGTAGCTTTTGTTGTCGTAGCTCACGCCGGGCAGGTGCCAGAAGCGGGCGTAATAGTTCATGGGCGCCGCTTGATAGTATTTGCTGGCGTCGTAGAAGTTCTGCTGGCCGGGGCTGGCGGTAGTCACATCAATTACGTGGCGGTTGATGGCGGCCGTAATCTGGGCCTGCACCACTAGGTCACAGTCTCCGTCGCCTACGCGGTTATCGAGCAGGCCCTTGCCCTCGAAAGCCATCTGGGTGGTGGGGCGGCCATTGATGATGCCCGTGCGGCCCGCAAACGCCCCGCTCTGGCCCACCACCGTCAGCCGGTCGTTGGCATCAATGCGGCCCTTGAATACGCCCGCGTTGCCGGCGTAGAAAATCAGGTCCGTGCTCTTGTATTTGTTCCAGATGGCGTCGATGTAGCTCTTGAAGTACTGGCCGTAGGCGCCGGTGGGCGTACCGTTGGTGCCGTCGCCAAAGGCCGCCGTTTTGCTGGGGAAGGTGATGACGCCGGTGGTGTTATTCACGGTGCCCTGAAACTCGGTGGGCACGTTGGCCTTGTAGCGGCTCACGATTTCGGAGGCCGTCAGCAGCTCCCCGGTTTTCTGGTACACGTTGTTGTTGCCGCGCAGCTCCAGGCCCATGGGGTAATTAAAGGCATCTACGCGGGTGGTGTTCCCGAAGAAGCCGTATTGGTTGTTGGTCAGCTCAATGTTCTCGTGCACAATGCCCTGGTTGGGGTCACTGGCGTTCTGCAGGTTGGGGCCGGCGTAGCCGCTGGGCGCCCCGTTGGCCCCAAAGAAATACAGGTACAGCTGCTGCCCCCGCGAGATATACACCCGGCAGCCGGCAATGTAGGGCAGCCGGAACGTGCGGCTCGGGATGGTGCTAAGCCGGAAAAAGCAGGCGGCATACTTCGAGTTCTGGCCCGGGCCGGTGTTGCCGTTGATGGTGGGCCCGGTTACGGTGTTGTAGCTGCTGCTCATGGGCAGCACCTGGCTGTTGGTGGGGTTCACCCACACGTGGTTGCCGTTGGTGTCAATACCCACAATACCCACCCACAGGTCGGCATCCGGGGTGGTGGAGTTGTTGTTGATGGTGAACGGGAGGCTGGTGTTCTGGGCCCAGGCCAGCAGCGGGAGCAGGTTGCTCAGTACCAGCAGGCACCAGGCAAAAAGAGTACGGTTTCTCATGGGTAGGAATTGGTTGTGTGGAAAAGTGGAAATGAACGGTTTGCCTCCGTCCGATAGGCCGGGCAGCCCACCAAAGTAGCGTCCCTTAATCATCCGAAAAACTGTGCTTTTACCAGCCGGCTCGCCCCATTTCAGCTACCACACATCTGTCCCGCAGGCTACTGCACACGTCGGCCCGCGCGGCTACGCCAACGGCCCTGGCTTCCCTCTGCGGAGATGACACTTAGCGCACACGCAGCCCGCGGCTAGTTACCGGCCCGATGCCCAAATTTTGTACTGGTCCGGGTGGGTAGTATTCATGGGAGGTTTTATCCCGGTGCACTTGGTTTCCTCATCCGCAATTCCGGCTTACCTTTGGTCACATGGAAACGCACGCCCCCACCCACACCCTCGATACCGCCGTCTTCGATCTGATTCAGAAGGAGAAAGAGCGCCAAACCCACGGCCTGGAGCTTATTGCTTCCGAAAATTACGTTTCGGAGCAGGTAATGCGCGCCCAGGGCTCCATCCTGACCAACAAGTACGCCGAGGGCCTGCCCGGTAAGCGCTACTATGGCGGCTGCGAGATTGTGGATCAGATTGAGCAGCTGGCCATTGACCGGGCCAAGCAGCTGTTTGGGGTGGAGTGGGTGAACGTGCAGCCGCACTCCGGCGCCCAGGCCAACGCGGCCGTGATGCTGGCCGTGCTCCAGCCCGGCGACAAAATTCTTGGTTTCGACCTCTCCCACGGTGGCCACCTCACCCACGGCTCCCCGGTTAACTTCTCGGGCAAGCTCTACAAGCCCAGCTTTTATGGCGTGGAGCCCGAAACCGGCCTCATCGACTGGCAGAAAGTAAAGGAAACCGCCCGCCGCGAGCAGCCCAAACTCATCATCTGCGGGGCCTCGGCTTACTCCCGCGACTGGGACTACCAGGCCCTGCGCGAAGCCGCCGACGAAGTAGGCGCTCTGCTGCTGGCCGATATTTCCCACCCCTCGGGCCTCATTGCCAAGGGCTTGCTGAACAACCCCTTCCAGCACTGCCACATTGTAACCACCACTACCCACAAAACCCTGCGCGGCCCCCGGGGCGGCCTCATCATGCTGGGTAAGGACTTCGAAAACCCCTTCGGGCTGAAAACTCCGAAAGGCGAAATCCGGATGATGAGCAGCCTACTCGACGGGGCAGTATTCCCCGGCACCCAGGGCGGCCCGTTGGAGCACGTAATTGGGGCCAAGGCCGTGGCGTTTGGCGAGTGCCTAAGCGACGCTTATACGGAGTATACCCACCAAGTTATCAAGAATGCCCAGGCGCTGGCCAACGGTTTCCTGGAGCGGGGCTACCAGATCATTTCCGGTGGCACCGACAACCACCTGATGCTGATTGATCTGCGCAGCAAAGGCCTGACGGGCAAGCTCGCCGAAAACACCCTCATCAAGGCCGACATCACCATCAACAAGAACATGGTGCCCTTCGATGACAAGTCGCCCTTCGTGACCAGCGGCATGCGCATCGGCTCGGCAGCCGTTACCACCCGCGGCCTCCGGGAAGCCGATATGGCTCGTATCGTAGGTTTCATTGATGAGGTGCTGACCCACAACGCCGACGACAGCCGTATTCTGCGGGTGCGGGGCGAGATTAACGAGTGGATGCAGCAGTATCCGCTGTTTGCCTAAGTTAGCCCGGGAGCAAGCCAATAGGAGGGAAAGTACCGTACGTACACTTTCTGCCGCTTGGCTTGTTCTCGTTCCTGACTTCCTACCTTTTTCAATTTACCCTTAGTGGAGCCAATTCAACCCGCGCTGGGCGACCAGCAGGAAATGTCATTTATTGACCACCTGGAAGCGTTGCGCTGGCACGTTATCCGGGCAGTTATTGCCGTGGTGGTATTTGCCACGGGTGCTTTCTTCGCCAAAGATTTCCTCTTTCACGACCTGATCCTGGGCCCTTCTCGCCCCGATTTCTGGACCTACCAGACGCTGTGCCGCATAGGTACGGCCCTGCACGCCGAGGGCCTGTGCGTGAACAAGCTCGGCTTCGTGATTCAGAACCGCGAAATGAGCGGGCAGCTGTCGATGCACCTGAGTTCGGCCTTTATTGTGGGGCTGGTGCTGGGCTTCCCCTATCTGTTTTGGGAGGTGTGGCGCTTTATCAAGCCGGGCCTGTACCCGCATGAGCGGGCTAACTCGCGCGGGGCAGTGTTCTTCGTGTCGGTGCTGTTTATCACGGGATTGTTGTTTGGCTACTACGTGGCGGCTCCCATGAGCATCAACTTTCTGGCTGGCTACGTGGTGGACCCCACCATCGAAAACCAGATTGATATGCAGAGCTACATCAGCACCCTCACCACCATGACGCTTTCCTGCGCCTTCGTGTTTGAGCTGCCCATGATTGTGTTCTTCCTAGCTAAAGCCGGCCTGATTACGCCCGAAATTATGCGCGTGTACCGCAAGCACGCCATTGTGGTTATCCTCATTGTGGCGGCCGTTATTACCCCGCCCGATATTTCGGCCCAGCTCATCGTGACTATTCCCATCATGCTGCTCTACGAGCTCAGCATCAACATTGCCCGCATTGTGGGCCGCTCCCGCACAGCCAACCTCAACGCCCAGCTGGCCCAGAACCAGGGCGTAGCGGGGTAAGAGGGATGAAGGATGAGGGATGAGGGACAAGGGACAACTTCACCTTGTCCCTCATCCCTCATCCTTTATCCCTCATCCTTATATCCTTCATCCTTCATCCTTCCTCATGAAACTTGCCATCGGCTCCGACCACGCGGGCTTTGCGTATAAACAAATGCTGCTGGAATGGCTGCGCGACAACGGCTACGAAGTGCAGGACTTCGGCACTCACTCCGCCGATTCGGTAGATTACCCCGATTATGTGCATCCGCTGGCCTTGGCTGTGGAGCGCGGGGAGTGTGAGCGGGGCATTTTGCTGTGCGGCTCGGCCAACGGCGTGTGCATCACGGCCAACAAGCACCAGGGAATCCGGGCGGGCCTGGCCTGGGAGCCGGAGGTAGCCTCCCTGATCCGCCAGCACAACGATGCGAATGTGATATGCATTCCGGCCCGGTTCGTGGATGAAGAGGCCGCCCGCGCCATTACCAGCCAGTTCCTGAATACCGCTTTTGAAGGCGGCCGCCACCAAACCCGCGTGGACAAAATCAGCTGCTAGGTAGCTAAGGGTGAAATTGTGAAAGGTGAAGTTGTGCTGTTCCATCAACCGGAACGGCACAACTTCACCTTTCACAATTTCACCCTTGTCTATAGCCGGTCGAACAGGGGGCCGACCAAGCGCAGCCCAGCGGTAGTGCACAGGCCCCGGGCATACGGCCCGAAAATAGTGCGGTACACATCGGCGAGGCTGACCTGGTCGGGGGGAAAGTACTGCTCGTTCAGGACCAAGCTAAACTGGGCCAGCACCACGTGGGCAACGGATTGCGCATCCAGTTCGGCACGGAACTGGCCCTCCCGAATGCCCTCCTGCAACAGCCGCGCCAACATGGGGCGGGAGTAGGTGGTTAGGTAGTCCTGAATCAGGTTCCAAGTAGCAGGGTACCGCTCCCGCATCACGTGGTAATCGTGGTGGGGGGAGCGGCGCAGCTCCTGCAGGCTATGGCGCAGCAGAGCCAGTAGGCACTCGGCCGGCGTGGCCAGGTTGGCAAACAGCTCCTCGTGCTCCTGCCGCTGGCGGCTGAGGTTCCGCTGGGTTACGGCGTATAGCAACTCGGCTTTGGAGCCAAACAACTCCCGAAAACCGCCGGGGCTCAGGTCGAGGGCAGCGGCCAGCTGTTCTTCATGAATCAACCCCACCCCTACCTGGCGGAAGAGCGTATTGGCGCGGTCAAGCAGTTCGTGGAGTACAAGTTCCTCCATGGGAGTGGGAAAGGATAAAAAAATACCAGTGAATTCCTATCCGCACAACCCAGCGCCGCCATAACGCCGGAAGGGCTTAGAGCAACATACCTAGGGCAAAGAAAAATAACAGCTGCACCAGATATACGAAGGCAACCAAGGGATTACGCTTATCAAACTCCACCCGGTTGAAGTACACCTGCAGGATGAAGCTGACGGCCAGCCAGCCTTTAAAATTGAGCAGGGGTATCACATCGTACTGCCAGCGCCAGAAGTCGTACCGGACGGCTACGGGCTCAATACAAATATCAAGCCCAACCATAAGCAACGCGGCTACCACGGCCCGCAAAATATTCGGAAGGGGCAGGTAGCGTACCAGGATACCAGTGCAGTACGTGAGCATCAGCCAGTTGACGCCTATCATCAGCGGCACTTCCAGCCATTTTATTCCCAAGGTTTTGCCGTACTCGTAATGCCCAAAGAGCAGCCCAGTCCGGATGCCCACCACCTCCACCAGAAACCCCACGACCATTACCATCAGGCAGAAGCTCCAGAAAGCCGGGGTGCGGCGGGGCTGAAACGCGAACAGCAACCCCACGGTAAGCAGCAAGTTCAGGGGTACAAACTGCAGGTAGAAGCTAGGGTCTTGGGAAAAAGCCAGGCCCAAAAAGCCTGTTACATGAAACAGCAGTAAAATACCCTGCGCCCAGCGTAAGCGCCGCGTCTGCACATCGGGAGTGGTTATGGCCAGCGGGGGAAGTTGTTGCGTTGGTTCGGGCATGAGGGAGAGGAGAATTAGAAACGAAGTATCAGAGGCTACGCATGACCGGAAAACCTAGCCGTGGGGCTGGCCACTAAACATGCAATTCTCTTTACTTCCTCATCTCTAATTTTGAATTAAATCGGAAACAATGCGGGCCGAGAGCAGGCAGAGCGGAATACCGCCGCCGGGGTGTACGGAGCCCCCGCAAAAGTACAGCCCCGCCAGCTGCCCCGAGAAATTAGGGTGGCGTAGAAATGCCGCTAGCGTATTGTTGCTGGAACTCCCGTACAACGCGCCCCCGAACGAAGACGTTCGGGCCTCAATACCCGGTGGGTCCCATACTTGCTCGGCCCGGATCAGGCTGGCCACGTCGGCGCCCAGGGCCTGGCTTACGCGGCGCAGTACGGCCTGGCGAGTTTGGGCGATGAGCTCGGGCCAGTTTTGCCCCTGGTGGTGGGGCACATTTATCATCACAAACCAGTTCTCGTGACCTGCTGGGGCATCGGTGGGCGTGTGGCCGGCGGTGATGTTAACGTACACTGTGGGGTCCAGAGCAATGGTTTTATCCCGGAAAATAGCTTCGAACTCCCGCTTGTAATCCTGGGAGAAGAAGATGTTGTGCACGCTCAGCTCGGGGAAGCGCCGGGCAATGCCCCAGTAGAATATCAGGGCGGAGGACGAACGGGGCTGGCTAAGGGTGCGCTCCGGGGCGGGCTGCCGGGGCAGCAGGCGGCGGTAGGTGGGCACCACATCCATATTGCTTACCACCACCCCAACATTGTAGACACCCTTGGGGGTGCGCACGCCGGTTACCGCCCCTTGGTCCGTCAGAATTTCCAGCACCGGCTCCTGGTAACGAAACTCTACGCCCAACTCCTCGGCCAAGCGCACCAGGCTTTGGGCAATGGCATAAATGCCGCCCTCGGGGTAGAAGGCGCCCAGCCCATGCTCCAGGTGCGGAATCATACTGAGCGTGGCCGGAGCCTGGTAAGGGTCGGAGCCGTTATAGGTGGCAAACCGGTCGAAGAGCTGCACGAGGCGCGGGTCCTGGAACGCGGCGGCGTGGCGCTGGTGCATGGTGCTGGTGAGGCCCAGCTGCGGCAAGGCCGCCAGCGCCTTCAGCACCTCGGGGCTGAGGTAGGTGCCGATTTTGTGCAGCGACTTTTGCAGAAACGTGCCCGTTGTGGCCTCGTAGGCCCGGCCGCTACGGCGCAGAAACTGCAGTACCTCGGCCGCGGGCACCTGTAACTTTTCCTCTACCTCCTGGGCAAACCGCTCCTCATCGGCCCAGGCCGTGAGGCGGGTACCATCGGCGAAGAAGTACTGGGTAATGGGGTCGAGGCGCTGGTAGCGGAAGTAGTCGTGGGGGTTGCGGCCCGCCAGCTGAAACAGCTCGTCTACCAAGTAGGGCAGCGTGAACAAGGACGGCCCCCCATCGAAACGATAGCCACCGGACAGCTCTAGCTGGTGCATCTTGCCCCCAAATGACTCCTGCGCCTCAAACACCGTGACGCGGTGCCCCTGCACGGCCAGGCGCACGGCCGTGGCTATGCCGGCAATGCCAGCGCCAATAATAGCAACGGGTTGGGAAAGACCTGTGGGAGTAGGGCGCGGCACGAGAGGAAGAAAGGTAGATGCGGTGCGGAGCAATGCGGTACTGCACCTGCGAAGAACGGATGGTTGGGGGTTCTAACACAAGCGGCTTTCCAGAAATGTTTACCGGGCCTTGATAATCTGGCGGGCTGATGCGGCCGGGCGAAAAATAATGGCCTTTTCGCCGCAGTTTTTTACGTGTTTACTAGCCGCCCTTCTCGGTAGCAGTACCTGTTGATCTTCGTTGGCCAATCGGGCGTTTTACGTGTGCGCTAAGTGTATAAGCCGGCGTGTGACGTAACGCAAAACCTCTGTTTCCAGCTTGGAAACACCAATTTACACCTTGATTTTCTACAGCACACACCGCTACATTTGGTCAGGAACTCAACCGACTGGCCCAGTGCCATCAATCAGGGCGCGTAGCCCGCAACGTTGGCTGGCCGGCGCCGTGGGCCGTTGCCGCCGCAGATGATTTCCTCTGCCTGCTCCCCCAACCAACTTCCCACACTCTCCATGACCATTTTACTCCGCATCTGAGTTTAGCCTCTGCTTGCTCAGCGCCCGTGCAGGGCCCGTTCACCAACGCGTAGCCACCTCTGCCCACTGCAGCCCCCTGGACTTCGCTTGCCGCAGCGCCCCCGACCTTTCTAGTGGCCCTGCCCCCGCACTACTCCCGTGCGCCGCTTCGGTATTCTGGCCGGCCGCGGGCAATCTGGTGGTTACCCTGGCTTCTGCCGTTGCGGCCGCCTCCCGGCCCGGCCCGATTTGCCACCCTACCGCCCGGGCAGCCGGCAAGTGAGGTGACGGAGCTGGCCGCCCCGACCCTGCTCTTTGAGCAAGCTGGCCGCTGCAACGGCCGCCACGGGCCGGCCCCATCTGCCACAATACTACACGAGTGAGAAAAAGCGGAAACGGGGCGGAGCTTCTCCGCCCTGTTTTTTTCTCCTCGCCTCTGCCTTCTCCCACCCAATTGTTGTGCTATGATTTGCCAAAACCGGCTGCTACCGGGCCCACGCAAAGCGTCTTTTCTCTCCGGTTACCTGGGGTTACTGCTAGGGGCCCTGCTGGCAACTACCAGCCCCGCCAGCGGCCAGCGCCTCAGCCCCCTGCACGCCGCCGGCCCCAAAACCGTGGATGCCACTGGCCGCGAAGTAGTGCTGCGGGGTTACAACGTGGGCGGTTGGCTACTCCAGGAAAGCTACATTTTGGGTACCGATACGCTCAACAGCCAGTGGCGCATCAAGCAGGCCCTGCTGCGCACTATGCCGGAGGCGGAGGTAGAGAAGTTCTACCGCCAGTACCGCCAGCAGTTTATCACCAAGGCCGACATTGACTTTTTGGCCCGGCAGGGCTTTAACTGCGTACGGCTGCCCCTGCACTACGACCTATTTTTGACGCCCGAGCAGCGCCATGCCCGCACCGAGGTAATCCGGGACCCCCAAAACCCGCAGAAGCTAACTGCCTACGTGCAGCAGCTCAGCCAGTGGTACGACGAAGGCCAATTGTTTGCGAAACCCCGTAAGCTGGACGGCATCCGGTTTATTGACGAGGTGGTAAAATGGTGCGCGGCCAACAAGATGTACGTAGTGCTGGACCTGCACGCGGCCCCCGGCGGCCAGGGTACCGACCGCAACATCAACGACAATTTCCTGCCCCTCGACCTTTGGAAGCGCCACGATGCCAAAGGCCGCCTGATTTACCAGGACATAACCGTGCGCCTCTGGGAAATGCTGGCCGACCGGTACCGCAACGAGCCGGCCATTGCCATGTACGACCTCATCAATGAGCCCCACAACCTGAACGTGGCCAATGGCCTGACGGCCGACAACCAAGAGCTTAATACCCTGTATTCCCGGCTGATTGACGCCGTGCGCGCCCGCAACGACCAGCACCTGCTGATGGTAGAGGGCAACGGCTACGGCAACGAGTACACCAACCTCACCCCCGACAAGCTGAAGGTGAAGAGCACGGCCAACCTGGTGTATAACGCCCACCGCTACTGGTGCCCTAATACCGCCGAGGCCGCCGACCCCAACCCCAACCAAATCAACCTGCTCAGCAACCTCATCGCCTTCCGCGACAAATGGCAGGTACCGGTGTGGGTGGGCGAAACCGGCGAAAACTCCAACGAGTGGTTTGCCGCCGCCGTGCAGGGCCTCAACGACCGGGGCATTGGCTGGGGCCACTGGAACATCAAGCGGGTTGACTCCGGGGCGGGTTTGCTGCGCATAGCGCCCTACGGCAGCATCTTGACCCCCCAGGGCCGGGCCGCGCTGCTGCGCAACGCCCAGTTTGCTAACTGCCAGATTAACCGCGACGTAGCGGCCGCCCTCACTCAACCCGCCGCCCGCCAGGCGTTTGCTCAACTGACCATTCCCGGTACTATTGCGGCTACCGACTACGACCTGGGCCGCGACGGCGTGGCCTACCACGACGACTTTTCGGCCCGCACTGATTACCGCGACTATACTCCCCACAACCAAGGGGGCGCGTACCGCAACGACGGCGTGGATATTATTAAGAGCCCCGACATGCCCAATGGCTTTGCCGTGCAGCAACTAGCTACCGGTGAATGGCTTACCTATACCGTATCAGTAGCCACGCCGGGCGCTTACAAGGTAGAGTTGCGCCTGCACCCAGGGGCTGAGGCCGGGCGCTTAAGCCTGCAAATGGACAGCTTACCGGTAGGAACTGCCACCGTACCGGCTGGTGCCGCCTGGACAACGGTGACCTTGAACACCCCTGCTTTACCAGCCGGCCAACACACCTTGCGCGTGCTGGTAGAAGCGCCGGTGCAGCAGTTGGGCTGGCTGCGTTTTGAGCCAACTGCCACCACGGCCCGCACCAGTGAGTGATTAAACACTGCTAGCTTTTTGTACTTTAGAAGCTGCTATGAAACCCGTAACCCCTCAATTCCCACTGCGTCGGGCTACCTGGTTCTCTTTCCTGACGCTGAGCAGCCTGTTACTGCTGACCTTCCTTTGCGCGCCCCTGGCCCTGGCTCGCCCCGGCGATACGCTACGGGTGCAGCCAGCCCTGGAGGAGCTGTTTGTGGACCCCGCTTTCTACAGTATTCTGGAAGACTCCACCGGCCGGCTCACCCTTGATGAGGTGCGCCAGCCCCAGCGGGCCAGCCAGTTTCAGGCGGGTAACCGGCTGCCTACCACCACCATGGAGCACCCGGGCTCGGCTTACTGGATGCGCCTGATTATCCGGGCCGAGGGCGAGCTAAGTCAGCACTGGTACCTGGAAATGTTCGACTCCCACCTGAACAGCGTGGAGTTTTTCCCGGCCAATGGTGCCGTGCCCACCGTCACCGGCTCCGACCTGCCCCTGCTCACCCGTAAATTTCCGTACAAGAATTTCCTGTTCCGGCTGCCCCTGCAGGCCAACCAAACCCACACCTACTACCTGCGGCTGCAGTCCAGCTCCAAAACCACTTTTCTCAGCCGCCTGCGCACCGAGCAGCCCCTGGCCGTTCATTTTCAGAATGAATACGGCCTGTTGGGGGGGTTCTATGGGATTCTGCTGATTATGGTGGTGTACAACCTCTGCTTGTACCTCTTTATTGGTGAGCAAACCTACCTGCGCTACGTGCTGTACGTGTTGAGCTGCAGCCTGGTGTTCCTCTCCGAAGATGGCCTGGGTTTTCAGTACATCTGGCCCGATTATCCGGCCCTGAATGAGCTGATTATTGCCGGCTCTCCCATCCTCTTACTGCTCACTTTCAGCTACTACGCCCGCCAGTTTCTGGATATGCCCCAGCGCCTGCCCCACTTTGACAAGTGGGTGCGGGGCGTGGTAATCCTGAGCGTGGTAGGCTTGGTTATTGATGCGCTGTGGCTGAACTCGGGCTGGGGATTTTGGTTTTATCTGCTGCCCTACGGTCTCATTTACTACGCCGCCGTGCGGGTGTGGCGGCAGGGCCAACGGGCGGCCCGCTTCTTTTTGCTGGCCCACGCGCTGGTGGCCATTAGTGTATGCTTCCTGATTCTGCGTAAGCTGGGCATCAGCACCTTCACTAGCACGGCCACGGTGTACAGTATGAACGTGGCCTTCGTGATTGAAGTGGTAGTGCTGTCGTACGCTTTGGGCGAGAAAATCAAGGCGATTAAGGATGCCACCATCCGCGCCCAGGACAAGCTGGTGAAGCAGCTGCGCAAAAAGCACACGGTACAGCAGCAGCTGGTGGAGCAGCTCCAGCACAACCAGGACCTCAAAGATCAGTTGAACAGTGAACTGGAAAACCTGGTAGCCCAGCGCACCGACGAGCTGCGCCAGCAGAGCGACACCATTGCGGCCCAGAACCGGGAGCTGCTGCAGGCCAACGGCTTGCTGGCCTTGCAGTCGGCGGCCATTGAGAAGCTGAACACGGAGCTGCAACACGATCTGCAGGAAGTGAAAACAGCCCGCGTACTATCCAAGGAGGTAGATTTTGGGGAATTCAGCCAGATTTATCCCGATAAGGATGCCTGCCTCGCCTACCTGGCCAATCTAAAGTGGGCTGAGGGCTACCACTGCCGCAAGTGCGGCCACGAGAAATACTGTGACGGCCGGGAGCCCCATTCCCGCCGCTGCACTAAGTGCCGCTACGTGGAGTCGGCCACGGCTTACACGTTGCTTCAGAAGTGCAAGTTCTCCATCATCAAGGCCTTCTACGCGGTATTTCTGATTTACACGCACAAGGGTAACTACTCTTCCCAGGAGCTTTCCCGCCTGCTCGATTTACGGCAGGGCACTTGCTGGAGCTTCAGCCAGAAAGTGCTGGAAGCCATGCGCCGCCGCCGCCACGCCCCCGACTTCGACGAGAACGAAGGCTGGACTCATGTGCTGCTTGACGCCACTGCCGCGGAGGTGGAGGAAGGTGTGGGCGCCGAAGCCACCACGCAGGCATAACAACTAGCAACCGGGCTTTACGCTTCAACTGGGGCGGCATCCTTACGTGAGGGTGCCGCCCCGGTTTTTTTGTAACTCCCTGATTATCGACACTGTCGAGCTTTATAACAGGTATGGTCCAGCTGGGTAGCACCCAACTATTGGGGAGCATCAGCCATAATTCGACTACGACTCGGCGGCTGGCTGCAATGAGTAGGTAAGTGGACACTTATCCGGGGTTTGGGCGCAAAAAAACTTGCCCGAATGCGTCCCTTTTTCGATTGTTTTTTACGTGCTGCTACTTCAGCAGTCAAAGGCCCAAACTAACCAGCGGGGGCCGTAAGTGCGGCAAAGCACGTGTGCAGTAAGTGTATAAGTCACGTGTGAAGTAAGCTCAAAAACCGCTATTCTGGCTTATATAGGGGGTTTTTACTGTTGCTTTTCCCAAACAAGGGCGGATATATTTGGGGGTTGCCCTACACCTCTGTCCCTGGTTGAGCCCGGCATTCCTCTTGCTAGCCGGGCAGTAGCACACCACTCAGCACTGCAGCTTCGCCTCAAGGCAACCTTTGCTGCCAGCACTAATTCACAGACCACACTTGCTTCCCGGTAGCTGCATCACCCCAAGATGCTGCGGTATTCTTCCCCACATTTTTTACCTGCTTTTACTTCCCTCAATTCCCACACATCCATGAACCAACACCTTTACACGCAGGCGTTGCGCCGGGCAATGTGGCTGGCGGCCTGTGGCTTGTCGGCCGCTCCCGCGTTAGCCACTCCGGTTACCCACCTAGAAGCTGCCCCCCACCTGGCTACCGCTCGGGCCGATGTGCCCGTATCGGGCCGGGTAACGCAGGCCAATGGCGACCCGCTCCCAGGCGTTACTATTATTGTGAAGGGCACTACCCTGGGCACTACCACGGATGCTGACGGCCGCTTCAGCCTAAACGCCCCGGATAACTCTACCCTGGTAATCAGCTACGTAGGCTTTACGCGCCGGGAGGTACCCGTTACAGGGGCATCTTCGGCCTTCAATGTAACCCTGGCCGAAGATACCCGCGCCCTGAGCGAGGTAGTGGTAGTAGGCTACGGCACCCAGGAGCGCGGCAGCGTAACGGGGGCCGTATCATCGGTATCGGCGCGGGAAATTGCCTCCCAGCCCGTGGCCGATGCTACCCAAGCCCTACAGGGCCGGGCAGCGGGCGTTACGGTAACCTCCAACGGCGGGGCCCCGGGTGGGGCCGCTGGTACCTCGGTGCGGGTACGCGGCATTACGTCGGCGGGCAACAACAACCCCCTGTACGTGGTGGATGGCTTTCCGCTGCCGGATGGCGGGGAAAACCAGCTGAATGCCATCAGCCCTAACGACATTGAAACCATTGACATTCTGAAGGACGCCTCGGCCACGGCTATCTACGGGGTGCGGGCGGCCAACGGGGTAGTCATCATCACCACCAAGCGTGGCAAGGCCGGCACTTCCACCCTCAATCTGGACGTTTACCGCGGGGTGCAGCAGGTGTGGCGCAAGCTCGATTTGTTGAACGCAGAGGAGTACGCCGTTATCAACAACGAAAACCGCCTGGCCGGCAACTCCCCTATTGTGGTGGACCGCCTGCGCAACCCCCAAGCCTTGGGCGAAGGCACTGACTGGCAGGATGAAGTATTCCGCCGGGCCGCCATCCAGAACTACGCGCTGTCGGCCACGGGCGGCAGCGACAAGGCCCGGTTTGCCGTGTCGGGGAGCTACTTCCAGCAAGACGGCACCATTATGGGCTCCGATTTCGAGCGTTTCACGTTGCGGGCCAACGGCGACGTGCAGGTAAACAAAGTGCTCAAGCTGGGTAACAGCATCTCCCTGACTCACCTAAGCGACCGGCAGATTACCTCCAACAGCGGCGAGTACGGCACCGTACAGCAGACGCTGCGCATGCCGGCCATTCTGCCCGTGTACCGCCCCGACGGCTACTACTATGAGCCCCGCGGTCTGCAGGATAACTTTGTGGAGGAGAACCCGCTGGCCTCGGCCACCATTGCCAACCAGCGCTTTACCCGCAACCGCGCCCTTACTACCGTGTTTGCCGAGTTGGAGCCGGTTAAGGGCTTGCGTTTCCGCACTAACGTAGGGGCCGACTTCATCTTCGACAACTTCCGCGCCTTCCGGCCCGGGGTACCGGAGTTGGTAGTGAATCGCCCGGACGGCACCACGGAAACGTACTCTACCCGCTACACCCAGGCCACGGCCGGCGGCACGGCCACGTCTTCGTACGCGCCCAGCTACCTGATTGAAAATACGCTGACCTTCGACCGCCTGTTTGCCGATAAGCACCAGGTAACGGTGCTGCTGGGTCAGTCGGCGCAGGAGTTCAACTACAGCAACGTGGAGGCCTACCGCACCGGCTACGCCCGCAACGATTTGCAGGTAATCAACTCCGGCCCCATCAACACCCAGATTGCCAACGCCGGCACCATTAACCCGCCCTCCCGCCTGGCCAGCTACTTTGGCCGCGTGAACTACGAGTTTGCTGGTAAGTACCTGTTCCAGGCCATTGCCCGCTACGACGGCTCCAGCAGCTTCCCTCCCGGTGATAAGTTCGGCTTCTTCCCCGGTGTTTCGGCCGGCTGGCGCATTTCGGAGGAGGACTTCTTGAAGGGCAACAGCGTCATCAGTAACCTGAAGCTGCGCGTGGGCTACGGCAAAGTGGGTAACCCCAACAACGCCGGCCGCTTCGCCTACCTCTACGCCATCAACTCGGGCATCCGCTACCCGCTGGGCCCCAACGGTACCCTGCAGCCCGGCGCTGCCCCCACCCGCCAGGCCAACCCCGACCTGCGCTGGGAAACTAACAACCAGACCAACGTTGGTATTGACCTGGGCTTCCTGGACAACCGCTTCGAGGCTACCATTGACCTCTACAACCGGAACTCCCCGAACCTGATTGCCCCCGTGCCCGTGTCGCTAGTGTCGGGTACCTACGAGTCGGTGAACCGTAACGCGGCCTCCGCCTACAACCGGGGCATCGACTTCTCCTTCACGTCCCGGAACGTGCAAGGCAGCGGCAGCGCCCTCAACTGGACCACCACCCTGAACGTGTCGGCCTTTAAAACTGAGCTGGAGTCGTTAGGGGTTGGACAGCCCTACAACGGTCTGGGCGCGCTCAGCGGCACTATTGTGCGCTACGATGAGGGCCAGCCCTTCGGCTCTTTCTTCGGGTTTGTGGCCGATGGCCTGTTCCAGACGCCGGAAGATGTGCGCAACCACGCCACCCAAAACAACGCCGCCCCCGGCGACATCCGCTTCAAGGACCTGAACGGCGACGGTATTATCAACGCCGACGACCGGACGTTTATCGGTAACCCCAACCCCGATTTCATTTACGGCCTGAACAACACGCTGACCTGGAAGGGCTTTGACCTGAACATCTTTGTGCAGGGCTCCCAGGGCAACGACATCTACAACCAGAACCGCTACATCCTGGAAAGCCCGCTGTACGGCAACAGCAGCGGCAGCACCCGGGTACTGAAGCGCTGGACGGGCCCCGGCACCAGCAACGACGTGCCCCGGGCCGTGGGCGGCGACAACGCCGACCCCAACCAGAACCTGCGCGTGTCGAGCTACTTCGTGGAGGATGGCTCCTACCTACGCGTGAAAACCCTCACGCTGGGCTATGCCCTGCCCAAGAGCCTGCAGGAGCGCATTGCGGCCAAACAGCTGCGCGTGTATGTAACGGCCCAAAACCTGGTAACCCTGACCAAGTACAGCGGCTACGACCCCGAGGTGGGTTCCCGTGGGGTTGACCTGGGGGTATACCCGCAGCCGCGCGTGTTCCTGGCCGGCATCAACATTGGTTTTTAATCCCACCCCAACTGCTTTCTGATCATGCTACCCCTACATAAATACAAAGTAACCACCGGCGCCTGGCTGCTCACGCTGGGCCTGCTGGGCGGGTGCGGCGAAAAATTTCTGGAAGAAGCCCCCACCGACCAGGTAACCGACGCCAACTTCTACCGCACCGCCACCGACGCTATTCAGGCCACCACGGCTATTTACGGCGAGCTGATTACGGCCGGCCAGTACAACGCTGCCCTCTGGGGCATCGGTGATATTGGCTCCGATATTTCTACTACCGGCGGCGGCGGCGGCGGTGATGGTATTGAGTACCAGCAGCTGGATTTCTACAACATCCCCACCACCAACCCCGTGGTAAACCGCCTGTGGGGCAGCTGCTACGTGGGTATTGGCCGGGCCAACATTGTGCTGCAGAAGGTACCCGCCATGAGCATCGACGCGGCTATTCAGAAGCGTTGCATCGGCGAGGCGCAGTTCCTGCGGGCCAAGTACTACTTTGACTTGGTGCGGGTGTACGGCGACGTGCCCCTGCTAACCACCCCGCCTACCACCCTGGCCGAGGTGAATATTCCGCGCACGGCCGCGGCGCAGGTGTACGCTCAGATTGAGAAAGATCTGACTGACGCCATCGGTAACCTCCCCCCCTCCCATAGCGGCGACGATATTGGCCGGGCTACCAAGTGGTCGGCCACGGCGCTGCTGGCTAAGGTGTATCTCACCGAGGGTAAAATGGGGGAGGCTGCTACCCGCGCCCGGGAGGTTATCAATGGCAGCGGCAAGGTACTATGGGACAGCTACGCCGATAACTTCAAGGTAGCCAACGAGAACGGCAAGGAGTCGTTGTTTGAGGCGCAGTTTATCTCGGGCCGCAACCAGTGGACCCAGGATGGCCCCGGTTTCAGCGGCAACGAGTTCTTCGGGCCCCGCGGCCAAGGCGTAGTGCCCCAGGGCGGTTACGGGTTCAACATTCCGGAGGCTGATTTTGTGGCGGGCTACGAGGCCGGCGACCTGCGCCGCGACGCCACCATTTGGAAGCCCGGCGACGTGTACCCCGACGGCCGTACGCAACCCGCCTCCCTACCCGGCTCACCCAACGGCTACGGCGTGAAGAAGTGGTTTGTAGGCAAAACGAACACCAACATCTGGGACTCGGAGCTCAACATTCCGGTAATGCGCCTGGCCGAGGTCTACCTGATTCTGGCCGAGGCCGCCGGCCCTTCCACGGAGGGGTTTGAAGCCCTCAACAAAGTGCGCCGCCGCGCCTTCGGAAAGCCCATCAACAGCACCAGCAGCAACGACCTGTCGGGCCTGAGCGGCGACGCCTACAAGCAGGCCATCTGGCGGGAGCGGAAGTACGAGCTGGCCTTCGAAAACGACCGGTGGTTTGACATGAAGCGGACCGGTGAGCTACTCACTTCAACCCAGCTGAAGGCCAAGGGCATTAAGTCCTTCAACGTGGTGCTGCCCATTCCGCAGTCGGAGCTGGACGTGAACCCCGGCTTGCGCCAGAACACTGGTTATTAACCCTTTGCTGATGGATAGTATCCGGAATGCCGCTGCCGCTTTGCTTGAACTTCGGGCGGCGGCATTCCAGCCGTCAACTTCCCACCTTATTCCCACGCCAACTTCTCATGCATTATATTACTCGCCTTGCGGCTTTGGGCCTACTGCTTGCGCCCTTGCTGCTGTCTTCCTGCGAAAAGGAAGATGATGACGCCAAACTGGAGGGAGCCGTACCCACCTCCAGCTTCAGCTACCAACTCAATACCACGCAGTACCCGGTAGCCGTAACCTTCACCAGCACCGGCCAGGACGGGTTCCTCTACCAGTGGAACTTCGGCGACAACTCCCGCGGCTCGGGCACCCCTATCACCCACACCTACACGCAGCCGGGCACCTATGCTGTGGAGCTGATTACGGCGGGCCGGGGCGGCACCGGCATTTCTGACAAGCAGAACGTGGTAATTCCCGACGTGTGCACCAATGCGGGCTTTAGCAAGCTGGTAAACTGTGCCGGTAGCGGTACCCGCGTGTGGTCCTTCTCCACCGAGCCGGGCGCCATTGTACGGGAGTCGGCTTCGGGGGCAGTGCTTTCCACCTCGGCGGTGCTGCCTAACTGCCAGCTCGACGACCAGTTCTCCTTCAGCAACAGCTACACTACCGCCTACGAAAGCGGCGGCCAGACCTTCCAGAACGGCGCCTGCGGCACGTCCCTAAACCGGGGCGGGGGCTTCGTGTTCCGTCCGGTAGCGGGTGGCCTGGGCCAGATTGTGCTCCAGGGTAAGGGCGGCTTCATTGGCCTGCCCGACTCGGTATCCAATAAAACCTACGACATTCTGGAGGCTACCGACACCAAGCTGCGCCTGCGGGGCACCAATCCCGATGGTACCCGCACGGTGGTAACCCTGATGCCCTTTGATGCCACGGCCCCCTATAAGCGTCTGCTGACGGGCACCACGTCCAAGGTATGGATGCTGGACAACAAGGCCGATGCCCCCATTACAGTAGGCACTGAGGCTGAGCCCCTAAAATACTTCGCGGGCGTAAAGGCCGGGGAATTGCCCGCCTGCCAGTCCGACGATGAGTACACCTTCTCGATGAACGACCAGTTCACCTACGACTCCAAAGGCGAAACCTTCTTCGCCAACAAGAAGGACTACACCTGCCAGCCCGGCCTGTCCACCACGTCGGGGTACGTGTTCGGGCCGGCTTCCGGCACTGGCCTAGCCCAGTTCACGCTCACGAAGGCCGATGCCTTTATCGGAGCCACGGATGCCTCGCCCACGGAGCGGGTATACCGCATTCTGAGCATCGACGCCAATAAGATGACGTTGCGCGCCGGCAGCGGCCAGAACGGCGGCACAGTATTTACCATCAAGATGGTGGCCAAGTAGGCGCCACTACTGAGGTTTCTTTCCGGCGAGCCGGCCAGTGCGATGCGCTGGCCGGCTTTGCCAGTGCCAGGGGTCCTGTATCGGGCACCTTTAGCCTTCTTTCTGCCTTTCCCACTTATGTCATACGTGCCCTCTACCACCCCGCCCCTGCTGGCCGCCGCCCTGGCCCTGAGCCTACTGGCCTGCACCGAAACCAAAACCAAGAATATTCCGCAGCCTACCCCCACGCCACCGGCCGCTCCGGTTGTGAACGAGAGTGCCCGCGAATACAACCAGTACACGGAGCTGGTGTGGAGCGACGAGTTTGAAACTGGCGCCCTCGACCAGACCAAATGGACCCAGGAGCTGGGAGCCGGGGGCTGGGGCAACAACGAGCTGCAAACCTATACCAACACCAACGATAACACGTACATGAGCGGGGGCAACCTCGTGATTCAGGCCAAGCAAACCGGGCCTAACTCCTACACCTCGGCCCGCCTGATTACCAAGGGCAAGAAAAGTTTTCAGTACGGCCGCATTGATGTGCGGGCCAAGCTTCCCAAGGGTAAGGGCATCTGGCCCGCTATCTGGATGCTCGGCGCCGACATTGACCAGAATAACTGGCCTAAGTGCGGCGAAATTGACATTATGGAGCTCCGCGGCAGCCAGCCCCGGGAGTTTTTGAGCACCATGCATTTCGGTAACAGTTCGGCCGACCACCGCTTCAAGGGTATTACCAAACCGGTACCATTTGATGTATCCACGGATTTCCACACTTATTCCGTAGTGCGTAGCAAAGATCTGCTCCGCTTCTACCTGGATGGGGAAATGCAGCCTTACTATCAGTTTACGGGCAGCGACGCCAGCCCCTTCCCCTTCAACAACCCCTTCTTCGTGATTCTAAACGTGGCCGTGGGTGGGCACTTCGATGGCAACCCTGATGCATCCACCACTTTCCCCCAGCAGATGCAGGTGGACTACGTGCGCTACTACCAATACAAGTAAGCTCACGTAGCAGCGCAGTTTGCGAGGCACCGCTACATTTTCTCCTTGGTTAATTATTGCTTCACCTGCCGGGCTACCAGCGCCGGGCAGGTACCTACCGGAGCCGGTTCACCAGTTAGGGGGGTGGGCCGGCTTTCGGCGTTTATGGGCAGCGTACAGAACCACTCTGGCTACGCTTCGGCCAGTATTTATATGGTCATTCTGCATAAATACCTGCGCCACCGAGACGTCCTCATGCGTAGCCACCGGAATGCCACGGCAGGCAAGCCGGCCGATTGAGTGATGTTCCAAACCTTCGGCCGACCCCAAAGATGCGCTCCGATATGCCGGAGAAGGCTATCTTTGAGCAGACCATAACCTTCTTTTGTATGTCGACCAAGTCCATCAAAGCCGAAACCAACCCGGCCGCTAAGCAGCCTGAAACCGCCCGTGAGGCCCTGCACCGTCGTGTAAAGCAAGCCCAGGAGCGTCGTCGCCAGAAGCTCAAGCACGTTAACCCCTAGTCTTCTTTGGGTCGCCTTTAGCTGAAAAGCCCCTTCTGCATGTGTAGAAGGGGCTTTTCAGCTAAAGATGGCCAGCAGTGGAATACGGCAAATTGCTCCTTGATTTAACGAGGGAAACGCTACTGATGCAGCAATGGCCTCCAGTTACAACCGCCTCCGCAACGGCAGAAGTTTACTCCACGGCCAGCACCAGCCCTTTCAGGTATTCGCCTTCGGGGTGGAACAGGCTCACGGGGTGGTCGGCGGGCTGGGTGAGGCGGTGCAGGATGCGGGCCGGGCGGCCGGCCTCAATGGCAGCGGCCAGTACCGCTCCTTCAAACAGCTCGGCCGATACTACCTGGGAGCAGCTGAAGGTGAATAGCAAGCCGCCGGGCGCAATCTGCCGGATGCCGGCCGCGTTCAGGCGCTTATAGCCCATCAGGGCGTTGTGGCGGGCCGAGAGGTGCTTGGCAAACGCCGGCGGGTCTAGCACGATGAGGTCGTACTGTTCCTGGCTGTTCTTCATGAAGCTGAACACGTCCTCGGCGTAGGCGGCGTGCTTGTTTTCCAGGCCGGTGAGGGTGGCGTTGCGCTCCGTAAGCTCAATGGCCCGCTTTGAGCTGTCCACGGAATGTACCAGCTCGGCCCCGGCTTGCAGGGCGTAGGAGCTGAAGCCCCCAGTATAGCAGAACGTGTTGAGCACCCGGCGGCCGGGCGCGTAGCGGGCCAGCAGGCTGCGGTTGTCGCGCTGGTCAATGAAAAACCCGGTTTTCTGGCCCGTTTCCCAATCCACGGCGAAGGGGTGGCCATTTTCGTGCACCACGTGCTCCTGCCCGGTGCTTCCCCCAAACAGGTAGCCATTTTGGGCGCCCGGGGCGGCTTTGGCCGGTACGGTTTCGGCGCTCTTGTCATAGATGGCGCGCAGGTCAGGAATTACCTGCTGCAGGGCCTCGGCAATGAGCGGGCGGGCTTTGTACATACCCGCGCTGTGGGCCTGCACCACGGCCGTGTCGCCGTACACGTCAATGATGAGGCCGGGTAGACCGTCGCCCTCAGCGTGGGTGAGGCGGTACACGTTGGTGTTGCCGGTGCCCGTGAGGCCCAGGCCCTGGCGCAGCTGGTAGGCGTTGCGCAGGCGGCTTTCCCAGAACGCCGCATCGGGCAGCTGGGCCGAGGGGCCAAAATCGAGCATGCGCACGGCAATGGAGCCGGGGGCGTAGTGGCCCACGCCCAGTACTTCCCCGTTGGCGGCCTGCACCTGCACTACTTCGCCTTCCACCACCTCGCCCTGCAGCCGGCCAATAGCCCCCGAAAATACCCACGGGTGCCGACGGCGCAGGGACTGGTCTTTTCCGGGTTTGAGGGTGATGACGGCGAGGGACATGGCAAGTGACGGGTGAAGTGGACTACAAAGGTAACTCAATCAGCTGCCCCCGCCACACCGCGCGGCTACGCAAACGGGTCGAGGTAAGCAATGAGTACCGCCAGAGCGGCCAGCCCGGCCAGCACTGCCCATACCGGCCCGCCCCAAATCAGCAGGCCAATGAGGCTGATGGGCAACACTACCAGTCCCAGCACGCCCAGCACCGTGGTACCCAAGCCTACTTCGGTGGTGTGCCGGGGCCCGGCCACCCGGTGCACCTGCTGTGCCGCCGACTTGCGGCCGGGGGTAGCCGTGGCCGCAAGGCGTGTTTGCACCTGGGCCACCGCTTGGCGCAGCTGCCGCTTCATTTGGGGCTTGGTATAGCTCTTTCTGGTAGCCGTTGGGAGCCCGGCTGCCACTGGTACTACCATCGTTGGGGCAGGCGTAGCAGCTTGGTTGGCGGCAGTATCGGCAGGAACCGGGCGCACCGCCACCGCACCCCCGGCGGGCTTGAACTGGTAGGCCGTTTGCGCACTGCGGCAACCGGCGGCCAGTGCCCCCGTGAACACCAGCAGGTAGGAAAACAACTTTAGGAAACGGCCAGAAGTAGAGGGAGCAGACATAAGCAAAACCAGAGGAATGGCAAGATACACGACTTGCCGGGGTGCTATACGGCTTCCGCCCGCTCACCGCTGCCCAAGCGGGGCTTTCCGGCACTTCTACTGCCCCGGTTGCCCGAACCAGCGGCGGTAAATGGGCCGCCGCCACGCAAACTGCGCCCACATGGCCGGCCACAGCAGCCGATCCAGCACCGCATTGCCGGCGGTGTATTCCAGATCCTCCACAATGTAGGTACCGCCGCCGGGCGCGGCCTGCAGCAGATGGCGGTGCCGCCAGTGGCGCAGCGGCGGCGGCAGCTGCTGGCCCTCATCCACGAAATAGTAGGTGCCATCGGGCGTCACGCCGTGGCCGGTGATGAGCGAGGTCCAGGGGTAGCGCAGTGGGCCAGCTCCCAATTCAATGTGCACCTCGTCGCCGCGGTGACAGCCATCAAACCGCCGCAGCCGAAACGGCGGAAACGGCGGGGCCAGGGCCAGAAACAGCTCTCGGGTAAAGCCCTGCCACACCTGGGCGGGCGCGGCAGCAACGTGCGTGCGGAGGTAGAGGTGCATACCCGGTTTAACCTCAACCAACGGCCCAGGGTTTTGCCGGAGCCGTGGCCCCCTACTTCGGCATAAACCAGTGCAGGTAGCCGCAATTGTCGCACGCGTAGCAGATGGCATGCGGGTCAGCCCAGTCGGAAGTGAACAGCCCGACGCGTTCCAGCTTCACCTCGTTGCGGTGAAAACCCTGGTGCCGACAGATGATGCAGTGCAGCGTATGATCTTTTATTTCTACCCGAACGGGTTTTGGCGCGTCAAATATTCCCATACAGGGTCACGTCGTATACTTCTCTAGCCTAGCAGCTCCTCGATATCCTCGCGGGTGAGGCTCTTGATAATGGCTTCGTCGGTGGTAATGAGGTCGGTGACGAGCTGGATTTTCTTGTTCTGCAGGGCCAGAATTTTCTCTTCCACCGTGTTCTGGGTGATGAACTTGTAGGTGAATACCGTGCGCTGCTGCCCGATGCGGTGGGCCCGGTCTACGGCCTGAGCCTCCACGGCAGGGTTCCACCAAGGGTCGAGGATGAACACGTAGTCGGCGGCGGTGAGGTTGAGGCCCACGCCGCCCGCTTTCAGGCTGATGAGGAACACGCGCAGGTCGTCTGTTTCCTGGAAGCGGGCCACTTCCTTGTGCCGGTCCCGGGTGTTGCCATCCAGGTAAGCATATTCAATCTGTCGCTCATCCAGGGCCGCCCGCACAATATCCAGGTGTTTAACAAACTGACTAAATACCAGCACCTTGTGCCCTTCCGACACTACATTTTTTATCATGCGTACCACCTCCCGCAGCTTGCCCGACTCATGCTCGTAGTCCTCGTGGGCCATGCGGGGGTGGTTGGCAATCTGGCGTAGCTTGGTGAGGCCCTGCAGCAGCATGAACTGGGTGCTGGCCGTGCCGTGCTCCTCCAGGCTCTGCAGAATCTTGTTGCGGTAGAAGCTCTTGGTTTCCTCGTAGCACTGCTGCTGCTCCTCCGTCATGGGGCAGTAGCTCAGGTTCTCAATTTTCTCGGGCAGCTCCTTGGCCACCTGCGCCTTATGCCGACGCAGGATGAACGGCTTGATAAGGGCGTGCAGGCGGCGCGTTTTCCCCTCGTCTTTGCCTTTTTCAATGGGCTTGAGAAACTCCTTGCGGAAGAATGCCTGAGTACCCAGCAGACCGGGGTTGATGAACGACATCTGCGACCATAAGTCCATGGTGCTGTTTTCTACCGGCGTACCCGTGAGGATGAGGCGGTGGCGGGAGTGCAGCCCCCGCACGGCCTGGGAGGTAGTGGAGCCCGGGTTCTTGATGGCCTGCGACTCGTCCAGAATCACGTAGTCGAACTTGTAGGTTTTGAGCAGCTCCGCGTCCAGGCGCACAATACCGTAGCTGGTCAGCACCACGTCGTAGTCGGCAAACTGCTCCACGTTTTTGTCGCGGTACGTGCCCGTGTAAATCAGCAGGCGCAGGGTGGGCGTAAACTTGAAGGCTTCCGTCATCCAGTTGTATACCAGGGAGGTAGGCATTACCAGCAGGGAAGCTGCTCCGCTGGTTGCCGCCGTTTCCTTGCGTTGCAGCAGCAGCGCCAGCGTCTGGATGGTTTTGCCCAGCCCCATATCGTCGGCCAAGCAGCCCCCAAACTGATACTCTTGCACAAAGTGCAGCCAGTTATACCCGGCTTTCTGGTAAGGTCGCAACTCGCCCCGGAAAGAGGCGGGCATGGGTCGGTCTTCCACGGTATCAAACTCGCGTAGCTTTTCCAGCTTGCGGCTCATCACCACCGTGGCCAGGTTACCGTTTTGTAGGTCCGATACCAGCGCTAGGTGGTGCTTGCGCAGGGTGAGGGTGTGGGCATGTTCCTCTGAAAAGGCGAATAACTCCAGATACTGTGAAAACCACTCCTCCGGGATGATGGCAATCTGTCCGTTGGGGAGCCGGAACTCGTGGCGCTTATTCAGGATGTAGGGCCGCAGCTTGATAAAGGGAATTTCAAACTCCCCAAAGGACACGGTGCCGTGCACATCAAACCAGTCGTTGGTTTCGGTAATGCCTACCTGCACCGTTATGGCCCCAATGAAATAATCTTTGCCCGAGCTACTTCCCTGCTGCACCGTAAAGCCCATGCGGGCCAGCTCATCGGCGTGGTGATGCAGCCAGCGGAAAGCGGTGGCTTTTTCCAGCACGGCCCGGCCATTGCGTACTTCCAGGGCGCGGTCGGCTAGCTCGGCAATGATTTCCTGCTCCCGGTCCAGGTTCCGGATGAGGCGGTGAAATATGTAATTGTCTTCCTTCTTTTCCAGCTTCACGCACACCCGCTTGTCGTGGGTAGTATGCACGGTATGGTCGCCGTAGCGGAAGCTCAGGTCGAAGTGAATATGGTCGGAAGGGGCATCGGCGGTGGCTACGGCCGTGGTTGTGGTGCTTCGTCGGGCTACAGCCGTGCGGGCAGCCGGCGCGGCCGTAGCCACCGTAACCCGGGGCGCATCCGAAAACGTGAGCTGGGGCCGGGCCACGTACCGCTCCGAGCGAATATCAAACCCACGGGCATGCACATCAAACGACTCCACTAGTGGCGCCACGAAGCGCTGAAAGTAGCTGTCCTCTACCTGCCGGGGAATTACAATGAATTTCTTGTTGAGAAAGGGCTTGATTTTTTTGCCGTCCACATCGTTGTGAAAATTGTGCAGCACGTCGCCCAGCAGCAGCCAGGCCGGATGCTCGCACACAATCACGGCGTTTTTGTACTGAAAATCGAGCTTCTGGCCCTGATACTGAATGGTGGGGAAATAATGGGTGCTTTCCTCGTTGCGCCGGAAATGGAACAGTACAGAAGCAGGTTCAGGTGCTACGCTGATTTCCCGCCAGGTTGGCTCCCCGTCTTTGCCCGTAATGAACACATACTTGCCCTGCAGCCGCGCCAGAATCTGGCCCATGCGGTCCTGCACGTAGTGGCAAATAGCCTCCTGCAGGTTTTTGTCGCCTTTATCGGCGTCGTAAATTTTTAAAAAGAAGTCGGCCGGAGTGGTTTTCTTCGACCAGAATTCCTTGATTACCGCGTCCTGCTGAATCTGGTCGGTGAGGGCAATCAGCTCAAAGTCCGTTTCGTCCAGGCCATCGGCAAATTCCGGCGCGTTCTTGGCCGAAACCGTCTGGTGCTGCAGGGTAAGCTGCCCGCGCTGGTTGCGCTGCACTACATACGACTCAAATAAATAGCCCAGATACTCGTGCTCGAGTAATGAATATACTATTTGAAATGGCTGTGAAGTTGAAACCTTCATAGTTGGTAACTAGAATGCAACGTTGAGGGTAATATCAGTTGCCAAATACCATATTTTCTACCAAAAAGTAAAATTTAATCCATGAATAATTACATTATCCAGTTCAACGGATAGAATTTACCCGTCGGATTACCCTTTACAGTCTACGAAGGTAACGGTCTTCCCTTTTTATAGTTATAGTTTCTTGTAAAGAAACAAGCCGAATCAGCCCCTTTTTTTACGGTCAATTCGGCTGCGCTACCAATTTGGGAAAACCCAGTGGTCCGTCGGCAGGAACAACGGAGCGGTTTCCCAAATACGGATTGAATTTCTTACGTGGAACGCGCTATAAATTCTCTCGCAAATCGAGGCTGGCAGCGTTCAGGGCAGGCCGGATGGATACGGCAATGGTAATGACGATAATGGCAACACCCGTGAGCACCACGTCGGAGAGCTGCATCTTAACCGGGTAAGAATCTACCACACTGGTGGCCATACCCATGCTCACGATGTGAAAGGTTTGCTGGAGCCAGCAAATACCCACGCCCAGCACCAGTCCGGTTACCGCGCCCACCTGGGCTACAATGGCTCCTTCCAGCAAAAACACATTCCGGATGGTACGGGAGCTAGCTCCCACGGCCATCAGCACGGCAATATCCTTGCGCTTATCAATCACCAGCATTGATAAGGAGAAGAAGATATTGATACTGGCAATGAGCAGGATAAAGGCGAAGGTGATGAATACAAACATCTTCTCCACCTTGATGGCCTTCAGCAGGGACACGTGCTGCTCGTCAGAGTCCAATACCTTGAAGCTGCTGCCGAGCTGCTTTTTCAGGGCATCCTTCACGTCGCCAATGTCGCGGCCGGGTTTGGCTTTCACCTCCAGGGCCGTGCGGCGGTTACCGTAGCGCAGCAGGTTTTGGGCAAACTCCAGGGGCACGAAAATGTAGCTGTCGTCGATGTGCTGCTCAATCAGGAACACGCCGCCGGCCAGAATATTCTGCTCGTTGAAGGCGGTTTCGGGGTTCATCGACAGCGTTTTGCGGCCCGTGTTACGCGGGTACAGCAAGTGCATGGGCGAAAACCGGTTGTCGAGGGTGATGCTGAGCTCGTGCTGCACGCCGGCACCTACCAGGGCGTAGTCCATGCCGTCGCGGTGCAGGCGGTGGCTGCCATCCACAATAGCCGAATCGATGTTGCTTTGCAGGTGGTAGTTATCCGAAACGCCTTTCATCTTCACCACCATTTGCCGGTCGTGGTACTGCAGCAGGGCGTTGTCCTCGATTACCTCCGTCACCAAGGCCACGCCGGGCGTGGCGCGCAGGGTAGCCAGCATGGGGGCTTGGAGCTCAAAGGATTTACCCTTGACGGCAGTAATAACCAGATCAGGGTCCGATTTGCCGTAGAGGCTGCGTACCAGATCCTCCAGCCCATTGAACACTGACAGCACAATAATCAGCGCCATCGTTCCCACGGCCACGCCCACCATGGAAATGTTGGAGATAATGCTGATAATGTTGCGCTTCTTCTTCGAGAGAAAATAACGCCGGGCAATGAGCAAAGGTACGTTCACGTGCGGGGCGCGGGGCGGAGCTAGTTAAAGGCTGCGTTTAGGAAATAGCAACGGGATAATCAGGAGCAAGATACGCCACTGAACGAAAAAGGTCTATTTCCAGGCTTTTACAATGAGGCCCGTACCCGATTCGTGCTTGGAGTTAGCATCGAACCAATTGAGCAGCAAGCAGAACGGGAAGGTAAGCAGATAGTAGAAAGGCAGCAACAGGAAAAACAGCCGCGACTTGCCCAGCATGAGAATGGGGTATTTCATGCTCAGGCGCCAGGAAACCTGGCCCGGCTCCCCATAGCTGTACTGGGCCTCAATGCGCTCAAAGCCGGCGGTGCGCAGCTTCTGCTGAATCTCGTGAATATTGTAGCCGTCCCGGACGTGCTCCTCAATGAAGCTGGTTTCGCCGTCGGAGTGTACATCGGAGCCGCCTTGGTCGGAGGGGGTAGAAATCAGCAGCATTCCACCGTCCTTGAGGGAGGCGTGAATGTTACGAAATACCTCCACGTCTTCCAGAATGTGCTCCATCACGTCCACCGACAACGCCAAATCAAAGGAATTGGGCTGCTGGTAGAGTACTAGGTCCTGCACGGCAAACTGGGCGTTGGTGCGGCCAATCTGGCGGAAGAAGCGGTTGGAGTCGGCTACTTGGTCGTCCTTTACATCCACGGCCAGAATCTGCCATTTGCGGCTCAGCCCCGACAGCCAGTAGGTGTACTGCCCGTAGCCGGAGCCGGCATCCAGGATGTTCAGGGCCTCCCCGGTTCGGCCCTTGGACCACTGCCGCAGCTCCCGGTGCACGTGCCAGGTACGCAGCAGCAGCAAATCGAGCAGATGATAAAATAGCTGGCGCAACCAGGGCGTCCGGTTGAACACTTCGCCGAGCGACTTTTTAATCGGGTCGTAGTACAAGGAGGTGAGGTGGTGAAATGGTGAAATGGTGAGTTGGCTGTGCTAATGGCGAAACAGGCAGCGCAAAAACTCACCATTTCACCATTTCACCACCTCACAGCTCGTCTTCGTCGGCGAAGAGTTTGGGGCGTTTGGGCGTAGCGTCGGGGTTGTCGGGGGCCGACTCGTTGGGGGTGGCGGGCGGAATGTGCAACTGCCCCAGCACCTGGTCCATGTGGGCCGCGTAGGAGGCCGAGTCATCGAGGAAGAATACCAGCTCGGGCACAATGCGCAGCTGCTTGCGCACGCGCTTGGCCAGCGCCTGCCGAATTTCCTTGGCATTGTCCAGCACCAGATCCAACTGCTGGGTATCGGAGCCGCTGTTGCCTACCGTGAGCACGCTCAAGTACACGCGGGCCACGCCCAAGTCGGGCGAGACGCGCACGAGGGTAATGCCCGGGGGGAGGCCCGGAAACACGTGTGGTAAGTCGCGCTGAAATACGGCGGCCAAATCCTGCTGGAGCAGGCTGGCTACCTTTTGTTGTCGTTTGCTATCCATAAGAATCGGCAAAGATAGGGACTTACGGACTTGAGTACCTGCAGCCAGGGCCGAAGAGGGACGCTATATTTGCCAGCTGACACTCAGGGCGGCGGCAAACCAACGCGCGTTGCGCTTTTCCGCCCCCTGGAGCACCCCGGTTTCTAAGCTCTTTCTCTCTTGCTTCAATTCTTTAAAAGCTCCCTGCTCACCCGCCTAGTGGTGTTGCTGCTGCTGCTGCTGGCCCTGCGGTTGCCGCTGCTGTGGTGGGGCATTCCGCTGATGCCCGTGGAGCTACGCAGCCTGCTGATAGGCGAGAGGCTCCACGACGGAGCCCGCCTCTACCAAGACGTGTACGACAGCACGGGCCCGCTGGCGGCGGCCCTGGCAGGCCTCGTTGAGCTGGCCGGCAACCGCCTGCTGTGGCTGCACCGGCTGCTGGCTCTGGCCCTTTTCACGTTCCAGGCTTTGCGCTTCAACTTTGTACTCAACCGCGCCGATGTGCATCCCGAGCGGGGCTACGTGGGTGCGCTGGTGTACTTGCTGCTAGGTTCCATCACCCCCGACCTAGACATCCTCTCACCGCTGCTGCTGGGGCACTCCTTTCTTATAGCCGCCTTCAGTGCCTTGCTGCCCACCTCCCGGGAGGGCTATGACAACCGGCGGCTGTTTCGGGCGGGGTTTCTGATTGGGGTGGCGGCGTTGTGCTATTTGCCGCTGGCGCTGTTTCTGCTGCTAGGGCTATTTGCCGTTATTATCTTCGCGGCCAGCTCTTTCCGGAGCTTTTTGCTGCTGCTGTGCGGCTTTTTCTTCCCGTACGCGGTGGTAACTACGTTTTTCCTGTACACTAACTCACTGCCGGGCTTTTCGCAGTTTCATTTGCAGCCCACGTTCAGCGGGCTGGTGGCCGGGGCCGATGGCCTGCCGCTGTGGGTGCAACTGCGGCTACTGGTCCTGCCGGGGCTGGTGCTGCTGCTGGGCCTGGGGCGCAGCTTTGCCATTCCGCCGGGCCTGGTGTTTCAGGTGAAGTTTCAGCAGCTGATGCTGGTGTGGCTGGTAGTAGCCGTGGCGATGGGCGCGGCCGGCGGGGGCCGGGCCCCGGGTACGCTGGTACTCATTCTGCCCCCGCTCACGTACTTCAGCCTTTACCTCTGGCAGAGGAACCGCCGGGCCTGGGTGCCGGAGTTGTTGCTGCTGGTAGTGGTGGGGGCAGTGCTGGTGATGCGCTACCGCTCGGCCCTGTTTCTGGATGCCCTTATTCCGGTTCCTTTGGAGAGCCGCTACGCCGTGCAGCCCAACCCTCGCTACGCTTTTCTGCAGGGCCAGCAAATTCTGGTGCTGGGCCCCGATATGCGGCCCTACGCCCAAAACCGCTTGGCTACGCCGTACCTGGATTGGCAACTGGCCCAAACCGACCTGGGACGCCTCAACGAGTACGACGCCGTGTTTCGGGTGGCGCGCAACTTCCAGCTGGCCCCGCCCCGCTACCTCATCGACCAGCGTGGCCTTGTACCGGAGCTACAGTACAAGATACCCACCATTTTTAGCCGCTACGAGCCCACCAACACGCCCGGCGTGTATCGGCTTAAATAGTGAAGTGGTGAAATGGTGAGTTTGATGTTCAATCTGCGCTATTCTGCACCAGTAGAACGTCAAACTCACCATTTCACCACTTCACCAATTAGCTGATGCTTACGCGGACTTTGGCGGTGTATTCGCGCAGGGCGGTTTTGAAGTCGGCGCCGGTATCCTTCATGTGGTTGAGGATGAAGATGGCCGCGAATACGTGCGTGAGCTGTTCGCCTTCATCTTCGCCTTCCACCTCGAAAGCGGGAGTCTGTTCTTCCAGTAGAGCCTCCTCGGCAGCTATTAGGCTCTCCAGCGTCTGGGTTTCTACCAGGCGCTTGATTACGGGCATTTTCATAGCGAAGCAGGCTTAGTTCAGGCGCGAAATCAGGCTGGCTACGGCCTCCTCTTTGCTGGCGGCCACGGTATCTACCAGCTCCCCGTTGCGGAACACGGCAAAGAAGGGCAGGTTGGTTACACTGGCCAGTTTGCGGGCCTCAGGGCTGGTTTCGGCGTTTACGTCCAAGAAGGCCATGCCTTCGTTCTGCTCGGCCAGGCGCTTAAACTTGGGCGAGAACAGGCGGCAGTTGCCGCACCAATCGGCGTAGTATTTCACTACTACCTTCTCGTTATCTTGCAGTAGTTGCTGAAAATCGGCGTCAGTGGCTTTCGTTACGGACATTATGCGGTTGATTGGTAGAAGAAATCAGACTTATCAGAGGAGAATCATTCTCATCTGGCAGCAAAGGTAAAGCCCAAAAAGGCCAAAAAAGTTTGTCGGCTTCAACTTTTCTGCTGGAGCACGTGCGTATCAGGCTGGGCCGAACTCTGGCTCCATCGAATCGTTTAGCTGGTTGCCCTTTCTCTTTTCGGCTTCTTTTTATGCACACTCTTCTCTTCTTCGGCGACTCCCTAACGGCCGGCTACCAGCTCCGCGCCAGTGAGTCGTTTCCGGCCCGTATTCAGGAAAAGATTGACGCGGCTGGCCTCGCTTACAAAGCTTACAACTACGGCGTAAGCGGCGAAACCACGGCCGGGGGTCGCCAGCGCATCAGCTCCGTTCTTCAGCGCTTTACTACGATTGACGTGTTTGTGCTGGAGCTAGGCGCCAACGACGGTTTGCGCGGCATTCCGGTACGGGAAACCACCCAGAACCTGCAGTTTATTCTGGATGCGGTGCGCCGGGCCCACCCTGAGGCCCGCCTGGTACTGGTAGGGCTGGAGTTTCCCTTTGATTTGGGGCCGCTGGCTACGCTGGGCGGGGGTCGGTTGGGCAACTATGCTCAGGAGTTTAATGCCTTGTTCCGGCAGTTGGCGGAGAAAAACTTAGTAGACTTTGTACCCTTTCTGCTGCACGGTGTACTGGGCCAACGCCATCTTAATCTCCCCGACGGGGTGCATCCTAACGCCGAAGGTCAGAAGTTGCTGGCCGCCAACGTGTGGCAGGTGCTGCAGCCAGTATTAGAGCGGCAGCCCTAGCTTAACAGCCCAAAAGCGTATTCCTGCTATTTTTAGCCTCTCAATCTGCCACTTCTCTTTCCTTGCTATGAAACGCCCTTTTTACCGCCTCGGCGACTGGCGCCGCAACCTGTTTCTGCTCACGGCGGCTGCCAGCTTGGGCCTAGGTGCCCTGCCCGCCTGCTCCTCCAACGACAGCCGCTCGGATGCTTCGGAAGCTTCCTGGGACAATGCCACCGACTCCTACACCCAGGGGGTTATTACTGAAATGACGGAAACGCAGCCAGGCCAGTGGAAAATTACGGCTGAGCGCCCGGCCGGCAAGGAAGAAGTGGCCGCCATCTTGCGGCACCTCGATGGAAAAGTAGATACGCTGCAAGGCCAGGCGTTGCAGCAGCAGATGCAGGACTACACCCGCCGCTACCCCGAAAACCGGGTAGGCAGCACCAGCATGATGGATGTGCTCATGTGGAGTGGCATTGGGTACATGGCCGGCCGTTGGCTTACGCCTAACACCGGCTACTATGCTTCGCCCGGCATCTTCCAGGGAAACAACGGCTGGCGGCAGAACATTGCCCGGGAGCGGGACAATGAGCGGCGCGGCTTTTTTGGGCGGGGTTTCACGGGCAGCCGCACCAGCGGCAACGCGGGCATTAGCGCCAGCCCTACGGTGCGCCGCTCCGTGTCGCGCAGCACCTTCCGCAGCTCGGCGCCCCGTAGCAGCCGCAGCAGTGGCTTCGGCAGCCGGGGCAGCTCCCGGGGCTTTGGGGGGTAAATCCCTGAATATTCGAGCAGTTCGGCGGCGTCCCGGCCTGCCGTTCTCTATTCATAACTAGCTTCAATAAGCTACAAGCGTGTGGTTTGCTCTATAATCGACGCTCAAACAAATACTGTATGATTCGTTTGTTGCCGCTATCCGGTAATGTGGAGCCGGCTATTCGCCAGCTGGGCTGGGACTGGGCCGTGGAAGATGCCTGTGCATCTTACCTGGCACCCGAGGCCGTAGCCTTGCCCGAACCTGAGGCCGAAACCCTGCTCCAGACCGTCGACACACTCTACGACATGCTGGTGCAAGCTGTGCCCGACCCTATTCCCGACGACTTTCTGCAGCAGCTCGGCATTCCCGTGAACCTCTGGGAAGCCGTGCGCCACAGCTGGAACGATGAGCGGCACTGGCACCTCTACGGCCGCTTCGACCTGGCCCAGACGCCCGAGGGCCCTAAACTAGTGGAGTTCAACGCCGACACCGCCACCAGCATCCCCGAAACGGCCGTGGTGCAGTGGGCCAGCCTGATGGCTGCCGGCCGCCCCGCCGAGGAACGGCAGGCCAACGGTCTGTTTGAGGGCATGGAGGGCCAGCTGCGCCACTGGCGGGAGCTGAACCCCGACCTGGCGCCCCACCTGCTGCTGGTGCACCTGCCTGATAGCGCCGAGGATGAAACCAACTGCGCCGTGGTGGCCGAAGCGGCCCGCGCGGCCGGGTTCGAAACCGCCCATAGCTGCTCCGTGGATGCCATGCGCGTAGCCGTGGAAGGGGAGGACCGGGGCACTTGGGCGGAGGTAGCACCCAACCAGTGGCAACGTTTCGAGTTCCTGTTCAAGCTGGTGCCCTGGGAGCTGCTGGCCGACGAGGAGCCCGAGCTTACCGCCGACCTCACCCACCTGCTGCTCACCCGCGACCTGGTTATTGCCAACCCGGCCTACGCGCTGCTATTCCAAAGCAAGGCCCTGCTGGCCCGTCTCTGGGACGTATTTCCGCACCACCCGCTGCTGGTAGAAGCCAGCCTCCGCGACCTGCCGGGCCACCACGTACGCAAGCCCTTGTTCGGGCGCGAAGGCCAGAATCTGACCGAATTGGATGGCACCTTCACCCGCCAGGAGCAGCCCGGCGACTTCGCCGACCAGCCCCAGGTGCGCCAGCGCTGGCTCGATTTCCCGACCGATGCTCAGGGCCGCCGCTACCAGGCCGGCGTATTCTGGGCCGGGGAGGCCTGCGCCATTAGCTTCCGCCGGGACGTGGGCATTATCACCAACCTTTCGGAGTTCGTCCCGCACATTCTCACTACCTGAAAGCCAATCGGGCTGCGCTTCGCTACCCTTGTAGCAAGGCGGGGCCCGATTGGCGTAATTCATGCGCCGGTCCGGCGGGCGAAGCCCGTCGGGCCGGTTGTTGCGTGCTGAAGTTGTTGCGTCGTCGTTCGGGTGTCAGCTAACGACAAGCGGCCCGACGGGCTACGCCCGCCGGACCGGCGTGGTTTTCAATCAGTACAGGACGGCTACTACTTGGCGTCGTACATTCGCTGGTAGTACTCGGTGGCCATGCGGTGCGACTCGAACTCGGGCTCCACTTCGCGCATGCCGGTTTTCACCAGCTCCAGGAATTTCTCGGGCTGACCGTAGTACAGGGGCACGATTTCGTTTTCGAGTACGTCGAGCACGTTGGTAGCTTCGATGTTGTCCTTCACCTCATCGGGCTGGTTGATGTCGGTATGCTCAATGATGAAGCCGTTTTCGCCGTGACGCACGAACTCCGGAATCCAGCCATCGGCAATGCTCAGGGAGGCTGAGGCGTTCATGGCGGCCGTCATGCCCGAGGTGCCCGAGGCTTCGCGGGGGTAGCGGGGGGTATTCAGCCAGATATCGGAGCCCTTTTTCAGAGCCGCCGACAAGGCCAGCTCGTAGCCCGTGAGCACGGCGCAGTTTTTCAGGTTCTTGGTCTTCTCAATGATGCTGTTGAACAGGCCGATAGCGCCGAAATCCTTGGGGTAGGGCTTGCCGGCCCAGATAACCTGCACGGGCCGGTCGGCGTTGTTCACGATATCCAGGAACCGCTCGAAGTGGCGCAGAATCAGGTCGGCGCGCTTGTAGCCGGCGAAGCGGCGGGCCCACACGATGGTCAGCACCTCGGGGTCGAGCAGGGTGCCGGTCTGGTCGGCCACGATGTCGAACAGCTCCTTTTTCAGCTCCCGCTTGCGGGCTTTCAGCGCCTTATCGTCGCCGGCTTCCAGGGCTTCGTGCAGGGCTTTGTCGCGCCAGTAGGTGCCGTTCTGGGAGTTGGTAATGGCAATGATGGGGCAGATGCCCGCGTTGGTGCCCCACATGTCGTTGGCCACCTCGCCGTGCACTTTGCTTACGCCGTTGCTGATGCGCGAGAAGCGCAGGGCGGTAAGGGTGTAGTTCACCCGCTCATTCTCTACCAAGCCCAGGCTGCGCACTTCCTCCAGCGGCACGTTGCCGAAGAACGACATATCGTGCAGCAGTTTCACGGGGTGTTCCTCGTTGCCGGCCAGCTCGGGCGTGTGGGTAGTGAACACGAGGCGCTTCTTCACCTCTTCCAGGTTGCGGCCGTGCTTGTCGTAGAGGTAGAACGCCAGGGGCAGGCCGTGGCCTTCGTTGAGGTGATACACCTCCGTGTGGCGGCCCAGCAGGTCGAGCAGCTTACCACCGCCTACGCCCAGCAAAATGCTCTGGGCTACGCGGGCGGCCGTGTCGGCGTCGTAGAGGTGGTGGGAGATGGTGCGGGAGAGGTAGTCGTTTTCGGGAATGTCCGTCGTGAGGAAGAACATGGGGGCCGTCCCAAACGTGTCGGGGGCCAGGTACAGGGCCTTCACCATCACCTGCGCATTGTGGATGGTAATGGGAAATACCAGGCCGGTATCTTGCAGGAAGCTGTAATACTTCAGGCGGAAGTCGGCGCGCATGCTCTGGTCCTCGTTGCGGCCCTGATCATAATAGCCAAACGACCACAGAATGCTGATACCCACCAGGTTTTGCTTGAGCTCATACACGGAGCGCATGTGGGAACCGGCCAGGAAGCCCAGACCGCCGGAATAGGTTTTCAGCGCCTGATCCAGGGCGAATTCCATGGAGAAATACGCGGCCGGGGTGCTGAATTCGGGAGCGGGCGTGTAGGTATTGAATTCGAATGCCATAGTAGCAGAATGTGTGCGGTGAGTGTGAGCTTACTGGTAGTGCTGAGGAAATCAGCTCACCCATTGAAAGCCCAAAAAAAGCGGAAAAGAATGGACCAAGCGGATTGCATTCAGATAAGAATGCCAAAATGTTAACGAGCCACTAGTAAAAGGCAAACAAGCACCACTAAATGGGCTGGGCGGGCTGTCCGGGGCATTTTCATCGGCCGGCACTATTTAGCCGAGTAAGCTGGCCGCCGGGACGAGCCTCAGCAAGCTAAGTGTTTGATAATAATTCCATAATATTCCTTGCCCTTTCTGCTACTCAGGCGCCCGATACCTTTGCCAAAAGGGCTTTTCGGTTCTTTTCTCTCACTCCACAACCACCCTACACCGCATGCGTTACCCCCTGCGCTGGCTCACAGCTTCCCTGCTGAGCCTTACAGTTCTGTCCTGCGCCAAACAGGATAATCTTCCTTCGCCCATTGCCACCACCGCCACCACTGGGGCGGCCGATGTGAGCAGCGCCGGCTTTCCGGAGGGGTTCGAATCAGGTACCAAAACGGCGTATACCACCGGCTCCGTCACGCTCGGCTCCGGCTCCTGGACGCTCAACGACGCCCTGCTGGGCAACACCTCGGCCGACCCCAAAACCGGTGCGCAATCGGTGCGGGTGCGCAACACTGGCTCCCTCACTATGAACTTCAACGCCACCACCGGCGCGGGCGTGGTGACGGTGCAGCACGCCGTGTACGGCACCGATGGCAGCTCGCAGTGGGAGCTGTGGGTTAGCCAGAACAGCGGCAGCAGCTACACTAAAGCCGGCAGCACTATTACCACTAGCAGCACTAGCCTGAGCACGGCTTCGTTCACGGTGAACCTGAGCGGCAGCGTGCGTTTGCAGATTCGTAAAATCTCGGGCGGCACCAACCGCATCAACCTCGATAACGTGACGATGGAGCAGTATGGCGGCGGCACCACGCCGCCGCCCACTGGCTCAGCCAAGAAATTCCTGTTCGATGGCTCGCACGGCGAGTTAGCCGGCAACGCCGACTGGGTACTGGACGTGAACAGCGGGGTAGCTTCGCGCTACCCTTCCCCCGACCAGAGCGGTATTACGGCAACCACCTCGGAAACCTACTGGACGGGCGCGGTTTCGGCTTGGGGCGTGGCTCTGGTAAAGCTGGGCCACACCGTGGAGCAGCTGCCCGCCGGTACCGCCATCAGCTACGGCAACAGCAGCAACCCCCAGGACCTGAGCAACTACAGCGTGTTTGTGGTGGATGAGCCCAATACCGTATTCACCGCAGCCGAAAAAACGGCCATCCTGCAGTTTGTCCAGAATGGTGGCGGCCTGTTCATGATTTCCGACCACACTATTTCGGACCGCAACAACGACGGTTGGGATTCCCCGGAAATCTGGAACGACCTGATGCAGAACAACTCCGTGCAAACCAATCCTTTCGGCTTCTCGGTGAACATGGACAACATCGTGGAGAACAGCACCAACGCCCTCACCACCAGCACCAACACCATCATGAATGGCTCCCAGGGCCGGGTGTCGCAGCTATCCTTCCACAACGGCGCTACCATGACGCTTTCGCCCACAGCCAACAGCACGGTGCAGGGGCTGATCTGGCGCAGCTCAGCTACCCAAGGCAACAGCCTGGCCATGGCCGCCAGCAGCACTTTTGGCACGGGCCGCGTGGTGATTATCGGCGACTCCTCGCCGGCCGATGACGGCACCGGCTCGCCCGGCAATACCGTGTACGACGGCTGGAACGAAAACGTGAGCCATGCCCGCCTGCACCTGAACGCCTCCTTGTGGCTGGCGAAGCTGCAATAACCGGCCTCAAACAACCAGCAACTACCTCTGCAGCCCCGCTGTCCGGTTCATACCGGCGGCGGGGCTTTTGGTTGGGCGAAAGCAGGGTAGCTACGTCGTCTTCACAACGGCATTACCCACCCTGAAAGCCCTAACAACTATCTTGTATCAATCCAGCACCAAAAACCTATCAATACGTCACCATTTCGCGGGGTGGAAACAGTAGCATGAGCGGGGCCGGGGTGCGTACCTTGGCAGAACCGTTTCTGACTTCCCATCCGCGTATGAACTCCTTCCGATTTCTGCCTTTGCTGGCTGGCTCCCTGCTGGTCGCTACCACCGCTTCTGCAACGCTGGCCGCCCCGGCCCTGACCGTTACCGAAACCACTGCCCCGGCCGCCAAAACCGCCGCCATCCAGCGCATCGATCCCACGTTCTGGTGGGTGGGCATGAAGAACCCTAAGTTGCAGCTGCTGGTACACGGCCCCGGCATTGCCAGCAGCACGGCCACGCTCAAAGCCTACGAGGGCGTAACCCTGGACGGCGTGCAGAAGCTGGAAAGCCCGAATTACCTGCTGCTCAACATTACCATCAGCCCCTCGGCCAAGCCGGGCAAGCTGCAGCTGGAGTTCAAGGGGGATAAGAAAACGACCTTTGCCTACGAGCTGCGCCAGCGCACTACCCCCGGCGACAAGCAGAAGGTGCAGGGCCTGACCCAGCAGGATTTCATCTACTTCCTGATGCCCGACCGGTTCTCGAACGGGGACCCCAAGAACGACTACATTGCCGGCATGCGCGCCCCCAAAGTGGCCCGCGACTCAATGTACTCCCGCCACGGCGGCGACCTGAAGGGCCTGGAAAACCATTTCGATTACCTAAAGGAGCTGGGCGCCACAGCCGTGTGGATGACGCCGGTGGTAGAAAACGACATGCCCAAGGCCAGCTACCACGGCTACGCCCTCACCGACTACTACAACACCGACCGGCGCTACGGCACCCTGGAGGAGTACCGGCAGTTTGTGGATAAGGCCCACAAAAACGGGCTAAAAGTGGTGCACGACGTGGTACTCAACCACATGGGCTCCAAGAACTACCTGTTTCTGGACCAGCCCGCCAAAGACTGGTTCAACCAGTGGCCCAACTTCACGCGCAGCAACTACAACTCCTCGGCCCTCAACGACCCCTACGGCTCCCAGCTGGATGGCAAGCTCTATAACAAAGGCTGGTTCGATACCACCATGCCCGACGTAAATCAGAGCAACCCGCTGGTGGCTACCTATTTGATTCAGAACTTTTTGTGGTGGGTGGAGTACACCGGCCTCGACGCCTACCGCATTGATACGTACCCGTACTCCGACCCCAAGTTCCTGATGCAGTGGGGCCAGGCCATGCAGGAGGAGTTTCCGACCCTGTTCAGCTTCGGGGAGGCTTGGGTAGGCAGCACGGCCCAGCAGGCCTTCTTCGCCCGCAACATCTTCCAGCCGGTGGATGGCTTCAAGTCCAACCTCGAGTCGGTGTTCGACTTCCAGTCGCAGGGTGCGGTGCACGATGCCCTGCGCGGCGACCAACCCAACATGAACCGGATGTACGAGGCCCTGCAGGGCGACTGGATGTACGAGGATGCTACCCGCAACGTGACCTTCCTCGACAACCATGACATGAGCCGGTTTTACTCGGTGATAGGGGAGGACTTCGCCAAGTACAAGCTGGGCGTGGCCTGGCTGCTCACCTGCCGCGGCATTCCGCAGCTGTACTACGGTACTGAGGTACTAATGAAGAACTTCTCGAACCCCGACGGGAAGGTGCGCGAGGATTTCCCCGGCGGCTTCTCCGGCGACAAAACCAACTACTTCACGGCCGCCGGCCGCACGGGCCAAGCCGGCGAGGCGTTTAACTACGTGAGCAAGCTGGCCCAGTACCGCAAGGCCCACCCCGTGCTGGCTACGGGCAAGCTGATGCAGTTTATTCCCCAGGACGGCGTGTACACCTATTTCCGCTACAACGACCAGGGCGAGGCGGTGATGATCCTGCTCAATGGTAATAAGGACGAGAAAACGGTAGACGGTGCCCGGTTTGCGGAGCGCACCGGCGGCTTCACCGGTGGTACCGAAATTACCACCGGCGCGGCCCTCTCCCACCTCAAGAGCTTCAAGGTTCCGGGGCGCACAGCCTGGGTGGTGGAGCTGAAAAAATAGCGTTGGGCAAGGCCGATGGGAACCACTGTCGGCCTTGCGTACTTATTCAGTATCATACGGTATTATTTTCAGCCTAAACCTGACGAAACCATGACTGACCTAACCGACAAAGTAGCTATTGTAACGGGTGCCAGCCGGGGCATCGGCCGTGCCATTGCCTTGTTGCTGGCCATGCAGGGAGCTAAAGTGGTATCCGTGGCTCGTACTGCCGAGGAGTTGGAAGAACTCAATACCAAAACCCAGGGCCTGGCTATTCCGGCCGACGTAGCGGACGAGGACGACGCCGCGCATATTGTGGCAGAAACGCTCAGCTACTATGGCCGCCTCGATATTCTGGTGTGCAACGCGGGTGTGGGCTCGTTTAACCTGCTGGAGCATTTTGACGCGGCCGAGTGGGACCGAATATTCGACGTGAATGTGAAGGGCACGTTCCTGCTTTGTAAGGCCGTGGTACCTCACTTCAAGGCCCAGGGCCGCGGCCACATTGTGGGCATTACCTCCGATGTGAGCAAGCGCACTTTCGAGCACGGCACGGCTTACGGGGCCAGCAAGTTTGCCCAGGATGCTCTGTTAGGCTCCCTGCGCAAAGAGGTACGCTCTCATGGCGTGAAGGTGAGTACCATTTACCCTGGCTTGGTCGACACCTATTTCAACGACTCCCGTCCCGGCAGCTTGGACGCGGAGAAAACTCATCTTAAGCCCTCCGATATAGCGCAGGCCGTGCGCTATGTGCTGGAAGCACCCGCCCACGTGGTGATTGATGAGCTGATGCTGCACCCCATGACCCAGGAGTGGTAATTGTTCAGTGGAAATTGCTGCTACACGTTATGCTGAGCCGTTGGCGCAGTACGCCAGCGTCCGGAGCATGATGGGCTTTTGTCCTGCCAACTCAACCAAACGCCTATCTTGCTACCTATGAAATACCTGTTTCTGCCTGCTGCTGCTTGCGCCTTCGGGCTGGCGGCCTTGGGGCTTTCTTCCTTCACTTCGCAACCCTCCGTTTCCGTGGCCGAAACCGTTCTTTCTTCGGACCCCAACACCACCGACGAGCAGCCCCAGGATCATAAGCTGGTGATTTACCAGATGATGACCCGGCTGTTCGGCAACAAAACTGCCGTGAACAAGCCCTACGGCACGCTCCAGGAAAACGGCGTGGGCAAGTTCAACGACATTACTGGCCCGGCTTTGCAGGCCATCAAGAAGCTGGGTGCCAGCCACGTGTGGTACACCGGCGTGATTGAGCACGCCACCATGACGGATTACACCAAGCAGGGCATTGCCCTGGATGATGCCGACGTGGTGAAAGGCCGCGCCGGCTCGCCCTACGCCATCAAGGATTACTACGACGTGAACCCCGACCTGGCCGTGGACGTGAAGAACCGCATGCGGGAGTTCGAGGCCCTGGTGAAGCGCACCCACGACAACGGCCTGAAAGTCATCATCGACTTCGTGCCCAACCACGTGGCCCGCACCTATAAGTCGGATGCCCACCCGGCGGGCGTGGCCGATTTGGGGGAGAAGGACGACAAAACCACGGCCTTTGCGCCCAACAACAACTTTTACTACCTGCCCGGTAAGCCCTTCGTGGTGCCGGCCGGCTATAACCCGCTGGGCGCGTTGAAAGGCCCCCGCGAGGATGGCAAGTTTCAGGAAAACCCGGCCAAAGCTACCGGCAACGACGTGTTTTCGGAAGCGCCCAAGGTGGACGACTGGTTTGAAACCATCAAGCTCAACTACGGCGTCGATTACCAGAACGGCCGCAAAAAGCACTTCGAGCAGACGCCCGATACGTGGCTGAAAATGCGCGACATCCTTATCTTCTGGGCCAAGAAGGACGTGGATGGTTTCCGCTGCGACATGGCCGAGATGGTGCCGGTGGAGTTCTGGGCCTGGGTGATTCCGGAGCTGAAAAAGGTGAACCCGAAGCTGGTATTCATCGGGGAGGCCTACGATGCCAAGACGTACAAAATGTACATCGAGCAGGGCCACTTCGATTACCTCTACGACAAGGTGGGCCTCTACGACGGCCTGCGCCGCCTCATGCGCGGCGAGGGCACTACCGAGGACATTACTAAGGTCTGGAAGGAGGAAAGCCGGGGCTTCAGCAACCACATGCTGCGCTTCCTGGAAAACCACGATGAGCAGCGCATTGCCAGCAAGGATTTTGCCGGTAACCCCCGCGCCGCCATTCCGGCCATGACGGTTTCGGCCACGTTGGGCACCGGCCCGGTAATGCTGTACTTCGGGCAGGATGTGGGCGAGCCGGCCCACGGCTCGGAGGGCTTCTCGGGTGAGGACGGCCGCACCACCATTTTCGACTATTGGGGCGTGCCCGAGCACCAGAAATGGATGAATGGCGGCAAGTTCGACGGGGGCAAGCTCAGCCCCGAACAGCGCCAGCTCCACGACTTCTACGCCCGCCTGCTCACGCTCACCAGCCAGAGCGACGCCATTCGCCGGGGCAAATTCTACGAGCTGCAGGACGCCAACAACCTGGATGCCCAGTACAACCAGCGCCAGCTCTACACCTACGTGCGCTACACCGAGAAGCAGAAGCTGCTCATTGTGGTGAACTTCAGCCAGGACAAAACCTACAAGCCCACCATTCGGATTCCGGAGAATGTGCTGCAGTTGATGGGCCTAAATCCGAAGCAGTTCTACACCTACTCGGAGTTACTCAGCCAGGCCCCAGCCGTGCAAACCCTCAACCTCACCCTGGCCCCCCAAAGCGCCTACATCTTCGAAATCAACCCCAAGAAGTAGAATCTAGATAGGAGAACTTAGAGCCTAGCATCTTTCTGATTTCTAAGCTCTAAGTTCTCGCCTCTAGGCTCTAACATCCTTCCCCAATTCCCACACAGTATCAGCATGGCAACCAGCGTAGCAGCCGCTCCCACCGGCACCGATAACAAACCCCGCCTCAGCTTCTGGCAGATCTGGAACATGAGCTTCGGCTTTCTGGGTATCCAGTTTGGCTTTGCGTTGCAGAACGCCAACGTCAGCCGCATTTTTGAAACGCTGGGTGGTACCGAAATTGCCCTGTACTGGCTGGCCGCCCCGCTTACCGGTATGCTGGTGCAGCCCATCATCGGCTACATGTCGGACCGGACGTGGAGCCCGAAGTGGGGCCGCCGCCGGCCGTTTTTTCTGGTAGGAGCGGTGCTGGCTTCGTTGGCGTTGCTGATTATGCCCAACGTATCGGCCCTGTGGATGGCAGTGGGTATGCTCTGGATTATGGACTCCAGCATCAATATCAGCATGGAGCCGTTCCGGGCGCTGGTGGGTGATTTGCTGCCCGGCGACCAGCGCACCACCGGCTTTGCGGCTCAGACCTTTTTCATTGGGGTAGGAGCGGTAGTGGCTTCCATGCTGCCCTGGATGTTTACCAACTGGTTCGGCATTGCCAATACGGCCCCGGCCGGCCAGATTCCGCCCTCCGTGAAGTATGCTTTCTACATCGGGGCTGTTGCCTTCTTTACGGCAGTACTCTGGACGGTGCTGACCACCAAGGAATACCCACCGGCTGACATGGCCGAGTTTGAAGCTGAAAAGCGCCGTACGGCCGGTTTCTGGAACGGTATCCGGGAGTCGTTCAGTGGTATCTTTCACATGCCCAAGACAATGGCCCAGCTGGCCATTGTGCAGTTTTTTAGTTGGCTGGCGCTGTTTTCGATGTGGATTTACACTACGCCGGCCGTAACCAGCCACATCTACCATACCACCGACACCACCTCTAAACTCTATAATGAGGGTGCCGACTGGGTAGGCGTATGCTTTGCTACGTACAACGGGGTTTCGGCTGTGGCGGCCTTGCTGCTACCCTTCATTGCCCGCGCCACCAGCCGCCGCTTCACGCACCTGCTGTGCCTGGTGGCCGGTGGCCTGGGCCTGATTTCCATCTACTTTATCCAGGACCCCAAAATGCTGCTCGTGTCCATGATTGGGGTGGGCATTGCCTGGGCTTCCATCCTGAGTGTACCCTACGCCATGCTGGCTGGTGCGCTGCCCGCCAACAAAATGGGCTACTACATGGGCGTATTCAACTTCTTCATTGTAATTCCGCAGGTGGTAGCGGGCCTGATTTTGGGCTTCTTCACTAAATCGGTATTCGGTGGTGAGTCGGTGTATACCCTGATTTTGGGCGGCATTTCCATGATTATCTCGGGTCTGTTGACCTTGCGCGTCCACGATGCCGACGATGTTCGCCTGCCCGCCGACGCTACCCTTCAGACCAACTCTCCAGCGTACGATACCACTGTCGAGTCGAATCCACGGATATAGTTGTCAGCTCTTCTTCAATCAAAATGCCCCGCCGTACACGTAGTACGGCGGGGCATTTTGATTGAAGCAGGTTGGTATTTACCCGTGTTGTAGCCACTGCTGGGCTGGGAGCTCCTCGGTGAATACCTGCAGCTGAGTGTTGTTGCTCTGATCGAACTCGGCCAGGCGGGGACGCAGGATGTCGGCGTGGTAGGGCGTGGTGAGGTAGGCAATGCGCCGGGTAGCGGCGGGCAGGGCCGCCTGGAAATCGTGGCGAAAATCGTTCAACACCCACTGCAAGTCGGCCAGATCAGCCAGGCCTCGGCTGCGCAGGTCAATCAGCCAGCGGCCAGCCTGCTCCTGCCGGGCCAGCGTTAGGGCGGCACCGTAGCCCTCCCGGTGTTCCTGGGAGGTGGCCGGCCGCGTCCAGCGCATAATCAGCAGCTGCAGATCGGGGCGGTAGGAGAGGCGCAGGTAGTCAGAGGTGGCAGGAGCGAACATAGGCTAGGCAAGCAAAGGTAGGCTAGTTTCGGCCGGTTAGGTGCAACCAAACTCTGAAGCGCACATGAATTTGTAGTGAACCGGGCAGTACTGAGTAATTGCTAGGGGCGGCAGGGGCAGAACTGGAGTAGAAACTGTTGACGGTGGTTTTTCGGGCTTTCGGGGCCGAAAGTGCCGGGTTGGTTGGAACATGATTTGGTCAACCTCTGCTATTTAGTTTCTGGCATGTAACTTCCGGTCACGTTTACTCACGTCTATTCCCGCGTTCAATGACCCGCAATCAACTACTGCTGCTGGGCCTGGGTGCCTCGCTGGCCCTGCAGCCGGCTATGGCCCAGCAAAAGGCCACCACCAAGCCCGCCACCGTTACCAAAGCGCCCACGGCCACGGCCGGCGGCGCCCGCCTCGTGGAGAAAGTAACCCGCAAAGGCTCGGAGCTGGTAATTCCCTACGAAAAATACGTGCTGCCCAACGGCCTCACCGTTATTGTGGCCGAAGATCATTCCGACCCGCTGGTGCACGTAGACGTGACCTACCACGTGGGCTCAGCCCGGGAGCAGATTGGCAAATCGGGCTTCGCGCACTTCTTTGAGCACATGATGTTCCAGGGCTCCGACCATGTGGCCGACGAGCAGCATTTTAAAACGGTTTCGGCCGCCGGCGGCACGCTCAACGGCAGCACCAACCGTGACCGGACCAACTACTTCGAAACTGTACCCAGCAACCAGCTGGAAACCGCGCTGTGGCTGGAAGCCGACCGCATGGGCTTCCTGCTGGACGCCGTAACCCAGCCTAAGTTCGAGAACCAGCGCAGCACCGTGAAAAACGAGCGGGGCCAGAACTACGACAACCGCCCCTACGGCCTGGCTTCCGAAAACGTGAGCCGCACGCTCTACCCCTACGGCCACCCGTACTCCTGGATGACCATCGGCTACCTGGAAGACCTGGACCGCTCCAACGTCGACGACCTCAAGAACTTCTTCCTGCGCTGGTACGGCCCCAACAACGCCACCCTCACCGTGGGCGGTGATGTGAAGCCGGCCGACGTTATCCGGCTGGCTGAGAAATACTTCGGCCCCATTGCCAAGGGCCCGGCCGTAACGGCCCAGAAGCTGCCCGCCCCCAAGCTCACGCAGGACCGCTACGTGAGCTACAAGGACAACGTGCGCTTCCCCATGCTGCAAATGGTGTTCCCGACGGTACCCAGCGGCCACCCTGATGAGTTTGCCCTGGATGCGTTGGCCGACATCATCGGCAGCGGCAAAAACTCGTTGCTGTATAAGAACCTCACCAAAACCCAGCAGGCAGTGCAGGCCCAGGCCTACAACAGCACCTCCGAGCTGGCCGGCGAGTTCACCGTTGTTGCGCTGCCCTTCCCCGGCAAAGGCCTCGATTCGCTGGAAATCAAGGTGCGCAACACGTTCAAGGAGTTTGAGCGCACGGGCGCTACCGCCGAGCAGGTGGGCCGCTACAAAGCCAGCACCGAAGCCCAGATGATTAACGGCCTGGCCAGCGTGCAGGGCAAAGTAAGCCAGTTGGCCGCCAACCAAACCTACTTCGGTAACCCCAACCGCCTGCCCGAAGAGCTGAAGCAGCTGCGCGCCGTAACGCCCGCCGATGTGAACCGCGTGTACAACCAGTACATCAAGGGCAAAAGCGCCGTGGTGCTGAGCGTAGTGCCCAAGAATGGCAGCGTACCGCCCGTAAAGGCCGATAACTACACGGTATCCAAAGAGGGCTACAAAGCGCCCGACTATGGCTACAACGGCCTGAAATACGTGAAGGCCACCGATACCTTCGACCGGAGCAAGCAGCCGGCCGCCGGTACCAACCCCGTGGTGCAGGTGCCCGCCGTGTGGCAGGCTTCCTTTGATAACGGCCTGCGCCTGATGGGCACCCGCAACGCCGAAATTCCCACGGTTACCATGCTGCTCACCATCCGGGGCGGCCACCGTCTGGAGCAGAGCATGCCCAACAAGGCCGGTATTGCCTCGCTCACGGCGTCCATGATGAACGAGGGCACCCAGAAGTACACCGGCGAGCAGTTCAGTGCCGAGTTGGAGAAGCTGGGTTCCAGCATCCGCGTGAACACCGGCGACGATAACACCACGGTGTACGTGCAGAGCCTGACCAAGAACCTGCCCGCCACCATGAAGCTGCTGGAGGAACGCCTAATGCGTCCCCGCTTCGATGAGGCCGATTTCGCGCGTATTAAAAAGCAGACCCTGGAAGGCATTGCCAACCAGAGCACTCAGCCGGTAGTTATTGCTGATAAGACGTTTGCCCGCCTCGTGTACGGCGCCGGCGACATTATGCAGGTAGCCGGCAGCGGCACCACCTCCACGGTAACCAACCTTACCCTGGACGATGTGAAGCAGTTTTATCAGCAGAACTACGCCCCCAACGTGAGCTACCTGGTAGCCGTGGGCGACGTGGACCAGGCGGCCCTCACCAACCAGGCGGGCTTCCTGAAAAGCTGGCAGAAGAAGGACGTAAGCCTGCCAGCGGGCATGGCCAGCACCCAGCCCGACAAAACCCGCATCTATTTCGTGAACAAGGATGGGGCGGCGCAGTCGGAAATCCGGGTGGGCTACCTCACCCCGCTCACCTACGATGCCACCGGCGACTATTACCGCGCCTACCTGAGCAACTACCTGCTGGGCGGCGCCTTTAACTCCCGCATCAACCTGAACCTGCGCGAGGATAAAGGTTACACCTATGGCGCCCGCTCGGGCTTCCAGGGCACCCGCTACGTAGGCCCCTACACCGCTCAGGCCGGCGTGCGTGCCGATGCCACCGCTGCCTCGGTGAAGGAGTTCATGAAGGAAATTCAGGGCTACCGCAATGGTATTTCGGACGACGAGCTGCAGTTCCTGCAGGCTTCCGTGGGCCAGAGCGACGCGCTGCGCTACGAAACCGGTCAGCAGAAAGCCCTGTTCCTGAGCCGCCTGCTGGAGTACGACCTGCCCACCAGCTACGTGCAGCAGCAGAGCGACATTCTGAAAAACCTGAAGAAGGAGGATGTGCAGGGCATTGCCCAGAAATACCTACCCGCCGACAACATGTACATCGTGGTAGTCGGTGACCGGGCCAAGTCCTTCCCCGGCCTCTCGGAGTTGGGTTATGAGGTAGTGGAGCTGGACGCCGACGGCAACCGCCTGACGGCTATGGCCCCCGCGGCTCCCGCCGCAACCTCCACACTCACGCCTCCCCTGGATGCCGAGAAGATGAAGGTAAAAACCAAGGACGCCGACGGCAAAAAAGAGAAGCGCAAGTCCAAGAAAGACAAGGACGACGCGAAATAGGCTGAGCAGCCTATTGGCACCCGAAACCGGCCCGGTCTGCGCAAGCAGGTCGGGCCGGTTTGCGTTGGTGTACGACTGACTAAATCCGCAGCGCGAAGCCTTTGCTTCGCGTTTGATCCGGTGCCATCGAAAACCACCTGAGACGCGCAACGAAGGTTTCGCGCTACGGCCTCCACGGCTCACCTTTGCCTGGCCGGGAACCACTTGCCCCGCCGCCGATGTAGCCTACGTGCAGCCGCCGGGCCGAAATCCGTATCTTTCCCATGCCCGGATTAGGCGGCACTCTTATGGTAGTGGAGAAAGACCCCGCAACAACTCGGGCCCTGGACGACGTACTGGCCCGCCTCGACGCGTTTAAGCGCAAGTTTTACCTGAGCCTGTTGGTGCGCGGCCTCGTGGTGGCCGGCGGCCTCGTGCTCAGCCTGTTTCTGGTATTCAACCTGCTGGAGTATTTCCTCTACCTGCCCACCTGGGTGCGGGCCGGGTTGCTGTTCGGGTTTGTGGGCGGCTTGCTTTACGCCTTCGGGCGCTGGATTTGGCAGCCCTTGGCGGCCCTCACTAACCTGCGCCGCATGCTTTCCGATGAGCAAGCGGCCAAGCGGGTAGGGGAGCTGTTTCCGGATGTACAGGATAAGCTGCTGAACGCTCTGCAACTGCGCGGGCAGGCCCAGGAAAACGCGTTGCTGGCCGCCAGCTTAGAGCAGCGCGCCGGGCAACTGCGCGGCGTGGAGTTCAGCCAGGGTATCAACATTCAGGCCCAGACCAAGCCGCTGTGGAAATACGTGGCCATACCCGCCGCCGTAGTGGTCCTGCTGCTGCTGGTGTACCCCAGTCTGTTCGTGCAGGGCACCGAGCGGATTCTGCACTACGACCGGAAGTACAGCCGGCCTGCTCCGTTCAAATTCGTAGTAGAGAACAAGCAGCTTACGGCTTTCAAGGGCGAAGATTTCACCCTGAACGTGACGGTGGAAGGAGAGGCCCTGCCCAACGAAATCAGCATTGAGTACGAGGGCAAGCAGCGCCGTTTGGTGCGCGAGGCCGCGGGCCGGTTCCGGTTTGATTTCCGCCAGCTGCGCCAGAGCGTGCCGTTTCAGTTGTCGGCAGCGGATTTTTCATCCTCCGAGTACAACCTGAGCGTAAAAGAGCGGCCCAACCTGCGCGACTTTGCCGTGCGGGTTTCCTATCCCGCTTACCTGGGCAAGCCCGCCGAAACCATCCGCAACACCGGCAACCTCACCGTGCCCGAGGGCTCCGACCTGTGCTGGGAGTTCCAGACCGAAGCCACCGACCAGCTCCAGCTCAAATTCCGCAACCCCGACGAAACCCTCACCGCCACGCCCGATGATGAGCAGTTCCTGCTCAGCCGCCGGGCCATGCGCAGCCAGCCCTACTCGGTGCAGCTCCGCAACGCCGTGAGCCCCAACCGGGACCCGATTGAGTACCAGATAACCGTTATTCCGGACCAAGCGCCGGAGGTGGCCTTGGAGAGCTTCCAGGATACTACTTCCCAGCGCTACTTGGCCCTGGGCGGCACCATTCGGGACGACTACGGCTTTTCCCGCCTGCAACTGCATTACCGGGTGCTGAACAAGGCGCGGCCCAACGCTGCTTACCAGGCTAAAGCCTTGTCCTTGGGCAATGGCCCCAGCCAGAGCTACGCCTACCAGTGGGACACCCGCGCCCTAAACCTGCGCCCCGGCGACCGGCTGGAGTACTTCGTGCAGGCCTGGGACAACGACGGCGTGCACGGTCCCAAAGCTGGCCGCAGCCGCACCGCCGAGTTCCGCCTGCCTAGCCGCGCCGAGCAGCGCCAGCAGCTGGCTTCTCAGAGCCAGGCCGTACAAAGCCAGCTCAGCCAGGCTGCCCAGCAAAGCAAGAAGATGGAGCGGGAGCTAGCCAAGGCCGAGGACAAGCTGAAGGTGAAGCGCGACCTGAACTTCCAGGACCGCAAGCAGCTCAAGGACATGCTCGACCAGAAGCAGCAGATGGACCAGGCCCTGGATGAGCTGAAGCGCCAGTTTGAGCAGCTCCAGGACCAGCAAAACCAGCTGGATCCGCAGAAGAACGAACAGCTGGCCGAGAAAGCCAAAGAGCTGCAGAAGCTGATGGAAACCCTGCTGGACCCCGAAACCAAGAAGCTCTACGAGGAACTGCAGAAGCTCCTGGACCAGCAGAAGGACCAGAACCAGCCCGATATGCAGAAGCTGCTGCAACAGCTGGAAAACAAGGAAAATACCCTGCAGAAAGAGCTGGAGCGCGCCCTCGAAATGTTCAAGCAGCTGCAGTTTGAGCAGAAGCAGGACCAAGCCCTGGAAAAGCTGCAGCAGCTGGCCCAGGAACAGCAAAAGCTGGCTGAGGAAACGCAGAAAAACGACAAGCAGAACCCCGATAATAAAGCCTCAAGCGACCAGCAAAAAGCCAAAAACGAGCAGCTCAAGCAGCAGCAGGCCGAGCAGCAACAGAAGTTTGACGAGCTGAAGCAGGACCTCAAGGATATGAAGGAGCTGGATAAGCAGCTCGACGACCAGAACGGGGCCGACGAGATGAAGCAGGACCAGCAGCAGGTGGACGAGCAGCAGCAGCAGAGCCAGGAGCAGCTGGGCAAAAACCAGAACCAGAAAGCCAGCCAAAGCCAGCAGCAAGCCGCTCAGAAGATGCAGCAGATGGCCCAGAAAATGCAGCAACAGCAGGAACAGGAAGAGTCGGACCAGCAGCAGCAGAACATCGACGACCTGCGCGACATCTTGGAAAACCTGCTCAAGCTCTCCTTCGACCAGGAAAACCTGATGAAGCAGTTCCGGCAGGTGGACCAGAGCGACCCGCGCTTCGTGCAGCTGGGCCAGACCCAGCGCAAGCTCAAGGATGACGCCCGCGTGGTGCAGGATTCGTTGTATGCTTTGGCCAAGCGCGTGTTCCAGATCAAGAGCTTCGTGACCCGGGAAGTGGGCGAGATGAACGGCCGCATGGACGAGAGCCTCGACCAGATTCGGCAGCGCAACGTGGGCCGGGCCACCAACTCCCAGCAACTGGCCATGACCAGCATGAACAACCTGGCCCTCATGCTCAACGACGCCCTCCAGCAAATGCAGCAGCAGCAGCGCGAAAGTCAGCAGCAACAACAGCAGGGCGGCGGCAAATCGGGCAAGAAAAAGAAGAAGGGCAGCAGCGCCGGCGAGGGCCAGATGGGCCGCATGCAGCAGCAGCTCAACCAGCAGATTCAGCAGCTGCAGCAAAGTGGTAAAACCGGCCGGGCCCTGAGTGAGGAGCTGGCCAAACTAGCTGGTCAGCAGCAAATGCTGCGCCAGGCCATGCAGGATTTGGAGCGTATGCAGCAGAAAGGCGGCGGCAAACCCGGCTCCAACAAAGACGGTAAAGGCCAGGACGGCGCCGGCGGCCTCGGCGACGTGAAAAAAATGATGGAACAAACCGAAACCGACCTCGTAAACAAGCGGCTGACGGAGCAAACTGTTATGCGCCAGCGCCAAATCCTCACTCGTTTGCTCGAAGCCGAGAAATCGGCCCGGGAGCGGGACCAGGAAGAGAAGCGCGAAGCACAGACGGCCCAAACCCGCCCCCCCGTGTTTCCGCCGGCGTTTCAGCAGTATAAACGCCAGCAAACCCGGCAAACGGAGTTGCTTCGGAGCGTACCGCCCACCCTCACTCCGTACTACCAACGGGAGGTGAGTGAATATTTTCAGAAAATGAAATAGCGTTCCGCTAATTTTACGCCCTTACCCGCTGCCCCCTCTCCTTTCCCCTTTATGAAGCAGGTCAAAATTCAGATTCCCTCCCTGGTTGAAAATATCCGCGTTGTAGAAAGCTTTATCGACAACTCCAAGGATACTTTTCACATTGACGACGACATTTACGGCAACATCATGGTGGCCGTAACCGAAGCCGTCAACAATGCCATCCGTCACGGCAACAAATTCGACAAGGACAAGAACGTGTTCCTGTCGCTGTTTGTGGAGCCCGACCGCGTGAAGTTTGAAATCGAAGACGAAGGCACGGGCTTCGACTACACCAACCTCTCGGACCCCACGGCCCCCGAAAACCTGGAAAACCCCGGTGGCCGCGGCATTTTCCTCATTCGCCATCTGGCCGATGAAGTGGAGTTTCAGAAGGACGGCCGCCACGTGCAGCTCACCTTCATGCTGCCCACTTCCTCGGCTACTGAGTCCGAAACCGAGCAGGCTTCCGCCGTCAGCGACTCGACTCACTAATTCTATTTCTAGTTTGCCAGCATGAGCGACCTGCCTACCGAGCACAACGAATTTGAAGACGAAGATGACTTCGGCCGTGAAAGCCACGGCATCGAATTCATTGTGGAAGAAGTGGAGTTTGAGCTGGCCGATGCGCAGGATTTAACTTCCTGGATTGAGCGCGTAGCCGAGGTGCACGAGCACGAAATCGTGCAGCTTACCTACATCTTCTGCTCCGACGAGTACCTGCACAAGGTAAACGTGGAGTACCTCGACCACGACACGTACACCGACGTCATCACCTTTGACAATGCCGACGACGCCGACATCATTGAGGGTGACATCTTCATTTCGGTGGAGCGAGTGCGCGAAAACGCCGTTATCCACGGCGTCACCTTCCGCGACGAGCTGCACCGCGTGATGATTCACGGTGTGCTGCACCTACTCGGCTACGCCGACAAAGACCTACTCAGCCAGACCGCCATGCGCAAGAAAGAGGACGACTGCCTGTTGCTGCGCACGTTCTAGGCTGCGCTACTCTAACACATAAAAACGCCCGCCATCTGGTGGGCTTTTTTGTTATTTGGTAGGTTGACAAACAAAGAACGTCATGCTGAGCGCAGTCGAAGCATCTCTTCCTCTGGCCAATTCAATCGTACAGACGAAGCAGTAGAGATGCTGCTACAAGCTCAGTATGACGTTCTTTGTACCCCGACTATTCCGCTATGTCAGTTACTCCTACCCAACACCCAATTTTGCGGGGCGATGCGCTGGATTATTACTTAGCCCAGGGCTATTACCGCATGCAGCAGGACCTGTTCACCTGTCGCTTCCTGCCCGTTGATGGGGAGCTGTACACGGTGCATTGGCTGCGCTTGGTGTTGCCGCAGGTGCAGCTTGGGGCCGAGCAGCGCCGGTTGCTGCGCCTCAATGAGCGGTTTGCGGTGCGCATCCGCCCGTTTCAGCTGCTGCCGGAGTACGAGGAGCTCTATGCCCGCTACCGGGCTTCCATTACCTTCGATGCCCCGCCCACTATTGAGTCGTTTTTGCTGGCCGGGGCGGAGCACAACGTATTTACTACCGGCGTAATTGAGGTGCGAGATGGAGAGCAGCTCATTGCGGCCGGCATTTTTGATAGTGGCTTACGCACCCTGGCCGGCATCATGAATTTCTACGACCCCTCGTACCGCCGCCACAGCCTGGGCAAATACCTGATGCTGCTGAAGCTGCAATATGCCCAGCACCAGCAGATGTTCTATTACTACCCCGGCTACCTAGTTCACGGCTACCCCAAATTCGACTACAAGCTGTTTGCCGACCGGCAAGCCACGGAGGTGTTCGACTGCACAACGGGGCTGTGGACGCCGTTTTCCTGGGACGCCGTAACCCGACAGTCGGCGCAGCTGCTGGCTTCCTACCCCGAGGATGATGCTGAGGCTGCTGATGCGTAATAGGGTAGCTGCCCACAAAAACACCGTGAAGTGCGTATCTTTGCGCACGTTTTGAGCGTGTTGCGTCCGGCTTTCTGCAGTTGATTTCCTGAGAAGTGCCCGCCCACATGCGGGCGTTTTCTGTTTAGCTGCAGCCTTAGCACCGGTTGAACAACGAAGTAGCGCGAACCGAAGGCCGACGTAGTCAAGCCTTTGCTTCGCGTGTGGTTGAACGACTACCGGGCTGAATGTTGTTCACTTTAGAATCCCCACACAGCCCAGTGCGGCCAGAAGCGAAGCAAAAGCTTGACTACGTCGACCTTTGGTTCGCGCTACAACCCGCCAGAATCCGTGTAATCCGAAAAATTCGTCTAAATCCGTGATGCAGCAAGAAGAGTACGATGTCATTGTAGTAGGAGCCGGGCACGCTGGCTGCGAAGCCGCCGCCGCGGCCGCCAATATGGGTTCTAAGGTCCTGCTCATCACGATGAACATGAACACCATTGCCCAGATGTCGTGCAACCCGGCCATGGGCGGCGTGGCCAAAGGGCAGATTGTGCGGGAGGTGGACGCGCTGGGCGGCCAGTCGGGCATCATTACCGACAAAACCATGATTCAGTTCCGGATGCTGAACCGCTCCAAAGGCCCCGCTATGTGGAGCCCCCGGGCGCAGTCGGACCGCATGCGGTTTGCCGAGGAGTGGCGCCTGACGCTGGAGCAAACCCTGAACGTGGATTTCTGGCAGGAAGCCGTAACCGGCATCTTGGTGGAAAACGACACGGTGGTGGGCGTAAAAACCCAGCTCGGCATTGAGTTTCGGGGCAAGTCGGTGGTACTCACCAACGGCACCTTCCTCAACGGCCTCATTCACATCGGCGAGAAGCAATTTGGCGGGGGCCGCGCCGCCGAAAGCCGCAGCACCGGCATCACCGAGCAGCTGAAGGAGCTGGGCTTTGAGGCTGGCCGCATGAAAACCGGCACTCCGCCCCGCGTGGACGGCCGCAGCCTCGACTACAGCAAAATGGAGGAGCAGCCCGGCGACGAGGTGCCCAGCAAATTCTCGTATCTAGACACGCCCGCGCTGGTGAAGCAGCGCCCCTGCTACATCACCTACACCAACTCGGAGGTGCACGAAATCCTGAAAGAGGGCTTCGAAAAGTCGCCCATGTTCCAGGGCCGCATCAAAGGCCTGGGGCCGCGCTATTGCCCTTCGGTGGAGGACAAAATCAACCGCTTCGCCGACAAGGACCGCCACCAGATTTTTGTGGAACCTGAGGGTTGGAGCACGGTGGAAGTGTACGTAAACGGATTTTCGAGCAGCCTGCCCGAGGATGTACAATACCGCGCCCTGCGCAAAATTGCCGGCTTCGAAAACGCCAAGATGTTCCGCCCCGGCTACGCCATCGAGTACGACTTCTTCCCGCCCACCCAGCTGCAGCTCACGCTGGAAACCAAGCGCATCCAGAACCTGTACTTCGCGGGCCAGATCAACGGCACCACGGGCTACGAGGAGGCCGCCTGCCAGGGCCTGATGGCCGGCATCAACGCTCACAATAAGGTCCACGGCAAAGAGCCCTTCATCCTGAAGCGGAGCGAAGCCTACATCGGCGTGCTCATCGACGACCTGGTAAACAAAGGCACCGATGAGCCCTACCGCATGTTCACGAGCCGGGCCGAGCACCGCCTATTGCTGCGCCAGGACAACGCCGACCTGCGCCTGACCCCGCTAGGCTATGCTCTGGGCCTGGCCTCGGAGGAGCGCATGGAACTGGTGCGCGAGAAGGAGCAGCAGACCCAGGAAGTAGCCAAGCTGCTGAAGAACTTCGGCATCGAGCCCCAGGAAATCAACGGTTGGCTCACGGAAATTGGCTCGGCCGTTATCAGCGAAAAAACCCGCGCCGTAAACCTGCTGCGCCGTCCCGGCATTGATTTGCCGGCGCTGGCGCGGGTACTGCCCGGCCTCACCCTAGCCCTGGCTCCGTACCGCCCCGATGCGCTAGAGCAGGCCGAAATTCTGGTGAAGTACGAGGCCTACCTGGAGAAGGAGCACCAGCAGGCCGCCCGCGTGCAGGAGCTGGAAAACTTCGTGATTCAGGGCCGCCTCGACTACACCGCCATGCCAGCCCTCTCGCACGAAGCCCGCGAGAAACTGCTCAAGATTCAGCCCGAAACTCTGGGCCAGGCCTCCCGCATCAGCGGCGTAAGCCCCGCCGACGTGTCGGTGCTGATGGTGTATCTGGGGCGGTAAGCAAGAGTAATGAAAAAGATTGCACTCGGTATTTGGTGTCTGATACTGGTTTTCGTGGTTTATGGCAATTATGATGCTCATTGGAGTCCGCAAGCGCGACAGGGATACCAGAATCAGCAAAACATAAAGCGCGTGGCGAAGGGAATGTCCGAAGTTGAGGTTGTCGCAATAATGGGCAAACCTGACCGGATCAACCGCATAGAATCAGTGCCGCAATCGACTCATTACGCTTACCAAATGCCCCCAGGTTCATCTGAGTATTGCGACGTAAACTTTGACTCTTCAGGTCGGGTTGATTGGGCTCATTGTACTGCCAATGAACCTCAGTAAGCCAACCGCTACACAAGTTTTCAGTCTGTCATCACCTGACAGTTTAGTGGCCAAACCGGCCGCAGAACCCCGACGGTTTTGCGGCCGGTTTGGTTTCGTACTTTCGTGGTGCGCGTTGTGGGTGTAGTCTGGCTGCTGCTACAATCCGCGTCATCCAATTAATCAGCGAGTATCTGTGATTTACGAGCGACTTGAGAAGTGCCCGGTGTGCGGCAAAACCGAATTCCGCAACAAGCTGGTGGTGGAGGATAAATCGGTGAGCAAGGAAAGCTTCGCTATTCAGCAGTGCGTGGCCTGCTCGTTCCAGTTCACCAACCCCCGCCCCGACGAAGCCCATATCGGCCGCTACTACGAGTCGGAGGAGTACGTGTCGCACAACAGTGGGGCAGGGGGGATGATCAACCAAGCTTATAAGGTGGCCCGGTTTTTTACCATGCGCCGCAAGGTGGCTCTGCTGAATAAGCGCACCAAAAAGGGCCGCCTACTGGATTACGGCTGTGGCACGGGGCACTTTCTGGCCGCCGCCAAAAGTAACGGCTGGCAGGTGGCCGGCTGGGAGCCCAACGCCCGCGCCCGGGAAGAGGCCAGCCAGCGGGTAGGTCAGCCCATTGGGGTGGAAAGCCTGGTGCAGTTTCAGCCGGCCAGCTTTGACGCCATTACCCTCTGGCATGTGCTGGAACACGTTCATACCCTGAACGAAACCCTGCAGCAGCTCATCCGCCTGTTGAAGCCCGACGGCATCCTGATGATTGCCGTGCCTAACGTAGATAGCCTCGACGCCCAGCATTACCGCCAGGATTGGGCCGCCTATGATGTACCGCGCCACCTCTACCACTTCACCCCCAAAACCCTGACGCAACTGCTCAAAAAGCACAAAATGCAGGTGGAGGAGGTGTTGCCCATGCCCCTGGATGCTTACTACGTGAGTATGCTCAGCGAAAAACACCGGGCCGAGCGGGGCGGCGGAATGCTCACGGTGCTGAAAGCCGGCTACAAATCCAACCAGTACGCCGCCCAGCACGAGGGCCAGTACAGCAGCCTGATTTACGTGGCTCATAAGCGGCCGGCGGCAGGGTAGGAGGGAGGCTACCGCTCTGCTACTGAAAAAGTTTCTGCTACTGAAAAAGTTATCATTCCGGGTGAAGCAGCAAAGCCGAAGGCTACCGCAGGGTACTTCCGGCTTTGCTGCTTCACCCGGAATGACAGGTTTAGGCCCTTGCCGCGTTACACCGCGTACCTTCGGATTTCGGAAGCGCCGGTTGGGCTGCTGCCGAAACCGGCTTTTCGTCCTTCTTACACCTGCCTGCTTCGCAATGCCCCCATTTGCTTTTGCCCGCGCCTCCGTGTTTTTGTTGTTTGCCGCTGCGGCGGGGCTGAGCGGGTGCGCGGCCATCAGCTCGCCGGAAGGTGGCGTTCGGGATACTATTCCGCCCAAACTCACCCGCAGCGTGCCCGCCAACGGCACCCGCAACTACCAGGGCCAGACGGTGCGGCTGGAGTTTTCGGAGCAGGTACAGCTGAAGGATCTGGCCAAAAACCTGATTGTGGCCCCCATCATCGGCGACGATAATCCTTACAAAATCCGGGAGGAGCGCACGGCCATTACCCTCACCTACGAGAAGCCCCTCAAGGCCAACACCACCTATTCCTTCAACTTCGGCAACTCCATCAGCGACATTACCGAGAGCAACCCGGCGGCCCAGGCCATCGTCAGCTTCAGTACCGGCCCCGATTTGGACTCCGCCTCGGTGCGCGGCACGGTGCAGGCCGTGCTCAGCCAGCAGCCCGTGGAAAATGCCGTGGTGCTGCTCTACCCCGAGGCCGATACCTCCACCGTGCAGCGGGGCCGCCCTACTTACCTGGCCCGGACCGATAAGGCCGGCCGGTTTGAGCTGAATTACCTGAAGGCTGCCCGCTACCGTGCCTACGCGTTGCTCGATAAAAACCAGAACAACCGCTATGAGGAGCCCGAGCAGATTGCCTACTTGCCCGACCTGCTCACGGTGAATGGCCGCACCGATTCAGTGCGCTTCCTGCTCACCCGCCCCGACACCCGCCGGCCCCTGGTTACCACCCAGAAAACCAGCCCTACCGATTTCCGGGTGAGCTACAATGAGGGCGTGCAGCAGCTCTCGCTGGCCCCGCTGGGAGCAGCAACAGCCCCGGCCGGCCTCAACGACGCCCTGCAGCTCACCGAAAAAGGCCGCACCGCCATTCTCTACCGTACCCCCCAGCTGCAGGAAGGCCGCTTCCTGCTCACGGCCACCGACAGCGCCGGCAATACCGGCCGCGACACTATTGCCGTGCGCTTCCAGGGCAACCCGCCCACTAAGCGGGCCATTGCTTACACCGTAGAAGGCAGCCCCAAGGAAGTGTACCGCCAGGGCCAGGTGAAGTTTGTGTTCACTGAGCCGGTGGTGCTCACCCCTGGCAAACCCATTGGCACGCTGCTGGAAGACTCCTTGAAACGCCGGCCCCTGCAGGTTCCCGCCGATGGGCAGCTCAGCCCCGACCGCTCTACGTTGAGCATTAACCTGAGCACCACGGCCCGCAAAACCGTTACCCTGCTGCTGGATAGTGCCGTGGTCCGCAGCATCACGGGGCAGTCGTTGGGCCTGAAACCGTTGCGCCTGCGGGTAACCGAGCAAACGAGTACCGGCACACTCAGCGGCCCCATCCAAACCACGGCCAAGCGTTTCTGGGTGCAGTTGCTGGACGCTGCCGGCAACATTCAGTTCGAGCTTGACAGCCCCAAAGGCAGCTACCGCTTCGATAACCTGCAGCCCGGCACCTACCGTATCCGCATCCTCATCGACGCCAACCAGGACGGACGCTGGCAGGGCGGCGACCCGCAGCTGCGCCGGCCTGCTGAGCCCGTATTCCTCTTCCCCAAAACCATACAGGTGCGCTCCAACTTCGATAACGTAGAAACCCTGAGCTTTTAGCCCGCCGCCTGCCCCAACCGTTGCCCCGCCCAATTTCGTCTTGCCGGAGTTGGGCGGGTTTATTTTTAGCCGGCTTGGGGTTAGGCATTGAACCCTGTTGGCCCCTCCTCTTGCAGAATAGTCAACTTGGTTGGCGGGCAAGTCCGTAAAGTGCAACTCTGGGCTATATAGGGGCGGGGCGTTTTAGATATCCACATAGCAAAACCCGCGTGGCTCTTTGCTAGCAGCGTTTCCACTGTTTCGAAAACGGCAATCCACAGCACTTATCCACCTCAAAACCGCTAACTGGCGTAACCTGTGGATAATAGTGGGGAAACCTGGGGATAACTCGTGGAGAAGTTGCGGAAAAGTATTTTTGGATGGATAGCCCTTGCTGACACCCTCTTGGGTATGTACAAAAGCTGTGGATAGGAGTGGATAACTATCCCCCGAAAATCTAACAATCCACACACCCTTGTGGATGTGAATTGTGGATTACTAGTAGGGCTGTGTGAATAGTTAAAAACTTATCTAACTATTTGAATTTCAGAAAAATAATATCCACATACCCTGTTGGTAGACGGTGGATAACCCAACTCTTGTACACATGTTACCCACGCCGTGGATAACCCTCATTTTTTATCCACTTATAAACAGCCCTAACGACAGGGATAAAAAGAGATTTTTAAATAAAAAGATTTTTAAAAGTTATTAACCTGTGGAAAAGCGGGCCGAGCCCTTACCCATCCTAAAGTGACCTGAGCCACTTGAAGCAGAGGTAAGCCTGCAGCAGTTGGCGCTTCCAATTCAGAGCTGCACTGAAATTCAACGGCGCAGTGCGCCCGTCGCAGGCCGGTAAGAGAAGTGCTCATCATCGGGCACCGCGTGGCAAAACGTAGCCGTGCTTGGGTGCATCCAGGTGCCGGAGCCTGACCTGTTAATGCGGGTATCATATTCTGGCCCCACAACGGCCGGTATCAGGGCACTGATTGAGAAAGTGGATAACGTTGTGTGTATATGTGAATAACTACTTGGTTATCCACGGTTTACTGTGAATTGCCGTAGCTTTTGCCGAGGTGCAATAGCGCGAACAAACAGCCATCTTGCTCCAGGAGGCGTATAGTACTCCGCCACTCGCCCTGCCCCTCTCATGCCCTTCGATTACACCCTCGATTTCCATACTACGGACTTCCGCCAGCATCCGGAACTGTACCGGGTAGGTAAGGGTGAGCAGGGCGTGCTACTGGTAGAGCCCTATAAAAGCGAGATTCTGCCCTTCTGGCGCTTCCGGACACCGGAGGTAGCCCAGGAGTCGTCGGGGAAGATTTATGCGCTGTTTGAGGCCTATTTGCAGCAGCACGACTTCGTGGGTGCCGATATGGCCCGCAAATTTTTGCAGATGGGCTTTACCAGGGCCCGGCGCTACGCCAACCACAAGGGAGGCAAAAAGTACGACGGCCCCGTGCCCGACGACAAAAAAGGGCAGAGTGGCAGCCACGGCCGGGCAGAGTTGCCCCGCACGCCCGAAGACCCCGAAAAGGCGGAGGCCGCCGCCATTTTTAAACGCTGCTGGGATGAGGCCAAGCAACATCCCGAGTACCTGCGGCAACGGGCCGAATTTGAGGCCCAGTACGGAAAGTAACTTTCCAGACATCTACCTTTACTTTTCCAGAACTACTACCCCCTTCACCCCACATCGGCTATGCAGAACCCAGCCCAACCATCCAGCACCGAAGAAAATGAAATCAGCCTCGGCGTAGGCATGGGGCCCTTGAAGTTTGGCGCCTCCATGGACGAGGTACGCGCCCTGATGGGAGAGCCCGAGGAAATTGAGGAATCAGAGGACGACGACGAATTTGAGCACCAGGCCTGGAACTACTTGGAAGAAGGCTACTCCCTGTACTTCGACCGGGAAGATGACTACCGCCTGAGCTGCATCGAAACCGACCACCCCGGTATTCGCCTCTACGGGGAAGCCATTCACGGCAAGAGCCCCCGGGAAATTCAGGACCTGATGAAGCGCCATGGCCACGAGCAAAGCGAAGTGGAGAAAATGGACACCGGCGAGATGCGCATCTCCTACGAGAAGGAAATGATTGACCTCTACTTCGATGAGGATGAGCTACAGTTCGTCAACTTCGGCGTGTTTATCAACGACGACTTGGAAGTGCAGTGGCCCGCATAATGTATAGTTATCCACAAAATCAGGAGTTTTGCCTGTTGATAAGTGGATAACGTGCTAAGTGTCGGGGGTTTTCAACAGTCTTTCCCAACCTGGGAGGCATTGCTAGCCCCGCTAGCACCCCGCTGAGAATCAGCTTATCAACAAAAAAGCCGCTCCGATACCGGGGCGGCTTTTTTGTGTGTTTTCAAGAGCAGCTTACGAAGGCATGATAGTGCGGAGCAGCAAAAACAGCCCCCCCGCCAGCACCATCGTAACCGGCAGCGTGAGTACCCAGGCCAGGGCAATGTTGCGTACCATCTGGGGGTTCAGGTTCTTGATGCCCCGGTTGGCCACCATACTACCCGCAATAGCCGACGACAGCACGTGCGTGGTAGAAGAAGGCAGCCCGAACTGGGTGGTAGCCCCAATCATAACGGCAGCAACCAGCTCCGAGGATGCGCCCTGGGCGTAGGTCAGGTGTTCCTTGCCAATTCGCTCCCCAATGGTTTTCACAATGCGCTGCCAGCCAATCATGGTCCCGATGCCCAGGGAAAGGGCCACCATCAGGGAAACCTGCCAGGGCGCATAGTCGGTGAAGGTGCGCATTTCGGCAATGCTGTCTTCGTACACTTTGCGGTCGGCGGAGCTGAGGGGCAGCTTTTCGCTGGCCGTGAGTTTTTTGGCGCGGTTGTACAGCAGCAGAATGCTTTTCCGGATTTCGAAGCGGGCCTGCTCTGGCAGCTGCTTCACGTCGGTTTTGCCGGCAAAAATCTGGTCCAGGGAATTGGTCTGGGTGCGTACTTCGGCCAGCAGTTTCCGGTCGGCCTCACCCAGCTCAGCGGCGTTGATTTTGCCCATCACCTGCTCCACGCGGGTCAGGGAGTCGCGCATGTCCAGGGGGTTGAGCTTGGAGTTTAGGGCGAAGTGCACCGGAACGATGCCAATTAGAATCAGCATAATCAAGCCCACGCCCTTCTGCCCGTCGTTGGAGCCGTGAAAGTAGCTCACCAAAGTACAGGTGGCAATCAGAATCAGGCGAATCCAGATGGGTGGGGGCTTGCGCTTGTGGGGCTCCTTAAAGATGGCCTTATTCTTCACGAAGCGGCGCAGCAGAAACATCAGTACAATGGTAAGCGAGAAGCCGAACAGCGGGCTTACCAAAAGCGCCAACCCGGTTTCGCCAGCCTTGCCCCAGTTTACGGCCGAGCCGCCCGAGCCTGGCAGCAACGAGAAGGCAATGCCTACGCCCAGAATGGACCCAATAAGGGCGTGCGAGGAAGAGGAAGGCAGCCCGTAGTACCAGGTGCCCACGTTCCAGATGATGGCCGCCACAATGAGGGCGCCCACCATGGCAATGCCGTGGTACACGTTCTGATCCACGAGGCTTTCCACGGGCAGCAGGTACACAATGCTCATGGCCACGCCAATACCACCGGCAATTACACCCACGAAGTTCCAGAACGCCGACCAGATAACGGCCACCCAGGGCCGCAGCGAGTTGGTGTAGATAACCGTAGCCACGGCGTTGGCCGTGTCGTGGAAGCCGTTTACAAATTCAAACGCGCAGGCTGCTACCAAACAGGCAATCAGCAGCAACAGCACATGAGGCTCTAAGCCAAACATAAAGGGGAGGTTGGTGAGAATTCAGATTTCGGCAACCAAAGGTACTGCCGCCCTAAGGGGGCACAAGATTATGAAATTGTTACCGCACTGGCCGGCTGCCGTGCCGGTTGAGCCGCTAAACGCAGGCCACCGACATTGGTTGAGGTGCCCGTGTTCGGGGCTAGTAAATAGCTGATAAGCAGCTGGTCATGGCTATTTCTGCAACCCCGGCTAGGCTACAAGCGTGGGCTTTAGCTACTTTTGTTCCGATTCAGAAGTGAGCGGGGAGAAGGGAAACGGCATCTAGGGCCGAAGTACTTGCAAACTGATTCAGTTCTCCCCGCTCACTTCTTGCCTCTCACTTCCCTACATAGCATGAGCAAACCCGCGCAACCCGCCGCCAATACTACTGAAGGCACCCTGGCCGAAATCGTGTCGCACGCCAAGGAATACGGCTTCGTGTTCCCCTCCTCCGAAATCTACGACGGCCTGGCTGCCGTGTACGACTACGGCCCCAACGGCGTGGAGCTCAAGAACAACCTGAAGCAGCTGTGGTGGAAAGCCATGACCCAGCTCAACCAGAATGTGGTGGGCATCGATGCGGCCATCTTCATGCACCCCACCACCTGGAAAGCCTCCGGCCACGTCGATGGCTTCTCGGACCCCATGATTGACAACCTCGACAGCAAGAAGCGCTACCGCGCCGACGTGCTGCTGGAGGATAAAGCTGCCGAGTACGAGAAGAACGGCGAGCTGGCCCGGGCCGAAACCCTGCTGACCGAAATGGGCCGCCTGCTCACGGCCGAGGATCTGGCCGGCGTCAAGCAGCTCATCATCGACGAGAAAATTCTGTGCCCGATTAGCAAGACCGGCAACTGGACCGATGTGCGCCAGTTCAACCTGATGTTCTCGACCCAGATGGGCGCCGTGGCCGAGGGCTCCAACGAAATCTACCTGCGCCCCGAAACGGCCCAGGGTATCTTCGTGAACTTCCTGAATGTGCAAAAGTCGGCGCGGCAGAAGGTGCCGTTTGGCATTGCCCAGATCGGTAAGGCCTTCCGCAACGAGATTGTAGCCCGCCAGTTCATCTTCCGCATGCGGGAGTTTGAGCAGATGGAAATGCAATTCTTCGTGCGCCCTGGCACCGAGGGCGAGTGGTACCAGCACTGGAAAGCCGCCCGCCGCCGGTGGCACGAGGTGCTGGGCCTGCCCGCCGACAAGCTCCGCTTCCATGACCATGAGAAGCTGGCCCACTACGCCAAGGCCGCCGTGGATATCGAGTACGAGTTCCCCTTCGGCTTCAAGGAAATTGAGGGCATCCACTCCCGCTCCGACTTCGACCTGACCCAGCACCAGCAGTACAGCCGCAAAAAGCAGAACTACTTCGACAACGACCTCAACCCCGAAACCGGCAAGCCCTACGGCAACTACGTGCCCTACGTGGTAGAAACCTCAGTAGGCGCTGACCGCCTGTTCTTGGCCACGCTCTGCCAAGCGTATCAGGAGGAAACCATTGTGGAAGGCGAAGGCGAGGAGCAGAAAACTAAAACTCGCAAGCTGCTGCGCCTGCACCCAGCCGTGGCCCCAGTGAAAGCCGCCATCTTCCCGCTGGTGAAAAAGGACGGCCTGCCCGAAAAGGCCAACGAAATCTACAACAGCCTACGCCACGACTTCCGCCTGGTAGTGGAGGAGAAGGATAGCATTGGTACGCGCTACACCCGCCAGGACCTCATCGGCACGCCCTTCTGCATTGCCGTCGACCACCAGACCCTGGAGGATAACACCGTTACCATCCGCCACCGCGACTCCCGCGAGCAAACCCGCATGCCCATCTCGGAGCTGCGCGGCTACATTGGGGAGGCCGTGAGCCTCTCGCGCATTTTCGAGAATCTGTAAGGCTGCGGTAGTAGTGAAAAACAGAACGGCCGCCGGAGCAATCCGGCGGCCGTTTTTTGTATCGGGCAGGTGTGTGAAAGGGCGGGCTAGTTTTCGCTCAACCACTGGGTGGCGTCGCGGCGGGAGGTGAAGTAGTTGAACTCCACGCGGGCCGGGGGCAGGGTAGTGGTGGCAATGGAATTGCCAATCTGGTACTGGTACTGCCCCTCCGACACGACGGCGGCAATAAATAGCGGGCGGTGAGGCTGGTCGGCCAACACATCGGTCAGGGGGCCGAGTAACTCGTCGGCTTCATCCGTAGGGGGAGCATTGCGCTTCAGGTCCAGCAGCAGCTTGCCCACGTTCTGGGCCAGCATTTCCTCCAGGGCGCGGTGGTAGGCCTGGCCAAACGATACCGACAGGCGGGTGGCATTGTAGCTCAGGTGCAGGGTTTCGGAAACCGGATTATACGTGAGGGACGCGTCCGGGGAATTGTACAAGGTCATGGCAAAGGGAAAACAACAAGCGGAGCGCGGAATAATTCAATTATCATCGTGCGCAACGCCTTGTAATGAGGATGATTACGTAGAATAAGGCATAAATTGTTCCCTATATTCTGAACAATATATGAGTTTTCCTAACTGCCTCGTTGTACACCGCTTTTAGCCCGATAAAGGTTTACTTGCTGACGCTCACCGCGTAGCTGCCGGGGGTTGCGTACCTTTGCTGCATTTTAGCAGCGTATGTGGAGGAACCTCGCCTTATTCGTCATTAAGAACCGCCGCCTACTCGTTGGGCTGCTGGCCGTTATAACGGTGTTTATGGCCTGGGAAGCCCGCAAAATCGAAATGACCTACGATTTTGCCCAGGTGGTTTCGCCCGACGACCCGGACATGGTGTACTTCCAGCGCTTCAAACGCAAGTTTGGCGAGGATGGCAACGTGCTGGTGCTGGGCATGCAGGACAGCTCGGTGTACCAGCTGGGCAACTTCAATGAGCTGCGCATGCTCACCGATACGCTCAGCAAGGTAGAGGGCGTAAACGGGGTGTTGGGCGTCACGCGCCTGCCGCGGCTGGTAAAGGATACGGCCACTCAAACCTTCCGGGCCGAGCCCATTTTCCGCCGTTTCCCCAGCAGCCAGGTGGAGCTGGACTCCCTGATGCGGGTGGTAAACTCCCAGGAGTTCTACAAAGGTCAGCTGATTTCGCCCACCACCGGGGCCACGCTGCTGGCCCTCACCATGGACCCCAAGTACCTGAACTCCAGCCGGCGCGAGGCCGTGATGCAGGAAATTCTGGGTCACGCCGAGCGGTTTCAGCAGAAGACGGGCATCAAGATGCACTACGCCGGCCTGCCCTACGTGCGGGCTACCATGACCACCAAGGTAGCCGCCGAAATGAAGCTGTTCGTGGCCCTCACCATCGTGATGATGGCCCTCACGCTGCTCATGTTCTTCCGCACGTGGTCGGCGGTGGTGTTTCCGCTGCTCATTGTGCTCATTGTGGTTATCTGGTGTATCGGCTCGATGGTGCTGATGGGCTACAAAATCAACCTGCTTACCGGGTTAATTCCGAGTATCATCATCGTCATTGGTATTCCGAACTGCACCTACCTGCTCAGCCGCTACCACTACGACTACCGCAAATCCGGCAACCAAGTGCTGGCCATGGCCCGGGTGGTGCGCAAAATCGGGCTGGTGACGCTCATGAACAACACTACCACGGCCATCGGTTTTGTGGTGTTCTGCTTCACCAATATTGCCATTCTGTTCCAGTTTGGGGCGGTGGCCACCATCAACATCTTTGTGGCCTTTGCGGTGTCGTTTATTCTGATGCCCATTGTGTTCACCATTCTGCCCCCGCCCACGCCCAAGCAGCTGGAACACCTGGAGGCCAAGCCGCTGATGAAGCTGCTGGAGTTCTTCGATTACGTGGTGCTGGAGCGGCGGCGTACGGTGTACCTCACGGCCTTGGCGCTGGTGGTGCTGGCCTCGTTCGGGGTGAGTAAGGTGCGCTCCGTGAGCTACATGGTGGATGATTTGCCCAAGGACTCGTCGGTAAATTCCGATCTGAAGTTCTTCGAGCAGCACTTCAATGGCGTAATGCCCCTGGAGCTGGTGGTAGACACCGGCAAGGAAAAAGGCCTGCTGAAACTGAAAAATCTGGAGCGCATCGACCGCCTCGAAAACTTCCTGCGCACCCAGCCGGTGCTCACGACGCCCGTCAGCGTAGTCACCTTTCTGAAAGCCTCCACCCAAGCCTTCTACAACGGTAGCCCCGAGTTTTACCGCCTGCCCGATAAGTCGGAATCCAACTACGTATTCAACTACCTGGCCCGTTCCCAGAACACCAAGGGCTCGGAAGGCCAGCTTACCAGCAAGCTGCTGCGCTCCTTCACCGACAGCACCATGCGGGAGGCCCGGATTTCGCTGAAAATTGCTGACATCGGCTCCCACAACCTCGATACCCTGCTCAACAACCGCATTCAGCCCGAAATTGACCGGATTTTCAAGGGTACGGGCATGGAAGTGAAGAAAACCGGCACCACCATCATCTTCACCAAGGGCAACGAGTACCTGATTGGCACGCTCAAATCCAGTCTGCTGCACGCTTTTTTGTTGGTCGGCGTGGTCGTGCTGATTCTATTCCGCAGCATTCGGGCGGTGTTCTTTACCCTGCTGCCTAACTTCTTTACGCTGCTGCTCACGGGCGGCATTATGGGTTACTTCGGCATCCCGCTCAAGCCCAGCACGGCCCTTATTTTCAGCATTGCCTTGGGTATTGATGGCGACAACTCTATTCACCTGCTGGCCAAGTTCCGGCAGGAAATGGCCGCCAACGGCCGCCGCGTGAAGGCCGCCATCAGCACTACCCTCAGCGAGGCCGGTACCAGCATGATTTACACCAGTATTGTGCTGTTTTTGGGCTTTTCGGTGTTTGCCTTCTCGGAGTTTGGCGGTACCAAGGCCCTAGGCCTGCTCATGTCGGCCAGCTTGCTGATTACCAATTTCTCCAACCTGATTCTGCTGCCCTGCCTGCTGGTTACCTTCGAGCATGGCAAGGACGAGGACGTTATCGACCAGACCGGTATCCGGCACTACGACGACAACTACCACGAGGAAGACGACGACCTGGAACTGAACCTCAACCGTATGCAGGTGCAGCCCCGCCAGAACGGTTAAAATCACTTACACTACCGTCATGCTGAGCTTGTCGAAGCATCTCTACTGCTTCGTTGGATTACTACTGCAATGAAGCGGTAGAGATACTTCGGCAAGCTCAGCATGACGTTCTGCTACAACGACCCTCCCAACAAATGAACTACCCCGAATACAAGCAGCCGCTCAACTACGGCCAGGTTGGTACTGATATCCTGGCGTGGTGGAAACAGAAGGGCATTTTTGAGAAAAGCGTGAGCACCCGCGAGGGGCAGCCCACCTTTGTGTTCTACGAGGGCCCGCCCTCGGCCAACGGTGCCCCCGGCATTCACCACGTAATGGCCCGGACGGTGAAGGATATCTTCTGCCGCTACCAGACCTTATTGGGCAAGCAGGTGAACCGCAAAGGCGGCTGGGACACCCACGGCCTGCCCATTGAGCTGCAGGTAGAAAAGGAGCTGGGCATCACGAAGGAGGATATCGGCAAAAAAATCAGCATTGAGGAGTACAACCAGCGCTGCCGCGAAACCGTGATGCGCTTCAAAGCCCAGTGGGACGACCTCACCGAGAAAATGGGCTATTGGGTGGACCTCGACGACCCATACATCACCTTCGAGCCCGAGTACATCGAGAGCTGCTGGGCCCTGCTCAAGAAGCTCTACGACAAGGGCCTGCTCTATAAAGGCTACACCATCCAGCCTTACTCGCCGGCGGCCGGCACCGGTTTGTCGTCGCACGAGCTGAACCAGCCCGGTACCTACCGGGACGTGAAGGACACGACTATCGTGGCCCAGTTCAAGGTGCAGCGCAATGAGGCGTCGGAGAAGCTGTTCAGCGCGTCTGAGGACGTGCCGACGTACATTCTAGCCTGGACGACCACGCCCTGGACGCTGCCCGCCAACACGGCGCTGGCCGTGGGCAAGGGCATTGCCTACGTGCTGGTGCGCACCTTCAACCCCTACACCGGCGCCCCCATTCGGGTGGTGCTGGCCGAGGCGTTGCTGGGCAAATACTTCTCCGAGAAAGGCAAAGACGCTTCGCTGGACGACTTCAAAGCCGGCGACAAAGTGCTGCCCTGGCGTATCGAAAACACGTTCAAAGGCGCCGACCTTGTAGGTATCCGCTACGAGCGGCTGTTTGGGCAGGACAAAGGCTATCCGGCGTTTGAGGGCGAGGAAAACGCCTTCCGCGTTATCAACGGCGACTTCGTAACCACCGAAGACGGTACCGGCATCGTGCACATTTCGCCCACGTTTGGCGCCGACGACTTCCGGGCCGCCCAACTGGCCGGCGTGCCCGCCCTGCTGGTTGCCGACGACGAAGACAAGCTGGGCCCGGTGGTAGACCGCACCGGCCGCTACGTGGCGCAGATGGGCGAATTTGGCGGCCGCTGGGTGAAAAACTACGACGGCCACGACCAGAGCGGCGCCGACTACAAAACCCTCGACGAAAGCATTGCCATCCGCATGAAAGGCGACGGCATGGCCTTCAAAGTGGAGAAGTACGAGCACACCTATCCGCACTGCTGGCGCACCGATAAGCCCGTACTGTACTACCCCCTCGACTCCTGGTTTATCAAAACCACGGCGGTAAAGGACCGGCTCATCGAGCTCAATAAAACCATCAACTGGCAGCCCGAAAGCACCGGCACCGGCCGCTTCGGCAACTGGCTGGAAAACCTGGTAGACTGGAACCTGAGCCGCTCGCGCTACTGGGGTACGCCTCTGCCCATCTGGCGCACCCAGGACGGCTCGGAGGAAATATGCATCGGCTCGATTGAGCAACTCAGTGCGGAGATTGATAAAGCCGTTGCTGCTGAAATTATGACCCATAATCCTTACCAGCAGGTAGATGGCAAATGGGTAATGGCCGGTAATTCTTCAGAGCCAACAACCAACAACCAACAACCAACAACCAAAATCAACCTGCACCGCCCCTACGTGGACGACGTGTTCCTCGTGTCGCCCAGCGGCCAGCCCATGTACCGCGAAACCGACCTCATTGACGTGTGGTTTGACAGCGGCGCTATGCCCTACGCCCAGTGGCACTATCCGCTGGAAAACAAGGCGCAGTTCGAGAAGAACTTCCCCGCTGATTTTATTGCCGAAGGCGTGGACCAGACCCGTGGTTGGTTCTTCACCCTGCACGCCCTGGCGGTGATGCTAGAGGACTCAGTGGCCTACAAGAACGTGATGGCCAACGGCCTGGTGCTGGACAAGAACGGCAACAAGATGAGCAAGCGCCTCGGCAACGCCATCGACCCGTTTGCGACCATCAACCAGTTCGGCCCCGATGCTACGCGCTGGTACATGATTGCCAACGCCCAGCCCTGGGACAACCTGAAATTCGACCTGAACGGCATCACGGAGGTGCAGCGCCGCTTCTTCGGCACGCTCTTCAACACCTACTCGTTCTACGCCCTCTATGCCAACCTCGACGGCTTCCAGGCCCGGGAGTTTGACCGGGTGCCCTATGCCGAGCTGAGCGAGCTGGACCGCTGGATTCTGAGCAAGCTACAATCGTTGATTCAGGAAGTGCGCGGCTATTATGATGGCTACGACCCCACGAAAGCCGCCCGCGCCATCCAGGATTTCGTAACCGATCAGCTCTCCAACTGGCACGTGCGCCTCTCGCGCCGCCGTTTCTGGAAGGGCGAGCTGACCGCCGACAAGCGCGCCGCCTATGAGACCCTGCAGGAGTGCCTGGTTGTCGTGGCCCAGCTCATGGCTCCCATCGCGCCCTTCTTCGCGGAGTGGCTCTACAAGAACATGACTGACGGCATGCGTGCCGAAGCGGTGGAGAAAAACACGCCGCTGGCCCCCGAATCAGTGCACTTGACGCTGCTCGTAGAAGCCGACGAAACCCGCATTGACAAGGCGCTGGAGGAGCGGATGGAATTGGCCCAGCGCATTTCTTCGCTCACCCACTCACTCCGCAAGAAGTCAGTGCTGAAGGTGCGCCAGCCGTTGCAGCGCATTTTGGTGCCGGTGTTCAACGACACTACCCGCGAGCAGGTGGGCAAGGTAGAGGACCTGATCTGCGCCGAGGTGAACGTGAAGCACGTGGAGTTCCTCGACGATACCAGCGGCGTGCTGGTGAAGTCGGTGAAGCCCAACTTTAAGCGCCTGGGCCAGCAGTACGGAGCCAAGCTGAAAGCCGTGGGGGCTCGCATCCAGCAAATGAGCGCCGAGGAAATCAGCACCCTCGAAAAAACCGGTCAGCTGGCCGTGGAAATCGACGGCGAGGCCTACACCCTGGCCCCCGACGACGTGGAAATCCGCACCCAGGACCTACCCGGCTGGCTGGTGGCCACCGACGGCCCCCTCACCGTGGCCCTCGACGTGACCCTGACCGACGAGCTGCGCCAGGAAGGCGTGGCCCGCGAGCTGGTGAACCGCCTCCAGAACCTGCGCAAAGACAGCGGCCTGGAAGTGCAGGACAAAATCCGCGTGATTTTGGGCCAGCAGCCCGAACTGGAAGCCGCCGTGCAGTCGTTTGGTAGCTATATCCGGGAAGAAGTTCAGGCCCTGACCCTGGATTTTGCCCCGGAAATCAGCGGCGGTTCGGTGCTCGAATTCGACGAGTTTTCCGTGCCCGTATTGCTGAACGTGGCAACTGCCTAAGCCTCAGGAGCCAACCGCCGCCCCAGAAACGGCGGTTGGCACACCGGCGCACAAAGCGTTTCGGCGGGCCACAAATTCAGCTTAAAAGGGCATAAAACACCCTCCGAAACATATACCAACGGTGTCGAAGCCGGATTTCGCCCTTACGCAGCGAAGTCCAAAAATCTTCGTCACTTTGTGCTACGAGAGGGGAGAGGTACCGCTCCTGACACCGTGTCAGGCCCGAAGTCTCACTTCTCACTTCTTGCCTCTCACCTCACAACTGCATGAAATACTGGAAGTATTACTTGGTGGCCCTGCTGGTCATCGTCATTGATCAACTTTCGAAATGGGCTGTGCACCGCTATATGCCCATGGGCATGCCCGGCGAAATTCCGCTGCTCGGCGACTGGTTTAAGTTGCATTACACGCTGAATCCGGGTATGGCTTTCGGGGTAGAGTTGCCGCCACCCTACGGTAAAATTCTGCTTACCAGCTTCCGGTTGGTGGCCGTGACGGGCATTGCCTACTACATCTACAAATTATGGAAGCAGCGCGCCCCCAGCGGCCTGCTCGTGTGCATTGCCATGATTCTGGGCGGGGCCCTGGGCAACGTCATCGACTCCATTTTTTACGGTATCATCTACAATAACGCTCCCTATGGTTCACCCACTCCCTGGTTTCACGGGCAGGTGATTGACATGCTGTACGTGGATATCTACGAAGGAATCCTGCCGGCTTCCTGGCCCTTGGTAGGCGGCTCGCACGTCTCGCTCTGGCCCATCTTCAACATTGCCGATTCGGCTATTTTCGTGGGTGTAGCGCTGATTCTGCTGTTCCAAAGCCGTTTTTTCGCTCACTACGAAGCTGCTCACCCACTGGCTGCCGACGATGCCCAAGCTGCCCAGGCCCGCCGCGACGCTGAAGCCTCGGAAGTAGTGTAGAATAACCTTATTAAGGTGAAAAAGCCCGCTGGAACGGTTCCAGCGGGCTTTTTTGTTGAAGGTCATTGCGAATGGAGTGAAGAAGTTGGGTGACTTTATACTGATCAATCCAACTTTCTCACTCCGTTTGGAACGGCAATTCTTGGCCACTTTTTACCATAGGTTATACACCAGTGGCTTGATGCGCTGCTCGTAGATAGCCTTTACGGCTTGCATTTGCTCTGGTGAAAGGTCGGGTAGCTCGGCGGCCTGCAGATTGGAGTGTAGCTGGTCGGGGCGGGAGGCGCCGGGGATTACGCAGCTTACTTCCTCAAACATCAGCACCCAGCGCAACGCTATTGGGGCTAGGTTGGGTTGGTCGGGAAACACCTTCTTCAACTCCTCCACAGCCGCCAGGCCGGTTTCGTAGTCCACGCCCGAAAAGGTTTCGCCCTTGTCGAAGGCGGCTCCGTCGCGGTTGAATTGGCGGTGGTCGTCGGGGGAGAAGGTGGTTTGGGACGAGAACTTACCGGTGAGCAGGCCGCTGGCCAAGGGCACGCGCACAATCAGGCCCACATCCTGGCGCTTTGCCTCCTGGAATAACAGCTCGGCGGGGCGCTGCCGGAACATATTGAAAATGAGTTGGATGGTGGTGACATTACTGAAGTTCAAGGCTTTAAGACCTTCTTCCACCTTTTCCACGCTTACGCCTAGGTTCAGGATTTTACCCTCGTCTTTGAGCCGGTCAAACAGCTCAAATATTTCGGGGCGGTAAAATACCTCGGTGGGCGGGCAATGCAGCTGAATCAGGTCCAGGGTTTCGAGCTGCATGTTGCGCAAGCTGTTCTCTACGAACCGGCGCAGAGCGGCGGGCTGATAGGCCTCGTTGGTGTGGGGTTGGAGCTGGCGGCCACACTTGGTGGCCACGTACAACCGCTCGGAGCGGCTGCGCACGAGCCGGCCCACGGCCTTTTCGCTTTCCCCGTCGCCGTACACGTCGGCGGTATCAATGAAGTTGATGCCCGCATCAACGGCGCTGTTGAGGATGGCGTCGGCGGTGTCGTGGCTGAATGGGTCGCCCCATTTGCCGCCCACCTGCCAGGTGCCGAGGCTGATTTCGGAAACATTGAAGCTGGTTTTGCCAAGTTTACGGTACTGCATGAGTAATTAAGAAGAGGAGGATAATAGTTCGGAAAGGTAGGAGTTGCGGCTGTCGGGGAAGCTGGCTTTTTCCGGGTATTTATCATCCTGAACGCAGCGGAGGACCTTATCACGTAGCCATAATAGTGTTCAGCCGTAATAAGGTCTTGCGCTCCGCTCACGATGACAATGGGTGTGGCTTGTTGCACAGCTTCAGTATGCTGGCCCGAACAACCAACCAATGCTTACGCGAAACAGGCCGGGCAAGCTACCGTGTGCCGGCCTATCTTTACCTTTTTCCGCTTCGATTCTCGTCGCCGTGTCCCAGCCCATTCTGTCCGTTCGCAACCTCACCATCGACTTTCACAGCCACCGGGGCACCACGCGGGCCGTGCAGGATATTTCCTTTGACCTGCATCGGGGCCAAACGCTGGCCATTGTGGGCGAGTCGGGCTCGGGTAAGTCGGTTACCTCCCTGGCCTTGATGGGCCTTATTCCGCTGCCCCCCGGTCAGATTGTGAGCGGCGAAGCCCGATTCCAGAGTGAGGCACTGGGGGAGGTGAATTTGCTGACGCTTACGGATAAGCAGTTGCAGCAGGTGCGTGGCAACGACATCAGCATGATTTTTCAGGAGCCGATGACCTCCCTGAACCCGGTGTACACCTGCGGCAGTCAGGTGGTAGAGGCGTTGCGTCTGCACACCACGCTCACCGCCAAGGAGGCCGAAGCCCGCACCGTGGAGCTGTTTACAATGGCCCAGCTGCCGCGCCCCGAGAAAATCTTCAGTAGCTACCCCCACGAAATCAGCGGGGGCCAGAAGCAGCGCGTGATGATTGCCATGGCCATGGCCTGCAACCCCGCCATCCTCATTGCCGACGAGCCCACCACCGCCCTCGACGTGACCGTGCAGGCCCAGGTGCTGCGCCTCATGAACGACCTGCGCCGCCAGCACAACACGGCCCTCATCTTCATCACCCACGACCTGGGCGTGGTAGCCGAAATAGCCGACCGAATTCTGGTAATGTACCGCGGCCGGGTGGTGGAGCAGGGTTACGTACTCGACATCTTCACCAACCCCCAGCACCCCTATACCAAGGGTTTGCTGGCCTGCCGCCCAAAATTATCGGTAGGGCGAAAAAAACTTCCCGTGGTGGCCGATTTCATGCGTGAAACGGCCGATGGAGGCTTTATTACCACTGAAACTGCCGCTACGCAAGTAACTGAGGCTGTTGCAGGTGAAAGTATAGATTCGGCCTCTCAAAGCGGTGCTGAAACCACCAAAACGTTCCCCGTGGAACATCGTGTTTCACGGCCTGTGGAACCGCAATTTGGTCTCGAATCGGCTCCTGGGTTAGAATCAGGTCAGCCGTTGCCTATCACCAGTGGTCCTACAAATTCCCCGCAGGGGTTTGTAGAACCACTCCCGTTGAACGAGGACAACCCCATCAGCCTCAGCCTTAGCAACGACAGTGGTCGAACCAACCCTACGGGAATTGGTCGGACCACATCCTCTGAGCCATTGCTGCAGGTGGAAAACCTGAACGTGCACTTTCCTATTCGTAAGGGCTTCTTCAACCGCACCAAGGAATTTGTGCGGGCTGTAGATGGGGTGAGTTTTGATATTTACTCTGGCGAAACCGTGGGATTAGTAGGGGAGTCGGGTTGCGGTAAAACTACCCTGGGCCGGACCTTGCTGCGGCTGGTGGAGCCGACGTCGGGTAGCATTCTGTTTGATGGGGTTGACCTGGCCACGCTGCCCGCCGAGGAATTGCGCCGGAAGCGGCGGGAGTTTCAGATGGTATTCCAGGACCCCTACGCCGCCCTCAACCCCATGATGACCGTGGGCGAGGCCATTCTGGAACCCATGCGCGTGCACAAGGTGGGTGGTAGCCGGGCGGAGCAGAAAGCCAGAGTGCTGGAGCTGCTGCGCACGGTGGGCCTGCAGGAGGAGCACTACATGCGCTACCCCCACGAGTTCAGCGGCGGCCAGCGCCAGCGTATCTGCATTGCCCGGGCTCTGGCCCTACAGCCCAAGTGCATCATCTGCGACGAGTCTGTATCGGCCCTTGATGTATCGGTGCAGGCCCAGGTGCTCAACCTGCTCAACGACCTCAAGCGGGAGTTCGGCATCACCTACCTCTTCATCACCCATGACCTCTCGGTGGCCCGCTTTATGAGTGACCGGCTGCTGGTGATGCGCCAAGGCAAGATTGTGGAGAGTGGCCCCGCCGCCGCCATCTACGCCAACCCCCAGCACGAGTACACCCGTCAGCTGCTGGCCGCCATTCCCAAGGACACTCCCGCCGACATCCAGGCCGCCGTAGCCAGCCGGGCGTAGGAAGAACTCATAAGTTGTGGCTCCACTTCGCCAACCGAACTATGCACCTCATCTACCCCTCACTGCCTTACGAAGTGCGTACCGTGGACCCGCTGTGGGAACCGGAGTGCGCGTGGGCGCGGGAGCAGGGGTGGGCGGTAAGTCTGTACGACAGCGAAGCTCCGCGCCTGTGGTCGACGACTGCAACAGCCGAGCCCGCCATTTATCGAGGTTGGATGCTCTCCGCTGAGGAATATGAGTTGCTGACGACACGGGTAGCTTTGCGAGTATCAACGGCTAGCTACCTGGCTTCACACCAGGCTTCGGGTTGGTACGACGCCATCCACCCATTTACCTTTCCGAGTGCTTTCGGTACGGCCGCCACGCTGCCCGACTTTTCAGCCGGGCAGCGCTACTTCGTGAAAGGGCTGGTGAAGTCGTTTGGCACCGACTCCGTGGTAGCTTCGCAGGAGCAATGGATGCGACTATGTCGGGTGCATGAACTATTGGCAACGGAGCCGCTGTTCATACGGCAGTTCACCCCGCTGCAAGCCGGTTCCGAGCGGCGCTTCTTTGTGGTGGATGGCGTGGCCTACGGTGCAGCCGCTACCTCACTGCCCGACGAGCTTTGGCCGGTACTTGCGCTGCTACAGCCTCGCCTATACTATAGCCTGGATGTTGCCTTCACTGCTGCCGGCCATCCGGTGGTAGTGGAAGTGGGCGACGGGCAAGTATCCGATTTGAAGGAGTGGAGCACTGCTGATTTCGGGCATACGGTGCTAGGCGCTTTGGCCCGCGCAATACAATCTTAACCCTCGCTTTCTACCCCGGAATAGTTATTCCGCGCTATATTCCGTATCATCTCTCCGAAGCCTAGTACCGGGCTGGATTACTTTACGCCAGGGAACTACGTAGTACTACCAGTTTCCCACTTACTCAACCCCGCCGCCTGCGAAAACGACATCTTCTGGCGGCCCCTTTTCTACATGAAAGAAAAAGACGAACCCGCCGCCCCCCGCGCCTCCCGCGCGAAGGCAGCCTCCCGCAACGAAGCCGTTGCCCCCACTATTTCCCTTGATCTGGTGTTTCGCATTTTCCGCGACAACCCCGGCAAGGTTCTTTCCTACCGCCAGCTTTCCCGCCGCCTTGGGGTAACTACCAAGGAGCAGCGCGAGGATATTTTTGAGCACCTGAAAAGCCTGAAGAAAAAAGGCCTGCTCACGCTGCTCCAGAACGACGAGTACCGCCTCACGGATGCCAGTGCTGCCTACACTGCTACCGAGCCCGCCAGTGGCCGCAAAACGCGCCGCAATGAGCGGGAGCCGTTTGCCGCCACCAACCGTCGCGCGGGCCGCCCCGTGGAAACGGAGTTCGGCCAAGACCCCGTGGTGCACCGTCGCCGCTCGGCTGGCTTTGACTTTCCCAACGCCGACGAACCCTCCACGCCCCACCGCCGCAACCGCCCCGAGGGTGGGGGCGAGGTAATTACCGGCACCGTGGCCCTGGCTACTTCCTCCTATGCCTTCGTGATTTCGGAGGAGAGTGAGCAGGACGTGCGCGTGTTTACCGACCGGCTGAAGTTTGCCATGCACGGCGACACGGTGCGCCTGCGCCTGCGCGGCTCCCGCGACGGCAAGCCCGTGGGCGACGTGCTGGAAGTAACCAACCGGGTACGCCCCGAGCTGGTGGGTCGCCTGTATATGCAGGGCACTACGGGCTTCGTGAAGCCTGACAACCGCAAGGTGTACTTTGAGGTGATGGTGCCCGAGGAGCAGCTGCACGACGCCCGGCACGGCGACAAAGTGCTGGTGCAGATTACTGAGTTTCCGGACGGCGACACCGGCCACCTGCCGGTGGGAGCGGTGAAGCGCAGCTTCGGGCAGGCCGGCCAGAACGAGGCCGAAATCAACGCCATCATGGCGGAGTTTGGGCTGCCGTTTGAGTTCCCCGCCGAGGTGGAGGAGGAGTCGGAAAGCATCCCGCTGGAAATCCCCCAGAGCGAGATTGAGCGCCGCCGCGACTTCCGCAACATCACTACCTTCACCATTGACCCGGTTGATGCCAAGGACTTCGACGATGCCCTCAGCATTCAGCAGCTCGAAAACGGGCACTGGGAAATTGGGGTGCACATTGCCGACGTAACGCACTACGTGCGCCCCGGCATGGCCCTGGAAAAGGAGGCCCGCTACCGGGCCACCTCCGTGTACCTCGTGGACCGGGTGATTCCCATGCTGCCCGAGCGCCTCAGCAACGGCCTCTGCTCCCTGCGCCCCCACGAGGACAAGCTCACTTTCTCGGCCGTGTTTGAGCTGGATGAGAACGGTAAGCTCTACAGCTCTTGGTTTGGCAAAACCATCATTCACTCCGACCGGCGCTTCGCCTACGAAGAAGCCCAGGAGCGCATCGAGGGTTTGGAAGCTGACTACACCGCCGAGATTCAGCTGATGAACAGCATTGCCAAAAAGCTTTGCGCGGCCCGCTTCAAGCAAGGGGCCATCAGCTTCGAAACCCAGGAGGTAAAGTTCAAGCTAGACGCCGAGGGCAAGCCCCTGGGCGTGTACGTGAAGGAGCGCAAGGATGCTCACAAGATGATTGAGGAGTTCATGCTGCTGGCTAACCGCAAGGTGGCCGAGTTTGTGTTCAAGCTCAAGGCCCGCAAGCCCCGCCTGACTATGGTGTACCGCGTGCACGATGCTCCCGACGAGGACCGCCTGCAGAACTTCGCCCTCTTCGCCCAGAAGTTTGGCCACCAATTGGACCTCTCCAACCCCAAGAAGCTAAGCGCAGAGCTGAACGATTTGAGCAGCGAGGTAGTGGGCCGGCCGGAGCAGAACGTCATTCAAACGCTGGCCATCCGGACCATGGCCAAGGCCACTTATACCACCGACCCGCGCGGCCACTTCGGCCTGGCCTTCGAGCACTACTCGCACTTCACCTCGCCCATCCGCCGCTACCCCGACATGATGGCCCACCGCCTCTTGGAGCACTACCTGGAGGGCGGTAAGAACATGGAAGTGGAGCCAATAGAGGAAGAGTGCAAGCACTCCTCGGAGCGCGAAAAGCTGGCCGCCAATGCCGAGCGGGCCAGCATCAAATACAAGCAGGTGGAGTTCCTGCAGGACCGCATCGGCGACCAGTTTACGGGCGTGGTGTCGGGCCTGACGGAGCGGGGCCTGTACGTGGAAATTGAGGAGAACAAGTGCGAAGGCATGGTGCGCATTGCCGACATCCCCGGCGACTACTACGAGCTGGATAAGGATAACTACCGGCTCGTGGGTAAGAACTCCAAGCGCATCATTCAGTTCGGCGACGAGCTGCAGGTGGTGGTAACAGCCGCCAACCTGCTGGACCGTACCATTGACTTCGAGCTGGTAGACAACCGCCCCGATGCCGTGAAACGGCGGGAGCAGGAGGAACGCGCCGCCGGCCGGGAAAGCCGCCGCGGCTACCGCCCCGAAAAGAGCAGCAAAGGCGGCCGCCCCGGTGGCAGCGGTAAGTCGGGCGGGGGCAGTAAGCGCCGTCGCTAAGCTGCGAGAACGAGGCAGGTGAACTAATTAATCCGACCTCAAACCCAGGTTGTACACTACCAAAAACGCCCCCGGTGCTACGTGCGCCGGGGGCGTTTTTGGTGGTAGGTACCAGCCTCAGAACAGCACCGGAACAGTGAGGGCCGTGGACACCACTTTGCCCTCACGCCGGCCGGGCGTAAACCGGGGCAGCCGGCGCACGCACTCCACTGCCGCGGCATCATAGGCTGGGGAGAGGCCGTGGCCCGGCGCTACCCGCACATCGGTAACCTCGCCCGTGGCGGCCACTACCAGGCTCACCAGTACCCGGCCGCGCTGCCGGGGGCCGCGGGGACGTTGCAGGTTCTTCCGGAGGAAGTTCAGCATATTCTCCTGCCCACCGGGGAAAACCGGCATGACTTCCACGTAGGTGTATTTGCCGGTAGTAAGCGGCAGCGAGTCGATAACTATCGAAGTAGCGGGGGCTGCAACGGCGGCCGGTTTGCGGGCCGGGCGCGGAGGGGGCGTAACGGGCGCGGGCGGCCGGGCATCCCACCAGTTGTAGGAGTTCTGGGCGGTGGCAGGGTTGGCACTGAACAGGGCCGTAAGTAGGGCAGCGGCCGGGGGTAACAGCGTCTTCATGGGCGGGAATGGCGGGGCTGAAAACGTCTGGACTTTGACTGTTTGGGTGCGGGTCCGGACTGGGGCCGCGCCGCCGGAAACTACTCGGTGTAGAGCTTGCCCCACATGGGTATCTGCACGCCGGTGAGGCGCCAAGCTACGCCGTTAAATGTAAGCGTCAGCCGCATCATGGGCTGCCGGGAAGCTGTGTCCGTAAACAGCACCGCGTACCGGAACGGCGACGCTTTTTCCGGCTGCTGCTCCGTGCGGTTGGCTAGGGGTGTTGCCAACGTTGCCTCCATCACGTTATCGGCATTGAGGCGGCCAACCACCAGCTGATGGTCGCCGCGCAGGAGGCGCAGCAGACCTTCCGGCGTTACCACTTCCGCCATTAGCTCCCGCGCCAGTCGCTCATCGGTACCCGTGGCCTCAATGGCGCGCCAGTCGGGGGAGTTGCGCATCTTGAAAGCCAGGAACTGGGCATACTGCCCGGCCAGACTCGCCTGCACGGCGGGCAGATCTACCCACTGCTGCAGGGCTTGGTGGTCCCCCGCGTCCAGGGCCGCGGTAATGTTGTGCATCGTGCGTTCGGGGCGGCTGGTAGCCCAGGCAACGGTGAACAGAACCAGCATCATGCCGGCCAGCAACCCAAGTATCTTTTTCATGGGCTGAAAGTACAGCTCCAGAGAACAGCCTGGCCTGAGACGGGCGTCATTCGTACACCACCCCGGCCGGTTTCCCCGGCTTCCCGCAACCCGCCGTACCTTGCCGGCCTCAACCTTGACCCCGCCATTCGTGGACCTTTCTTTCTTCACCGATAAACTTGCCACGGGCCTTTCCGGCCTCTCCTACGGCGAGCAGCCCACCACCCTCTACGAGCCCATTCGCTACATCATGGCGCTGGGCGGCAAGCGCATCCGGCCCGTGCTTACCCTGCTCGGCGCCCACCTCTTCACCGACGACCTGGACGCCATAGTAAAGCCGGCCCTGGCCACTGAAGTCTTCCACAACTTCACCTTGCTCCACGACGACCTGATGGACCAGGCCCCCCTGCGCCGGGGACAGGCTACCGTGCACGAAAAGTGGAACCCCAACGTGGCCATCCTCTCCGGCGACGTGATGCTGGTGCGGGCTTACGAGCTGCTGCTGGACGTGCCCCCGCACCTGCTGGCCCACGTGCTCCGCCGCTTCTCCCAGACCGCCGCCGAGGTGTGCGAAGGCCAGCAGTGGGATATGAACTTCGAAACCGAAACCGAGGTCAGCATCGACCAGTACCTGGGTATGATCCGGCTGAAAACGGCCGTGCTGCTGGGCTTTGCCCTGGAATTGGGCGCCCTGCTGGCCGGTGCCTCCCGTGAGGATGCCGACCACCTGCGCCAGTTCGGGGTGGGCATTGGCGTGGCCTTCCAGCTCCGCGACGACCTGCTGGACGTGTACGGCGACGCGGCCACCTTCGGCAAGCGCGTGGGCGGCGACATCCTGAGCGACAAGAAGACTTACCTCCTGCTCACGGCCCACGCCCAGGCCAACGAAGCGCAACGCGCCACCCTGGCCCGGCACATCGGCCAGCCCGTGCCCGATGCTGACGCCAAGGTGCAGGCCGTGCGCGCGGTGTACGATGAGCTCGAAATTCGCCCCCAGACGGAAGCCCTCATCAATACCCACTTCCTGGATGCCTTGCAGCACCTGGAGCGCGTAACGGCCCCCGAAACGCGCAAAACGCCCTTGCATCAGCTGGCGTTGCAGCTACTGGAGCGCGAGCAATAATTCCCGGTTACGCCGGGCCTTTCATCTACTTTTCTCTTCCCATGGAACTCTCCCCAACTCTGGTGATGGTCGTCTTAACCGTCGGCATTTCCTTATACGCTTGGTCCAACCAGAACTTCTACGAAAGCTGGGTGCTGGACCCCTACCGCGTGAAGCGCGACAACGACTGGTATCGGTTCGTTACCTCGGGCTTTCTGCACGCCGATTTCGGCCACCTGCTCTTCAACATGATTGCCCTGTACTCCTTCAGCCAGACGGTGGAGTATATCTTCCTGCAGCTATTCGGGCCCACCACTGGCATCCTGTACTTTCTGCTGCTGTATCTGGGCGGCATCGTGGTGTCGGACATCCCCACCTACCTGCGCCACCGCGACGACCCGGGCTACCGCAGCCTCGGCGCTTCGGGCGGCGTATCGTCGATTATCTTCTCGGCCATTCTGTTTAATCCCCTGGGCAAGATGCTGGTTTTCCCCCTGCCTTTCGAAATTCCCAGCTTTATTTTCGGCTTCCTCTACCTGGGCTATTCCTACTACATGGGCCGCCGCCGGGGCGACAACATCAACCACGACGCCCACTTTTACGGGGCTTTATACGGGCTGGTGCTCACGTTTATTCTGGTGCCCCGGGTAGGCAGCATCTTCTGGTCCCAGATTCAGGACTTTTTGTTTTAATGCGTTGATTATCAGGTGTTTAATATATAATATATGTGATATGATATATCCATTTCGAATGTTGGCCGTACATCGGTGTGAAAATCTCTCCACTTAACACACCCTACACCATGAACAAGCTGCTCAAAAACATCAGCTTCCCGCCGGCTTCACTGCTCGCCCTGCCCCTTATGCTGGCCCTCTCCAGTTGCAGCAAATATGACCAGTACGGCAATACGCGCTTTATCTGGATTATCATTCTAGTGCTGGATGTGCTGGCCATGTTCGACGTATTCCGTCAGCCCTGGACAATTGGTAAGAAAATCCTGTGGCTGGCCATTATCTACTTCATGCCCTTCTTGGGCTTGATCATCTATTACATGTTCTCCGGCCGCGGTAAGTCGAACACCGGCGTTGTATAAGGCCACAGCTGCCTTAGCTAATACCAAAAAGCCCCGACGCAATTTCTGCGCCGGGGCTTTTTGTTTCTAGGGTGCAGTGAGGTGTTACTGTCCTAGCAGATGCTGCTTTTCCATGCGTGCTACGTGCTGCAGAATTTCGCCGGTGTTGGTGATTTCCGTGGCCTGCCAATGGTCGCCGCGGTCCTGCATTTTTACTTCTAGCACCAGCGTGGTATCGTAGCGGGGCTGGGTAAACTCCAGTCCGATGAAGGCCTGCTCGCCCTCTTCCCGCGAGTATTTCACCCCCTTGAAGCTGCTACCCTGGCCCACTACTTTGTCGGCTAGGCCTAGAATGGATACGTTCACCAGGCGCTTAGGAGTGGCCTCGGTAGCTGCCGTGGCCGAGCCGGTTTCTACGTAGCGTTTTACTTCCTGCCGAGCGGCCTGCGCCAGTTGGGGTTTCAACAGACGCAGGGCACCTTTCATGGCCATGCCCCCAGGGTTCAATATGCCCAGGGCGCTACCCTGGCTGGCTACCTGGTCTACTAAGCTACCCGTCACGCTGGTTACGTCCACGTAGCGCTCAAAGGCGGCGGCATCATGGTCGGTTACGGCTTTGTACGCCTGCATGAGCGAGTATTCCGGGCCAGTACTCAGCTTGCGGTAGTACCAATAACCGCCTGCCGCCAAAGCCAGCATAAGCAGAATGAGAACAGTTTTTTTCATGGGGATAAGCTGCTGAAAAGTTGCCGTAGTGCGTATACGCTACCCATAAAATCGGCTCCAAAAACTTTCTTAATCCGTCTGCGCATGGCTACCATACTGCCCCACACCGGGCTGCATCGACCCCAAATTCACGGACACCGGGGCTGCCGGGGTCTGCTTCCCGAGAATACCCTACCGGCTTTCTACCGGGCCGCGGAGCTGGGGGTTGATGCGCTGGAGCTGGATATCGTGGTTTCAGCCGACCACCAGCTGGTTGTGTCGCATGAACCGTGGATGTCGGCCGCCATTTGCCGCACTCCTCTGGGAGCCGTAATACCGGCCGCGGAGCAGCTCCAGCATAATCTGTACTCCATGCCCTACGCCCGTATCCGGGAGTATGATTGCGGCAGTACGCAGCATCCGCTTTTCCCGGAGCAGCAGCCCATACCCACGTACAAGCCCTTGCTCCGGGAAGTGGTATTTGCCATTGATGCGCTCCGGGCCCAACTGAAATTGCCACCGGTGCAGTTCAGTATAGAGGTGAAAAGTATGCCGTCCGGCGACGGTATTTGGCATCCAGCGCCGGCGCAATTCGTGGAGTTGCTACTGGCCGAATTGCAGGCGTTGGATCTCTACTCCCGCACCACTTTGCTCTCCTTTGATAAGCGTATTCTGCAACTTGCCCGGGAGCGGACTCCTCACCTGCGCCTGTGTTTGCTGATAGAAGATGAGCGGCCAGTGCCGGAACACCTGCGCGAGCTGGGCTTCCATCCACACGTATTGGGGCCGAATTTTCACCTCCTGACTGAGGCCGTTGCCGCCTACCTGCGCCAGCAAAGCATAGCTTATGTACCCTGGACAGTGAATGAAACCGCCGATATGAAACGCCTACTTGCGTACCAGCCATTGGGCATTACTACTGATTACCCCAACCGGCTACTAGCCTTGTTGGCAGGCTAACCCAGCCTCCTTACTACCTACCACACATCCCATACGCCTCGTTGCTCCAGTGTAACGAGGCGTTTCTTTTACGGCGAAGCCCAGGGTCGATGTGTAAAATCCATAGCTACGTTCTGTTACAGTATGTAATAGTGTAAAATTTAATACGTTGTAAAATATGTAAGTGTAAAGTAGTGTATTCTTGTTGTACGGTTTCTGTAATACACCTTTGTTGTTTGATACAGCGTATATTTACATACTCCCTCATTCGTTACTCTGCTTACACATGTTACACCAAGGTGAAATCCTGCAAGAAACCATCAAAAACAGCGGAATTTCGATTACGCGTATAGTTGATGAGCTGGGTATTACACGTCCTACGATATACCGTAAATTCAAGGAGGAAACCCTTGATTACACCTTTGTAAAGAAAGTGGGAGACATTATTGCGCATGATTTCTCGAATGATTTTACATCGTTACAGCAAACAGCTTTACCATTTTCCGTTACACGTGTATCGGATGTTGTAACAAACACAGGTGTAAAGCAGCCATTACAGCGGGTGTCCTCACCCCCCGTAACGGACACTGACCTGACTAAACAGCTCATGACGCTCCAGCAGAAGTATATTGCACTGTTGGAGTCGTATAATGAGCTGTTGCTGAAAGTGTATGGGCCCCGGTAACAATAGTGTTCCACGTGAAACATTTTTGTTCGGATACAGTAGCCGATCTGCGGGCAGATCCAGAATCGGAAATGCCCATTTGGCCTGAAGCAGGGCGTTTGTTAACGTAAAGCACAACTGGTCCCGCATTGCCTTTCGCCTGCCCTCATCCGCAACTACACACTGTTAAATGCAGCACCCGAAGTCAGTACTTATGTTACTACCTAACCTCCCTGCTTACCGCCCGGTATCATACTCCCGAGTTACCCTAACTGAGCTGATGATACCGTCCTATGCCAACTTCGGCGGGAAGATTCACGGAGGGATTTTGCTTTCCTTGATGGACAAGGTTGCGTACGCCGCGGCCTCCAAACACGCCGGTACCTACTGCGTGACCGTGAGTGTGGATGGAGTGAATTTTCTGCAGCCGGTGGAGGTGGGGGAGCTGGTGTCGTTGCTGGCTTCCGTAAACTATGTGGGCCGGACTTCACTGCTGGTAGGCATCAAGGTTATTGCCGAGGATGTCCGCAGCGGCACCGTGAAGCACACCAACACGTGCTACTTCACTATGGTGGCTAAGGACGATGATGGCAAGCCTACGCCGGTGCCGGGCCTGGAGCTGGAAAGCGTCGAGGACACGCGCCGGTTTGTGGAGGCCATCAAACGGCGCGAATTCAAGGAGCAGTACAACCAGGAGTTCAACAATGCCCGGACTGCTTTGGTGGTGGAGCATGGCTACTACGACCTGACGCAGGAGCGCTGCCGGATAGCCTACCCGGAAGTTAAATAGCGGTAGGCTCTGGCAGTGACCAGCAGAAGGTAGCCCAGACTATATCTTATGTTAGCGCAGCGCCGGTAGGGTAGGGGCAGGTTGTAGCCTTACAGAAAGACTACTTCCTTAATCACGTCTTCGCCTACCTCTGCGTTGAGATTCTCCAGCACCTTGGTCTTCGCCATTACCAACTCGTGCTTGAGTGGGGCCGAGGAGAGGCGTACGAACAGCTTCTGATTACTGACGTAGATCTGCTGGGTTTTCAGGGCCACGGCCTTGCCCATTACCTTTTCCCAGCTAGCCACCACCGTTACCTCGTTGAGCTTACCCTGTAGGCGATAGGCTCGCAGCAGCGCCGTGATACCGTCCTTCAGCGGGACAATATCCGATTGACGGGATGTTTCGGAGGAGTAAGGTTTTTTGAAGGCCATTGCATTATTTAACGCGCGAAGGAATTGCGCGTACTACTTCTGCAAAGGTACCAGCCAGTACTGCCAATACCCGCGCTTGCGCGGCAGCAAAAGCCCCGGCTGCTCAAATTAGGAATTAGCGGCGCTACAGCGGGTCAATGGTACCCGCCTGCACCCGATACCGCCGAATGTCTTCCGAAAGGTTGGTCAGCACCCGGTCGGTGCGCTCCAGGTGGGTATCGGTTAGGAAAATCTGGCCAAAGGTGTGATTGGCCACCAACTGCATGAGGCGGGTAATGCGCTTCTCATCCAAACGGTCGAAAATATCATCCAGCAGCAGCAGCGGCTTTTGCTGCTTGTGCTGGGCCAGGATTTCAAACTGCGCCAGCTTGAGGGCAATGGCATATGACTTCTGTTGGCCCTGGGAGCCGTAGCCCTTCACCGCTAGTTCATCCATCAGAAACGTGAAGTCATCTTTGTGGGGGCCTACCGTGGTGCGTTGCAAGGTGAGGTCCTTACGTTCCTGCAGGCGCAGCAGCTTTAGAAAGTCGGCTCCCGGCAACTCACTCTTGTAGGTAAGCGTTACCTGCTCCCGCCCGTCGGCCAGTTGCTCGTAGTGGCGCTGAAACAAGGGCTCGAACTCCAGAAGGAAGGACTGCCGACGCTGGGCCAGCTGCTCACCTACCGGAGCCAGTTGCTCATCCAGGGTAAGCAGGTAGTCCCGGTCGTAGCCGGCTTGGCGGTCGGCGGCCAGCTTGAGCAGAGAGTTGCGCTGCTTGAGCAGATGAGTATACTTGATTAGCTGGGTGAGGTACTGGTGGTCGAGCTGGGAGATGAGGCTATCGAAATACTTACGCCGCTCCTCGCTGCCCTGCCGAATCAGGTCGGTGTCGTAGGGCGAGATGAGCACCACCGGGTAGCGGCCGATGTGGTCCGATACCCGCTCGTAGGCTTGCTTGTCGTGGGTCACAGTTTTCTTCTGCCCCAGGCGCAGGCTGCACTGAATAGTTTCCGGCTTCGTCTCAGTCCCCGAGTTGAACCGGCCCTTCACCACAAAAAACTCCTCACCTTGCTTAATGCTGGTTGTGTCGGAGGCAGTGAAGGCACTCTTGGTGAGGGAGAGGTAATGAATGGCGTCGAGCAGGTTGGTCTTGCCGCTGCCGTTGTCACCAATAAAGCAGTTGATGTGCGGGGAGAAGCGTAAATGGGCGTCTTCGTAGTTTTTGAAGAACAGCAGATGCAGGCTTTCGAGGTTCATGCGGAAGGTTCGGAATTGCAATCCTTTTACGTACTTTCGCATCCCAAACGCGAACAACCGAAAGCAAGATGGCGGAGACGAAAGTAAAGGCTGCCCCCAAGGCTTCCAATTCGACGAAAAAAACGTCGACCCCAAAAGCGGCCCCCAAGGGCAAAGTGGCTGCAACAGTAAAGCAGCCTGATCCGGTATTGCCTCCCGCAAACGAAGAGGCGAAGGCCGCTACGGGTGCCCCGAAGGCAACTACGCCGGACACGCTGGAATTCTCGAAGGAAACCTACCTCACCTGGTACGAGCAGATGCAGCTCATGCGCAAGTTTGAGGAGAAGGCCGGCCAGTTGTACGGGCAGCAGAAGATTAAAGGTTTCTGCCACCTCTACATCGGGCAGGAAGCCTGCGTAGCCGGCGCTGTGTCGGCCCTCACCAAGGACGACAAGTGGATTACGGCCTACCGTGACCACGCGCACCCGCTGGCCCTGGGCACCTCGCCCAACGCCATCATGGCGGAGCTGTTTGCTAAGGCTACCGGCTGCTCCAAAGGCAAAGGCGGCTCCATGCACATCTTCGATAAGGAAGTAAACTTCGTGGGCGGCCACGGTATCGTGGGAGCCCAGGTTCCGATGGGAGCAGGTATTGGCTTTGCCGAGAAGTACAACAAAACCGGCAACCTGTGCATCGCCTACATGGGCGACGGTGCCGTGCGCCAGGGGGCCCTGCACGAGGCCTTCAACATGGCCATGCTCTGGAAGCTGCCCGTCATCTTCGTAGTGGAGAACAACGGCTACGCCATGGGTACTTCGGTGCAGCGCACCTCCAACGTAACGGAACTCTACCACATCGGCCGCGGCTATGATATGCCCTCCGAGCCGGTGAATGCCATGAACGTGGAAGACGTGCACAACGCCGTGGCCCGCGCCGCCGAGCGTGCCCGCGCCGGCGAAGGCCCCACCTTCCTGGAGTTCAAAACCTACCGCTACAAAGGTCACTCCATGAGCGACCCCGCCAAGTACCGCACCAAGGAAGAGCTGGAGGACTACCGCTCCCGCGACTCGATTGAAGAGGTGCGCCATACCATCCTCACCCACAACCTGGCTACGGAGGAAGACCTCACCGCCATTGATGAGAAGATCAAGGCGCAGGTGCAGGAGTCGGTGGAGTTTGCTGAAAACTCCCCGTATCCCACGGCCGACGAGCTGTTCAAGGACGTGTACGTTCAACAGGACTACCCTTACATCCGCGACTAGCGGAAGCTAAACCGGCCGTATTCGGCGGCCTCCTTTCTGCGTAATTCTCATGTCGAAAATTCCTTTCACGGGCAAAAGCCAGCAGGCTCGCCAGCAGCAACAGCAGCGCGTGGTGTCCTCCGACCCATTGCAGCCAGCGGAAGCGTACAACCCCGAGCATCCGTTGCTGGAAGACCCGGACGCGCTGGCCGTGCGCCTAGCCGAGTCGGAGGACTTTGTGCGCCGCAACAAGAACATACTGCTGGGTCTGCTGGCCGTGGTAGTGCTGGCCGTGGCTGGGGGCTTTGGCTACTACATGTGGCGCGGCTCTCAGGACACCAAAGCCCAGGCCAGCCTGTTTCAGGCGGTGAACTACTGGGAAGCCGACTCGCTGAACAAAGCCCTGAAAGGCGACGGCCGGAATTTGGGTCTGGAAAAGGTGGCTTCGGAATACAGCGGCACGGATGCGGCCAACCTGGCAAACTTCTACGCTGGTGCCGCCTCGCTGAAGAAAGGGGAGTACAAGAAGGCCATTGACTATCTGGAGGACTTCAGCTCCAATGACTACCTGGTGCAGGCCCGTGCCTATGCGCTATTGGGTGATGCCCACCTGGAACTCAACCAAGCTAAAGAAGCGGCCGACTTCTATAACAAGGCGGCCAACCACAACGCCAATGAGTTCTTCTCGCCCGGCTACCTTATGAAGGAAGCAACGGCCCGCGAAGCGGCCAAGGATTACGACGGGGCCATTACCGCCTACGACAAGATTCTAACCGAGTACGCATCGGCCGCCGAGGTGACGGAGGCCAAAGAGTATAAAGCTCGGGCAGAGGCCCTAGCTGGTAAATAAGGTCAGCATTACAACAGCAGAAAGCGGCAGCCCTTGGGTTGCCGCTTTTTTTGGGCTTAACCCGAACTGCGGGCGGGCACCTATCTTTGTTCGGCTAGCCTTACGCTACGTTACTTTTCACGGCAACCCTCCCGAGTACATGGCAACTTCCCTCAAAAACCTGAGCGACTATACCTCTGACCACTTCATTGACATCAGCGACAAGCGGTTTGGACTGGTAGTGGCGGAGTGGAACCGCGAAATAACCGATACCCTGGCCCAGGGAGCCTACGATACTCTGCTCAAGCACGGGGCCAAGCCCGAGAACATCTTCCGTAATACCGTGCCCGGTAGCTTCGAGCTGACACTCGGTGCCCAACTCCTTGCCCAGCACGAGGAAATAGACGCGGTAATCTGTCTGGGGGTAGTTATCAAAGGCGAAACTAAGCACGACGACTACATCTGCCACGCGGTGGCCAGCGGCATCACCAACGTGGGACTTAAGTTTAACAAACCGGTCATCTTCGGGCTGGTGACTACCAACACGCTGGAGCAGGCCTGGGACCGGGCCGGTGGCAAGCACGGCAACAAGGGGGTAGAGGGCGCGGTAGCCGCTATCCACATGCTGGGCTTCTAAGGCAGAGGAAGGAAGGGCTCCTGACTAGAGTAGCCTCCTTAAAAAGGAGCTACTAATGGGTATCGTGTTGATTAGCGGACAAAACCGTAGCTTTGCGGCCGGAAAACGTCTGACCACTGGCAACCAACGACTAGCTGGTGCGCCCCGGCTACTCCGCGCTACGCCCAACAAGATAAACTTATTGGCGTGGATGGGTGTTGGGCGTAACTACTGGCTGTCGGGCGGCTATATAGTTGGCAGTTTAGCCAGTAATCAGTTTTACTTAACATCTTCCTGCAACGACATGAGTGAAGCACCCCTACGCTATTCAAGGGAAGAACTGGCCGAGTTTGAGCAAATTATTCAGGAAAAGCTCACGGCTGCCCGCAAGGAAGTAGCGTTCATCAAAGAGACCCTGAGCCGCAAAAACGACTCGGGTACCGACAATACAGCCTCCTCCTCTAAGGTGCTGGAAGACGGTGCCGATACGGCTGAGAAAGAAAGCATGAACCAGTTGGCCTCCCGCCAAATGAAGTTCATTCAGCAGCTGGAAAACGCCCTGGTCCGCATCAAAAATGGGACGTATGGTGTTTGCATTGGCACCGGTAAGCTGATTCAGAAGGAACGCCTGCGCGCTGTACCGCACACGCAGCATTCCATTGAAGCCAAAATGGCCCGCCGCGACTAACCTACGGCTGACCACCATGTACTGCCCGGGCTGACCGGCAGGCTCTGCCCATTGTGGAGCCCGCTGGTTAGTCCGGGCACTGTTTTCGGAGGCTGGGCGTTAGCCGGTTTCCTCACATCTGATTATTCACTTCCCGTAGCGATACGGTACTCACGCTTCTACCACCATGGGTAAGAAACATTTTTCCGGTGACGCTTCCGGCCGCAAAGGCCGCCCCAGCGGCGCAGGCCGTCCTTCCGGCAACGGCGGACGTCCCTCCAACAACTCCGGCCGCCCTTCGGGCAGCCCCGACGGATTCCGCAAGTTTGTGCAGCCGGGCCAGGAGCGCGCCGAGCGGGACTCCCGCCGCGACAACGACCGTTCTGACCGGTCCGCCTTTGGCCGGTCGGGCGGCAACAGTTTTGGCGGCCCCAAGAAATTCGGCAACTCGGGTGGCTTCGGTGGCCCCAGAAAGTTCGGTAACTCGACGGGCACCTCCTTTAACCGCGGTACCCGTAGTACTGGTGGTGATGGGGAGAATACCCGCCGTCCTGATTTTGACCGGGAGGAGCGCCCCACCCGCAACTTTACGCCCCGCCAAACCTGGGATGGTCAGCCGTACCGCCAGGAGGGCCGGCCTACCGTACCGCGGGGCACCCCTGGCGAGCGGAACCGGAAGTTCGTCAAGCAGAATCCTAACCCAGCCGATGAGACCCGGGCGGAACGCCCGGAGGGCTACCGGCCGCGCCCCACAGAGGAGCGCCCCAGCCGCGGCGAATTTGGTGCTGACCGGGAAATACGGTCGGCCCGCCCCTTTGACTTCCGCGGCCGCCCCACTGACCTGGATACGGAGCGTACGCCGCGCCCGGAGCGCCCCGAACGTTTTGAGCGCCCGGAACGCTCGGAGCGGCCCGTGCGCCGCTCAGAAGATGCCGGTACTGAGCGCCGCGACTTCAGCAGCCGCAAGCCCCAGGGTTTTGGCGCAGGTGCCTCGGGGGAGAAGCGTACCAGCCGCCCCGGCTCGTTTGGTGACAAGCGCGAGGGCCGTTCTTTTGACCGGGAAGACCGCAAGCCCTTTGGGGAAAAGCGCAGCTTCGGAACGGACCGCCGCGCGGGCCGCCCCGCCGAGGAGCGCCCCCGTCGGGCCCACGATGAGTTTACCGGCAAAGGTGCCCAAACGCCTAGCTCTAACCAGGCAGGTAAGCGTAAGTACGGGGAAGTAGTTGGGGAAGCTCCTGATTACAAAAACCTGAAGTTCTACGACGAGGATAAGTCCCGGGGCAACAAGCGTCGCCGCGAGGATGAGGAACTAGGTGCCGAGGAGGTACGCTTGAACCGCTACATTGCCAACGCCGGTATCTGCTCCCGCCGCGAGGCCGACACGCTGATTGCCTCCGGCGAAATCAAAGTGAACGGGGAGGTGGTAACCGAAATGGGCTATAAAGTGCAGCCCTCCGATACGGTGCAGTACGGCAAAACCAACCTCAACCGCGAGAAGCTGGTGTACGTGCTGCTCAACAAGCCCAAGGACTACCTCACCACCACCGAAGACCCCGAAGGCCGCCGTACCGTAATGGAGCTGATTAAGGGTGCCTCCAAGGAGCGGGTGTTCCCGGTAGGCCGCCTCGACCGGAATACTACCGGCTTGCTGCTGTTTACCAATGATGGGGAAGTAGCCCAGAAACTTTCGCACCCCTCGCACCGCAACAAGAAAATCTACCAGGTGGAGCTGGATAAGCCACTGGAGCCTCAACACCTGGCCCAGATTGCCGACGGTCTGACCCTGGAAGATGGTAAGGCCGAGGTGGATGACGTGGCCGTGGTAGCGGGCAACCCGCACTTTGTGGGCGTGGAAATTCACATTGGCCGTAACCGCATCGTACGCCGCATCTTTGAACACCTGGGTTACGACGTGGTGACCCTGGACCGGGTGCAGTACGCCGGCCTCACCAAAAAAGACCTTCCCCGGGGCAAATGGCGTTTCCTCTCCGAGAAAGAGGTTATCCGCCTGAAGTATTTCATGTAAGCACGCAACCGCTCACCCGCTGGGCGGCTCCTGATGGTGAAGTTGTGAAACGCGGATGTTGGGATTGGCTGGTCTGGATCAGATCCTGCCTGCCCAACCGCTCCGGTTCCACGGCTTCACCATTTTTGCGCCCTTGTAAGCCAGTACTCCAACACCTGATTTACTCACCTTTTCTTTCCTAAATTCTCCACTTGCGTACGCTGGCTCTCGATATTGGCAATACAGCCGTCAAATACGGCTACTTTGAAGCTGATGCGCTGGTAGAGTCGGCGGCGGGTCAGACGGCGGAGCAGGTGCGGGCGGCGGTGCAGCGGCTCCGACCAGACCACGCCGTGCTGGCTTCCGTGGCGGAGCCAACCACTGCTTGGGCTAGAGAGCTGAAGGAGATGATTGAGGGAGAGGTGCTGGAGTTCGTGCCAGCTACCACGCCGTTGCCCCTCGGTAATGCCTACGCCACGCCCCACACCCTGGGGGCCGACCGGCTAGCGGCCGCCGTGGGTGCCGCCTGGTTGTTGCCCCAACGCCCGGTGGTGATTGTGGATGTAGGCACGGCCATCAAGTGCGACTTGGTGGCGGAGGGGGCATTTCAGGGCGGTAGTATTTCGCCGGGTTTGGCTATGCGGTTTCGGGCGCTGCACGCGTTTACCGGCCGGCTGCCGCTGGTGAAGAAACCGGCCGACGAATCAGCCAAAATACCTCTCACCGGTACCGATACGCAGGCCGCCATCCGGAGTGGAGTGCTGAACGGAGCCGTGGCCGAAGTGCGCGGTATGCTGGCTGAATATGAGGCCCGGTTTCCGGGCCTGGCCGTGGTGCTGGCGGGTGGCGACGCGCCATTCTTCCGCACCCGGCTGAAACGACCTATCTTTGTTGTTCCGGAGCTCGTGCTACTTGGGCTCCACCGAATTTTAGTACACCATGTCTCAACCTAACTTCGCCGGTGTAGCCGGTGGTCTTTCGCTGCTGGGGTTGCTGGCAGTTTCGCCAGCCGTACTGGGTCAAGGCCTGGGCAACTCGCCGTATTCGCGCCTGGGCCTGGGTGATGCCAGCCTGAACTCGGGGGGCGTCCGGCAGATGGGCATGGGAGGCATTGGGGTGGCGGCTCCCAACAGCGTGAACGTAAACGAGCTGAACCCGGCGCTGCTGTACTACACCAACCGCACCACTTTCGAGGCCGGCTTTACGGGGCAGTTCAAAACCCTGCGTAACTCGGTAAGCAGCCAGCGTACGGGCTCCGGTAACCTGGGCTACCTGGCCTTGGCGGTACCCATCAACCGCCGCTGGGCCGGGGCCATCGGCCTGAAGCCCTACAGCACGGTAGACTACGAGACGAGGACGCTGGACAACACCATTCAGGGTGACCCAACCTCCCAGATAGAAAAGCGCTACGTGGGCTCGGGCGGGCTGGCTGAGGCGTACATGAGCCACGCCGTACGCCTGGCCAAGGGCCTGACCGTCGGGGCATCCGTTGGGTACGTGTTCGGCAACATCCAGCAGGAGGCTAGCACCCGCATCAGCACCAGCACTCTGCCGCTGGCCCTCTCGAACCGGGACATCTACCAGGAGCAGGTGCACTACTCCGATTTTGCCTTCCGCATGGGGCTGCACTACCGGGGAGAAATTACCGATAAGCTGAACTACAACATCGGCGGCACGCACAGCTTCCGCTCCAACCTCAACGGGGAGCGGAACGTGGCCTTGGTTCGTCAGGATCCCAATGAAATTCAGATCGGCTCGACGACGCAGGAAGTGGAGGCCCCCGGCCGAGCCCAGGTACCCTCACTTACCCAAATTGGCTTTAGCCTGGATAATAACCGCAGCTGGAGCTTGAGTCTGGAAGGAGCCCGCCAGGAATGGTCGCAGTTCCGGGCCTTTGGCGAGCAGGGCGGTTCCTCCGGTATTCTACTCAGTGACACCTACCGGTTTGGGGCTGGCGGGGAAATCACCCCCGATGCTACCTCGGTAGAGAATTACTTTAAGCGGGTAACCTACCGGGCGGGCCTCAACGTGGCGCAGCTGCCCTACCGCCCCGGCGGCAACGCCCTCTACGACCGGTCGGTGAGCTGGGGCTTTGGCTTTCCGCTGCCCACGGCTACGGCCCTGGATGCTACCACAATCAGCTTGGGCTTCACCTACGGGCAGCGCGGCAACACTGATGTGCTGCGCCTGACAGAAGGCACCACCGAGCGGATTGAGCGCAACGTGAAGGAAGATTACGTGCGCATGCAGCTGGGCGTGACCCTGAACAACCGGTGGTTTATTAAGCGCCGTATTGAGTAGCATGAAAGCCTGGCTGGTAGATACGGTGCCCCTGGGGGCGTTGCTGATGGCTACCTTGCTGGTAGGCTGCCAGAAAGCGGCCGACGAGGTGCAGGTGAAGCAGGTGCTCTACAAGGGCCCCACCGTGGAAACCGAAAATGTGCTGATGCTCGTCAGTGACTCGGCCCGATTGCGCGTCCGCCTGACGGCCCCGCTGGAGCAGCAGTTCGAATCAGGTGACATGATTTACCCCAAAGGCGTAAAGCTGACGTTTCTGGATGACGAGGGCGTTACGGTGGTAAACACCATTACCGGCCGCTACGGCAAATTCGACAAGGCCAAAAACCTGTATACCATGCGCGGCGACGTACGCGTGACCAACGTGCCCAAGCAACAGCGCATGAACACGGAGGAGGCCTTTTACGATAAAACCAAAGCTAAAATCTACACCCAGGAGCAGACCGAGACCCGGGTGACCACGCCCACGGAGGTACTCACCGGCCGGGGCCTCATCGCCAACCAAGATTTTTCCTGGTATCGGTTTCTGAACCCCACCGGCGTGTTTACGCTCCAGAACGCGCCCACCGCGGCTCCGGCCCCACCCAACCGTTAAGTATTTCTGTCAATGAAGCGTTTCTGGGACCCGGGCATTAGCCGTACCATCCTGTTTGTGCTGGGGGTTTTCACCTTTGTAGTAGCCTGTTACCGCACGCTGGCCATCGGCAAAATGGATGGCCTCTACAACAACTACTGGTTGTTCATGCTGTCCTTCGGATTGGTGATAGGGCTGCGCTACCTGCGCCAGCAGGATAAGATAAAAGCTGCCGAAGCTGAAGCTGCCCGTAAGGCGGCGCTGCCGGCTGCCGCCAAAAAACCGAAGAAGAAAAAGTAGGAGGCAGGGCCTGTTCGGGAACCGGTTACCGGTTTCATATTTGGCCCGAGTATGCGCTTTTCTGGTCCTGAGCCCCTGCCGCCACTATGGGCGGCAGGGGCTCATCGTATTCAGGGGGTTCTGCCTTGGGCAGAGCCAATTACTGCGGCTTCGTCGTTCCCGGGCAGCTACTGGGCTAGGTATTACCTAATGACCATCTTTTTTGGTTATTTTGCGCCTCATTCACCTTTTCTTACTGCGCTTTTTTTCAAGTAAATGGCATTAATCAACACGATTCGAGAAAAATCGGGCTGGGCGGTCGGGGCCATCATCATCGGTCTGCTCCTCTTCATGCTCGGCGGTGACTTCCTGTACGGTCGGAGCAGCATCTTCGGCAAGAACGATACGTCGGTAGGCGAAGTAGCCGGCGAAAAGGTGGAGTACGCAGATTTTGAAAACACGCTGGAGCAAGCCAAGCAGGCGTTCATTCAGCAGCAGCAGCGCCAGCCCGACGACCAAGCCCTGGCTTACATCCGGGAGCAAGCCTGGAACCAGACGCTCTACCGCATTGCTTTCCAGAAGGAGTTCGACAAGCTGGGCCTGAAAGTGTCCGATGAGGAGCTGACCGATATGGTGCAGGGCGTGAACGTGCACCCCAGCATCCGTCAGGCCTTCACTGACCCCAAGACGGGCCAGTTTGATGTGCTGAAGGTAAAAGAGTACCTGCGCAACCTCGATAAGATGGACCCCCAGGCCCAGGCCGCGTTTGCCAACTTTGAGGCCAACCTGCGCCCCGAGCGTTTGGGCAGCAAGTACAGCAACCTGCTCAAAATGAGTACCTACGTGACCTCGGCCGAAGCCAAGCGCTACAACGAGGCCCAGGCCGCCCAGGTAAACATGCGTTACCTGTTCGTGCCCTACTTCACGGTGTCGGACTCGAGCGTGAAAGTGAGCAACGAGCAGCTGCAGGCTTACATCGACAAAAACAAAGCCCGCTATAAGGTAGAGGACGGCCGTAGCGTGGAGTACGTGAGCATTCCAGTAACCGCCTCCGTAGAAGACAGCACCACCATCCGCAAAAACGTGGACGAGCTGGCCACCCGTTTTGCCTCGGCCCCCGTCGATTCGTCCTTCGTGCAGCTGAACTCTGATGCCCCAACTCGTCCCGCCTTCCTCTCGCCGGCCGATATGCCCGAGAAGCTGCGCGCCCAGTTGCCCCTGCAGGTAGGCAAAGTGTACGGCCCCTACGCCGAAAACGGCACTTACTCGCTCTACAAAGTAACCAGCGAAAAAGCCGGCGCTCAGCCCGCCGCCCGCGCCAGCCACATCCTCATCAAGGCCGACGGCACCACGCCGGAGGCCGATGCCGCCGCTAAAGCCAAGGCCACCGAAGTACTGAACAAAGCCAAAGCCGGCGCCAACTTCGCCGACCTGGCCCGCCAGTACGGCACCGACGGTACCACCGCCACCGGCGGCGACCTGGGCTGGTTCCAGCAGGGCCGTATGGTGCCCGAGTTTGAGAAGGCCGTATTTGGAGCTACCGCCGCTGGTTTGCTGCCGAATCTGGTAAAAACGTCCTTCGGCTACCACATCGTTAAAATTACCGCCCCCAAAACCAGCCAGACCTACCAGGTAGCTACCGTGCAGAAGAGCATTCAGCCCACCGATGCTACCCGCGACGCCGCCTACAACAAAGCCCAGCAGCTGAAGGGTGAAGCTACCGACCTGGCCTCATTCCGGGCCGCAGTAGCCAAGGACAAGAGCCTGCAGAAAGTAGAAGCCAAAGGCCTTGGCCGCGGCGACCAGGCCGTGAACAACCTGCAGGGTGCCCGCCGCCTGGTACGCTGGGCCTACGGCGCCGATAACGAAGCTCCCAACGCCAAAATCGGGGATGTGTCGCCGGTGATTGAAGTGGGTGACCAGTACGTAATTGCCGTGCTGACCGGGGAGCGGGAAAAAGGCACCGCCGACGTAGCCAGCGTGAAGCCCGAAGTAACCGCTTTGGTGCGCAATGAGCTGAAAGCCGAGCAAATCATCAGCAAGCTGAACGCTGCTAAAGGCAGCACGCTGGAGCAGCTTGCCCAAGCCTACGGCAGCAGCGCCCAGGTAAAAACCGCCGATAACGTAGTGCTGGGCCAGGGTCAGATTCCGGGCCTGGGTGCCGAGCCGGTAGCCGTGGGTAAAGCCTTCGGCCTGAAGCCCGGCCAAAAGTCGAAAGCCTTTGCCGGGGAGCAGGGCGTATTGGTAGTGGAAGCCGTAAGCGCCACGCCGGCTCCCGCTACTGCCGACGTGAAAGCCGCCAAGCAGCAGCTCACTGCCCAGCGCACCGCCCGCGCCGATGAGCTCATTTACAACGCCATCAAGCAGCAGGCCAATGTAAAGGACAACCGCACGAAGTTCTTCTAAGCTACTTCAAGCACCGAACTGCAAAAGGGCCGTACCTTAGGGTGCGGCCCTTTTGTGATTTAGTGAAATGGTGATTCAGTGAATTCCTTGAACTGTGCTTCCTGTGCAGATCCGCCTACCAGATTGAACGAGTCACTCACTAAATTACCACTTCACCTCCCGGCACTCCGGACCCGTCCTTTTCGTTATGCGCGTATGAGAAAGTCGTTACGAGTGGTTTGGTTGGCGAGCGGGTTGGCCGGGATGCTGTGGAGCGCCCAGCCGACCCTGGCTCAGGGCAGTGAGGACAGCCAAGTGCAGCTGGCCCGCGAGTATGAGCGCAAGGGAGAGCATGACAAGGCCGCCTTCCTGTTCAGCCGCCTGCGCAACGATGAGCAGACGGCCCCCAACATCCTGCCCGATTACCTGGCGGCTTTGCAGGGCCTGAAGCAATACAAGGAAGCCGAGAAACTACTGAAGCGGGCCATCAAGCAGCGCCCCCGGGAGGAGGCGCTGGGGGTCACGCTGGGCCAGGTGTACGTTCAATCTGTTGATGAGCTGGCCGCGCGGAAGCAGTGGGATAAAGTGCTCAGCCAACTCACTCTGGAGCAGGTACCAGCCGTGGCCGCGGAGTTTCAGCGCCTGAACCTGCCTGATTGGGCCACTCGTACCTACTTGCGCGGCCGGGAACTGGCCCGCTCCGAAACTGAGTTCGGCCCCCAGCTCATCCAGCTCTACACCCAGCAAGGCCAGACCGATAAGCTGATGGTGGAAACCTTACGTTTGGTGCAGGATGATGAGCGGCAGCTGCCCTTCGTGCGCAACATGCTCCAGAACAGCCTGCAGGAAGACAAGGACTTTGCCGCCCTGGAAAAGGAGTTGCTGAGCCTGGTGCAGAAGAACCCCGAGCGGCCCGTGTACAGTGAGTTGCTGCTGTGGCTGCAGGTGCAGCGCCGCGACTTTACCGGGGCTTTGGTGCAGGCCAAAGCCCTCGACCGGCGCGGCCGTACCGAGGGCCAGCGGGTGCTGGAAGTGGCCGAAATTGCCCGTCGCAACAAAGACTACGAAAGCGCCATTCAAGGCTACGACTACCTGATGCGGGAGTATCGCACCAGCCCCTACTATGCCCTGGTGCGGCAGCGGCTGGTGCAAACCCGGGAGGAGCAGGTACGCAACACCTACCCCGTAAATGTGGCCCAGCTCCGCAGCCTCTTGCAGGAGTACGAGCAGGTGCTGAAAGACCTGGGGCGCACCCCCGAAACTGCCCCGGTACTGCGCAGTATGGCGGCCCTGCTGGCTTTCCAGCTCGATGAGAAAGAGCCCGCCATCAAGCTCCTGAATGAGGTAATCAGCATGCCCCGGGCTGGCTTGGAAGTGGTGGATCAGGCCAAGATTGACCTAGCCGATATTTACGTACTCCGGGCCGAGCCTTGGGAAGCTACGCTGCTGTACTCGCAGGTGGAGAAGTCGCACAAGGATACGCCCCTGGGCTATGATGCCAAGCTGCGCAACGCCCGCCTCAGCTACTTCGCCGGCGACTTCAAGCTGGCTCAGTCCCACTTGGATATTCTTAAGCAAGCCACCAGCCGCGAAATTGCCAACGACGCCATGCAGCTCAGCCTGCTCATTACTGATAACACAGCCATGGACACCGCCGGCGTGGCCCTGCGTGACTACGCCGCCGTGGAGCAGCAGGTGTTTCAGAATAAGCTGCCGGAAGCCATGCGTGGGCTGGATGCCTTGCTGACCAAGTACCCCGGCCACGCCCTGCAGGATGAAGCTTGGTTTCTGAAGGCCCAGCTGCTGCGCCGCACCGGCGACTACCCCGGGGCCCTCACCACCCTGGAGCGTATTACGGCCAACCCCAAGTACGACGTGCTCAGCGATGATGCCCTGTTTCTGGCGGCCAGCATTCTGGAGGAAAACGTGCAGGACCGGGAGAAAGCCCAACAACTCTACAACCAGGTCATTACCAAATACCCCGGTAGTATTTACGTGGCCGAAGCCCGCAAACGGTTCCGCAAGCTGCGCGGCGACGTGGTGAACTAGTTGCCCGAACGAGTACTCCGGCCCTGTGCGCCGGTCCGTTGAAATTAGTACGCGAAAGTCCCTCTTCAGCCCTGAGTAAGCGGAAAATGGCTCTCGGATGCCGGCCGAAGTATAGCGCCTGAGTATAAGTTTCTTTGGGCCTACTGTATCCGTGAAATCCGTTTAATCCGGCTGAATCCGTGATTTTCTTTTCGTACTTTTGAAGATACCGCCCCGGTACTATCTGGCAGAATGATGGAAAAACGATGGATTCGCAAGCCCGCGCCCGACGCTGAACAAGTCCGGCACCTGGCCGACGCGCTGCGCGTCAACGAGGCCATTGTCAGCCTGCTCTGCCAACGCAACGTGTGCACTTTTGAGGAGGCCCGTGGCTATTTCCGCCCCGACCTCAGCCAGTTGCCCGACCCCCTGCTCATGCGCGACATGGACTTGGCCGTTGACCGCCTGCTCCGGGCCCTGCACCTCGGTGAGCGGGTGCTGGTATTCGGCGACTATGACGTGGACGGCACTACTTCTGTGGCGCTGGTGTACAGCTACCTGCGGCAGTTTTTCGGGGCGGAGCGCATTGAGTACTACATTCCGGACCGCTATAAGGAAGGCTACGGCATCTCGGAGGCGGGTATTGACTTCGCCCACGACTTCGGCTACCAGCTCATCATTGCCCTCGACTGCGGGGTAAAGGCCGTGGAGAAAATTGCCTACGCCAATGAGCGGGGCGTGGACTTCATCATCTGTGACCACCACTTGCCCGGTGTGGAGCTGCCCGCCGCCGTGGCCGTGCTCGACCCCAAGCGCAAGGACTGCCCGTACCCATTCAAGGAGCTGTCGGGCTGCGGTGTGGGCTTCAAGCTGATGCAGGCTTTCACCCAGCAACAAGGCTTGCCGGAGGAGGATTTGTACGAGCTGCTGGACTTAGTGGCCGTGAGCATTGCCGCCGATATCGTGCCGATTTATGGCGAAAACCGCACCCTGGCTTACCACGGCCTGCGCCTCATCAACGACCGGGGGAGGGCCCAGCGCCCCGGCTTGGAGGCCCTGCGTGAGTTGGCCGGCCTGCAAACCGCCGAGCTGAACATCAGCAGCCTGGTGTTTGGGTTTGCACCCCGTATCAACGCCGCCGGCCGCATGGGCGACGCCAAACGCTCGGTGGCCATGCTACTGGCTGGCAGCACTGCCGAAGCCGTGGCCACCGCCGGGGTGGTGGATAAAACTAACCAAGAGCGCCGCGGCTTCGACACCAGCATTACCAAGGAGGCGCTGGAAATGATTGAGCAGAGTGACCTGCTGCGCGCTGCCCGCACTACTGTGCTGTTCAAGGAGGACTGGCACAAGGGCGTAGTAGGCATTGTGGCCTCGCGCTGCCTCGATAAATATTACCGGCCCACCATCATCCTTACTGAGAGCAACGGCAAGGCTACCGGCTCGGCCCGCTCGGTAGTGGGCTTTGATGTACACCAAGCCATAGAGGAGTGCGCTGAGCTGCTGGACCAGTACGGCGGCCACATGTACGCCGCCGGCCTCACGCTGCCCGTCGAAAACGTGCCCGCGTTCCAGGAAAAATTCGAGCGGATTGTAGCCGGCCGCATTCTGCCCGAGCAGTTGATTCCGCCCGTGGAAATTGACTGCACATTGCAGCTCAGCGACATTACACCTTCTTTCTACCGCTTGCTGAGTCAGATGGAGCCCTTCGGCCCCGGCAACCCTAACCCGGTATTTGCCTCCGAGCGGGTGTACGCCGCCCCCGATTCGGCGCGCATTGTGGGCAACTCCCACCTCAAAATTGCCCTCACCCAGGACGGCCACCACAGTGTCGATGCTATTGGCTTCGGCCTGGGCGAGTACTACGAGCAAATCCGTCAGGGCCAGCCCTTCAGCGTGTGCTATACCGTAGAAATCAACGAGTACCGGGGCGTGAAAAACCTGCAGCTTCGCCTCAAGGACATCCGCTGGGAGTAGAACGCCGGCATAGGTAAAAGGGCCCTGCTACGGCGTGTAGCAGGGCCCTTGACTATTATAGAAAGTTAGCTACCGGGTGAAGGCAGCAAGGGAGAGGGTTGGTAGCAGATACTGGCGGCCATTCCAGTGCAGGTAGCCGTTACGCAGGTATAAGGCTTCGGAGGTGCTGGCCGCCGAGCCGGAAGATTTGCCCGGGGCTGTACGCACCCACAAATACTGAATAGTACCATTAACGCGCCGCTCCCGCAGAACAGCCTTGCCATTCTGCAGCGCCGTAAATTTTTCCATCAACACCCCATTACGGCGCAGGACGGCCTTTTTCTGCCATATACTATTCCCAGATGCACCTGCGGCGTAACCGTACGCTAGTTGTTTGCGCTTACCAGTCCAGGGAGCCTGAGTTTCAACTCGGTGAGAAGTTGTTAGTGCTTGCTGGCGGACTCCATTGGCGGCTTGCATCAAAGAGTCGAGGGCAGCACCAGCACGGGTGGCATCAGTAACAGTCTGGGCTTGAGCGCCGAGGGTAGCCAGAGCCAAGAAGGGTAGAAGAAGTAGAGTACGCTGCATAAAACTGGAAAGGATATAAGAGTAACCATCGGCCTGATGGGTGTAGGGCGAGTAGCAAAAACAACGCCGTTTCAGCTTCTGTGGGTATTATATCTTCGCGGTAGGGCGGGTATGCTGCTAGGCCCAGGCAATAAGCACCACCTGCAAAGGCAGCCGCAGCCAGAGCGCCCACAGTGGTACCTGCACCCCAGCACCGTGGGCTTGCAGCATGTAGATGTTGGCCGGAAATACGGCTATCAGCAACAGAATCAGTCCCCAGGCGGCCCAGCGCCGGGTGGCCGGCAGCAACAGGCCCAACCCGCCCGCCAGCTCAGCGGCTCCGCTCAGGTATACCAGCAGCAGCGGCTCCGGCAGGTAGGACGGCACAATACGCACGAACGGCTGCGGCCGCAGGAAATGCGCCGCGCCGGCTACCAGAAACAACAGTGCCAGGGTAAGCCGGCTAATACGTTTGATTGACATACAACTTAGTAAGATAATCGGCTTACTATACGTTGGGGGAGGCAAGCCGGGGCCGAAAACCCAGACTAATAGATAGGCGCTGAACTGCTAGAAACCTGTTGAAGCTGCGTACCTTGGTCGAGGCATTAGCGCCTTTATCTGCTTTTTATTCCAGTAGTTTTCGCATGAAGTTTTTTCCGTTGGCTCTTGCCCTGAGCCTCGCCACGGCCTCCGCCAGCCTGGCTCAACAATCTGCCGGCTACCGTATCAACCTCGACCTGCAGCAAGTGGCCGCCGACCGGCTGAAGATAGTAGTTAACACACCTACGCCCCGCGAGAATCAGGTAACCTACGTGATGCCCTCCGTTATTCCGGGCTCTTACTCCAAGAAGAATTATGGGCGGTTCGTGTCGGATTTCAAAGCCTTCGACCAGCAGGGCAAACGCCTGAAAGTAAAGAACGACGGCCCCAACCTGTTCCTCATCGACGGAGCGCAGAAGCTGGCTCGCCTGGAATACCTGGTGGATGATACCTGGGACGTGAAGCAGGACGACTCGTTCATCTTCCAGCCCGGCGGCACCAATTTCGACGCGGGCCGCAACTTCACCCTCAACCACTACGGCCTCTACGGCTACATTGAAGGCTACAAAATGCTGCCCTACGAGGTGCAGGTAACCAAGCCCGCCGACCTCTACGGCGCTACCGCCCTGGATGTACGCCGCACCTCGCCCACGCAGGATATATTCACGGCCCCCAGCTACGTAATCCTGGCCGACGGCCCCATCCTCTACGCCCGCCCCGATACCACCAGTTTCAGTACCGGCGGGGCGCGCATTTCGGTGGCGGTACTGTCGGAGAGCGGGGTGGTGAAGGCCGCCGAGGTCAGCCAGATGCTGCGGCCCATGTCGGAGGCCCTGACCAAGTATTTCGGGCAGATGCCGGTGCCGCGCTACCAGTTTCTGTTCTACTTCCCGGCCAGCGGCTCCCCCCTCAGCAGCAAGGATGGGCGCTACGGCGCTATGGAGCATAGCTATTCCTCGGTGTATTTTCTACCCGAAATCAGTGACCCGGAGCGGCTGAAAAGCATGGTGGTAGAGGTCAGTTCCCACGAGTTTCTGCACATGCTGGCCCCGCTCAACATTCACTCCCGCGAAATCGGGGAGTTCGACTTCCGCAACCCGCAAATGTCGCAGCACCTGTGGCTGTACGAGGGCGTGACGGAGTACGTGGCTCAGCTGGTGCAGCTGCAGGGCGGGCTGATTACCGAGGAACAATTCCGCCAGACCATGCGCGAGAAAATCCGGGATGCTGAGAAGTTTCCGGCCGGCGTATCCTTCACCGAAATGAGCCGCCGCATTCTGGAGAAGCCCTACGACGACATGTATGAAAACGTGTATAAGAAGGGTGCCCTTATCGGCCTGCTGCTCGATATCCGCATTCAGGAGCTGACCCAGGGCCGCCAGACCCTGCGCGACGTGCTGCTGGCCCTGCGCGCCAAGTACGGCCCCACCCGCTCCTTCGAGGATAAAGACCTGATTCCGGAAGTAGTAGCCCTCACGCATCCTCAGCTCCAGCAGTTCTTCGACCAGTATGTGATTGGCAAGGAGCCGCTGCCGCTGGCCGAGTACCTAGGTAAAATCGGCTGGGACTACACTGACAAGGCCCGCGTGAAAATCCGGGCGTTCGGGCAGCTGGGTTTCCGCTACGATGAGAGCAAGCAGGAGTTCCGCACCGCCGACGTGCAGGCCCAGACCAACGTGTTCGGCCTGCGCAACGACGACGTAATTCTGGCCGTGAACGGGCAACCCCTCACCATGGCCAACGCCGAGAAGCTGCTCCGCCCGCTGGTAGATACTGAAACGGCCACGTCCGCGCCTGTAGAGCTTACCGTTCGGCGGGGCTCCACTACCAGCACCGTGAAGGGCACCGCGCAGGAGTACGAGGTGGAAGCCAGCAACCTGCTTAAGCCCAGCCCCGGCGCCTCGCCTGCCCAAACAACCCTGCGCCGCCAGGTACTTACGGCCCGGGGCTAGGCGTTAGGTGGTGGAGCCGGGGTTCCGGCAACTGCATCCGCCGCTTGGCCTCGGCCCGCCAACCTTCCGGCCAACCCCTACCTTTGCAGCAAGATGATACTACGAGCCGAACATCTGGTCAAGAAATACAAGTCGCGCACGGTGGTGAACGACATGAGCCTGCAAGTGGAGCAGGGCGAAATTGTGGGCTTGCTGGGCCCCAACGGGGCCGGCAAAACCACTTCGTTCTACATGACGGTGGGTATGGTGAAACCCGATGCTGGCCGCGTGTTTCTGGATGAGCGGGAAATTACCAAGATGCCCATTTACCAGCGCGCCCGCCTGGGTGTGGGCTACCTGGCCCAGGAGGCCAGCGTGTTCCGCGACCTGAGCGTGGAGGAGAACATTCTGGCGGTGCTGGAAATGACCGACCTGCCCAAGCAGGCCCAGCGCGACAAAGTGGAGGAGCTGCTCAACGAGTTCAGCCTGACCCACGTGCGCAAAAACCTGGGCCGGGTGCTAAGCGGGGGGGAGCGGCGGCGCACCGAAATAGCTCGGGCCCTGGCCGTCGACCCCAAATTTGTGCTCCTGGATGAGCCCTTCGCCGGCGTCGACCCCATTGCTACCGAGGAAATTCAGAGCATTGTGGCCCGGCTCAAGCATAAGAACATCGGCATTCTCATCACCGACCACGACGTGAATTCCACCCTCGCCATTGTGGACCGGGCCTACCTGCTGTTCGAGGGCAAGCTGCTGAAAGCCGGCACCGCCGAGGAGTTGGCCGCCGATGAGATGGTGCGCCGCGTGTACCTGGGCAAGAATTTTGAGCTAAAACGAAAGGACTATTCTACGGCTCCAGACGCAAACCTGACTTCTGAAAGCACCGAATAATGGGCAACTTGCAGTAGGAGCGGGGGCGCTTGCCGGCTGGACATAGCCGAAAGCACCAACCGTATTATTGGTAACTTTCCCGGGCGGCGGGCGGTACAGGTACCGTTTGCCGCCCGTTTGCTATTCCTCTATTCGTTCCCGCTCTCCGTGATTAGTACCGTTTTAACCTGGGCCCTGCAGCGCCGCTTAGCCAGTATTGAGCACATCCGCCGCCACCCGCTGGACGCCCAGGCCCAGGTACTCACCAACCTGCTGCACACGGCCCGGCGCACGGACTGGGGCCGCCGCCACGGCTACCCCGATGCGCCCTCGGCCCGGGAGTTTGCCCAGCGCGTGCCCATCAGCAGCTACGAGGAGTTGTACCCGGAAATTGAGCGGGTGCTGCGGGGCGAGGCGGACGTGCTCTGGCCCGGCCGGCCGGACTGGTTTGCCAAGAGCAGCGGCACCACCAACGCCCGCAGCAAGTATATCCCCGTCACCCGGGCCTCCCTGCACGAGGGCCACTACCGCGCCGGCCGCGACATGACGGCCCTGGCCACGCTACACTACCCGGAGGTAGATATTCTGGGCGGGAAAACTCTGTCGTTGGGTGGCACCCACGGCCCCAACCCTTTCCGCCCCGAGGATGCCGCTTCCCGCGTCGGCGACGTATCGGCCGTGATTATGCAGAACCTGCCCGCCTGGGCCGAGTTTGTGCGCACCCCGCCCCTGGAATTGGCTTTGCTGGATGAGTGGGAAGAAAAGATTGAGCGTATCGCCCGCCACGTGCTGACTGCTGACGTGCGCGTGCTGGCCGGCGTGCCCACCTGGATGATTGTGCTGCTGCGCCGGGTGGTGGAAATGGCCGGAGCCGGCAGCATTCTGGACGTGTGGCCCAATCTGGGGCTGTTTCTGCACGGAGCCGTGGCGTTCGGGCCGTATCGGGAGCTGTTCCGTCAGCTCATTCCCAGCTCCCAAATGCACTACCTGGAAGTGTATAATGCCTCCGAGGGCTACCTGGCTGTGCAGGACGAGCCGGACTCTGAGGACCTATTGCTGCTGCTCAACCACGGCATCTACTACGAGTTTCTGCCCCCCGACCAGTGGGATGCGCCCGCGCCCCAGGCTATTGGGTTAGAGCAAGTGGAACTGGGCAAGCAGTACGCCCTTATCATCAGCACCAACGCCGGCTTATGGCGCTACAAAATCGGGGATACGGTACGCTTTACTTCCCTGGCGCCCTACCGCATCCGCATTTCGGGCCGCACCAAGCACTTTCTCAATGCGTTTGGGGAAGAGGTGGTAGTTGAAAACGCCGATGCTGCCCTGGCCGCCGCCTGCCAGGCCACCGGCACTACAGTGCGCGACTACACTGCCGCCCCCATCTACTTCGCTACCCACGACGGAGCCTCCCGGGGCGGCCACCAGTGGCTGATAGAATTCACCCAACCCGGGGTAGACCTGCCTCACTTTACCACCGTGCTGGACGCCACGCTCCGCCAGCTCAACTCCGACTACGACGCCAAGCGCCACCGCGACATTGCCCTGGCCCCGCCGGTGGTGGCTGCTGTACCCACCGGTACCTTCGAGCAGTGGTTGGCCCGTCGGGGCAAGCTGGGTGGGCAGCATAAAGTACCGCGCCTGAGCAACTCCCGGGAAATACTAGAGGAATTGCTTGAACAACTAAATAATTAGTTGTAACTATCGAAAACAGTTATATCTCCGGTTTTCGATGCGCTATTCTTACCATAACACCTTGCTGGCCGTTTCACTTGGGCTGCTGGCCTCCTGCACCAGCATCCGGCAGCACGGCCCCATTGGGTTTTGGTCGCGCAACCGGTTTCACCCCACTGATGACAAGCGGCACGGCCCCTGGCAGGAGTATTTTGACGCCGCCGGGCAGCACCGGGCCAATGCTGGGCGTTACCGGCATGGTCTGCCAGCGGGGCGGTGGCAGTATTTTGCCCCCTCCGGCGAACTGGAGCGAGAGGAACGATTTTCCCAGCGCCAGCCAGGGCTGGTAGCCATCCGCTACTATCACCCCAGCGGCACCGTCGCCAAGCAAGGACAAGCCCGCTACAACATATCCGATACCAACGTGCGCTTTTTCTGGTTTGGGGAGTGGAAGTGCTACGATACTGCAGGTCAGCCACTACCGTCCGAGTTTTACCGGAACGGCCGAAAAACGGCCACCCTGGTTACCAACGCAGCAGGGGATTCTATTACCTGGCTCACCCGCTAGGCGTGTATTGTACTGAGTGGGTATAGCTCTGAGTTGATTGTTTCTCTGGATAGAAGCTGCCAAACAGGTGCTAGGCGCTGATTGGCGGGTAGTTAGTTCCGTCGAGCAGAGGCGTGCGTTGGTCGAAGGTGACTAGTGGAAAATAGGTTTTATTTGGGATGCCGCCTACATTTTTGGTATTGTTCAACTGCCTATACACCATCTATGGCCGTTTCTACTTCTGTTTCTACTTCTGGCTCTCGTCGTCGCCGTCACCGCCGTCTTAAATCAGAGGAAACCTCTACTGTCCGCAACCGCAAATTCGTGGTCGGGGTATTGGGCTTGCTGCTGGTTGCTTTACTTGCCAGTTTGGGCGTAATAGCGGCCAACTTAGGCTAACAGTTAACCGCCGCCCTTACCAGCTATAATACCCACCCAAAGGCCCGACTTTCCTCTACAGGAAGGTCGGGCCTTTGGGTGGGTACTTGGTACCGTTGTTATTCGTCGAGAATACCGCCTACCATTTTGCCCAGAATACTACCGCTTTCCTTTTGGGCATTGCCGCCATTTGGGGCCAGGGCCTGAATCAGCTTTTTCACGGGCATAGATTGGAGCCATACCCGGCCGGTGCCGCGCAGCGTAGCTAGCAGCAGCCCTTCACCCCCAAAAATCATCGACTTCAGCCCGCCGGCGCGCGTAATGCTGAAATCAATGCCTGGTTCAAAAGCCACTACGCACCCCGTATCTACCCGCAGCAACTCGTTGTTCAGGTGCTTCTCAATGATGGTCCCGCCAGCGTGTACAAAGGCTCTGCCGTCGCCGGTAATTTTCTGCAGAATAAAACCCTCCCCTCCAAAAAAGCCTGCGCCCAGCTTTTGGTTGAGGTGCAGGCTGATTTTGGTGCCTTTGGCAGCGGCCAAAAATCCGTCCTTTTGCACAATCAAGCCCTGGGGCAATTCCCGTAAGTCGAGCGGGATGATGGTGCCAGGATACGGAGCCGAAAACGCCACGTGCGCTTTGCCATAGCCCCCGCGGTGGGTAAAGTGCGTCATAAACAGCGACTCGCCGGTAATTAGGCGGGTGCCGGCCGAGAACAGCTTGCCCATAATACTCTGGTTCGGCTCCGAGCCGTCGCCCATCTTCGTTTCAAAGGCAATGGCCTCGCTCATGTACACCATGGCGCCGGCCTCGGCAACAACGGTTTCATTGGGGTCCAACTCTACTTCAAGTACCTGGATGTCATTGCCCAGAATTTTGTAATCAACGTCGTGGGACTGCATAAGCGCTAAGGAATGGATGAATACTGCCCCAAGTATAGCGAAACGGTAATTTATGCGGCCATTCAAACCACTTGGTATCCATGGAAAACGGCTTACAAACGTCGCCAACGCCAAATCAAGGGCGTCGGCGGCGTTTGTAAGCCGTGGCTCTGGCACTGATAACGTTATTCGTCGTCGGCTGCGGAGGGCTCAGGGTCGTCTTCGGCGCTGGCCTTGGGGCCTTTTTTCTTAGCCTCCCGGCTGGTGCGGCGCATAAAATCTTCGTCCGACTCTTCGGGTTCCTGCACGCCGTCCTCCAGCGGGAATTCTTCTTCCTCGTCCTTCTCGCCAAATTGTCCGTCGCGGTTCACCAGCTTTTTGTCGCGTACGTGGCGGTTCAAGAACAGGTTGATATCCTCAATGGAGTAATTGGAGGTGATTTCACCCAGCGGGTTTACCTTTATTTCGAAGCCTTCCAACTCCTTATGCACCCGGGCTTTTTTCTCGGGGTCGGCGGCTTTTTTCTTTGGGTTAACGGGTTTTTTGGCCATGATACAAACGGCTAAAGAGTCAGTAGGAAAGCGGACCAGCAGGCCCCTTACCAGTACGTACGCAAGCCTCCCGCCGAAAGATGTGCCGCCCAGCACCGGCCCAGCAAGTGGCCCAAAAACCAACCGGCCCACCCAACGAGTGTTGGGCAGGCCGGTTGCAAGTCAATAAAAAGCAACTATAACCTAAGCGGGCAGCGCGGCTACGGCTGCCTGAATGCGGGCAGCAGTTTCCTGCGGCCCCAGGATGCTCATAATGTGCATCAGGTCGGGGCCGGCGGCGTTGCCAGTTACGGCTACGCGCAAGGCCTGCAACACCTGCCCAATTTTCAGGCTTTGAGCTTCCAGCACCTGCGTGAGCAACGCCTTGATGCCCTCGGCCGAGGCGTCGGCGGTGGCGGGCAGTTGGGCCGCAAACTTGGCCAGGGCAGCAGATACCTGTGGGTTCCACTTCTTGCTGATCACCTGCTCGTCGTAGCTGGCGGGGCGCTGGAAGAACAGCTGCGCTTCCTTGGCCAGATCAGCCGGGAAAGTTGCCCGCTCTTTTACCAGAGAGGCAATTTGCTCAGCCTGGTCGGCGGGTACTTCGACTCCTTGTTTGCTTAACTCCTCGGTGAGGTACTGGGCTAGCTCAGCATCGGGTTTGGCGCGCAGGTATTGCTCATTATACCAGCGCACTTTGTTCTGGTCGAAGCGGGCCGGCGACTTGCTCACGCGCTCAATTGAGAAGTTCTCAATCAGCTCGTTCATAGTAAACAGCTCCTGCTGGGTGCCGGGGTTCCAGCCCAGGAAGGCCAGGAAGTTGATGAATGCCTCGGGCAAATAGCCTGATTCCCGGTAGCCACTGCTCACGGTTGGTTCGCCGGTTTCGGCGTCCTTGCCGTGGAATTCCAGCGGGAACACCGGGAAGCCCAGCTTATCACCGTCGCGCTTCGAGAGTTTACCAGTGCCATCGGGCTTGAGTAGCAGGGGTAGGTGAGCAAATTGGGGCATAGTGCTTTCCCAGCCTAAATAGCGGTACAGCAGCACGTGCAGCGGAGCCGAGGGCAGCCACTCTTCGCCCCGGATAACGTGAGTAATTTCCATCAGATGGTCATCCACAATATTGGCCAGATGGTAGGTCGGCATGCCGTCTGACTTCATCAGCACTTTATCGTCGATGCTGCTGGAGTGTACCACTACCCAACCCCGGATAAGGTCGTTGAAGCGGATTTCTTCCTTGCGTGGCACCTTCAGGCGAATTACGTAGGGTGTGTTGTTGGCCAGCAGCTGCTCCACTTCCTCAGCTGGCAAAGTGAGCGAGTTGCGCATCTGAGCGCGGGTGATGCTGTTGTACTGGGGGTTGGGCACCTTGGCGGCCGTGAGGCGGGCGCGCATGGCGTCCAGTTCCTCGGGCGTATCGAAGGCGTAGTAGGCGTGGCCGTCCTTAAGCAGCTGGTCGGCGTACTGGCGGTACATGGGCTTCCGCTCGCTCTGACGATACGGCGCGTGGGGGCCACCTTGCTCAATTCCCTCGTCAATTTCGATGCCGCACCAGCGCAGGGAGTCCATAATGTACTGCTCCGCGCCGGGCACAAAGCGGTTCTGGTCGGTGTCTTCAATGCGCAGCAGCATTTTGCCGCCCAGTTTGCGGGCCAGCAGGTAGTTATACAGCGCCGTGCGCACGCCGCCGATGTGCAGCGGCCCCGTGGGGCTGGGCGCAAAGCGCACCCGTACTTCTCTTTCCATAAGTCAGTCAGTTCACGGCGTTTTCGGGTGGGAAAACGCGCCGCAAAGGTACGAAAGGTGAGGTGGTGAAGCGGTGAAATTGTGAGTTTGATGTTCTATCTGTGCAATCAGGTCTGGCAGAACATCAAACTCACAATTTCATCACTTCCCAAATTCACGGTTTACTCCACTACCAACCCGTATTTGCTTAGCAGGCCCGGCAAGCCCTGAATGGAAAAACGGGCCTGTTTTACCTCGTTCTGCTCCGGGTCAAGCACCACGTTCTGGGCCGTGCGGAAGTCGGCTGCAAGTAGGCGGGTTTGGGCGAAGATGGCCCCGCGCAACTGGCACTCCTCGAACACAGCGTTGGTGAGGTCGGCGCGGGTAAAGTCGGTTTCCAGCAAAGAGCAGCTTGCAAATCGGGTGTTGGGCATCACCTTGCCCCAGAAGGACGCATAATCCAGCTGGCACCGGTCGAAATGCACATCAAACAGCATGTCGCGACAGGAAGTGAACTGCAGCCCCAGCAGCTTGCAGCCTTCGAAGGCCACATTTTGCAGCCCGGTGTTGCCCAAGGTAGCTCCGGTCAGATTGCAGTTCTCAAACAGACACTCGCTGAAACGCCGGCCCGCCAAATTCGCCTGGCTTAAGTCGAAACCACTGAAATGATACTGCTCGAACTCCTGCTGCCCCACCAGTTCCGGGGGCAGGACGCGCGTGAGCACGTTTTCGGGCGGAAAATAGGCCGGCTTGGCCAGGGCCTTTGCTGGTTTGCGGGAAGCCGGTCGGCGCATTACGTACGGTTTCTGGCGCTGAGCCACAGCACCAAACCCAACAAGGTGATGCCGCCTTTAATGGCCCAAGCTGCTGTTGCACCCCAATTATTCATCCAATCCAAGAGAGGAAACCGAAAGTTGGCGGGTAGCAGGAATGGGGCCAGCATGGCAATGAGGCCGGCGAAAAATAAAAAGATACCAAGCTCGCGCATAGTAGTGGAATAGTGAGGCAAGGAAAGAATGAGAAGGACTACAATCTGCACAATTCACGCAAGCAGCGCAAATCAGGAAATAAGCCCCTCCCGTTACATTTCCTTACTGGTTCATCGTTACTGCACCGCTACGCAGGATATTTCAACCAGCACATCCTTTGGCAGACGGCTTACTTCCACTGTTTCGCGGGCAGGAGCATAATCCGCCTCAAAATAGTTGCCGTAGATTTCGTTAATGAGGCCGAAGTTGCCCAGATCCTTTACGAAAATGCTGCATTTCACTACGTCGCGCAGCGTAAGATTAGCCGCTGCCAGTACGGCCTGCAGGTTGCGCATCACCTGATGAGTTTGCTGGGCTACGTCGCCTTCACCTACCAACTGGCCAGTGGCATCAAGAGCAATTTGCCCGGAAACATACACGGTATTGCCTGCCTGAATAGCTTGGCTATACGGCCCGATGGGAGCAGGAGCCTGGGGCGAAAAAATGATGGTGTGAGCCATGAGCATCGAAAGTGAGAAGGTGGGGAAGGAAAAATAGGCAGGTGCCAAAGTACCAGAAAAATTGGGCTTCAGCAGGTGTAAATGCTTACCGCCGCCCCAGATGATTCCGGGGCGGCGGCAGCTTGCTATAACTAGTAATAACGGGTTTACTCTACCGTCACCGATTTGGCCAGGTTACGGGGCTGATCTACGTTGCAGCCGCGCAATACGGCAATGTGGTAGCTCAGCAGCTGCAGCGGCACCACCGATACCAGCGGCATCAGTACTTCGCTGGTAGCGGGCACTTCAATGGTGAATTCGGCCATCTGCGGAATTACATCGTCGCCTTCCGTCACCACGGCAATGATGCGGCCTTTGCGGGCCTTCACCTCCTGAATGTTGCTAACCACTTTCTCATATGAGCTGTCCTTAGTGGCAATTACCACCACGGGCATGTTCTCATCAATGAGGGCAATGGGGCCGTGCTTCATTTCGGCAGCAGGGTAACCCTCTGCGTGGATGTAGCTGATTTCTTTCAGCTTAAGCGCGCCTTCCAAAGCCACGGGGAAGTTATAACCTCTGCCCAGATATAGGAAATTCGGAACGTCCTTGAACGTCTCGGCAATCTTTTCAATCTGGTCATTGAGCAGCAGCGCCTTCTCTACTTTCGCGGGGATGTTGTTCAGCTCCACCATCAACTCGCGCAGACGGGTATCTGTGAGGGTACCGCGCTTGTGACCTACAATCATAGCCAGCAGCGTGAGTACTGTTACCTGGGCCGTGAAGGCTTTGGTAGAGGCTACCCCAATTTCAGGGCCTGCGTGCGTGTACGCGCCGGCATCGGTAGCGCGGGCAATGCTGCTGCCTACCACGTTGCAGATACCGAAAATGGTAGCCCCGCGGCTCTTGGCCAGTTCAAGGGCGGCCAGCGTATCGGCCGTTTCGCCCGATTGCGAAATGGCAATTACAATGTCACGCTCCGTAATAACGGGGTTGCGGTACCGGAACTCCGAGGCGTATTCTACCTCCACCGGAATACGAGCCAGGTCTTCCAGCAGATACTCGGCTACGAGGCCGGCGTGCCAGCTGGTGCCGCAGGCTACAATCAGGATGCGGTCGGCATTCACGAACTTCCGCTCGTACGCGCGCACGCCACCCATGTTCAAGTGGCCAGCTTCCAATTCCAGACGGCCGCGCATGGAGTCGAGAATCGAGCGGGGCTGCTCAAAAATCTCCTTCAGCATGAAATGCTCGTAGCCGCCTTTCTCGATGCGGTCCAGCTCCAGCTCCAGCGTCTGAATGTAGGGCGTCTGCACCACGTCTTCGCGGGAACGGATTTCGAGCGTACCATCTTTGATAACGGCTAACTCATAGTCATTCACGTACACCACTTCGTTGGTGTACTCAATGATGGGCGTAGCATCAGAGGCCAGAAAGAACTCACCTTCACCCACGCCAATAACCAGCGGCGAGCCTTTGCGGGCGGCAATCAGTTGGCCAGGGTTGTCTTTGCTAAGCACCACAATGGCATAAGCACCTACTACCTCGTGCAGGGCCAGGCGTACGGCTTCCTCCAGCGTGCAGCTGTTCTGCTTCTGAATCTCCTCAATCAGGTTTACGAAAACTTCCGTGTCCGTATCAGAATGGAATACATGGCCCTGCTGCTGCAAATGCTGCTTCAGGGCGGCGTAGTTTTCAATAATGCCGTTGTGGATGATGGCAATGCGCTCCGAAGTGGAATAATGCGGGTGTGCATTCACGTCGTTGGGCTCGCCGTGAGTAGCCCAGCGGGTGTGGCCCATGCCGATGTGGGCGTGGGTGTCCTGCTCGCCAATGTAGGCTTCGAGGTCAGCTACTTTGCCTTTCTTCTTGTAAACGGTAAGCTGCCCGTTCAGCAGGGCAACGCCGGCTGAATCGTAGCCCCGGTATTCCAGGCGACGCAGACCTTTGATGATGATGGGGCAGGCCTCACGGTGCCCAATGTAAGCTACAATTCCGCACATAGCAGTTGATTTATGACAGAGCAGATGGTTCTGAGAAAGAGAAAAAATCGGGCGGCAACGGCAAAAGCCGTGCCGCCCTTATCGGTAGGCTTCTCTGACAGAGCTGAACCTACCGTAACTTGGAGTAGTATACGCGCAGCTTAATATTGTTCGCGTCTAGTTGAGCCCGGTTTAGGTTTAGTACGGAACTAGAGCGCAACGTAGGCGACAGAACGAGGCCACTGGGTAATTCACCTTCCAGACGATTCTGCAAGTAAGCCTGCAGATACTCAGTTAAAGGTACCGAATACTGCTGCACCGGGTCTTGGCCAGCAGGAACTGTAGCTACTGCTGGTGCAACTCCTGGCCCCGCCGAGGCTGGGGTAAGACGAGCCCCGCTAAGTGAGTTGGTGCCTTCCGCCGGTACCAGTCGCTCGTAGGTGGTGGCGCCAACCGTCCGGGTCAGGACGGCGTTAGCGCTATTCACCTCGTACAGATACAAGCCATTCGGATAAGGGAACAGGGCGTTGCTGTTTTGCTTGATGGGCACTATCAACTCGGCCCGGTTAATGGCAATATCTGTATTGTTACGTAGGTTGTCTAGGCCCTGAAACTCAATGCGAGTTCCCAAGCCAATACCGCCCTGCGCATACGTGAAGCCATTGGAGGCGGCCGCCGGAACCTGGCTTTGTGCTGTGGTGAGTCCTGCCAGCGGAGTACCACTCAAGTCAGTGGCAATCTGCGTGAAATATTTGCCCGGCAGGCTTGACAGACCATTGGCTAGCAGGAGACGATAGAGCCTTGACCGTACTTTGGTAACCGTGCCCACCGTAGCGGTAGCGGTATAGTAGAAAGAAACGCTAGCACCGGTATTCGAGGAGAATCCGACAATGTTACCCGAGTGATTGGCTGATGCCTCCAGGGCAATGCCTTTCCACACGGCATCCAGCTTAGCCTGCGTAGGGGTACCATCTTTCAGCGCGGTAAATACCGAGTTAGCCAGCGTAGCGGTATTGGCGTAGCGCAGCAGCCGTACCCGTACTACCTGGTCGGGCTCCGTGGTGGTAATTACCGTGGTGGTCGTGTCGGAGGATACACCGGAACCTACCCGTCGCTTTACAGCTCGCGTGCGGTTCAGCGGCGCCGAAAAGCCGGCTAGTAGCGTGTTGCTGGTCGCCACCGAAGACGTGGAGTTATACACCGCCCGTTCATCCAGCGGCTGAGCCAGCGCCTGCAAATCAAACTGCAAAGGCTGTGCGGCCGAGCCATAGACTTGACTGAATGGGAACGTAACCACCACCGAATCAAGTCGGTGAGCCGTGAAAGCCGACGGGATAGTGTCGCTGGTCACTACCTGCAAATTCAGGTAGCCCTTGGCCGTGGTAGTACCCACGAAGGAGTCACGGAGCCGTCCCACCAGCAGCTGATCCGCCTGTATAGTTTCAACCGGCTGCTGGCGTACGGTATAGGCCGTCACCGGAAGGTCGAGGTAATTTGCCGTGATAGGAGAAGTGCCGGGCAATTCCAGGCCGAGGTCATTGGCTTCTTCACAGCCAGTGGTCAGGCCCAGTAAGGCAACTGCAACAAGGGAAACCGAAGCAAGTCGGCTGGCGCTAGTTGGCCAATTCATTATATAGTGCGTAGTAAGAAGTCAACAGGTTGTCGTCGGCGGCTACCTGCTCAATTTGTTTGTTGCCCGAGTACTCCGTGAACAGGGTATTCAGGTTCTCGCTGAAGTCTTCATCCGACTTCACTACGGCATCGGCATACTCCATGCCTACTTTAATGAAACCGCCGAAGTCAGCTGTTTTCAAGGAAGCCAGCATTTCATCCTCGATGTCGAGCATCTTGGCCTTCTCTACAATATCACCCTCAAACTTGAAGTCGAACTCGTTATTGTAGATGGTAAACACCGATTTGGCGTCCTTGAAAATTGGGTCCTTTTTATAGGTCGTTTTCAGGTACATCGGAATCAAGCCAGTCATCCAATCATTGCAGTGTACAATGTCCGGAGACCAGCCCAGTTTTTTCACTGTTTCCAGTACACCTTTGCAGAAGAAGATGGCCCGCTCGTCATTATCGGAGTGGAACTTGTCGTTCTTATCTACGAGTACCGACTTACGATGAAAGTAATCTTCGTTGTCGATGAAATAAACTTGCAACTTCGCATTCGGGATGGACGCCACTTTAATAATGAGCGGCTTTTCATCTTCGCCCACGGCAATATTAATTCCCGATAAACGCACTACTTCATGCAGGCGGTTTTTACGCTCGTTAATAATGCCAAATCGGGGTACAAAAATGCGGATTTCCATCCCCATTTCCTGCATTCCCTGCGGCAGACGCCGCAAAAACTCTGCTACCTTGGTGGTCTGCAAAAACGGGTTAATTTCCGTGGCAGCATAGAGTATTCTCAACTTAGACATAGAGAGTCAGTTGGGGTGATTGAGGAAGGGCAACACTTTGGGATGCACAAAATTAAACATTTTTGAGGGAAATTTCAATCATAGCCAGCCGGCGGCTCGTCGGAAGGCCTGTTTTACTCTATGGAGATACTGAATACCGCCGCTGCGTTGCAAGCCTACACGGAAAAGGCGCGGCGCAACGGTCAGCGCGTTGGGCTGGTGCCCACTATGGGCGCGCTGCACGAGGGGCACCTGCAGCTGGTGCGGGCCGCCGCCCAGGAATGTGAGGTGGTGATTGTCAGCATTTTTGTAAATCCCACCCAGTTCAACAACCCCGACGACTTCCGTCTGTACCCTCGCCTGCCCGAGGCCGATGCGGCCCTGCTGGCTCCGGCTGGCTGCACGGCCCTGTTTCTGCCCTCAGTGGAGGAAATGTACCCCCAGCCAACGGTGCTGCGCTTTGATTTCGGGGCCCTGGAAAGGGTAATGGAGGGGGAGCACCGACCTGGGCATTTCAACGGAGTAGCTACGGTAGTAAGCAAGCTGTTTCATCTGAGCCGGCCCCACCGGGCGTATTTCGGGCAGAAGGACCTGCAGCAGGTAGCCATCGTGCGCCAACTGGTAGCCGATTTGTCGTTTGATTTGAGCCTGATAGCCTTTCCTACCGTGCGCGAAGCGGATGGGCTAGCTATGTCGTCCAGGAACCGTCGCCTCTCGGCCGAGGCCCGCGCTGTAGCCCCGCAGCTGTATCAGGCGTTGCAACTAGCTGAGCAGCTAGTGCAGGCCCGTCAGCGGAGCCCACTTGAGGTTCAGGAGGCGGTTGAAGACTATCTGCGGGCTGAGGCGGCTATTACGCTAGAGTACTTTGCAGTAGCAAACGCCCACACCCTGCAGCCACTGACGGAATGGCAGCCCGGTCAGCCCGTGGCTCTGTGCCTTGCTGCCCACCTCGGTGGGGTACGGTTGATTGATAACATAGTAGTACAGTAACGTAGCGGATTGGTGGTTGGGCTGGGCATTTGGTTGGTGCAAATAGCCCATAGCGAACCGACCACTCGCTACATCACCTTTCGTATCTTTGCGGGCCAAAAACCACCCGCTTTTCCCGGCCATGCATATTGAGGTTCTTAAGTCGAAAATCCACCGCGTAAAGGTTACGCAGGCGGAACTGCACTACGTGGGCAGTATTACCATTGATGAGGACCTGCTGGACGCGGCCAACATGGTGGAAAACGAGAAGGTAACCATCGTGAATATTAACAATGGGGAGCGGTTTGAAACCTATACCATCAAGGGTGAGCGGGGCTCCGGCATGATTTGCCTGAACGGGCCGGCCGCACGCCGTGTAGCCGTTGGCGACATCGTTATTATCATTTCTTACGCCCTCATCGACTTTGCCGAGGCCAAGGCCCACAAGCCCACAGTAATTTTCCCGGATCAGCACAACCGCGTAGCCTAACCCATAGTGGAGGACCCTACGGAAGAAAGGCTGGCTATTCTACCTCCAGAATAGCCAGCCTTTTTGCTGCAGGAGCTACACAGACTTGTACCATCATATTCTTGTATGAAACAACTGCTCAATATCATCAAGTATGTTCTGCTGCTGGCCGTATCGGTGCTGCTGATGCGCTACGCTTTGCAGGGCCAGGACCTGAGCCGCGTAGGGCAGTACGTGCGCGAGGCCAACTACTCCTGGCTGCTGATTACCACGGTCCTATCGGCGCTGGGCTACTTTAGCCGGGCCTACCGCTGGAAGATGCAGATTGACCCCACTGGCCACAAACCGCGCTATTGGGACGTGTACCACGCCATGATGGTAGGGTACCTGGCCAATATGGTGCTACCCCGCATGGGGGAGGTTATCCGGTGTTCCGTGCTGCGGCGTACCAGCGGCGTGCCGGTGCAGGTGGCGCTGGGAACCGTAGTAACCGAACGGGTAATTGACGTGCTGGTGCTGCTGGGCTTGCTGGGCGCTACCTTGCTGCTGGATTTCACCACCTTCTGGAAGTTTGTAACTGATAACCTGCTGGCTGGTCGTTACGATGCCCTGGCCCGCAACCGTACCCCGCTGCTACTGGCCCTGGGCATTGCTGTCCTGCTATTGCTGACGCTGGCCTACGCCGTATTCCGCAACCTGGAGCGCCTGCGCCAGAATGCGTTGTTCAATAAGGCTGTGGTGTTTGTGAAAGGACTGCTGGCCGGAGTATTCAGCGTGCTGAAAATGGAGCGCAAAGGCACTTTTCTGCTCCACACCTTTTTCACTTGGCTGGTGTACTACCTCATGGATTACCTAGCCTTCTTCGCTTTCCCGGCCACCTACGACCTGGGTATGCGCGCCGGCCTGGCTGTTCTCACGTTTGGGGCTTTTGGTATGGCGGCGCCGGTAGCAGGCGGAGTGGGGCCATTTCACATCATGGTGCAAGGCATTCTGCTGGTGTACGGCGTTAGCAAAGAGGCCGGTATTGCCTACGCGCTGGTGGTGCACGGCTCCCAAACCTTATTAGTGGTGCTGATGGGTGGTGTGAGCTTCCTGATCAGTATGGTAAAATCGGGCAGAAAGGCCGTTTCCGCAGAGGTAGCAGCCTAAACTCGGTAGCTTACGTAAGGTAGCAGCCCGGTTGTCGCACAGCCGGGCTGTCTTTTTTAGCAACAACTTTCCTTCTTCAGCCGGCATAGCATGCAGTGGACCAAAGAGAAAATTATGAGCCGTGAGGCGTTGCTCCCAGTAGTAGCCGCGTGGCAGGCTGCTGGCGAAAAAGTGGTGTTTACCAATGGATGCTTCGATTTGCTGCACCTGGGCCACGTCGATTACCTGGAGCAGGCTCGCCACCTGGGCCAGCGGCTGGTAGTGGGCCTGAACACGGATGCATCCGTGAGTTGCCTCAAGCCGGGCCGGCCCCTGCAAGACGAAGTGTCACGGGCCCGGGTATTGGCCTCCCTTTTGTTCGTGGATGCGGTAGTGCTTTTCGATGAGCAAACCCCTCTTTCCCTGGTTGAAGCCCTGCGCCCCAACGTTTTGGTGAAGGGCAACGATTACCAGATCAGCGGAATTGTGGGCCACGAAGTAGTGTTAGAGAACGGTGGCCAGGTACTTACCGTACCGCTGGTAGCCGGCTACAGCACTACGCGCATTGTTGAGCGAATTTTGCGCGGCGCCTAGTCCGAGGGCTTCCAAAGGGAAAGTTCAGAACGGTCGCCGGGCGCTTCTTTCACGTAAAACCTCTTTTTTATGTACCACATCAGTCCGGCCTACGTCATTGTGCTGCTTACGATGCTGGCCTCCTGGCTTATCCAGATGCGCCTGCGCAGCAAGTTTGAGAAATACTCGCAGGTGGGCCTGCGCAATGGCCTCTCCGGCCGCCAGATTGCCGAGCTCATGCTTGCCGACCACGGCATCACCGATGTACGCATCATCAGCACGGAAGGCAAGCTCACCGACCACTACAATCCCACCGACAAAACGGTAAACCTCAGCGAGTCGGTGTACAATGACCGGAGTGCCGCCGCGGCCGCCGTGGCTGCTCACGAGTGCGGCCACGCTGTGCAGCATGCCACCGCTTACAGTGCTCTGCAATTCCGCTCGGCTATGGTGCCGGCGCTGGGGGCAGTTTCTAAATTCATGCCTATCCTGCTGTTTCTGGGCGTGGTTATGCTGCGCACTACTCCATGGCCACTTACCGCTGGGGTAGCGTTTTTCGCGCTTACTACGCTGTTTAGCTTCGTCACCCTGCCCGTGGAGTTTGATGCTTCCAAACGAGCCCTGGCCTGGATGGATAAGCGTAACATCGTAACCCCCGAAGAGCACGTGATGGCCAAAGATGCCCTGTGGTGGGCCGCCATGACTTACGTGGTAGCGGCGCTGGGCTCCTTGGCTACGCTGTTCTACTACGCTACGCTGCTCATGGGCCGCCGCCGCTAATATTCTCTCTGCTTACCGCACTAAAGCGGCTACTCCGGGCAACTGGGGTAGCCGCTTTATGTTGGGCAGTTGCCCTCAGTATCGGAATCCTACAAACGCAATCCTCCTACTCAGTATGGAGGCAACGTGGCACTATTGAGGCTTGCAGGATGTTGCAGCGGCTATAAAACAAAATCCGGCTTCCGGTCTTGTTTGGCAGGCGCGCCGATAAAAAAACTGTGGCTTCTGCTTAATCTGCAAAAACAACGGGTTAATTTTGACCTGCCAGCGAATTTACGCTTGCCCTTGATTAGCCCATTTCCCCACCCCACCCTTTTCTTTACCGATGGATTTTCAGCTCACCGAAGAACAACTAGCCGTACAGGCCGCCGCACGCGACTTTGCCCAGAGTGAATTATGGGCCGGCGTAATTGAGCGTGACGAACACCAGAAGTTTCCCGCCGAGCAAATCAAGAAAATGGGTGAGCTGGGTTTTCTGGGCATGATGGTAAGCCCCGAATACGGCGGCGGCGGTATGGACACGGTAAGCTACGTGCTGGCCATGGAAGAAATCAGCAAGGTAGATGCCTCGTGCTCCGTTATCATGTCAGTGAATAACTCACTGGTGTGCTGGGGCTTGGAAAAATACGGCACTGAGGAGCAGAAGCAGAAGTACCTGACCAAGCTGACTACCGGCGAAATCATTGGCGCTTTTGCCCTGTCGGAGCCCGAAGCCGGTTCGGATGCCACCAGCCAGAGTACCACCGCCGAGGATAAGGGTGACCATTACCTGCTCAACGGCACCAAGAACTGGATTACCAACGGTTCTTCGGCCTCCGTGTACTTGGTTATTGCCCAAACTGACCCCGAGAAAAAGCACCGCGGCATCAATGCCCTCATTGTGGAGAAGGATATGCCCGGTTTCGTAGTAGGGCCCAAGGAAAACAAGCTGGGTATTCGTGGCTCCGACACGCACTCCCTCATGTTTACGGATGTGAAAGTGCCCAAGGAAAACCGTATTGGTGAGGATGGCTTTGGCTTCAAGTTCGCCATGCAGGTACTGGCCGGCGGCCGTATTGGCATTGCCGCCCAGGCTTTGGGTATTGCTTCGGGTGCCTACGAGCTGTCGTTGAAATACTCCAAAGAGCGCAAGGCCTTCGGCGTGCCGATTTCCCAGCACCAAGCCATTCAATTCAAGCTGGCCGATATGGCCACCAACATTGATGCCGCCCGTCTGTTGTGCCTACAGGCTGCTCACGATAAGGATGCTCACCAGGATTACGCCAAATCGGGGGCCATGGCCAAGCTGTTTGCCTCCAAAACGGCCATGGATACGGCCGTAGAAGCAGTGCAAATTCACGGCGGCTACGGTTTCGTGAAAGAGTTCCACGTAGAACGCCTGATGCGCGACGCCAAAATCACGCAGATCTATGAAGGAACCTCTGAGATTCAGAAAATTGTAATCTCGCGGGAAATTCTCAAGTAACTCCTGAATTGCCTTAAAGTCAGGCTTATTGCACAAAACCCAGCTAAATATTAGCTGGGTTTTGTGTTTTTGTGAATTTTTATATGTTATTTTGCATTAGATAAGTCCGGGGTGCTATTTCCTGCTCATTCCGGTCTCACCCAACCGCCCGATAAAGATGGAAGATTATAATAAAGTGATAGAGTCGCTGGGGGTTCGTTACATCAAGGCGAAAAACCTCGTGTTGCAACAGCCCTTTACTGTTAAAAACTCCTACGATGTAGGCAATAACCTGATCCTGCTGCACAAGGGCCGTCTTTCCTTCGGAGATGAGGAGCAGGTAGTGGAAGAAGGGGAAATGCTGTTTATTCCGGGTGGCCGCGCTACCAAGGTTACCTACGGCGAAACCTCAAGTAAGAGCATCACCAACGACGACCTCATCACGAACAAAGACAAGTTCTTCCACTCCAACTCCGACCTCGACCTGATCGGGGACGCTGAGGAAAGCCACTCTTTCGTGAGCTTCGAGGCGAAGGTGTTTGATTCGGTGAACTTCTTTGCTTCCCTGGACGTGCCGGCTTTCCTGATTAGCGGCAACTCCAAGCTGGCCAACTTGGTCATTAAAGTAGTGGAGGAAAGCCTGCAGGAGCTGCCAGGCCGGGAGCGACTCATCACAATCTACACGGAGAACATTGTGGTGGAAATTGTGCGCTACATCTTGAAAAACAAGATGTTTGTGGAGCAGCTGGCTACCAACAGCACGTACTTCAAAGACCCCCGTCTCATTGATCTGTTCAACTACATCAAGGAGAATATTGGTGGTGACCTGTCGAACAAGGTATTGTCGGGTGTGGCTAACGTGTCGGAGGACTATGTGGGGCAGTATTTCAAAATGCTCACTGGCATCAACCCCCAGGATTATATCGAGTACCAGCGTATGGAGCGGGCCGTGTTCCTGCTGCGCACTACCAAAAAGAGCATCCGGGATATTGGTAAGGAAGTGGGCTACAAGGACACTGCCTATTTCTGCCGCCGCTTCAAGATGATGTTCGGTATTCCGGCCGGCAAGATGCGCCGCCGCGAGTCAGCTATGAACATCTAAGACCACTGATTTCACAGATTTTTCGACGGATTTCACGGATTTTGTAGACCAGCCAATTGCATTAGCTCTGAGTTCCAACAAAAAAGGCCTGCTACACAGCAGGCCTTTTTTGTTGTGTGTACCGACAATTGCCGGCACCCGCCGGCGCGTGTGCCGCCAGATAATCGGCTACAAAATCCGCGTAATCCGCGAATAATCCGTGGAATCAGTGGTCTGGTTGAAGTGGCGGATGGTGTGCGACATTTCGGCCAGAAAGCTGGGGTCCTTCTCAATATGATTCCCAACCACGATGACGTCGGCACCGGCTTCTAAAGCAGCTTGAGCTTTTTCCTGGGTATTGATGCCGCCTCCCACAATAAGCGGGGTATCAACGGCCTGCCGTACTGCCCGGATCATGGCCGGCGACACGGGGTACATGGCGCCGCTGCCACCATCTAGGTACATCAGCCGCAAGCCGAGCTGCTCCCCAGCCATGGCCGTGCAGGCCGCAATACTGGGCTTATCGTAGGGTAGGGGCGTGGTGCCGCTGATGTAGCTGGCAGTAGTCTGGCGGCCAGTGTCAACCAGCATGTAGCCGGTGGGCAGAATTTGGAGGTTGCTGGCGCGTAGCAGAGGAGCTGCTATAACGTGTTGGCCAATTAAAAAATCGGGGTTGCGGCCCGAAATCAAGGACAGCAGCAGAATGCCGTCGGCTTGGGCATCAAGATGCAAACTGTTGCTGGGGAACAGCAAAACCGGCACCGCTGAGCGGCTCTTGATAAAACGAATGAGGGCAGCCTGGTGTACACTGGTCACCAGACTGCCGCCCATAAAAAAGTAATCAACTGTGTGCTGCTCACTAAGCTCCAAGATGCGCAGGCAGCTTTCCTCGTCCAAGTTATCCGGGTCGAGCAAAACGGCCAATGACTTTTGGCCCTGCATCCGGCGTTTGCTCAGGGCATCATACAGGCTGGTGAGGCGCATCCGCGTCGTCGTGGTGATAAGTAAAGTCGATATCCTTGGTTTCGGGCTCAGCATGAACCGGGCCGGAAGCTGCAAGGTCGGGATTTTTAAGCATTGGCAAATATTCCCCGGCTTTCTTTGCCACGTAGGCCATCAGTACTGCTGAGGCTTGGGCCACCAGCACTTTACCAGTATCTGACTGCAGAAATGATTTGATGGCCGACGCAAAAATGGAAGAAGCCTCTTGCTGATGGGGCGGGGGAGTAGCGGCCTGGTACGCAGTAATTGGATAGCGCACGGAGGTGTTTACCGGCTGGAAAGGGTCGGCATCGGTGTGGTACACATCAGGCGCAATGTCGGCTCGTTTGGAGGCCGGGGCCGGCTGCGTACGGATTTTGGCGGGCTGATGATGCCCCGAGCCAAACCCTAGGTCGTCGGTAACAGCAGTATCGGCAGCAGTGGCAGTTGGTACCCGGCGCGGACGAGGCACACTTGGTTTCAGGTGGCGATTGTACTCGTCCTGGTGGGGGCCTTTCAGCTTCTTGGGCGACTTACGGCCCCCAAGGGCTTTGCTAAGTAGCCAGGCGCCGCCCAAAATGCCCGCACCAATGGCCACGTACTTGCTAACCTCTTGGGTTTTGGCTTTGATTTCCTCTACGTCGCCCAGGAGGGCACGCTCATATTCCAGTTTCTGGTGCTCCAGAAACTCCTTTTCGTCCTCGAACAGTGGGTTGTGCAGATCGGCCATTGGTGAGTTAGGCTTGGCGTTTGTCGGATTTGTAAATAGTGTTGTTCAGCAGCTTATCGGCCAAGCCTTGGAACAGCTTTTTGTCGATGCCTACTACAAAAATGATGAGCAGCAGCAGGTAGAAGCCCGCTACAATGCCGAAGCCCCAGTACGGACTGTCCAGCACATCATTAAGAAGCAAGGCCACAAACAGGTTCAGGAATACAAAAAACAGCAAGCCGATGAGCCCTAGCGTAACGCCGTGTACGGTGCCAACAAAAGCAGTTTTAACTTTTTCCTGCGCTTCAAGGCGTACCAAATCAATGCGCGTATCGAGGTAGCCCATCAGGTTGCCCATCAGGTTATCGGTGCGGGGCGTTTTGGAAGTGTCGTCTTCGGTGGAGAATAAGGCCATGGGGAGAAATTTTGCAGAAAACGATGTTACAGGGTAGCCGGCTGGAAAGCCGGATGCGTACCAGTTTCACAGTAGCAACCTCTTACGGAAAAGGCCACATCGTGTCTGAAAATTGCCGTACTTTTAGCTGTCTACCCAGTTGCCGTTGAGTCAGAATCATTACCAGGTATTAGGCGTATCACCCTCCGCATCAGCGCCCGACATCAAGCGGGCCTACAAGCGGCTGGCGGTGCAGTACCACCCCGACAAGCACGGCGGCAGCACGCTATACGAGGAGTTATTTAAGGCAGTGGCCACTGCTTACCATGTGCTTGGTGACCCTGGACGGCGGGCCCAGTATGATTATCAGCTGCAAGTGGCCGCGCGCCGGGCCGAGGATGCGCGGCGGCAGCAACAGTATCAGCAGCATAGCCAGCGGGTGTACGGTGTGCCCATGCCGCCTCCAGCCCCGTTGCGCACCCGTCCCCCGGCGGGTGCGCAGGAACGACACTACCGGCCAATTCCGCGGCAGAAAGTGCAGTTTACGCGTCGCGACTATTGGGTAGCGGCATTGGCGGCCCTGGGTTTTCTGCTGTTCATTCTCTCGGTGAAGGTCACGATGGACCACGTATCGGGGGTGCGTAACTATGAGCGGGGCGTGGCCGCCTACGCCCAAGCTAACTTTGAAGGTGCCCACAGCTACTTCACCGATGCCCTGCACTTCAAGCCGGGGTACGAACCTGCCCTGCGCCGCCGGGGTGAGGTAGAGCAGCTGGCCCTGCGCAACTACGCAGCGGCCCTGCGCGACTACCGAGCGGCCTTGCCCGACGCTACAGCACCGCACCACGCTAAACTCTGGCTCCGGATGGGGCAGTGCTGGGCCAGCTTGCAGCAACCGGATTCGGCCCAGCTTGCCTACCAGCAGGCCCTACAGCTGGATAGCACCGTGGCCCGGGCCGGTTTGCTGCGGGGGGAGTTTTTGTTGTTTGAGCGGCAGCAATTTGCCCCTGCGGCCAAACTGTTCAGCCAGGCCCTGCGCCACGCTCCGGCCCAGTCGCGGCTGCAGGCTCGTTTACTCACGTTCCGGGGTCTGGCCCAGTTCAAGCTCCGGCAGTTTGATGGTGCCCAGAGCGACTACTGGGACGTGCTGACGATTACGCCGCGCAGTGGGCAGGTGTATTTCCTGCTGGGCCGGGTGGCTCAGCAACAGCGCCGCCCAGAGCAGGCCTGCGACTATTTTCAGAAAGCCATCTTGCAGGGCTACGGCTTCGCCCGCGCCGCCCGCGACACTACCTGCGCCCGCACGGGTCGGCCCGTGGGGCAGGTAATGGAGGCAAAGCGCTAGGTGCTAGAAGTGCCAGCGTACAAAGGCCTCAATGGCCTCGTACTCAGGTAGGCCCAGTTGGTCATAGAGGCGGGCGGTGGTGCGGTTTCGTTCTTCGGCTCGTTGCCAGAACTCGCGCTGGTCGGCCCCCGGGAACAGCGGCCGGTCTTTCTGGCTCTGATGTTTGAAGATGGCCCGGCGCTTGCGCGTGAGTTCCTGGGGGGAGAGTGGTACCGCCATTTCAATCTGATCCACGTCCCACTCCTGCCAGGCCCCCCGGTACAGCCATACCCGGCACTCCGGTAGCCACGCGGCCTCCGCTGCTTTCAGGCGGCGCATGGCTTCAAAAATAGCGGCCAGACACACGCGGTGCGTGCCGTGCGGGTCCGATAGGTCGCCGGCGGCGTACACCTGCTGCGGTTGTATCTGGCTGAGCAGCTCCATCGTCAGCCGGATGTCCTCTTCCCCAATCGGCTTTTTGCGCACCCGGCCGGTTTCGTAAAAAGGCAGATCCTGAAAGTGAATATGCTCATCCGGAATTCCGGCGTAGCGGCAGGCACTCTTGGCTTCACCCCGCCGAATCAGGCCCTTGATCTGCTGTACTTCCTCGGAGTCGACCTGCCCGGGCTGCTTGTGGCGCAGAAAATCAGACACGCGGTGGTAAAGGGTTTCGGCCGGCTGGTCGTCCAAGCGGAACATGCTGTCGTACTCCGCCACAAACTCCGCAAACCGGATGGCCTCATCATCGAATACGGCAATATTGCCCGATGTCTGGTAGGCTACGTGCACCTCATGGCCTTGGTCAACCAGCCGCAGCAGGGTGCCGCCCATGCTAATCACGTCGTCGTCGGGGTGGGGCGAGAAGATGAGCACTCGCTTGGGGAAGGGAGCAGCACGCTCGGGCCGGTCAGTATCATCGGCGTGGGGCTTGCCCCCGGGCCAGCCGGTAATAGTGCGCTGCAACTGCCGGAATACCCGGATATTGATGTCATAGGCCAGCCCGGACTCAGCTAGCAGCTCCGAGAGGCCATTTTCGTTGTAGTCTTCATCGGTGAGCTTGAGGATAGGCTTTTGCAGGGTGCGAGCTAACCAGGTTACGGCCTTGCGTACAGTGGGGGCGTGTTGCCAGTTGAGGTTGCGGCCTACCAGCCAAGGGGTTTTCAGGCGAGTGAGTTCTGCCCCAGCCGCTTCATCTAGCACCACCTGCACGCTGGGGTGCTGCTGCAGGTAAGTGGCCGGTACCGAGTCCGTCATTTCGCCCTCCACCATGCGCTTCACCACAGCCGCTTTGCCCTCACCCCAGGCTAGCAGCACAATGTGTTGGGCCTCCAGAATGGAGCCTACGCCCATGGTGATGGCGCGGCGCGGCACGTTTTCCTCCCCGTAAAAGTCAGATGCGGCGTCGGTGCGGGTAATATGGTCGAGGGTAATCAGGCGGGTGCGGGAGGCGGCCCCGGAGCCCGGTTCATTAAAGCCAATGTGGCCCGTGCGGCCAATACCCAGTACCTGCAAATCAATCCCACCGGCTTCTTTGATCTTCTCCTCATAGCGCCGGCAAAACTCGGCCACTTGCTCCTGCGCCAGGGTGCCATCAGGAATATGTATATTCTCGGGCCGGATATCAATGTGCTCGAACAGGTATTCCTGCATAAAGCGCACGTAACTCTGCAAAGACCCGGGCGCCATGGGGAAGTACTCGTCCAGGTTAAACGTCACTACATTCTGAAAACTCAGGCCTTCCTCGCGGTGCAGGCGCACCAGCTCCTCATACAGCCGGGTAGGAGTAGAGCCCGTGGCTAGCCCCAGCACGCAGGGGCGCTGCTCGGCGGCGCGTTGCCGGATCAGGTCGGCAATTTGCTGGGCCACCGCCACGGAAGCCAACTCTGAATCGGGATATACGGTGGTGGGCAGGCGCTCAGCGCGCAACTCGGGCGTGGTTTGCATAGGAGGCAGGGTAGGTGCAACGGGTACGAACGACGAGGGAAGTACACGTTTCCGCGCGAGAAACTCCAGTGATAACCAAATATTTTTGGTCAACCAGCTGGCGTATGCCTTGGCACTTACTAAGCCCCTTTTTTAAAGGAAGCGGCATGTCACAGTAGGCCAATACTCCAGCGAATAATACTGTCGCGGGGGTTAAGCAGGCTGACCTGCAACCGGCATTTACAGCTATTTGTATTCCTACAACCAATACCAGGGTTCATTCTGGCATGTCACAAGTGGGCCGTACCCTTCCTTTTCACTCCCCGTTTCGTCGTGCACCTTGCAGAGTAGCGCCCCTGACCTCTTCACTCTTGCTCCACCCTAGCCTATGCTTTCTGCCACCAACAAAGATGCCGCCTTGCTGAAGCTGGGATTTACCCGAATTTCCCTGTACCGCTCCTGGGACTACCCCATTGGCACTGCGGAAGAAACCATTATTCCGGCCTCCGATGTTCGGTATCTGCACCAGACTGTAGCTACCGATGGCACCCGACTGTATGCCTACTCCTGGGTAAAGGAACCAGGCCTGCTACTTACCACCGAGCGGCATGTTTCGGCCTTGCAGCAGGTTGTTGCCGAGCTGGAAACCAATGATTTGTCGTTGCTTGAGTACTTGGTTGATACGTTCTTTCAGCAGCATGGTGGCCGTGGGCCCCACATCATATCCGCTCTGCATCGTTCCCATCCCGTGGCTTCGTAGTCGCCAACCCCGCGCCGACCGTAATTAGTAGAAAACAAAAAAACCTCTTAGCAAGCTGCTAAGAGGTTTTTTGTGGTAATGATTGGAATCGAACCAACGACACCAGCATTTTCAGTGCTGTGCTCTACCAACTGAGCTACATTACCAGCTCGTTGTTCCCCGAGGCGTTGTAGCCATTAGGGAGCACAAAAGTAGTAAAGGATTTGCAACCTGCAAGAGTAACCGCAAATTTTTTTCGTGCAGGTAAACTAACAACTGGAAAAGCTGTAATTTGTTATGCATAACGAGTATATTTCGGCCTAAACCCCAAACCTACCCAAATTCCCGTGCACTTCTCCATCCAAAACATCCTCTTCCTGCTGGTGGCGGTAGCGGGCTTCGGCCTGTTTGCCTGGCAAGCACGGAAGATTCGGGCCAATATCCTCGTCGGGCGCGACCGGGATATGAGCGGCCACGTTACTGAGCGCCTCTGGAAGACGCTGCTAGTAGCCTTCGGGCAACAAAAGATGTTTAAGCGCCTCACGCCAGCCATCCTGCACCTCATTGTCTACATCGGCTTCATTGTCATCAACATTGAGGTCATTGAAATCATGGTGGATGGCCTGTTCGGCACGCACCGGTTTCTGCAGTTTCTCGGCCCGCTGTACTCGGCCCTCACTGGTACCAACGAGGTACTGGGCGCACTAGTAGTGCTGGCTGTGGTAGCCTTTTGGTGGCGCCGCAACGTGGGCGTGGTGCGCCGTTTCACTGGCCCCGAGCTACGGGCCTGGCCCAAACTCGACGCCAACGTGATTCTGTATGTGGAGGTGATTCTGATGGTGGCACTGTTCACCATGAACGCCGCCGACCTGAAGCTGCACCAGCTGGAAGGCAAAGATTTGCCCGGCGCATTCCCCGTTAGCAGCCTGTTGACGGGCTTATTCCCGGACAACCTCACCGCTCTTGCCGTACTGGAGCGCGTGGGCTGGTGGGCGCACATTGTAGGCATTCTGCTGTTCCTGAATTACTTGCCTAGCAGTAAGCACTTTCACATCATCATGGCCTTCCCCAACGTGTTCTACTCCCGGCTGGTGCCGCAGGGGCAGTTCTCGAACGTGGAGAGCATCACCCACGAGGTGAAAGCCATGATGGACCCTAGCTACCAGGTACCCGCCCCAGCCACCAACCCCGATGGCTCGGCCGCCGCGCCCACGCCCTTCGGCGCCAAAGACGTGGACGATTTGGCCTGGACCAATCTGCTCAACGCCTATTCCTGCACCGAGTGCGGCCGCTGCACCTCGGTGTGCCCGGCCAACCTCACCGGCAAGCTTCTCTCGCCCCGCAAAATCATTATGGACACCCGGGATAGGGTGGAGGAGAAGTACAACTCGCCGCTGATTTTCCACCCCAGCCTGTACGGGGCGGAGGCCAAGCACAATCCCCAGGAGCAGCTCGATAAAGAAAACCATACCCTGCTGCGCGGCTACGTAACGCCTGAGGAGCTGTGGGCCTGCACCACCTGCAACGCCTGCGTGGAAGCTTGCCCGGTGAACATTAACCCGCTAGAAAGCATTGTGGAGATGCGCCGCTTCCTGGTGCTAGAGGAGTCGGCTGCTCCAAATTCCCTGAACGTGATGTTCAGCAACATCGAAAACAACGGTGCGCCCTGGGCCTTCTCACCCTCCGACCGGTTCAACTGGGCCGACGACTTGTTCGTGACTGAAAAAGCACCGGTAACGGCCTAAATATAAGCAAAACGTCATGCAGAGCAGAGCGAAGTATCTCGCGCGCTGACGTTGTACTAATAATCAGACATCAGCACGCGGGATGCTTCGGCTCCGCCTCTGCATGACGACCTTAACACCCCAATTATAATGGCTGAGCAAACTGCCAAACGCCCCGTATCTGTTCCGTTGATGGCTGATATGGCCGCCCGGGGCGAATCCCCGGAAATTCTGTTTTGGGTGGGCTGCGCCGGGGCTTTCGACGACCGGTATAAGCGCGTGACCCGTGCTTTCGTGCGCATTCTGGAGCACGTAGGCGTGAGCTACGCCGTGCTGGGAATGGAGGAATCCTGCACCGGCGACCCGGCCAAGCGCGCCGGCAATGAGTTCCTGTTCCAGATGCAGGCTATGACCAACATTGCCACCCTCAACGGCTACGGCATCAAAAAAGTAGTAACGGCCTGCCCGCACTGCTTCAACACTATCAAGAACGAGTACCCCGCTTTGGGCGGTGAGTTTGAGGTGATTCATCACAGTACCTTCCTGCAGCAGCTCATCAACGAGGGCAAAGTGACGGCTAAGGGTGGGGAGTCGTTCAAGGGCCGCCGCATCACCTTCCATGACTCCTGCTATCTGGGCCGGGCCAACAACATCTACGAGGCCCCGCGTGAGGTGCTGGAGGTATTGGACGCCGACCTGCTGGAAATGAAGCGCTGCAAAACTAACGGCCTCTGCTGCGGTGCCGGCGGTGCCCAAATGTGGAAAGAGCCTGAGCCCGGCAAGAAAGACGTGAACGTGGAGCGTGCCGAGGAAGCCCTGGCTACTTTAGATGGTGACGCCGATGTGCTACTGAGCCTGCAGGGCGTGGAGAGTACCGCCCCTGTGCTGCCCGCCGGCTCCAACCGTGGCGGTAGCGTTATTGCCGTGGCCTGCCCTTTCTGCATGACTATGATGGCCGATGGGGTAAAGAACAAGGAGCGTGAATCAGACGTGCAGGTGTTTGATCTGGCGGAGTTGATTGCCTCTGCTGAAGGTCTCAACGCGTAGCGAGTTGTCAGCCTTCATATGGGATGCTGGCAATTAAAGCCGGCAATGCCCAACGAAACAGGAGCCCCGCGCCGGAACTTCCGGGTGGGGCTCTTTCTTTGTAGTATAAGTAGCCTTTCCTCCTTGTTATGTACGTTCCCTTCCACCAGCTGCCCGCTTCGGCCCGCCTCTGGATTTACCAAGCAAACCGGCCCTTTACCCCCACCGAGCAACAGGCGTTGCAGCCAGTTCTGCAGCAGTTCGCCACCGACTGGACTAGTCACGGCCGTGCCTTGGCGGCTTCCGCCGTTATTCTGCACCATCAGTTTTTAGTAATTGGCCTTGATGAAGCCGTGGCCGATGCCAGTGGATGTTCCATTGATGCCTCCGTGCGGTTTGTGCAGGGCTTAGAGCAGCAGCTTGAAATCCAACTGCTGGAAAAGTCTCAAATGGCATTTCTGGTGAACGGCGAAGTACAGCTTTTGAGTCGCCAACAGCTCAAGCAGGCCATCAGCAACGGAACTGTGGCAGTCGATACGCCCTATTTTGATAATACCGTGGCCACCCAGGCAGAATTGCAAACCAAATGGCCTGCTCCAGCCGTTACCACTTGGCTGGCTCGTTACTTCTCCCCCGGCAATCTGTAGCTGCCGAAAGGAAAATTCGCAGAATCAGTGGTATTATTAACACCAGGTTGCAGCGCAAGCAGTTCTCGGCCAAGGCACACGGTAACTTCTCTCTCTATGAAACACTATCTTCTCTTCTGCGCACTGGCCAGCGGCTCTCTTATAGTAGCTGGCTGTGCCAGTACCAATAGCCTGTCTAAAGCAGATAAGCGCTTCACTCGCGGGGAGTATGAAGCGGCTATTACCCTCTACAAAGCCGATGTTGCCAAAGGGAAGAATATTGCCCAGTCGAATTACCGGCTAGCCGAGTCCTACCGCCTGTCCAACCGCATCGACCAATCTGAGTCTTATTATAAAGCGGCCTTGGATGGCGGCGTGAAGAATGCGGACGCGGGCTATTATTATGCGCAAGCACTCCGAGCCAACGGTAATTTCGAAGAGGCGGCTACTCGTTTTGAAAGCTATGCCCAGAACGGGGCCAACCGTACCCTGGCTGCCCGGGCCGAAACCGATGCCAAAAATGCCCGCTTGGCCACCAGCGTGGTAGCTATGCGCACCAACAACGAAGTAACGCCCCTCGACCAGATTAACACACCCGCCGCCGAATTTAGCACTACTCGTATGCCCGATACCAAGGAGTTGGTATTCGCATCCGGCCGCGAGGGCAAGGTATTCGCTGGCAACGGTGAGGGGTACAACGACCTGTATGCCGTCAAATTCGACGACGACCAAAAAATGACGGGCGGTACCATCCGCAAACTCGACCCAATTTTCAACTCCGCTGATAAGCACGAAGCCAGCGCCACCTACTCGCCTGATGGCAAGATGATGGTGTTTGCCCGCTCCAACAACGGGTCCAAGAAGGGGTATTTAAGCGTCGACCTGTGGGCCTCCTATTATAGAAGCGGCGCATGGACTGAGCCCGAAATCCTGCGCGGAGTCAACAGCAGCACTGCCGATGAATTTTCCCCGGTCTTTTCCCCCGATGGGCAAACCCTGTATTTCACCTCTACCCGTAAGGGTGGGCTAGGCGGCAATGATCTGTACCGGTCATCCATGGAGAGCCCCGGCCGTTTCTCCACTCCCGAAAACCTTGGCGACCAAATCAACACGCCCGGTAACGAGAATTTTCCGGCCGTGGCGCCCAATGGCACCCTCTATTTCTCCTCCGACGGTCATCCGGGCTTAGGCAAGCTGGACATCTTCAAGGTCGAAAAAGGAAAGGTTGTAAACCTGGGAGCACCCATCAATAGCAACGGTGACGACTTTGCCCCCTTCTTTACGGATCAAAAGGCGGGCGTTTTCTCCTCCAATCGTTCCGGTGGTAAAGGCTCCGATGACCTCTATATGTTTCGGGAGAAGCCGCTCAAGCTAGTCACTTTCTACATCGACGGTTCGCTGGTAGAGCGTAACGACAGAACCGGGGAAACTGCCCCCGTTGCCAGCGAGGCAGTTACTCTATATAATAGTAGCGGCCAGAGGCTACAGGAAGCCACTACTGGCCCTGATGGCAAATTCAGCATGAAGCTAGATAGCTCAGCGGCCAATTATTCCCTCATAGCAGATCGTAACGGGTACTTCACGGCCCGTAATTCGCTCACCACCGTTGGTCGCAAGCCTGCTCAAGATGCGCTGCCCGACCTAATGAACGATGTGAAAGTGCCCGTCACGCTCACTCTCACCAAAATCGTGAAAAATAAGGCCATTGTAGTAGACAACATCTTTTACGATTACGACAAAGCTGAAATTCGCCCCGATGCCGCCACAGAGCTTGATAAGCTGGTGCAAACTCTGAACGATAACCCCAAAATCACCATCGAACTCAGCTCACACACCGATTCGCGGGGTAAGGATGCCTATAATATGACCTTGTCCCAGAAACGAGCAGAGTCAGCAGTAGCCTATATAGTGTCTAAGGGTATAGATAACTCCCGCATCACAGCCAAAGGCTACGGTGAATCACGTCCAGTAATCAAAACCGCCAAAACAGAGGAGGAATACCAGCGAAACCGCCGCACAGAATTCAAAGTGACGAAAGTAGCGGAGTAATTCTGCGCTCTGGCATAACCATAAAAGCTCCCTCGGTACACCCAAGGGGGCTTTTATGGTTATGTATAATCCACCTTATAGTCGTTTGTGAAAGACAAGGGAACCAAAAACCAAAAAAATAAGCTTCTCTACATGCATGAATGCGAGGCAGATAGTAATTATCTGCGCGGCCTTGAACGGATATTTTCGCGTCTGGGTTTGGACGCTACGGGAAAAGGCCGCACTTTTGCACTCCCAATCCGAAACGCGGAGCGGGCCGCTGCCAACCCTCGGGCCACCAGCGCGTCGCTTTTTCCAGTGCTCCGGCCTATTTGCAGCGCCGCTTTCTGCTGGAAAGCTGCCCCTGAAAAAAAAGTAGCGACGGTAGTTGCGAAAGTCAATTCAAAAGAGCTACCTTTGCACCCGCTTCGAACGAGAGGCGCCAAGGCCGAGTCGAAACCGAAAAACTTTTTTCGGTTTAGCTCTTGGAAAAAGCAAGAAACGCTGCTTACCTTTGCAGCCCGGTTCTACTCGAAGAAACGGGCCCAGCGACTCGGAAACGACGAAAAGTATAAAAACTTTTTTCTCTCGGGTTCTTGGAAAAAGCAAAAAGAGTGGTACCTTTGCACCCCGCTTCAACGGAAGCGAGGAAACGCAAGAAGGACGAAAACGCACCGAAGTTCGCTTCGAAAAAAAAGTTTTCGAAAGTTCTTGCAGAATGCGAAAAGAGAGTTACCTTTGCAACCCGCTTCGATCGGAAGGGAGTTGAAACCCAAATACCTTGCTGCTTACGAGCGGCACACGGTAGAGCCCACCGGGGCACTGCACACGTTCTTTGAATGATTGGAAAAGACAAAAACGGTAAGCGACTTCGCTTCTGAGTTTCTCGGAAAAGAAGTCGATGATTACAG
>NZ_JBEPPK010000009.1:0-179055 GCF_040547285.1 Hymenobacter sp. UYP22 | reverse complement strand
ACATTATGTCAATCAACTTTTCCAAGAACATCAGCTTACCAAGCTTTTTACAAAGCCTTCAAGTAGTACAACACAGTGCTTTCTTAATTACTCAAGTGGGATGTCCTTAGCGGGTCTTCTGTAATCGTTGCGTTAGCGTGGTATAGGGAATCTCGAGGAAGAAGGCTTCGGTTTCGTCTCGGTTTTTATCGGCCCAGTTCACCCCGATGAGCAACCCTTGTGGGGCAAAGAAGTAGTCGCACGCGAAGCCTGTCGTTTCGGGTACTTGCAGAAAGGGAACGCCCACGCGTTGGCGCACCACCTCATCCAATTCCGGCCACGGCTGTCGGGTTAGCGATTGTTCAAACCATACAGCCACGTCTTGGATGGAACGGGTTACCTGGGCGGAGTAGATCGCCAACCCGGATAAATTACCGCTGCCTACTTCGGACGTGTACGCGCCGACGGAACTTAGAAAGGTATCTTGGCTTGCGGTGATATAGAGGCTGTGGAGATAAGGTCGAACTTGGTAGTCCACCGCCGCTTCTTGCGCATCATACCGCCGCTTTTTCCCCGCAGGACGTTGCCGGAGCCAAGCTGCTAAGCGAGGCGTACTCGTATCGTGCACGAATTGTTCACTGTACGCTGCCCGATAGTAGGCGTTGAGCGCGGTGGCGGGAGTAGCCGATGGAGACAGGTGGAACACCGGGTAGACGATGTCATAGAGCAAGAATTTAGGAGAGCCTTCTTCGTTCACCAACGTTTCGGCTAGTGAATCCAACTGCACATCGGCTGCGTTCAGCAGGCGCCAGTGCCCCGACGAAGTTGGATGCGCGTCGCGGTTGGCCACGAGCAGCAGGCTATCGGCTACATAGCTAGCTAAACTACCCGCTTGTAATCGAATTGTAGAGGCGGTTTGTGGCGAAGTAGGTGGAGGAACAGAAACAAGCGTTTTCTGTTCATTAGCATCTGGATCCGAGACGGGCATACAGCGTAAACCGCTAGTCAACAGCAACAAAAAGCTAGTCCGAAGCAAGTGGATCATCATACAGGAGAAACAGCCATCACCAGTTGCCCAACCTAGACGGTCGTATAGATGATGTGGAATAGTAATAAGTGGCCTCTAGTTAAGAATAATCCTAATTCATACTTGTCCAATAAGTCGATTTACGTTAACTAACCGCTTATCATAAGCGGACTTATCAGACCGGTTTCGTGAACGCATGCTAGGGCAATTGCGATAGATGCTGAGTCAATTCTTGAAGCCCCCGAGCACCAATTCCACGGTAGAGAATCTTGCCCTTGTAGATCAACATAAAGGTGGGGTATTCGCGAATCTCCAATTGCGTGAGCAAGGAATGCGCGTTGTTCGCCGGCACGACGAGGTTAGGCCACGGGAGGGAATGAGCCGCCACGTATTGTTTTACCTTCTGCGGGTCGTCCAGGGCTACCCCCACCAGGTCGATGGAAGCCCCGTACTGTCGGTGCAGCGCTTGCAAGGCGGGGGTGAGCGCGACGCAGGGCTTGCACCACGTGCCCCAGAAATCCAGCACGAGGGGCCGCTCGGTGCCTGTCAATCGAACCCGTCGGCCCTGTACGTCGGTCGATTCCGTGGGCTGAAACAGCAATTGCGGCGTACTCCCGTAGGCGTAGGGCGACTTCTCGGGCCCCGTGACCGCGACGTACAAACTGTCGCCCGCGGGGGTGAGGTGGCTGAGCCGGACTAAGTGTCCCTGCACTAGGAATGATTCGCCCAAGCGGTAGGTGGCAGGCGCGTTGTTTTCGTCCAGTACGCGCACCTGCGTACTGGAGTCCGGATAGACGAGGTCTCGGGGGAGGCCGGGGTAGCCGGGGTGGGTTACGCGCAGGGCGAGGCGGTTCGGGCCCAAGGGCAGGGTTGCCGTGGACCGGTGTCCCAGCAGTTCGAGGCGAAGAAACAAGTCCTGTTCGCGGGCGGATGCGTACCGCTGCCCGGTGGCATAAACCATCGGCCGGAGTTCGAGCAGCCGGGCGCCGCGCGCTCCCTCCAAGGCGATGCGGAAGGCTGCCGGCGGGATGTTGCCTGGCGTTGCAGGCAACACATGCTGGTCCCGGGCCCGAAACGTTAATGAGTTGGGGCCGGCCGCGGGCACGAAAACGATGCGCTCCTGGGCGTCGCGCCCGATGAGGAAGTTTACGCGCTGTGCCGGCAGGGGGCTGAGCCCTCCCCCAAACTCAATGTACTTGAGCAGGTAACGACTGATCCCCTTCGGCACGGAGCTGGGGGTTTGCACCGTGTCGAGCTGAGTGGAAAACACAAATCGGCTGCTGCCCGTCTCCCGTACTAAAGGGAGTCCGACCACGTCCTGCGCCGCGCTGCCCAGGGCGCAGACGAGGATTAGCAGTAACGAGAGCCCCCAAGGGGCCGCTCCTCCCATCAACGTAAGCCGCGCACAGCGGGCAAGAGTACAGAACATCATACGTTTGGGTAGAAGAGCTAGGAATACGCACCCAAGCTACGGCCTAGTTCTCTTTTCTCCAGCATGAGCACAAGCCAAGACCGTTGCTACAAGTCAGTCATTATTTTGGCAACACGCTCCTTTTCTTGGACAGCTGCCCTGCACCAACTGCCAGCCGTTCGTTGCAGTGACCGGCGAGTTTCGCAAACTCGAAACTCCATGACTTCTCTGGCTTGTACTAATAGTACTTTTCCACTCTGTGGACTACTGGAAAATTACTCTGTTGTCGCGGAAAAGTTGTTATAGTGCCCATCTCGAAATCGTGGTGGTTTTTACCCCCACCGTCCCTACCCTTGGATTATGGTACTTTGCCGATAGATGAGCTTTTCATTGCAAGGCTAGGGTGCCGTATTGAGCTTTGCTACTTCTATCTGTTAGCCTGATGTTCCTCAACTATCTTTTCTTCTTCCCAGCAAAAACACGCCTCCCTCGGCAACACCACTGCTGGCTGTTGCTACTAGTTGGCAGCTTGCTTGTCACGTCTTCCTGCTCGAGCAAGGAAGTGCAGGTTGCTCTGCCAACATCCTTTCTGTATCAGGGTGACTTTCATCCGTCGTTTCTGCCCGATGCTCGGTTTGTTATACAGACCAAACAAGGTACTGGCCAATTGAAGTGGACCCGGTATAAATGGATAGATGGTTACCCTGGAGGTGACCAACAGGTGGTGGGCATCGACAGTGTTGCCTTAACCCAGCAAGACGTGCGCTTCTTCTTTTCGGTGTTAGATAGTGTACCACTGTTGGCGATGGTCAATAACAAGAATCGCTACCGGTATACCGATGGCATTATGGTCGAAAACGATGTGTGGCAGAATGGGCAGCACCATCGCTTTCGCTTTTGGACGCCAAAGAAGCCCTCGTCGGAACACAAACTAGTAGAAGCCGTTTTGGGCATGGCGCGGCGTAAGTTTCCTCTGTTACCCGAGAAAGTGTATTTGGAATCCTTAGAGCAATACTTTGACTTCGGGCTACCCTGTGAGATAACCTCCACACGCCCCTGGGAAGTGCGTATTCATGGTGTCATCTACGGGGATGAAAAATGGCTGAGTGACTTACAAGCTTTTTTGCAGCAATTGCCCACAGACGAGCCAATCCTCATCGACATGACGAACTCTAGAGGAATGGCATGGGCCTGCTTCCCCCTGTTTCGTACCTTCCTAACCCATAATGAGCAGGTCATCTGGGTAACATCCCCGGAAGCGTTGACCGATCTACACCAGATGGGAGTGCCCGCTAAGCGTATAGCGAAAACGGTTGCGCAAGGTCAACAGCTAGTACAGGCTTTGTGAGCAGTCTCTAGGGATAGTTACTCACCAACGAGCTGAAGCAAAAAGCCTTTTAGCTACCGATTCCACCGCCTAGGCTGTGCTGCTGCCCGGCCTGGTATATGTGCTGCTGGGCCACCTGGCGCTGCGCCTCCAGCTCCAGCTGCGGGTTGAGTTCCTTCACTAGCCCAGGAAGTCGGGTAGGGCTTCCGTTTTGCCGCTGGATAAAGACTGATAAGTGGGTCGCATCAGTCCTTATACAGGAGCCTTTCTTCTCCTGAAGAAACCCTTCCCATAGCTTGTTGGCTAATCCCTTGGGTCCCCTTTATGAATGTGCGTAAACTTCAACATATCTTACAATTACCTGCAGCCGAACGCTACGGCTACTTGATTCGAAAGGCCACTGATTACCGGGCACTTTCTCTACTAGGCTCTGCAGAAGGGGTGATTATGCTCAGCGATGATTCTAGAAGCCAGATCATTACTGTGTGGCCCAAAAAAGAGTTTGCGCACTTGCATTTGACCAGCAAGTGGGCCGGTTATCAAACAGAAAAAATGGACTTGGAGGATTTCTTGGAGTGGCTAGATGAACTGCAAACAGAAATGATCCAGATAGTGCTAGTCGATCTGAAGATTGGCGCTTTCAGCCACGCCGATGCCGGGCCGATGAATGCGTACCTGCATTACTACCGGAAGCACGAGATGAGTGCTAGTAATAACCCACCCATCGGCCTCATCCTCTGCACGCAGAAAAACGAGTCACTTGTGCGCTACGCTACCACCAGAAAGCGTCGTCCCTGATCCGTACGCTACAGGATGAGCTTGGCTAGGTTGTGCGCACCGAACAGTTCGCTTTACTCTCTCACTGGCTCTTGCACCAAGTAAACGTAACTAATCGGCCCCGTGGTGTACTCGACTCATAGCCAAGCGGGTAGCGTGGGTGCGACACATCGGCTTGTTATTGAATAGGGTTAGTTATCGACAGGGTAGGCTTTGCTATAACGCAGACCGTCTTGCTAGTTACCTACACCTCTTCTATCGATTATAGCAGGAGAGATGCAGCTAAAATATCCTTGCGCCGTTGTCGGAAGCGGAGCCAGCCGATGAGCATAACCAGGGTAGCAGCCGTAACAGCCCCGTAGCCCAATAGCCCGGCCCGCACAGGGTGCAGTTGAATTAGCACTAGCCCGAAGCCCAGCATGGCCAAGCTAGTGCGCACGTAGGTAAGAAACGTACGCTCATTAGCTAGGCGGGTGCGTTGCAGGGCTAATCGGTCGGATAGGGACAAGGAGTCGGGCATGGGATAGGGGAAAGTACTGAAAAAGACCGCAGCCGGCATCCCGGCCGCCGGGGTCAGGGTAATACCGCTACACGTGCCCCCATGTTCCGACGCTATCCGAATGAATACATTATTAGGGGTTGCATTAGTAACTAGACAAAGAATTACGGTAAGAGCCTCAGTGGTCGCAGGCCATTGACCAGCACGTCGGCGGGCAACTGGAAGGAGTAGCGGCCCAGGCGGTTCAAATGGACAAAACGCGCCGGCGAGAGTTGGGCCAGGTGCGCGGGCAGCGCCGGCGGCCCTGCCACTTGCTGGCGCTGCAAGGCCAACTGGGAACAACTGCTGGCGTATGCCCGCCCCGGCGACACGGTCGTCATCTGGCGACTCCACCGGCTGGGCCGCTCCACCAAACACTTGATCGAGGGGGGCAAGGAACTGAGCCGCTAGCTGCACCTGATTTTGCTGCAGGCCCCATCGACACCACCTCGCCTAGCGGCCAGCTCGTGTTCCAGATTTTCTGTGCCCTGGCCGAGCATGAGCGCAACGTGCTTGCACAGCGCACCCGCGCCGAGCTGCAAGCCGCCCGTGCTTGGGGCCAGCCCAGGGCGAGCCCCCCTGGGCTGGCCCCGCACTACCAGAAAATGGCGCCCGCTGTCAAGGAGCTTTACGAAACTGGCCAGCAATCCACGCCTCAGCTCATGGACTACTTTCAGATTGGCTCCCGCCGCACCCTCTACAAAATCCTGCGCTTCGCCGGCTGCCAAATTACGGGGGCACACAAGAGTAGAACTGAAAGCCAGCGGTAAGGAAGTAGGCCTTGGGTTACCCGTGCTGCCAGGCACAGGTGCGCATTGAATAAGCAAGCCAGACGGACATTGCCGTCCTTATTCCGTTATGGATACACCCCCCGTTTCTAGCACGGCACCCCTATGGAAAAGCAAAAGGAAATACCGCTAACGTATCGGCTTGCGACCGAGGCAGACCTTCTCGGCCTTGTGCAACTGCTTGCCGACGACGAACTAGGCGCAACCCGAGAGCAGTTTACGCGGCCCCTGCCCGCCGCCTACACCCGCGCCTTTCGCGCCATTGCCGATGATGCCCAGCAGGAGCTAACCGTGGTGGAGCGAGCAGGCGAGCTAGTCGCCACGTTCCAGTTGAGCTTTCTGCAGTACTTAACGCACCTGGGCGGGTTGCGCGCCCAGATAGAAGGCGTGCGCGTGAAGGCCGCGTACCGGGGCCAGGGAATCGGACACCAGGTGTTTCAGTATGCCATCCAGCGCGCTGCCACGAAGGGGGCCTACGTCCTGCAGTTGACCACCGATAAACAACGACCCGGAGCCAAGCGTTTTTACGAAAGCCTGGGCTTCGTGCATTCACATGACGGCCTAAAGCTGCCGCTACAGAAATAGCCTGCTCCTGATTGCCCGCTGGGCGGCGAGTGCCATTTACCACCCCTGTTACGTTACGGTGTTCAGCCTTATGCGCCTACCCAACCTGCCTACCTTTGCCCCCGCCTAGGCCTGGGCGTCTGGGAGAAGCTGACTGGCGGCAAAAAGCAACCGTGCACCAGGAAATACCCTACCCCACTTCGAATGCTTATAGGGGTACCCTGCTCGTCCAGGGCCCGGATGTTGTGGTACACCGTGCGAACACTGATGCCAAACTGCGCGGCAACGCGCTCAGCTGGTACGTAGCGCTGGGCTTGCAGCAGGGTAACCAGGCCAAAAAGGCGGTCGATGCGGTTCATGCCTAGGCGGGTAAAGGCTAGTAAAACGCTAAAATTAGTCAGCCATTCTCCCCACATCTATTCCCTCTTATCTAGGGTTGACTTTGGTACCAACCGTTTGACGCAGGACGCCCTATGCCCTGCTCTGCCGCAACTGTGCCACCGACCCGGTGTTCACCTCCTACGTGTCCAGCGTCCGCAGCCGTAGTGGCCTGAGCGACACTATCTACTGCTTCAGCGACACGGTCCGCAAACCAACTGGTGACATTACCCTCACGGCCTACGATGCCTGGCGCCAGTTGGTGCACGGCCCGTACCGCGTGCAGGTTTCCGAACGGGACGAGCCCGGCAAAACGCCTTCCGTCACTAGGCCCCAATGCACCATCATTCCGAGGAGTATCTTTACCAAGGGCAAAGTGCTGCCTCCCTGGAGCAAGGCTATTCCTGAATCATGAGAAAAAGGTTACTGAGCCTGATTGCGCTGCTGGCCTTGTGCCAATCTGCCTGGGCACAGCGCGAGTACCACGCCTGGTATTTTGGCAGCAACGCCGCATTGCGCTTTCCTGCTAGTGGGGCCCCGGCGCCCGTGACCACCAGCGCCATGCAGGTAGGCGAGGGATGCGTCAGCCTCAGCGACAGTACGGGCCAGCTGCAGTTCTATAGCAACGGGGAGCGGGTCTGGAACCGCGCGAACCAGGTGATGGTCAACGGATCCGGGCTGGGGGGCAACCGCTCTTCCACCCAGGGCGTGGCCGCGGTGCCCGACCCGGCCAACCCGCAACGCGCTTATCTGTTCACGGCCGACGCGGTCGAGAACCAGCTGGCAAACGGCTTGCAGTACAACATCGTGGACATGAGCCGACAAGGCGGGCTGGGGGAAGTCACCGCCAAAAACGTGCGGCTCTCCGCCGGGCCCGTCACGGAGCGCATCGCCTTGGTGCCCCACGCTAACGGCACCGATACGTGGGTGCTCGTGCACGGGTGGGGCACCAATGCCTTCTACGCCTATTTACTGACCCGCACCGGCCTGCAGCCGCCGGTGCTCACCCGCATCGGGGCAGTACAAGCCGATGTTCCGGCGGCTAAACCCTACCTCCACGCCGTCGGGTACCTGCGTGCTTCGGCCACGGGCACCCGGCTAGCCATGAGCCGGCGGGGGGCCGACACGGAACTATTCGACTTCGACCCGGCGACCGGACGCTTGACCAACGACATCTCTCTGCCCGCCACTGACGACAGTTACGGGGTAGAGTTTTCACCCGATAGCCGCCTGCTCTACCTTACCCGCCTGAACCCGACGGCTCTGGTGCAGTCCACGCTCTACCAGTACGACCTGTTGGCCGGTTCAGGCGCGGCCATTGCCACTTCCGGGGTGCCACTGGCCGTGACGCCGCGCTTCGGCGGGGCTATCCAGGCGGGACCTGACGGGCGACTCTACCTCAGCATTGACGCGAGTAACTACCTAGGCGTCATCAGCAGCCCTAACGTACGAGGAGTTGGCTGCGGCTACCAGAATAACGGGGCTTACCTGGGGGGCAAGCAGGCGGTGGCGGGGCTGCCCAACCAGCCCGCGCGGCGGGTTCAGCCACCGGTAGCCTTTACGGCCGTCGCGGCGTGCGCGGGCACACCGGTTGCTTTCACGGCTACCAGCAGTCTGGCGCTAAGCGGGGCTGCATTCAGCTGGGACTTTGGTGACCCTGCTACAGGGGCGGCCAATGCGGGCACCGGAGCAGCGCCTGCCCATACCTATTCTCAGGCCGGCACCTACCGCGTTACGCTCCGCGCCACGCATCCGTCGCTGGCCGCGCCGCTTACCGTCATCCAACTGGTCACGGTCTACCCGCTGCCAGCCCCGCGCTTGCCGGCCGATACCCTGGCCTGCCCGCCGGTGCTGTTGCGGCCGCGCGGCAACTGGCCGACGGGCAGCACCTTTCGCTGGTCAGACGGCAGTACCGGCCCTACTTACCTGGCCACCACAGCCGGTAGCTACACCGTCACGGTAACCAGCCCTCAAGGCTGCGTGGGGCAAGCCACCAGTCGGGTGCAACTGCCTGCGCCCCTCACCCTGCTGCTAGGGGCTGATACGACCGTCTGCGCCTCCGCCCGGTGGGTCGTTCGGGTGGGTCCCCAGTCGCCCGGCACCACCTACCAGTGGTTTGATGGGTCAACGGCCGCCACCTACGTTGCCCACGGCCCCGGCACCTACTCCGTGGAGGTGCGCAGCCCTACGGGCTGCACGGCTACCGCCTCCCGCACCGCGCTCGACCAGGGTTGCCGCGTTTTCATCCCCAACATTATCACCCCGAATGGGGACTTGCTCAACGATGCGTTTGTGCTGCAGGGGGTGGAAGTAACCGACTGGCACCTGACTGTTTTCAACCGCTGGGGACGCCAGGTGCACGACCAGCTCAGTTATGATAATCGGTGGCAGGCCCCCGGCCTGCCCGCGGGCATCTATTATTACCGGCTGCGCAACACCTACTCCGGGCAGCAGTACCGGGGGTGGCTGGAAGTGCTACGTCCGGAGTAGGGCAGCGGATGGGTGTACCGTCGCCCTCGTTGAGATACTGCTGGATACACTGGTTGAGAGTGCGGGGCTTGGTGGCTCTGCCGCAGGCGCGCAGGTAATCAGGCTTTCGGGGGCAGCAGGGAAGCAGAGAAAATTTCCCCTTTATCTTGAAATAGTTGCTTAAGGTGATATAAGTTATAAAACCGCTCTGGGAATCGTGGTGATTTTTGGCCTTACGAAGAACGCGTGAAATAGCATTTTGCCGTTCTTTGCCTTCATGAACTGGCAAAAAGACGGGGTTAATTTCGCTCGTAGATGGCTACTACTTTTACTTTACCTACTGGCACTGAGTAACACCTCCCCTGCTTGGGCGCAACTCGGACAAGCAGAGGTGGAGGTGCGCGCACCGCACTGTCCCCAAATGGTAGTGGGCAGCGACGGGCTTGCTCACCTTGCCTATGAACTGCACATCACAAACTTTTACCAAAGCACGGGCACGCTGGTTCTGAAACAACTAGCCGTGTTGGCCAACGACAGTGCTGAACCTCTCGCCGCTTTCACCACCGCGCAGCTCCCCGCTCTGCTGGCTCATCCGCTGCAAGGCCGCGATACCGCCACGAGCGGCGTACCAATTGAGGCTGGCCGGCGGGCTGTCCTGTTCGTGTGGCTCACGCTGCCCGCCCAGCACGCGGCCGTTCAGCACCTGCGCCACCAATTAGTTTTCGAAACCAGCCAAGGCAAACGCCAGGTGGTCGACGGTGTGCGCACCCCGCTAACAACTACTGCTCCGCTGGTACTAGGGCCACCACTCGGGAAGGGCGTGTGGCTGGTGCACGAAGGACCGGGCAATCCGCACACACACCACTGGGGTAGCGTGGTGGTAGCCAACGGGCAGACAACCATCCCACAACGCTACGCCATCGACTTCTTTGGCCTGGACGCAACCCGGCACGCCGTAAAGACCGAGCGCAGTAAACTCGCAGAGTCCGCCGTAGCTGACTGGAACGGCTACGGAGCTCCGGTACTGGCCGTGGCCGACGGCGTGGTGCGGGACCTGCGCGACGGCGAGCCCAATCAGGTGCCCCTCGCCCCACTGCCTCCGCCCACAGCCCTAACCGTGCGCGGGCTGATGGGCAATTTCGTAGTGCTGGAAATCGCCCCGCACGTCTTCGTGCAGTATGCCCACCTACTCTCTGGCAGCCTCTCCGTTAAGGTAGGGGACAGGGTACGGCGCGGCACCGTGCTGGGCCGACTAGGCCAATCGGGCAACGCCAACGCCCCGCACCTGCATTTTCAGGTTGCGACCGCCGCCACGTTTGAGGAGTCGGAAGGTTTACCCTTTGTCTTCCAAAGCTTCAAGCATTTGGGCACAGCAACTATCGGGGAGGTTCTAGACCGTTCGGTGCCGGTATCGCTGGGCACTGCCCCACCCCAACCGAAGCAGCACCAGCTCCCCCTAGATGGAAACGTCATTGAGTTCAAGTAGAGGCTAGTAAACAGGTTAGACAATAGTATTCGGGGCCATTTACATGTTGTACACGGTCGTTTGTAAAACGTTGTACCCCCTATCTTGCGGGCCGTTTTTTCCCACTGCCCCCTATATGAGGAAGTATATTCCCCATTATCGGGTCTGCACCCTCAAGCAGGGCCAGGCCGGCCTGGCCCTGGACGCCCAGCGCGCGGCCGTGCACAGCTTCGCCGCCAGTGAGGGGCAGTTGGGAGCCGAATTCGTGGAAGTGGAGAGCGGCAAGAAGAACGAACCACCGGCCCCAGCTGGCGGCCGCCATGGCCGAGGCCCGAAGGGTCGGGGGACGCTGCTCATCGCCAGGCTGGACCGACTCTCCCGTAACGCCGGCTTCATCTTCGCCCTGCGCGACTCGGGCCTGGATTTCGTTTGCTGCGACATGCCTGATGGCAATACGCTCACCGTCGGGTTGTTTGCCATCATGGCCCAGCACGAGCGCGAGACCATCAGCAAGCGGACCACCGATGCCTTGCAGGCCAAGAAAGCCCGCGGGGCCCGACTCGGTACGCCGGCCAACCTGACGGCCGAAGCAGTGGCCAAGGGCCGGGAGGTGCGCCAGCAGAATGTCCGCACCCACCAGGCCAACCGCCAAGCCGCCCGGCTGGCCTCGTTGCTGCAAGCGCGGGGCCACACGCTGCAGCAGATTGCCCAGGGGCTCAACGAGTCCGGCTACCGATACCCGTCGCGGGAAGCAATTCTTTCCCATGTCCGTGCAGCAACTGCTTCAACGCGTGGCCAGCTGAGTACCTTTGCTGCATGGGACACTATACCGACGCCCCCGAGGATAATTTGCTTGGGCTAACTGACAAAGAAGTCCTTAACGAGCAAGAGGCGTTAGGCGTGGCTACCGTGGAACGGTACCTCCTGGAGGAGTTGGATTACCCGGTTGACCTCTCGGTTGCCTTGCTGCAGGATCTGCACCGGCGCGCCTTCGGGCGTATCTACGACTGGGCCGGACAGTGGCGCACGCAGGTGCCCAATGTCGGGGCCTACCTGCCGCCCGCCGCCAATCGAGTTTCGCAACTCCTGTACGAGTTCATCGACGAGCTGCGCCACCGCCAAACCTTGCTGGGCCCGGAGCCCACGCAGGACGAGGTAGCCGGCCTGCTGGCCTATGCCCACCATCGTCTGGTGGCTATCCATCCGTTCACCAACGGCAACGGCCGCACAGCCCGACTCTTTACCAACCTACTGTCCTATTCCTACGGCTACCAAGAGGTAGTGCTATATCAACGGGAGCAGGGAGACGCCCGCACGCGGTACCTGCAGGCAATTCGACAAGCGGATGGATACGACCTGCTTCCGCTGCAGCAGCTTATCAGCGACCAGCTGCGGACCCTGTAGTCGTAGGCTGGGTCTGCTCGTAAAGGGCTTCCAAGCGTTCAACCGATACGGTCTGCTCTTCCAGGGCCATAGAGGCATACACCGACCGTACCACCATAGCTTTTACCACGGCGGGATCCTGCAGTTGACGGTAGCGCTCACGTAGTTTCATGTCCGAAAATAAAGGTATACTTTATTTTCTACCAGCAGAAGCCCTGGAAAGTTCCTAGGTTTGCCGTGCTGCTCCGGGTTGACAGGTGTGTGTTCTGGAGTAGTAGAGCAAAAGCCTATTGTAACAACAGCCCCCACTCAGACGCGGGTGGGGGCTGTTTTCGCTTGCGAAGGCGCCATCAGCCTGGAGCTGGAACACCACACAACAGAAGCGTTGTGGCATGTATATTTTCATAGCGTATCCTGTTAAGCCTCCACTCTCTCTGTGTATAGCCGGATGCGGCTCCCGGTATCCCGGTAACAGGATCTATCTGAAGCTAGGTGTAGTGACTCGTCTGCTCCAGACGGCGCGTCATGGCATCGCCCGCCTAGTAGCTAGCGAGAGGAGTTGGCCTGTACGGCCGTACCGATACTCGTCTTCTCGCCCTGTGCGTTCACCCGGTACTCGGCTCCGTGCTCGATGAGCAGGCCCGGCGTCCGGGAGCTCTCCTTCTCCCGGCCGTGCTTGGCGTCAATTTTCAGCACCTTTCCGTCGTAATCAGCCGTCACCTGGTCCACGCCCGAATGGCCGACCACCACCCGGGAAGCTTGATAAAACTGTAGCACCTGCTCCAACTCCGCCTGCGTTGTGGCATGGTACGAGGCATTGAATGGGTCGTTGAAGAAAAAAGCAGCTTTATATGGCAATTAGCGACAGGCTCCGGTTCCAGTAGGGGCCGTCGAGGTGCCTGAGCACGGTGCCCTCCCGGGTCCCCCGCAGGCGGATGGCCGCTCGGCTGCCATAAAACTTCCGGGCAAGCGGCGGGCCGGCGGCCAGCAATAGCCTCAGCAAAACGGCTACCCAACTTGGGTAGCCGTTTTGCTAAAATCTGGTTGAACGCCCGCTTACCGGGTCAGCACCAGGCGCGTGTGCAGCGGCGCGGCCCCGGGTCCGGTCAACCGCAGCAGGTAGGTACCCGCCGGCAGGGTGGCCGGCAGCTGCACGGGCAGCGACGCGTGGTCCGTCTCCGGCCGCAGGGGCTGGGCGTACAGCTGGCGGCCGGCGTTGTCGAGCAGCTGCAGCGTGAGCGCCTGCCCGGCGCGAGCGGTTACGGTCAGCGTGAGCGGCTGCGTGGGGCCCGCCGGGTTCGGGGCCACGGTCAGCGCAGCCGGGAGCACAGTTGCGCCCAGCTGGCCAACGGCTACCACGCTGCTGTAGTGCAGCGTGCCATCCTGGTCCTGCTGCTGCAGGCGGTAGTAAAGCTGGGTGGCGGGAGCCGTGGCATCCAGGGCCTGGTACTGGCGGGCCTGGGTGCTGGTGCCGGCGGCGGCCTGGGTGGCCACCGTCTGGAAGCGGCGGCCGTCCGCGCTGCGCTGCACCTGGAAGCGGCGGGCCCCCATTTCCTGGGCCGTGGCCCAGGTGAGCTGCACCGCTCCGGTGGCCTGGCGCTGGGCCCCGAAGTGGGTCAGGGTCACGGGCAGCGGGGCAGTTGGCGAAACAAAGGCCCGGGCGGCGCTGTAGCTGTTGGCCACGCGCAGCCCGTCCAGCAGCAGGGGCGACGTGTTGGAGCCCTGGCGCAGGGCGATAGCGCCAATACTGGCCGGAGCTGAGGTGGCGGATTCGGTGCTGGTGACGTTGGCCGTGGCGGGCTCGGTCTGCCCGGGATTCACGTACAGGCGGGTTTCCGTGCCGGAGGGGCCGAACAGGTAACGCATGGTCAGCAGGTAAGTCGTGTTCAGTTCATAGGGCGTGGGGTCCCACTGGATGGTCGTACTGCTACCGCTGCCCGAGACGCCGAACTGCAGTTTGCCGCCCGTGGCTGAGCGCACGAACAGGCGGGCCCGGAAGGTGCTGGCCACTGGATCGGTACTGAAGTGCAGGAAGTAATCGGCCGAGGAGGCGCTGCTCACGCTCACCAGCACGGAGGCATAGACGGCCGTGCCAGCCGCCTGCCCGGGGAAGGTGCGGCTTACGTCCTCGCCCGACGCGCTCAGGGCCGCGGCCGCGTTACCGGCGGCCGCCCGATTAAAGCCGGCCGCGTCGTAGCCGCTGTAGCTCAGGCCGGCGCCTTCCAGCAAGATGGGGCTGGTGCCGGGCGCGCTGTGGGCCGTCCAGCCGTGGTCGGTGAGGCGCTCCCCGGCCGGGTAATCGAAGTTTTCGGCCAGCAGCAGCCCGGCCGGCAGCGGGGGCGTGGACAGGGTCAGCTCGCCGTGGGGCGTGAGCAGGTAGTTCTCCGCCCCGCTGGTGTTGTCGTCGTTGTAGTCAAAGACGGCGAAGGTGTACTCCGTATCGGCCGCGAGCCCGGTTACCGTGAGCGTAGAAGCCGGGCCGGCCACTACCACGAAGGTGCCGGCGGCGGGCTGATCCCCCTGCCCGAAGGCGGGGCTGGCCGCGTAGGTGGTCCCGTCCTGGGGCTGGAAGGCCAGGGCCGGGCCTGGCGTTGCCACCAGCAGCTGCTTGGCCCCGTTGCCCGCGCTAATGGCCAGCGTCACGCTGGTGGGCGAGACGGTGGTGGCCGTGAGCGTGCTGCCCTGGGTGGGCTCCGTGGCCAGGGACACGCCCGGGGTGGTCACGCTCACCTGCTCCCCGTAGCTGGTGCCCTGGGCATTGGTGGCGTAGGCGCGCAGGTAGTAGGTCGTGTTGGGCAGCAGGCCGGTCAGCTCGCTGGTGAACGCTCCGCCCCCGCTGCCGTCGGTGGTAAAGTCGTCCTGGGTGGTGGGCGCCTCGGTGGTGGCGTAGGCCACGCCCCGGGCCGTGACGGGGCTGCCCCCGTCCTCCAGCACGTCTCCCCCACTGGTGGTGGTCGTGGCGGTGCTGGCCGTGGGCACTAGCGTGCGCACGCTGGGCGGATACGCCGGGGCCGTGCCGGTGCCTGACACCGCAATGCCCGTTAGGCTAGCCGCCCCGTTCGTCGTCAGGGTGATCGTACCGGTGTACGGCTGGACCAGGGCGGGCACGAAGCGCACCTCCACCGAGGCGGAGAGGCTGCCGCCGGGAGCAGGCAGCACCAGGGCGGCGCAGCTGAAGGCGCTCGTACCGGTGCGCAGCTGGAAGCCCGCGGGCGGGGTCAGCGTCAGCGGGCCGGAGAGGTTGCTAGCCGTCACCGTCACGGGTTGCGGGGTGGAGGCCGCGCCAACCACCAAGGAACCAAAATCCGGCACCGGGTTGGGCGTGGCCGTCACCACGGGCTGCGGCACCGTGACAGTGATCGTCACCGGGGAGCTGGTGCCCTCTACGCGGCCGCAGGTGCTGGTGGCGCGCGCCACCAGGTAATAGGTGCCGGCCGCCCCGTCGAAATCAGCTCCTTTGGGGGTGTAGCTGGCGGCCGTAGCCCCGGTGATGGCCGTCGTGAACGGGCCGGTGCTGCTGGTACCGTACAACCAGGCCACAGTTGAGGAGGCCTCCGCCGTGGCAGTAATGGCCGTGCCGCTGCCCGTAGCGGTGATGCTCTGCGCGTCCGTAGAACTCAGGCTCACGTTGTTGCGGGTGGGCGGAGTAGTCAGGGTCAGGTTCTCAGGGTTGGGCTCGCCGACGGTGCCGGAGAGCACGTGCACCACCCGGATGCGGTAGCCCGCGCCGGCGGGCGTGCCGGCCGGCAGCGTGGCGGCCAGGGGGGAGCTGGTGCCCGAGCCGATCTGGTTCTGGGTCAGGTCCAGGGAAAAGGCCCCGGCCGCATCCGAGAGCTGGGCGACGAAGGAGCCCGACAGGCTGCCGGTGCTCGTGAACGGCACGACAACGGCGGCCCCGGCCGCCCCCACGCAGAAGGGGCTACCCGTCACTGATCCGGTGGTGATGGTGGGGCTTACCGGTGCGCTGCCCAGGGTGGGCGTCAGTGTAAGGTTGTCCAGGCCCAGCCCCTGGGCGTTGGTGCTGCCCCCATTGCCGATATACTGCCACCACAGATAAATCGTGGTGCCGGCCTCCAAACGGCCGAGTTCGACGGTTTTGCGGCTGGAGGTCGGGGTAGCCAGCACGCCCGTTGTCGCGTCAGCCGGGTAGCTCTGGGACCCCTCTGCAACGAAGCCGGACCAGGTATTGGCTTCCCCCGTGCGGCTCAGCCGCAGCTGCCAGTCAAAGGCGCGGGTACCGGTGCGGTACTTCTCAATATCATATTCCAGCAGCAGCCGGGTCATGGGTTGGTCCGTGGCGTTGCGCACGGCCAGCAGGATGTTACGCGGGGAGCTGTAGCCGCTGGAGGACAGGTAGCCCAGGGCCCGGTCCGTGCTGCTGGCTGTGGCGCCGGTGGCGAAGTTGTAGGCCCCGCCGGTGGAGGTGCTGTTCAGCGCCCCCGTGCCGGTGGTGCCCCCGGCCTGGGTGGTCACGGTCGTGTTGCTGCTCGCCCCGTAGGCCGGGGAGGTCCCCCCGGATAGCTGAAAGCCGGTGGGCACGGCGGCGGTGGCGCCAGAGCCCATGCCATCAAAGGTCTGCGTAACGGGGGTGGAGCTGGTCAGCTGGAGCTGGGCCTGGCTGCGAAAACTCAGCAGCACCAGCAGGGCCGTGAGCACGCGCGTCAGGGAGGAAAAAGCCTGCATATCGAAAGCGAAAAAGATCAGGAAGGGAAGGGATACCGGGGGGGCTAGTTGGTGGGGCCGTTATCGACCTGGGCCTCCACCACCTGCTGCACGCTGGTGGGCAGGGCCGAGAGCAAGTCTAGGCCGGTAGCGGCCTCGATGGCGTCCACCGTGGTGCGGTACTGACCCCAGTTGCGGGTCATGCCGTTGTCGTTGGGCGTGTCGATGGCAATGATGCGGGTGCTGGCATTCACGCGGCTCACGTCGTTGGTGCCCCGAGGCAGCACCACGATCACTTTCCAGACGCGCCTGGGCACCTGGACGCGGCCCTGGTCAATGGTTTCAGCAAAGACCGGGCGGTTGGGCTGCCCACTCACCCGCACTTCCCCGCTGCCGCCCTTGCCATAGGAGCCCATGATGATGTAGAGCTCATTGCCGGCCCCGACCAGCGTGCGGCCGTAGTCCTCCAGCGCCGCCCAGGTCTGCTGGTTGTTGGTGGGCGACTGGGGAATCATGTTGGTCATCAGGAAGGTGGCCGAGTTGTCGGCCACGGAGCTGGTGCGGTCGGCCGAGGGGGTGTTGTGGCCCCGGTCAAAGCCCGAGCCCGAGTAGCTGCCGGTGCTGACTCGGTACCAGCCGGCGGGCAGGGTCGGGTCGGCGCGAAAATCATCCTGGCGGGGCGTCGAGCCCAGCCACTTCGGGGCCAGGTACCAGCTCACCCAGTTGGGCTTGCCCTGATCGCGGTGGTAGCTGAGCGCGTACTGGGGCTTTTCCAGCAGGTAGTTGGTGGGCATGTTCACGTCAGCCACGGCCCCGGAGGGGTTGCCCATGGTCAGGTGCTCATCGTCGCCGGCTGCTACGGGCGGAGGCGTGGCCGTAAAGCTGGCGACTGCGAAGTTGTCCAGGTTCAGGCGGGCGGCCCCGCCGCTGACCTTGCGCAGCTGAAAACGCAGGGAGCCGGGCACGTTGACCGAGAACGAGGCCGTCTGCAGGGCGTAGCCGGTGGCCACTACGGGCGAGCCCACCCGCACCCAGTCCGGGCAGCCCTGGGTCTGGTACCAGAGCTCGAAGGCGGCGGTGGCATCCGTGCCGTAGGCCGCATGCTGGACCGTGACGGTGCTGGCCCCGTCGGGCAGGAAGAAGTCCATGGTCAGCGTGCCGCGCTGCTGCAGGCGGGCCGCTTGAGTACCGGCCCGGTGGTCCTGGGCTTCGGCCCCGAGCAGGGCATCGTCGAAGGTCCAGGAGCCGGAGCCCAGGGGTACGGCGGCGGCTGGATACGTGGTTTTGGCGCCGGAATCAAAAGATTCCGTGGTGGTCGTCTGGGCCCGGGCAGTGGGGCTTAGCCACCCGGACAGGGCCAGCAGCAGGCTCAGGCCAGCAGCCCGAGGAACGATAGAGAAGGACATGAAGTAAACTGAGCAGAAAGCAGGTACAAAGTGGATGCGTTATCCAGGCCCTAAAAATACCAGGATTTACCAGGGAAAGTGTAAAGGAAAAGTGGATGGTAACAATTCGGAAACACGGGCTTTAGGTGCGGCGCCCCCAGTGCCTGGCCGGGTCAGCTCGCCCCAGCGGATGCAGGCTCAGGCCCACGGGGTTAGCGGACCACCAGCAGGTCGCTCAGGCAGGTAGTGTAGGCCGGGCTGCGGTGCTGGGCCTTGCCCAGCCAGGGGGCGGGCTGCCCCGCGGCGGGGATGCTGGCGGCCGGGCGCACGGTGCCGCGGCCAAAGCGGTGGTTCAAGCCATCGAGTGCGCTCATGAGTTGCTGGGCCCGGCCTGGGTCGGGGGCGGCCACCAGGGCCTCCCGGCTGGTAGGAGCGAACAGGCTCAGCTGCTGGCCCCGGCCGGGGGGCTCCAGCCCGTCGAGCACCACGCCGGCCTTCACGTACTGGCAGCCCGGCTCGTAGAGCCGCTCCAGCAGGCGGCGGGCGTAGCCCAGCAGCTGCAGCGTGTCGCTGGTTGGCCCGCTGGGCAGGGTGAGCGTGGCCGAGCGGGTGAAGGGCGGGGGCAGGCGGCTGTCGTAGCGGTCCTGGCTTACAAACACAGTCAGCATATGCGCCTGCTCGCTCTGGGCGCGCAGCTTTTCCGCTGCCCGGCTCAGGTAGGTGGTCAGCGCCCCCCACACATCCTCGAAGGCCGTCAGGCGCTGGCCAAAGGAGCGCGAGCAGCGCAGGCTCTGCCGGGCCAGCGGGCTGTCCTCGCTGGGCAGCAGCCCCTGGCAGGGCTGGCCCCGCAGCTCCTGCACCAGGCGCCACCCGACTACCCCGCCCAGGTGCTTGCGGGCCCACCCCTCCCCTACCTGGCTTAGCTGCCAGGCTGTGTGCAGCCCGTGCTGGGCCAGCACCAGCGCGTACTGGCGGCCCACGCCCCAGACGTCCGCCGCGGGCAAGGCCCGCAGGGCCCGCTCCCGCCGGCTCTGCGTATCCAGGCGGAGGATGCCCTGCAGCTCGGGGTACTGCTTGGCCAGGCGGTTGGCCGCCTTGGCCAGGGTCTTGGTCGGGGCCATGCCCACGCATGTGGGAATGCCGGTGCAGCGCAGCACGTCCGCTCGCAGGGTGCGGGCCCGCGCCTCCAGCGGGCCGCCGAAGGCGGTGAGCCCCTGCAGGTCTAGGAAGGCCTCGTCGATGCTGTAGATCTCCACGGCGGGCACGTGCTCCATCAGGCGGGCCATCACGCGCCGGGACATGTCCCCGTAGAGGGCGTAGTTGGAGCTCAGAGCCTGACCCTGGTGGCGCTGCAGCAGGGCGCGCACCTCGAAGTAGGGGGCGCCCATGGCAATGCCTAGCTGCTTGGCCTCGGCCGAGCGGCTGACCACGTTGCCGTCATTGTTGCTCAGCACCACGACGGGGCGGCCCTCGAGCCGGGGCTGAAAGACCCGCTCGCAGCTCACGTAAAAGTTGTTGCCGTCGACGAGTCCGAACATAGAGGGGGGCAGCTAGGCGGGGCTGGCCCGCAGAGAATGCAAAGGGGGGATGGAGTGGCCGTTAGTCGCGGCTGCGCAGCAGGGCTGTGAGCTTGCCCGGGATCAGCTCGTGGACCACGTGGGTGACCACGCCCCAGATGCGCAGGTTCTCCGGCTCGGTGATCAAGTAGTCCGGGTAGGCCGGGTTCTCGGCCTGCAGCCACCACTGCGTACCGCGGCGCACCAGGCGCTTGACGGTGCACTCGCCTTCCACTACGGCCACGACGATGTGATTGTGGTCGGCCTCCAGGTGTTTGTCGACGGCCAGCAAATCGCCGGCGTGGATTTCGGCGTTCTGCATGCTCTCGCCCGAGACGCGCACCAGGTAGGTCGCCTCGGGGTGGCGGAAGAGCAGGCGGTTCAGGTCAAAGAGCTCCTCGAGCTCGTCGGAGGCGGGAGAAGGAAAGCCGGCCGGCACCAGGCTGGCGTAGAGCGGAAGCCAGAGGGTGGTGGTCGGGGTACCGACGTCGATCAGGGCAACAGAAGTCATAGAGCGCGGGCACTAGGGGAATCCGGCAAGTATACTAACTATATTAGTAAAAAGTTAACCCGTTTAGCTGCGCCAACAGCGTGCAGACTGGGTGTAGTTGCTAGTAAAATCCCGGATACCAGACAGTTATATCCGGTATTATTTAAACTTAAAAGTGTGCAACTACCAGAGGACAGCCGGGGAAGCAGGGTCTTGCCAGTCGCGATACCGGCACGCTTGCCGGGAGGCAGTAGCCTTCGGTGCGGCCTATTTATTGGCCCGGCACCTTGGCGGCGAATTCCCCACCGCCAAGGCAGCCAAGGTTCCTGGCCGGTAGGGCAGCCGCCCACTCGGGTACGGGCACTCAGTGTCCGGCGCGAAGGCCCCCGGTGGTCGGGGCGACTTGGGCGCTAGGGCTTTAACCCGCGGCCGAAGAGAAGAACCACCTGCACGCCAGGGCTTTGGCACTGTCACCAATCGGGCAGCACCTCAAAACTACCAAGAGCTCCCCAACGGCTGTCAGCGGGGAAGTAGGTCGGCACCATGACCGGGCTGCTGGCCTCTCCCCTATCCGGCTGGTACTTCGGTTTCTGCGACCTCGTCGCTGGAGCGGCTTTCTCTGTAAGCGTGGCCAGTCTAGGGGCTGGCTGTGGCCGATGCTGTTATTCTGCAACCAAGACCCTTGCCAGTGTGGTAAGGGTCTTGGTTGCAGAATAACAGCAACGAGCTAAAGCCTAGGCCCACGCTTGCGCACGTCCGGTGCGGGTAGCTCCGGTTGCGGCTGCACTTGCTGGACAGCAGCCCCTGCGGGCGTGGTTAGGACGTGTACCGCTTGCCGTAGCTGCTGCGCGGCGGGGCTTTCACTGAGCGCGGGCAACTTATCGACCCGAGCCATAACCTTCTGCAGATTCTCCTGGTCGATGCCTTTTATCTCCGGCTGACGCAGTAGACTCTTGCTCAGCTGCTGCAGAAATGCCGCTTCCAAACCGGCCCCACTCTCGCGTAACTCTTTCGCCAGTGAGCTTGCCGCCTGCATGAACGATAAGCGGGCTTGATCGTGGGCCGGGGAATCGCTGGGCAGAATCTGCGGGCCGGCCTGCTGCTCGGCCTGCTGCCGGCTGGCAACCAGCTGCCGGCGTTCCGCGGCATGCTGCGCCGGTTCTATCAGCGTAGCCCTGGGATGGGCGGCCACTGTGTCGAGCGCCTGGCTAATGGCCGGGAGCTGCGGCGAAACCAGTGAGTAGCGCAGCGTTATTGCGGTTGCCAATTCTCTCGGCACTGTAGAATCCAGCCGCAGGGAATGGTCGATTGTTAGACCGGCTTTTTCCAGGCTCTGCTGCACCTGCGTTAACTGCGACATGGTATCGCGGCTCTCGCGAAACTGCACGACGACCAGACGCTCCCCCTGCTGGTGGGCTTCAGCCTGGGCTTGCTGCGGCGTGACTTTTCCCCCTTGACTTTCGTCCACGCCCCCGAGCTCACGCTTGACTACCCCGCGTAACTGGTCCTGCTGCAAGTCCTCGTTCCAATGCTTGCCCTGGCTTTTGATCAGCTCAATTTTCTGCTCGTACTGCAAGTGCCGACCGATGGCCCGGTTAAAGGAACCGAGCGCCTCCCGGTTCATGGGCACATGAAACTGATAGGTATTCGGGCCCTGTCTGGCCGAACTGATCAGCTCGTCGCGCAGGGTTTGCGGTATGGCCGGTGAAACCGGCTCGCCGCTCTCCCGGTAGTACTGGTCCCTAAGTTTCGCATTAAAGGCTTTGAGCTGCTGGCTTACCGCCTGGACGCTGGGCAAGTTGGCCGTGTTGATCTCCACGGTTAGCAGGTGCGGGTGCTCGCGCACTATTTTTATCGGGTTTTGCTCACTGGCAAAGCCCGCCAGCAGCTTGGTGTCAAAGTAGTGGCCCTGGGTGTCATTGTCGAACGCGGCCCGGATGGCCGGAATCTGCTCCTCGCGCAATAGCCGCTTCAGTTCGAAAATCTTGTTCTGGGTAAGCGTGCCGGCGGTGGAAGCGTAGAGGGCGCTTTCCTGGGGGTGCAGCTGCGCGTAGGACAGCGTATCGAGGGCCGACTCGCTGACCACGAGCACCGTGGCGGGCCGGCCCTCGGGCAGCCGGCTCAGCCACAAGGAGCGGGAAAACTGACTTTCCGGCGCCTGCCCTTTAAAGCCGGCACCTTTCAGCTCCAGTCCTACTACCCGCCCCGCGTGGTAGGCCGGGAAGGCCGTGTTGACGAAGGTTTTGGGCGGTAGTCCGGCCCGCTGCACGGTGTGCCGGTGATTGAGAATGCGCCCGACGAACTGCGGGTGACGCAGCGTAGCCGGGCTGATGCCCCTTTCTTCGAGGTACGAGGTATCTTCCAGCGGCCGGCAGTCCTTGGTGAAGATGCTGTGGAACTTCTCACCGGGCGCGGTTTCGGCAATGGGCGGCAATTCGAGCCGGGGCCGCTGCGCCTCGGGCAGGTTCAGGTAGGCGCGGAAGTGGTCGTTGACGGCCTGCCACAGATTGCGGCCCGGCGGCTGAGTAATGCCGGCAATACGTCCCGAGCTCACCCGGTTCTTCATCCAGTCGATGACGCTGCCTTTGTCGCGGTCATCCTGGGCGTTGAAGTACATCCAGTCGCCGCCCCGGCCCTTGAACACGACCAGGGTATCATCGCCCTCGAATACATGCCACTTGCCCCGGCCCAGGTGTTCCCCTTTTTTGAGGGTGTAGCCGAAATGGCTCAGCAGCTCAGGCAACTCCACCTGCTCCTTGATTTTCTGAAAAGTCAGCTCGTGTTCCATGGCTTGGGGATGGGTAAGACCGGGGAAGGCCCAGAAAAAAGAAGCCCGGAAAAGAGCTTCCGGGCTTGGGTTAGGTAGGTAATGGCGTGGAAGCAGTTGGCCCACTTAGTGGCGCGGGCCCCGGGTTTTCACCGGCGTCGTTTGCTCCTTGGCCGGCGTTGCTACCACCGTCTTGGTAGCGGCTGGTAGCATTTGCTGCACCTGCGGCGCTTGGCGCTGGGCCAGTTCATGCGCGGCGGGGCGCACCTCGATGCAGGCCTTGGCGGCGTTTACCTGCACGGTGCCGTCGAACTGCCGGCCACCGTCGCCGCTGGCCATGTTGGCCAGGGCCACGACTTTGCCCTCGCGTAGGTCGTGGCTCTGCTCGGGCGTGAGCTTAACGCCGGCAATGGTGTCGTGCAGCGTCACCTTGTCCTCGGGCAGAACCACCACCTTGTTCATGGCCTTGTCCACGGCCACGTAGCCGTTGTAGGTGCGGCCCTGCTCGTCCTTGAGGCCGCGCAGCAGGCCGGCGTTGCCCTCGGTTTCCAGCCGCTGCCGCTGCTCAGGCGTGAACGGCAGGCCACCAATCTCGCCCGGAATCACCAGCCGGGCCTGGGGCAGCTCCATTTTCAGGGTGGCCGTGCCGTCGGCTTCGCGACGCAGCACCATCTTACCCTCAAACCGAACGGGGTCCTGGTCCGGCTGGCCCGTTACCTGCATGGCCAGCAGGTTGGTCTGCCGCCCATTCAGCATCTTTTCCAGCTGCCCGTTCTGCTCCAGCGCCTGCAGGGTCAGGCCCAGCGAAGCCAGCACCTGCTGGGGCACGTCGCTGGCCTGGAATGGCGGGGCACTAGAGGCCGGCTTGCTGGCATCGGCGACGACCACCGCGCGGGCACTTAGGGCAGCTGGCGCCTGGTCGGGTATCACTTCCGCCTGGGCAGTACCCGCCTTGCGAAGCAGACGCGCCTGCAAATCCTGGCGAGTTTGCTCGTAGTCAACTTCCAGGTGCTGCCGGGTTTTGGGGCCGCCGTTCAGGTGGGCGTAGAAGTTCTTCAGAAAGGCCGACGCCGGGTTGCCGCTGGTGTCAATGTCAAAAATGCTTTTCCCGTCGCGCAGCACCTGCTCGGTGTTCTTGCCCTGCTGCTGGGCCAGCTGCTGCACGCGCTGCTCAGCCGCGGCCTGCTGTCCCTGCTCCGGGACGGTTAGCGCGTGCCGGGGCACGGCCGCGAGCTGGGCGCTCAGCGCGTCCCACTGCCCGGCATCGAATGCCTGTCGCACCTGCTTGCTGCGCGGGGGCTCGTAGCCATCATCGTAGCCCGCCTCCTGCCGGCGGGCGGCCGCCTGCTCTGGCTTTTCTACCACAGCCACGCCGTGGCTCACCTGCCGGAAGCCCTGTAACGTAGCCTCCAGCTGGCCCAGCTTGCTGGATTCGGGGTCATAGCTGACCGGAAAGCTTCCCATGAGCTTGCCGGCCGGGTTACGCTCGAACTGCAGCGCGCCTACGGCCACACCGGCTTCCCGCAGTTGGTCGAGGTAAGCGCGCATTTCCAGCAGCGGGGCCACCTCATCGCCTTTCTGCTGCCAGGTGATGCGCAATTCGCCAACGGGCGCCGCAGCCACTGAATCAGTAGCAAGGTCAGTGCCCGGCACCTCCTGCCCCTCCCCTACCGGTGCGGCCTGCCCCTGCGGGTCCTTGCTCGGCTGCTCATCAGGTGTCAACGCCGCAGGGGCTTTATCACCGGCCGGCGCAACGCCTGGAGGTAGAGCCGTCTCGTTGGCTTGGGGTACGGGTTGCTGCGGGGGTTGAGCCTGCCCGGTAGTCAAGGACTCATCTGCTTCGCCGGCCTTTATCTGGTGCACCGGCACTGGGGTCATCTCGTCATCTTGCTCAGCCATCGGAAAGAGGAGTAGGTGAAGGAAAAAGCCACCCTAACCGCTTAGCACGCGGCTGGGCAGCCCGGAATTCGACTTGTGCAAACCTATCGGCCCCCACTAGGCGCGGAGCAGAAACTTGACGAGTGGTCGGAAATAGGGGGTGAGGTACCAGCCGGGTACACGAACGGCATCGCCGGGCCGGCCCATTTCCTCTGCCACACCAGGACAAGCATGGCAGTCTACTGCTCGGCCTTTTCCTTAATCAGGTGGCGTAGCGCCGGGTCCTGCTTGATGCGGGTCAGTTCGCGGGCGCACAGCTCCTTCACGTCCGTTTTCACGCGGTTGAAGTTGGCCTTAATCATCTCCTCGGCCTCGTCCTTGCCAGTAGCCGGGTTGATGAAGCTGGTAATGTCGGGGATGGGCTGGTAGCCGCTGGCTTCCGCCGCCACCGCCTTCACATCCACCTGGATGCGGGCGTGAAAAACCTTTTGGTCGATTTCTTCGCCGAAGTTGTCGGCCACTGCCCCCACAAAGTTGCCCTGCGTCAGGTTGGCAATCGTACTGGCCGGAATCATGCTGTCCATCTGCGTGGAAAGGCTGGTGCTCGTCTCGCGCATGTTGATGCTCAAGCTCTGGCGCCGCTGCAGAATCTTGCCGAACCGCTCGCTTAGCCACTTGCCGCTGTTGCCCGATACCTGCCCGCTCAGCACGTTACCCACGGTGTTCTTGATGACCTCGGCCTCCTTCTGCCCGTAGTCGCGCTCCAGCTGCGAGAAGTCCTGGAAGCCCAAGCAGGTACTCACCTTGTTGCTGCGGGCCGTGGCAATGAGGTTATCGAGGCCCTTGAAGTAAATAGTGGGCAGCTCGTCAATGATAAGCGACGACTTGCGCTTACCCTTCTGGTTGACCAGCTTCACCAGACGGGCGTTGTAGAGGCCCAGCGCGGCCCCGTATATGGCCTGGCGCTCGGGGTTGTTGCCCACGCACAACACCTTGGGCTCCTCGTTGCTGTTGATGTCGAGCGTAAAGTCGTTGCCCGACATCACCCAGTAGAGCTGGGGCGAGGCCAGCCGGCTCAGCGGAATCCGGGCCGAGGCAATCTGCCCTTCCAGCTGCTCAATGGCGTCCTTCTGAAAGGCCGACACGAACGGCTTTACCAGGTTCTCAATTTCCGGGTATGAGGCCAGCACCGGGAAAATCTCCTCGTAGTCGCGGCTCAGAAACTCGATGACGTGGGGAAAGGTACAGTACTTGCCCTTCTCAAACAGCTTCAGAAACCAGATGATGGCCGCCACGAAGTTGATGGGCGACTCCACGAAAAAGTCCCCCTGCTTCTGAATCCAACTCTTGTTCAGGTTCAGCATGATGGTCGACGCGCTTTCGTAGGCGTCCACGATGTCGGTCATCAGCTCGGGCAGCAGTGGATTGCAGCGGTGGCTCTTGCGCGGGTTGTCGAAGTTGATGACGTAGAAGCCCACCGACCGGTCAAACTTGTCCTGGTGGCGCAGCAGCGTGTTGTAGCAGATGCGGCTCAGGTCGTCAAACTTGTAGTCGTAGATGTACATGCAGAAGCCTTTAGCCAAGTGCTGCCGGATGAACTCGTTGATGATGGCAAAGCTCTTACCCGAGCCGGGGGTGCCCAGCACCATCGTGGCCCGGAACGGATTCACCACGTTCAGCCAGCCGCGGTGCTTCTTACCCCGCAGCCAGTACTCGGTGCGCAGGTTCACCGAGTACTCGTTTTCCATCAGCCGCTCCTCCTGCGGGAAGCTCTCGTTTTCCTTGTTGAAAATGTCCTTCAGCAGGTCGTTGTTAAACAGACGGCTTAGCCACGCCCCGGCGCTCAGCAGCAGCAGAAAGCCCGTCGTCAGCAGCCCGGCATACAGCACCGTCGTCAGCCCGGCCCCCAGCGTCAGCCCGCGCACGGCATCCGACCCGAATAGCAGCACCAACCCCAGCGCGGCGGAGCCCGCTACCGTCCGGCCCTTGAGTTCTTGGTTAGCTCGCCCCCGCGTGCCCAGGCAGCTCAGCAGCAGGAATACCACGGCCAGGCTCTTGCTGACCCAGCTGGCCTTGAACAGAAACGTATTCTGCGTGAAGCTCTCCAGCAGGTGCTCCACCACGCCGGTCGTCCAGCCCAACCCGCGAAAGTAGCCGAAGCAGTAATAGTAGATGTTTACGGCCAGCAGCCCGATGGCAAACAGGCGCATAAACTCCATGATTTTCCGTAACCCTTTTTCGTCCTCCATCGCTTGAACAACTTGGTGAATCAAGCAACTTACCTTCCCACCCAACCTCCGGCCCGGATTACTTGACGAGCGGTCTGAAGTCAGCGGTGAGGTGCACGCTCAGCACACGAAGGGTAAGCGGCCTCCCGGAAGCAAGGAACTCTTTCAGCCCGAATTATAACCGATGTCAGGATCCCCCTGCCAGGAAGCGGGGCCGAAGGCTAGCCCAGAAAAGATAGCTCCTCCGGGGAAAGCGTAATGCTGGCGGCGTTGATATTCTCTGCCAAATGCTGAATGGAGGTGGTACCGGGGATGGGCAGGATCCACTCCGACTGGTGCAGTAACCAGGCAATGTTAAGCTGGGCGACCGTGACGCCTTTCAGGTCGGCCAGTTCCTGCATGCGGTTCTGCCCGGTGGGCAAAGACGTCTGCAGGGAAAAGAAGGGAATAAAGGGAATGTGGTACTGCTCACACCAGGACAGCAGCTCGCCGCCCTGGAAACCGTACGGGCTGACCGGATCAGTAAGGCGCTGGGTGTAGCTATACATATTTTCCACGCTGGCCACCGTCCCCAAGGCCCAGGCCTGGTGAAACTGGTCGACCGTGGCGTTGGAAAGACCCAGGTGCAGAATCTTGCCTTCCTGCTGCAAATCCAGCAGGGTGGTGAAAGCAGCCTCGTAGTCGCCGGGGCTACCGGCGGCCTTCCCAAAGTGCACTAGGGGTAGCTGCTCCAGCTTCAGCTCCCGCAAGTTGTTCTCCACGCTCAGCCGTACTTCGGCCGGCTGCGCGTAGGGCTGCCAGCTCTTGTCCGGGCCGCGGGTCCCGCCTACTTTCGTAGCCAGAATCAAGTCGGGCGGATAAGGATACAGGGCCTCGGCGAGCAGGCGGTTGGTAACGCCCGGGCCGTAAAAATCGGCCGTGTCAAAAAAGTTGACGCCCAGCGCAACGGCTCTGCGCAGCAGGGCAATAGCGCCCGGACGATCAAGGGGCTCGCCCCAGAATTCCGCCCCGGTAAGGCGCATGGTGCCGTAGCCAGGGGTACGCGCCGTGAGCGGGGCAGCGGTGCTGGCCCCGATAAGGACTGTGTGGTGTGACATAGTATGGGTAAAAAGCAGGACAATCAGTTCGGGCAACCTACCTGATTGTCCTCAGCGGAAGTGGTGATGGTCTTCCGGTACTGGGATGGGGTCAGGCCGGTGAACCGTTTAAAGAACTTCGTGAAGTTGGACACTTCATAATCGAGCTGGCGGGCAATTGTGCCGATCGGCAATGATGTATCCTTCAGGCGCTTTTTTGCTTCCACTACGAGCCGCTGCTCGTAGAAATGGCAGGCGTGGTGCCCCGTGGCCGCTTTGATAACTTGACTCAGGTGACCGGGATGCAGGCAGAGGACTGACGCGAGTTCGGTGAGCGTATGCAGCTGCTCAACTCGGCCGGCCAGGAAATCCTCCAGGTGCGTGTGCAGGGCCTGGTGGAAACGGGCGACAATTTCCGCCTGACGGGATACGTACTCCTGCGGAAGCTTTGCCATGGGTAGTTGGTTGTGAGTTAGTCCTGCAGCGCGGAAACAAAGGTCCGGCACGCGATTTCAAAAAAATGGTGAAGTATCAAGTTTCTCACGGCAGTCAACGAATCATCACCCGCGGCCCCGACCAGTACGTTGTAACACGAATCCTTCCGCCTGCTGCTGAGCCGAATCCGGGCCTCTCTTTACCGCTTTGGCTTTCTCCCTGCTACCCGCTTTGGCTGTTTCCTGGACTGTGGCCCAGGTAGCACCGGCGCTACTTCACCACGGGTTGCGCGCTCAGTTCCTGGCTCCATCCCCGGCCCCGCGGGCATTGCCAGTGCCTGCCGCAGTTGAGCGCCTTTATAGCCTACTTCCTGGCCCCGCAGGGCCACCCCATCCGTTTCAAAGCTAACGCCGCGTAATACCCCGCCCTTGTCGTGGGTGTAGCGAATCATGATGGCTAGTCTTTGCAATTGCAAAGCCAGCCACTGCTCCCCTTCCCGGTCCGACTGGCGCAGCAGTTGCGCCAGCGCCTGGCTTACCCGCTGGCGCGCCGCCTGCTTGGTTGGGTCCAGTGCCTTCAAACTACGCCGCCTTTCGGGCAGCGGGTCCATGCCCAGTTCCTGGCTGATCTGCCGCGTGACGGCCGGCTGCCGGTAGAAATTATTGTCCGTTCGCAACGCCGGGCCACCGTCAATCGGCACCCGGTTCAGGTAGATGTGCACGTGGGCGTGCTGCTTGTCCCGGTGCTCATACACGACCACCTGGTGCCGCTCAATTGGCGCTCCCATCAGCTCACAATAGCGCTTGACCGCCGCCACCTTTTGCGCCTGGCTTACGGCCTCCCCGGCCTTCCACGAAAGCACCGTATGCCACACCGGTTTCTGCACGCGCTTGCTCCGGGCCGCCACGGCCTGCATATCCTGCGCCATCTCTTTTGGGCTCCCTGGAATCACGTTGGACACCACTAAAAGTGGCGCTTCTTCTGGCTCTTTTCCCCTCCCCTGCCGCTGCCCAGCCCCGTAAGTCAGCGCACCTTCGAAGTCGCTACCCGTAATAGTTTTCGCAATCATAGCAGGTAACTTCTAATAACTGTTAGCGCCTCCAACAGCTGCGCCTCATGGTTGCTAAACGACTTGCCAGCCTGCGCCAGGCGCGCAATCTGATTCAGGTTAGTACCAATGCCAACCAACTGCCGTCGCAATTCCGGGGGCACACTTTCTTTTATCTCTACCCCTCGACCAACGTCCCGCAAATACGCTGATACCTTCTTATAACCAGCTGCCTTAGCTTTCTCCTGCAGCTCCTTCTTTTCATCCGGACTTACGCGCACATCAATGCGTAAAGTGCGCGCGGCCTCAGCAGTATTTTCGTCTGGCTTTTCTGATTTCATAATCTATTTACGGCATTACGTGAGGTATGGCTATTGAACAGTGATGTTCGCTCTCTATGCAAATCTAGGCAGCTAAAGCTAGCAAGCCAAGCTATGTGAGCCTGCGAACATGGCGGTGTCATTGAATCGGGCAAACGAAGTTTGTCCGGACAATGACATGGCTTGTTTATCGATGAACGAGGACGTTGGACGGATCTATGACTAAACTTATGGCGCTTCTGTGCATCCTTGCTTCTGCGCTTCAATGAAGCATAAAAGAAATTAGTTGTAGTTGGTTAGACCGTATTTCAACATGTATCCAACGCTGGCACTAATCTCTTATATTTTTGCTTCACTACTTCGTTGCTTCAATGCTTCAAAGCATCACACTTACAAGTTGTAGGCATAATGGATCTAGTGATTAAATATTGCTTCAGTGCTTCTATGCTTCATTGCTTCAATTCAGCAGCAACGATACAAATAGTTATGCTTCAGTGCTTCATTGTATCGCTGCTTCGATTACTCATTGATATTTTGCTTCATTGTATCAGAGAATCAATGCTACAATGACAAGTTGCTTCACTATATCAAAGATCCGCCGACACAGTGTATCTTTGAGGCATTGCTTCTTTGCTACAGCGAATCATTTGTTGTTTGAAGCACTGAAACAGTACATTGCTGCTTCAGTGCTTCACTGATACTACGACACAATGAAGCACTGACACGAAACCAAAACTGACAGCGACTCAAAAACCATTCCCCCCTTATGAAGCACACTCGGGTAATAGCCTTTGCCACCCAGAAGGGTGGGGCGGGCAAATCCACCATCGGCACGCATGTGGCCTCGGCGCTCTGCTACCTCTACGGCTACAAAGTAGCGATGCTCGACTGCGACTATCCGCAGAATACCCTGCACGCCTACCGCAACCATGAGCAGCAGCTGCTACAATCCGACGTGGCTTTTCAGGAGCGGCTCATCAAGCAGGGGGTAACGCCGTATCCTATTGCTATTTCAAGCGTGGAAAAGGCCGTCGAAGCCATTGACACCCTGGCCGAGAAGGAGTTCGACTTTATCCTGGTGGATACGCCCGGCACGGTCAACGTCGTGGGCCTGAGCGAATTGCTGGAGCGGGTAGACTATATCTTTCTGCCCATGGAGCCGGACATGGGCACCATTGCCTCCACGATGTCCTACATGCACATCCTGGGCAACTTCACCCGCCAGCAGCGGCCGGAATCCAACCTGGAAGGGTTTTATGCCTTCTGGAACAAGTTTCTCAAGGCCGAGAAGCGGACGGTCTACACCAAAACCGCCGAGCTGTTCCGCGAGAAGGGCTATCCGCTGCTCAACAGCCGGGTAGAGTCCCTGGTCAGCATCAAGGACAAGCGCTCCACGATGTTTCCCATGCCGGAAAAGGAACTGGGCAAACTCGGACTAGGCAGCCTGATTACCGAGATTCTGGAGCTGGTGCTCGGCAAGGGCACCGTTACCCCTTCGGGCAAGACCATCGACTTCACGCCCACGGAATTTGAGCAGCCAGCCCCCGCGGCCATTGAAACCCTCGACGATAACGCTAAATAACGCCTGCTCCCATGGCCAAGAAAACCACCGAATCCAAAGAAGCCGCGGCCGAGCGGCGCCAGCGTGAACTTGCTGCCCTCACCTCGGGCGTTGCTGCTTTCAGCCTGATGGGCGACGCCCCCCGGCCAGCGGCGCCGGCACCGGCGCCCGCCGAAACGCCCGCACCTGCGGTTGCTCAGGCACCTGCCGCGCCGTCGACGCCCCCCACGGCCGAAGTCGCGCCGCCCGCTGAGGCAAAGGAACCAGCGGGAAAAAAGGCGGCGCCGGAGGTGATACCCATACCCGTGGCCCCCGTTCAGGTGGTAGAACCCGCAGCAGCGGCGCCGACGTCGGTAGGGGAGGAGCCCCGCGCGGGCGCTCCCGCGCCACTACCTTCGCCAGCTCCAGCCAGCGCGCCGGAAGAAGAAGCCGAGGGGGAAGAAGTCGACGAGGAACTGCCCGTTGCCCCGCCGGTCGCGGCGGGTGGGGAGCTTGACCTAGCGCAGCTGTTCGTGCCTTCGGCGGAGAAAAAAACGACCACCCTGCGCATCACGGCCGACCACCAGCAGTATTTTACCCAGCTCGGCTTTATCCTGGGTGGGGGCGCGTCGGCCCCGGATATCATCCATAACATCCTCAGCCGCTTTCGGCAGGAGCACGAAGCGCAGCTGCAGAAGGCCATGAAAAAGCAGATTCGCCAGATGATGGCCCCCAAAAAATAGGACAGCCCTGGTATCCCAGGGCTATTCCATCCGTATAGCGGCCGGCTCACCTTCCGTGGTTGAGCTGGCCGTTCCGTTTCCCGCGCTGGCCTTTTCCCAATACTCCACTTAACGGTGGGGGAGGGGAGAGGCTCTACTACCACCCCGCTATGTCTACACAAACCTTATATCCATCACTACCTTACCCGCAATCCTCTGCCGCATGAAGGGCGGTGCTATCTGGGCCGTGCTCGGCCTGCTACTCGTCAGCCCTGGCGCCCGGGCCAATACCCGGACACCATCCTCCAATAGGACGCCGCAAACCATCGACTCGCTGCGGGCCTTGGTGCGCCACGCTCCGCTGCCGGACTCGGCTCGCTTTCAGGCGCTGCTGGCTTTAAGCGATAAGCTATTTGCCCAGGATGTGGCCGAAGGCCGCCGGGTAGGGGAGCAGGCCGTAACCTTTGCTCGCCGCCGGCTTGACTGGCCGGGCGCAGCCGACGCCTTGTATCAGCTGGTGGTAAACTGTGAGCGGGCTGCTGACTACGTGGCCGCCATGCACTACAGCCAACAGGGGGTGGAGCTTACTCGCGCGCACCGTCCTCGGGACCAGTGGCGCTTCACCCAGTGCCTGGGCCTAGTGGCCGTGGATACCAAAGACGCGGTCGGTGGCCTGCGCTACCTGCGCCAGGCCTACAGGCAGCAGGCCGCTACCCCCTCGGTAGGGCCCCGCGAGCGGGGTGGCCTGCTACTGAACCTGGCCAATACCTTTCTGGTGCTGCAGCGCTACGATTCCGTGCTTCACTACGCCACGCGGGCCCTGCCCTACATGCAGCGGGCGGCCGACGCCCGGGGCCTGGGCTACGTGTACCAGTTTCGGGGCGAAGTGTACGCCAAGCTGACGCCCCGCTCGCGGGCCAGCCTGGCGTCCGCGGCCACGAACATGCAGCGGGCCCTGCGCATCATGCAGCGCTACCGCTACCAGCCGCAGGCGGCCAGCTCCGCGCTTTCGCTGGCGCGGGTGTACCGCCTGCAGGGACGGCCCCGGGCCGCCCAGCGGACGGCGGAGTTAGCCTTAGCCCTGGCCCGCGCGGAGAAAATGCCCGAGTACGAAGCGGATGCCCTCTCCAGCCTTGCCTGGGCCTATGCCGACCAGAAGCGCCCCGCCCGTGCGGATGAGCTCGACGCCCGGGCGGAGGAGTTGCGCGATTCGCTCTTCAACGGCAATAAGGCCCGCGCCCTGGCCCAGCTGCAGGTGCGCTACGATGTGCAACTGCTCACCGAGCAGAAACGGGCGGCCGAGTTTGAGCAGCGCAGCCAACGTGCCCAGCTGCACTCGCTCTGGCTGCTGTTGGGTGGCCTCGCCACGACTGTAGGCGTGGGTGGGGGCCTGTACTGGCGATTGCGGCGGCAGAAAGCCCTGCTGGCCCTGGCCAACCAAGCCAACTGTCGGGCCGTGGCCGAAAAGGAGGTGCTGCTGCAGGAAATTCACCACCGCGTCAAGAACAACCTGCAGCTGGTCAGTAGCCTGCTGGCCTGGCAGCGCAGCACCCTGCCCGACCCCGTACTGCAGCAGGCCCTGGCCAGTTCGCAGGCCCGCATCCAGAGCATGGCCCTGGTGCACGAGTTCCTGTACCGGGCCGACAACCTCTCGCAGGTGCGCATGAACGAGTACCTGGGCGAGTTGCTGGAGTCCCTGCACCGCTCTCTTACCACGCCCAAACAGCGTATCCAGCTGAGCAGCAGCTTGGCACCCCTGGTCATGGACCCCAAAGAAGCCAGCGCCCTGGGCCTGGTGGTAAATGAGTTGGTGACTAATGCCTACAAGCACGCGTTTCAGGGCCGCGAGCGGGGAAAACTGCTTGTCGCCCTGGAAAAAACTGGCGCGGGCTTCCAGCTTGTGGTTCAGGATGATGGGGTAGGAGTGAGGCCAGAGGCAGAGGCAGAAGGGGCACATCAGGAAACTCATTCCCTGGGCCTGGAGTTGGTTACTACCCTAGCTCGACAGTTAAGAGCGAGCGTGTCGACAGTTCCCAGTCTACCCGCGGGTACGCAAGTCGTGGTGGCTAGCACCTAGACCAGCAACCCATTTAACATTCTATTCCTGTTATGGCCACCATCCTCATTGTTGAAGACGAACTGCTGATTGCCGCCGAGATTGAACGCGCCCTGGTCCGGCTGGGCCACTCGCCCCTGCCGCCTGTGGAAAGCAGCGACGAGGCGCTGAGCGTGCTGGCCGCCCAGCCCGTGGAGCTGGTGCTGATGGACATTAACATTGCCGGCGACTGTGACGGCATTGCGGCCGCGCTGCTCGTGCGACGACAGTTTGCCGTGCCGGTGGTGTTTTTGACGGCCCGCTCCGACTCGGCCACCCTGAACCGGGCCAAGCTGGCCCAGCCCTACGGCTTTCTGGTCAAGCCCTTCACCGATGATTCGCTGCGGGTGCAGATTGAGCTGGCCCTCTTCAACGCCTACCAGGCCGGGCCCGTGGGGCCGGTCTTGGACACGGCTGATGCCGGCACGGAGGTGCTGGGGCCCGCCGAGCGCTGCCCCAAGTTCAAGGACTACCTGTTCGTGCGCAAGGGCTCAGGCCACGTGAAGGTGCTCCTCAGCGACATTCTCTACTTCGAGGCCCTGCAGAACTACGTGCGCCTGCACACGGTGCGGGAGCGGTTTGTGTTTGACTCCACCCTCAAGGAGCTGGAGCAAAAGCTGCCCGACCAGTTTTTCAAGACCCACCGCTCCCACATCGTAAATCTGGACCACGTGCAGGCCTACGAGGAAAGTAGTGTGCTGCTGGGTACCGAATACGTGCCGGTGAGCCGCTCCTGCAAGGATGAGCTCAAGAACCGCATTCACTTAGTCGGTTAAGCCTAGACAAGCTTGTATTTCGGAAACCGTGCTCTTGGCCGAGCGTCCCACGCCGATGAGAGTCGCCGAAGCAAAGCCCGTCCAGCTGCCGTAGCCAACCAGCCACAGGCCGGGCACGGCGGTAGCGCGGGTGCCTTCGGTGGCTACGCGGCCATCGGGCTGCACCACGCCGAGCGGCCGCAGGTGGTCGAGGGCCGGCCGGAAGCCGGTGCACCAGATTACAGCATCGACTAGCTGCTCACGCCCGTCGGCCCACCGCACGCCCGTCGGGGTGAAGCGCTCGAAAGGGCGGACGCTGTGCAATACCCCGCGCTGGCGGGCATCCTTCACGGTGTCCACCATAACGATGTTGCCCAGCGAAGCGGCGGGCGCGGTGTGGCCAGCGTGGTAACGTTGGGTAGCTTGGGTAAAAAGCACGCGCCCGTCCACGTCATCGGGCAGGAAGCGTGGCTCTTGCTCCGTGACCCAGGTCGTGTGGGCCACGCGCGAGACATCGGCCAGAATCTGCGCCCCGGAATTGCCACCGCCCACGATTAGTACCTGCTGCCCGGAAAAGGGATCGGCGTTGCGGTACTCGGCCGAGTGCAGTTGAGTGCCTTGGAAGTTGGCTTGCCCCGGATAAGTAGGCCGAAAGGGCTGGCTCCAGGTACCCGTTGCGCTAACCACGGCGCGGGCTTGCCACTCACCCTGGTCAGTACGCACAAGGAAGCCGCTGGGTAGCTGCTGCACGCTTTCTACCCGCACCGGGCGCTCCACGGGTAACTGGTATCGCTGTTCGTAGTGCTGTAGGTAGCCGACAACGGCGTCGCGCGTGGGGTACGTGTCGTCGGCGGGCCGGGGCATCAGCCAACCGGGTAGCGAGCTGGCGTCGGCTGGGGAGAAGAGCCGAAGCGAATCCCACCCGTGCTGCCAGGCCCCGCCCGGGGCCGGCTGTTCGTCCAGTAGCACGTAGGACAAACCCGAGCGCCGGAGAAAGTAGCCTGCCGCCAGGCCACTCTGACCGGCCCCAATCACCAACACGTCTACTGAAGCAGGCTGCATAAGTATAGAGGGCGTTATGGGGCCGGGACGAACTCCCGCTGGGCAAACTCCTGCGCGTACCCTTTCACCTGGTCGCGTACCGCGCGGAATTGCAGGAGCACCTCTGCTTCCGTGCCCGTGGCTTTGGCGGGGTCGGGGAAGTTGTGGTGCAGCTTCCTGGCCGTCGAGGGAAACACCGGGCAGACCTCGTTGGCGTGGTCGCAGACGGTCAGAACGTAGTCAAAGGGCACGAGGGCGTACTCGCCGACGTGGTTGCTGGTGTGGTGCGATATATCCACGCCGTCTTCGCGCATGACTAGCACGGCCCGTGGGTTCAGCCCGTGGGTTTCAACGCCGGCCGAGTACACGTTGGCCGCGGTGCCGAGCAGCTGGTTCAGGTAGCCGTGCAGCAGCTGGCTGCGGCAGGAATTGCCGGTGCACAGCACCAGCACATTTTTCTTGTCAGACATGGGCAGCATAAGTGATTAGCGAGGGGAGGGTGCCAAGTCGCCGTAGTAGCGGCGGCGAAACCAGAAGGCCAAGTTCACCAGCGCAATGAGCGCCGGCACCTCAATCAGGGGCCCGATAACGCCTGCAAACGCCTGGCCGGAGTTCAAGCCGAACACGCCGATGGCCACGGCAATGGCCAGCTCAAAGTTGTTGCCGGTCGCGGTGAAGGCAATGCTCGTGTTTTCGGCGTAGCTCGCCCCCAGATACTTGCCGGCTACGAAGCTGAGCACGAACATGATGCCGAAGTACAGGGCCAATGGCAAGGCAATGCGCAGCACGTCGAGGGGGATGCGCACGATCAGCTCGCCCTTCAGGCTGAACATGACCACGATGGTCAGCAGCAGCGCAATAAGAGTAATGGGGCTGATAGCCGGCAGAAACACCCGCTCGTACCACGCGTCGCCCTTCAGCCGGTGCAGCACTAGGCGCGAGAAAAAACCGGCGGCGAACGGGATACCCAAATACACAAGCACGCTCTGGGCAATGTCACCAATACCGATGTGGACGGCGTACCCCTGCAGCCCGAAGTAGGGCGGCAGCACGGTGATAAACAGCCACGCCAGCACCGAATAGAACAGTACCTGAAAAATCGAGTTCAGGGCCACCAGCCCGGCGGCGTACTCACGGCTGCCGTCGGCCAGGTCGTTCCACACCAGCACCATGGCAATGCAGCGCGCAATGCCGATGAGGATGAGCCCCATCATGTACTCCGGTTTGTCGGGCAGCAGCCAAATAGCCAACAGGAACATCAGCAGCGGGCCGACCACCCAGTTCAGCAGCAGCGAAAGGCCGATGATGCGCGTGTTGCGGAAGACCTTGGGCAGCTGCTCGTACCGGACCTTAGCTAGCGGCGGGTACATCATCAGGATGAGCCCTACGGCCAGCGGCACGTTAACGGTACCTACCGAGAAGTAGTTGATGGCTTGCTCCACGCCGGGCACAAAATAGCCCAGCGCCACGCCGGCGCCCATGGACAGGAAGATCCACAAGGTCAGGCCCCGGTCAAGCCCGGAAAGCTTCCTGCGGGCAACGGCCACTGCCGGGGCCGGGGCCGTAGGGGGAAGATTTGTCATAGCAGTTAAGTCAGCCCTACCTTGGTGCTCCGACGCTCCAGCAAAAGCGTATCGCGCCACTGGTCACCCATTTTGCCGATTCGCTCGCGGCGTCCGACTAGCCGGAAGCCAGCGGCTTCGTGCAGGCGGACACTGGCCTCGTTTTCGGGGAAGATACCGGCCTGCAGCGTCCACATGCTGTGCTGCTCCGACTCGCTTACCAGCGCTGCCAAGAGCTGCCGCCCAACGCCCCGGCCCCGGGCCGCGTCGGCTACGTACACGCTCACCTCGCCCACGCCGCCGTACACGCAGCGGCTCGACACGGGGGAGAGAGCCGCCCAGCCGAGTACCTGGCCGTCGTCATCGAGGGCGACGAGGCGGCTGTGCGGCAGGTGACCCCGGTCCCATTCCTCCCAGCTGGGGGCCGACGTGGCAAACGTGGCGTTGCCGGTCGCAATGCCGGCTTTGTATATGGCTTTGGCGGCCGGCCAGTGCGCCGGCGCGAAAGGCTGCAGGGTCATGGTTAGTTGATGAGAAGGGGGAAGAAGCGCAGAAGGCGAGTAGCAGCACCTAGCAGCACCCGCCGCCGGGCGTGCAGGCGTTGGCGGCCGGGACGGCCGGCGTAGCATCGACCAGGGTAAAGGCCATCGGCGCGGTCGTCAGCATTTCAGCGGCTAGCGGTGCCTGCTGAGCCGCGGGCGCGATGCAGCACTGGCTGTTGCCGCCGGCCTGGTCGTACTCGGCCTGGTAGCGCGGGTCGTTGAACTCGGCGTCTTCGTGGAAGTAGTATACTTCCCACTCCACGCCGTCCGGGTCGTTGACCCAGAACTTATCCTGCTTGGCGTAGCAGCAGCTGGTGCCCATCTCTTCGCGCGCTACCAGGCCAGCCCTGCGCGCTACTTCCAGACGCTGCTCCATTTCCTGCACCGTCTCGACTTGGAAGCCCAGGTGCCCGAAGTTGCTGGCCACGCGCTCGGGGTTCTGCACGAAGGAGATGATCAGCGAGGGCTTGTCGAGCACGTACTTCGCGTAGCCGGGCTTGATCTTGGCGGCCGGCTGTCCGAAGAAGGCCGTGTAGAAGTTCACCGTGGCGGTTAGGTCGGAGACGTACAGCGAGACGTGCATCCGGGGAAATACAGACGTTTCCATGCGGTAGGCGAATTGAAAGGGTGAAACGAATTAGCAGCAGGTGCCTCCGGGGGCACAAGCCTCGTTGGCGGTCGATTCGACGAAGAAGGCCGTGAACTGCTGGTGCACCTGGCGCAGCAGCTCCGTGTTCAGGCAGTAGCAGACGGTCAGCCCGTCAATCTCCCCGCGAATGAGGTCCAGCGCCTTGAGCTCCTGCAGGTGCTGCGAGACGGTCGTGCGGGAGAGCGGCAGCTCGGCAGCGATGTCGCCGGAAATGCAGGTCTTCTTCGACGCCAGTAACTGAATGATGGCTACCCGGGCAGGATGGGCCAGCGCTTTGGCTACGCGGGCGAGTTGCTGTTGCTCCTCAGTGAAAGCGGCGGTCTTGGCGTACGTCATGGCAACTATGTAGTATGTCGCAATTATACGACATTATATGACGTGTGTTTACGTCTTTTGCAGTATTTTCTTTTCACCTCTCCGCTTGCAGCATCCTGGATGCCGGCTGAACAGCAGTTGACAGCTCGCTGCCGACAAGACGTAATCCCGGATACAAAGCTCTTTTTCGGGGCTAGGAGCCGCTTTATGGGTTCTGCTCAGCTGCTATTCGTGTAGAGTCGGTGCACCTCACCACCCGATTTTAACCGTTCGTCAACTTTCTACTAATCGGGTTTCGGGGCCGGATAGGTTTGCACAAGTCAAACCTGCCTGGTTTGGCACATCCACGCTCAGGTCGGCTGACCCGGGGTGCCACGCTTGATTCCTACCGATGCTTAGTGCTTATTCCTGGAGCCAGTTTGGCCTGTTTATGCTGGTTGTAGTTCTGCTCTACTATCTGGTAGTCGGATTACTCTACTACCGCGCCGAACTCGCCCCGCTGCTTGCATTCGGTAAGCGGGGCGCAGGCAGCTCGCTGGCCCCCGCCACGGCTCCGCCCGCCCTGGTACGCCCGACCTCCGCCTTTGCGCCGCCGCAGCCGGCCGCCGCCGTGGCAGCACCGGAAGCAACGGCAGAGGAGGAAGGGGCCGCCGAGAACCTGCCCCCTACCACTGAAGCGGTGGTAGAAGGTCAGTTGCCGGCCTCCACCGCCACGGCTACCGGCCAGGACCAGAGCGCCGACGACAGCGCGCCGCTGGATGCCGCTTCGGCCTCGGCCGAGGAGCAGGCCGCGGCGCAGGACCAGACTCGCACCGAAGCCCCCGACCAGGCCGATGAGCGCCTGGCCGAGTTGGTGCGGCGCGAAGCCCATGCCGAGGCGGACCCGCCGGCTGCCACTGATCACCAACCTGACGAACTTCTTGAAGCCGAGCCCGCGCTTCAACAGCAGTTGTCGGCGAGCTACGAGCCGCTGGCTTCGTTCGAGGAGCCGGTGGCCTCTCCGCTGGACATCATCACCGCCGGGCCCACCCCGCAGCTGGTGGCCGCCGAATCAATCAGCGAGTACATCGCCCTGCTGCAGGCGGGCCAGAACCCGCCCGCCCCGGCCGGCCTGCAGGGCAGTTGCCTGGCCGAACAAATGGCCCAGCACCTGGAAGAATACCAGGCCGAGCTGGCCGCCCTGTTCGGGGCCGATGAGCTGTAGAGCCCGGCCCACCCATTCCCCACGTCTCATTCTTTCCCATTCGTATGAATCAGAAGCGTTTTAGTACCTCGCTGGCCGTTCTGGCCCTGCTCCTTAGCTCGCACCTGCTCTACGCCCAGACCGGGGGTGGCAACGGCACGGCCGGCATTCAGGATGCCACCACCCAGGTCACCAGCTACTTCGACCCGCTCACCAAGCTCATGTACGCCATCGGGGCGGTGCTGGGCCTGGTGGGCGCCATTAAGGTGTACAGCAAGTGGAACTCCGGCGACCAGGACACCCAGAAAACGGCCGTGTCGTGGTTTGGCTCGATGATTTTCCTGGTCATCGTGGCCACGGTGGTGCGCTCCTTCTTCCTGTAAGCCCCTAGGCCATGCCCGTCTACGATCTGAACCGGGGCATCAACAAGCCCGTCGAATTCAAGGGGCTGGTGGACAGCAACATCTACTTCCTGGTGGCCGGCATCGGGCTGGTGTTTGCCCTGTTCGTGACCTGCTACCTGGCGGGCGTGCCGCTGGCACTCACCGTGCTGCTCACCTTCCTGGCCGGGGGCGGCATGTGGGCCGGGGTCTTCGCCCTGAACCGCCGCTTCGGCGAGCATGGGCTGATGAAAGCCGCCGCCCGCCGCTCCTCGCCCCGCTACATCACCAACCGGCACAGCCGCCTTTTTCAACGCCTCAACCAGGACCCGCCCGGCCGCGCGTAGCGGCCGGCGCGGGTGCTTTTCCCCCTGCCCATGAGCAACAAGGTTCTGCCCTCCGTTTCCCTGGAGTCCAAGCAGCCCATCTACAAGGTGGAAAAGGACTGCCTCATCTCGAAAAACGCGGACGTGACGGTGGCCTTCCGGCTGGAGCTGCCGGAAATCTTCACCCTCTCGCGCGAGGACTATGCCCATCTGCAGGCCGCTTTCGTGAAGGCCGTGCGCCTGCTGCCCGACCATTGCGTGGTGCACAAGCAGGACTGGTATGTGGAAGACAAGTACGCGCCGGGCTTCGAGGCCGAGCGTACGCTGCTCTCCGCCGCCTACGAGCGGCACTTTAACGAGCGGCCGTTCCTCAATCACTTTTGCTACCTCTTTGTCACCAAAACCTCGTCGGAGCGGCCCAACTGGGGCAGCACCTCGGGGCTGCTGGCCCGCCGCCACATCGTGCCCAAGGACATGCTTGACACGAAGGTGCTGGAAAGCTTCCTGGACAGCGTAGGCCAGTTCGTGCGCACGCTGGAAGGGGTGGGGCCCACTAACGCGCCATTCATCCGCTCGCACCGGCTTACCTCCGATGAGCTGGCCGGCACCCAGCAGAAGGCCGGGCTGCTGGAAAAGTACCTCTCGCTGGACCTGTCCGACCAGGCCCTGCAGGTGGACCTGGACCTGACCAACGGGCTGAAGGTGGGCCAGGAGTTCTGCCAGCTGTTTTCGGTGGCCAACCTCGACGACTTGCCCACCGCGGTGGAAACCGACATCCGCTACGAGGCTTACAGCACCGAGTACTCGGATTTCCCCATCTCCTTTGCCGCGCCGCTGGGGCTGCTGCTGGGCACCAGCCATATCCTAAACCAGTACGTGTTTCTGGACAACACCCAGAAGACGGTGAAAACCTTCGAGCAGAAGAAGGACCGGCTCAACTCCCTCTCGCTCTACTCCCGGCAGAACGCCATCAACGTGGAGTACTACCACGCCTTTCTCAACGAGCTGATAGCCCACAAACGCCGCCCGGTGCGGGTGCACTGCAACGTACTGACCTGGGGCCGCAGCGAGGAGGAGCTGACGGAGGTGCGCAAGCTGGTCAACGCCGCCTTCAACCAGATGAACTGCAAGCCCCGGCAGAACACCGTGGACATTGCCGCGCTCTATTGGGGCGGCATTCCCGGCAACGCCGGCGACTTTCCCAGCGAGGAAACCTTCTACACCTTCATCGAGCAGGCCGTCTGCTTCTGGGCCTCGGAAACCAACTACCGCTCCACCGGCGCCACCAAGGGCATCAAGCTCTCCGACCGCCTCACCGGCAAGCCCGTACTGGTCGACATCTCCGACGAGCCGATGAAGCGGCAGGTCATCTTCAACCGCAACAAATTCGTGCTTGGCCCCTCGGGCTCGGGCAAGTCGTTTTTCACCAACCACATGGTGCGCCAGTACTACGAGCAGGGCGCCCACGTGCTGCTTGTCGATACCGGCAACTCCTACAAGGGCCTCTGCGAGCTGGTGGGCGGGGTGTACTTCACCTACGAGGAAGATGCGCCCATTGCCTTCAACCCCTTCCTGATTTCAGGCAAGCTCGACGTGGAGAAGAAGGAAAGCATCAAAACGCTGCTGCAGGCGCTCTGGAAAAAGGACGACGAAACGGTCAGCCAGTCGGAGTACGTGTCGCTCTCCACGGCCGTGAGCCTGTATTACGTGATGCTCGAAGCCAACCCGGCTATCCAGCCCAGCTTCAACACGTTCTACGAGTTTGTGAAGGGCACCTACCGCAAGGTGCTGGAGGAGGAGAAGGTGCGCGAGAAGGACTTCGACATCGACAATTTCCTCTACGTGCTCGGGCCCTACTACCGCGGCGGCGAGTACGACTACCTGCTCAACTCCGATAAGGAGCTGGATTTGGTGCAGGCTCCGTTCATCGTCTTCGAGCTCGACAACATCAAGGACCATCCCATCCTGTTTCCGGTGGTCACGCTCATCATCATGGAAACCTTCATCTCCAAGATGCGCAAGCTCAAGGGGGTGCGGAAGATGATTCTGATTGAGGAAGCTTGGAAGGCCCTGACCACGCCCGGCATGGCCGCCTACATCAAGTACCTGTTCAAAACGGTGCGCAAGTTCTTCGGTGAGGCCATCGTGGTGACGCAGGAAATCGACGACATCATCGGCAACGAGATTGTCAAGGATGCCATCATCAACAACTCCGACTGCAAGATTCTGCTCGACCAGCGCAAGTTCATCAACCGCTTCGATGAGATTCAGGCCCTGCTTTCGCTCACGCCCAAAGAAAAGGACCTGGTGCTGAGCATCAACCGCGACAACAAGGCCACGCGGGGCCGCTACACCGAGGTGTTCATCTCGCTGGGCGGAGTGGTGTCAAAGGTGTACGCCATCGAGGTGTCGAAGGAAGAATACGTGACCTATACCACTGAGGAAACTGAGAAAGTGCGGCTGTTCGAGAAGCGGCGCCAGACCGGCGACATGCCCACAGCCATCAAGCTCTTCGCCGCCGAGCTGCGCGAAGGGTAGGGGCTCCACATCAACAAAAGGGAAAAACGATGCGCACGCTATTGCTTCACCTCGCCCTGCCGCTGGCCCTGCTCAGCAGCTGCGGCTCCGATACATCCCCGGCCGACTCACCGGCTGCGGCGGCCCCGGCAGCCGGTGCCCCGGTTCCCGTTTCGGCCGAGGTAGCCGCCGCGCAGGCCCTGGCTGACAGCCTGGTGGCCTTGCCCGCCGCCGAGCCAGCCGACAAAGGTGCGGCCCGGCACTACGCCCAGTTCGTGGCGGCCTGGCAGGACAGCGACCTGGACGCCTCGGTGAAGGAGCACCCGGTGGTGCGCAGCGGCTGGGCCCGCTACCGCTACGTACTGCGCGCGGTGGCCCGCTCGCGGGGCCTGCCCCGGGTGCAACCCGAAGATGTGGCCACCTGGAACGGCCTGGCGGGCCGCTGCGAAACGGTGGCCACAATGCTGCTGGCCCTGACCAAGGAGCCCAACGTGACGGCCACGCAGGCCCTGCCCACGCTGCTGGGCTTCGAGGGCGGCACCGGCCAGGCCCGCTTCGCGGCCGAGCGGCACCTGAAATACCTGCTGCACCCGCAAACCCGGAATCAATAAGCCTCCTACCACGCAAACGCGCCGCTCATGCAGAAGAAAATCATCCTCCTCAGCCTGGCTCTGCTGGGCCTGAGTGCTACCCGGGTCTCGGCCCAGCTGGTGGTATCGGCCCCGCTGCTGGAAGGGCAAAGCACGGTGCAAACCGGCCTGCAGAAAACCATGAAGGGGCTGGAAGCCGCGGCCAACAAGCTCGTGGCCTTCGGGGTGAAGGAGCAGGAGCTCACCAAAACCTTTGCCCGCAAGAACCTGGAGCAGCACAAGGAATGGTACGACGGCCTGCTCAAGGTCAGCGCCGCCGTGCGCGACTACCGCCGGGTGCGCTCCATTTACGCCAAGCAAACCCATATTATTCAGCAGTATTCGGATGCCATCAACGTGCTGCGCACATCCCCCTACATCAGTCCCCAGCAGCTCACGCAGATGACCAGCGTGTACGCCCAGCTGCTGGGGGAGGGTGCCAATACCGTGGCCGACCTGCGCACGGTGGTCAGCCCGGCCATGCTCAAGATGACCGACGCTGAGCGCATGGAATTCATCGACCAGCTGGACGCCAAAATCACCGACCAACTGGGCCTGGTCAGCTACTTCACCCGGCGCAACATGCTGCAGCTGCGGGCAGCCCAGCAAATCGAGCAGGACCGCCAGACCCTGCTATCCTTCATGGGCGCCAGTGCCCGCTAACCCCACCCGCTGCCGATGAAAACTGCCTCCTTATTCGTGCTGCTGGCGTTGCTGGCCCTGGTGGCCCGGCCGGCGCGGGCCCAAACGGTGATATCAGCGCCCATCTCCGAGCAAATCTCGCGCAAGCAGATTCTCCACCAGGGCGTATCGACCACGCTGAAGGGCCGGGCTAAGGTGCTGGCCGGCGACATCAAGCAACTCAGCACGGCCATCAAGGGCATTACTGACCAAACCCAGGCCCTGCACGCTCAGTGGTACAGCAGCCTGCTGCAAATCAGCGCCGGGGTGCGCAACTACCGCCGAGTGCGGGAAATCTACGACGCCCAGGCGGCCATGATTACCCAGTTTTCCAGCGGCGTAACCGAGCTGCGCACCCGGGGCCTTACGCCCGCACAGGTCACGGAGGCCTCCATCATGTACCAGGTCTTGCTGCAGGAAAACGTGTCGCTCATCGCCGAGCTGGCCACCATCATGACCACCAACCGGGCCCAGATGACGGACGCCCAGCGCCTGAAGTTCATCAACCGCATTGCCGACCGGATGCAGCAGCAGCAGCACCTGATGACTTACTACACCAACAAGTGCCGGGCCGTGGCTTACCAGCAGCAGCAAGCCCGGCAGGACCGGGCCTCGGTACTCGCCCTGATTGGGGCCGACGACGCCCGCTAGCGCCCAGTATCCTTTTCCCCACGCATTTCCCGCTCACCATGGACATGAACTCAATCACCATGCAGATGCTTCAGATGGAGCAGATGCTAGGCCGGCTCTACGACTCGATGCTGCCGCTGGTCGCGCAGTTCGTGACCCTGGGCCGCGCCGTGGGCGGCATTGCTGCCCTGATATTCATTAGCTCCCGGGTGTGGGGCCATATTGCCCGGGCCGAGCCCATCGACCTGTACCCGCTGCTGCGTCCCTTCCTGATTGGCCTGGCCATCCTGCTGTTTCCGCAGCTGCTCGGCGGCCTGCGCGGCATCACGAGCGCGCTGGCCACCAGCACCGATTCGGTGCGCACCGACCAGACCGCCCGAATCGACCAGCTGCAGCAGCAGAAAAAAGCCTTGCTGGCCCGCCAGCCTGGCAACGAGTACTTCGCCACGGACGAGGCCTATGAGAAGCGGCTGGAGGAGCTGGGTGGGGCCACAGGCATGAGCAATATGGGCCAGCAGGCAGCACTGGGCTTCGACAAACTCAAGTACGAGGTCAAGCAGGACTTCCGGGAGTGGATGAAAAACACCCTGGAGCTCTTCCACATTGCCGCGCGCCTGCTTGTCAACGTGCTGGCCACCTTCCTGCTCATCGTGCTGTCGGTGCTGGGGCCGCTGACCTTCGGCATTGCCATTTTCCCGGGCTTTACCGGCTCCATTGCCAAGTGGCTGGGGCAGTTCGTGACCATCAGCCTGTGGGTGCCGGTGGCCAATATCTTCGGGGCCATCATGGGTCAGTTCCAGGTGATGATGCTGGAAGCTGACATTGGCCGCCTCAACACCGGCGCCGGGGTTGACTCCGCCGACTTTGGCTATCTGGTCTTTCTCTGCATTGCCATTGCCGGCTACCTGGTCATTCCCTTCATCACGGATATGATGCTGGCCGCCTCGGGCGTGAGCGGCGTGGCCCGCGCCATGCAGGGGGCCCTGGTGGGCACCGCCGCTACGGCGGGCGCCGCGGCTGGTGCGGCTACTCGCCTGGGCACGGCCCCGGCCGCCGTGGCGGCCGCCACGGGGTCGGCAGCCACCGACAACCGGTCCTGGGGCGAGCAGCTGGGCCACCGCGCCGGCACGGCCCTTCGGGAACGGGTCTTTGGCCGCCGCTCCGCTTAAGCCCAGGCTACTCCATCTCCCACTAGCCCTTCTTAGCCATGTTCGCATCCCTGAAAACTATTGATTCCGCCTTCCAGCAGGTCAAAACCCTGGCCTTGCTCTTCATTGTGGCGGTGCTGGTGCTGGCCGGCACCATTGCCTACTTCGCGTTTCAGACCACCACTGCGGCCGCCAACCGCATCTACGTGCTGGAGGGCGGGCAGCTGCTCACGGCCGGCGCCCGGGATGCGCGGGCCAACCGCCCGGTAGAGGCCCGCGCCCACGTCACGCGCTTTCACGAGCTGTTTTTCACGCTCGACCCCGACCAGAAGGCCATCGACAGCAACGTGAACAAGGCGCTGTACCTGGCCGACAACTCCGCGAAGCGGCAGTACGAGAACTTCAAAGAGAAGGGCTTCTACAACGACCTGATTGCCGCCAACATCAGCCTGGAAATGAGCGTGGACAGCGTGGTAATAACCAACGCGCGCCCCCTAGTGGCGCGGTGCTACGGCCACCAGCGCGTCATCCGGGCCACCTCGGTGACTACCCGCAACTTCCTCTCCGAATGCTCGCTGCGCGACGTGACGCGCTCGGAGAACAACCCGCACGGCTTCCTGATGGAGAACTGGCGCGTCCTGCGCAATGAAGACCTCAGCACCCAGCCCCGCTAAGCCCCACCCGATGGAAACCAAACCGCACGACGCGCACTTTCTGCGCACCCGCAAGATGGCCACCTTCCTGCCAGTGGTGGGCGTCCCCTTCCTGGCCATCATGTTCTACCTGGGCGGCGGGGGCCAGGGCGCGCCCGCCGAGGCCCAGAACGTGCCGTCCGGCTTTAACACCACCTTGCCCACGGCCGAGAAGGGCTCCATTACGGCCAGCAAGCTCGAAGCCTACGCCAGCCCGGTGGACACCCTGCGCAACCGGGGACTGGTCGATGCCCACCTCGATACGGCGGCCAGCTCGGGCCTGTCGTATTCGATTGGCGCTGACGGTAAGCCCGGCCCCAACGGCTCGGTGGATAAGTCCGTGGTAGAAGCCCAGCAGCAGCTTATTGCCGCCCAGCAAGCCCAACTGAACGGTGGGGTCGCGCCCGGCACGGCGGTGGCCCCAACGACAGCTGCCCCCGGCTCCCTCACGCCCCAGGAGCAGCTGGAGCTGCTGCGCAGCCAGCACGAGCGGGAGCTGGCCGAGAAAGACGCCCAGCTGCAGATGGCACAGTTGCTGGCGCAGAGCAACAGCGGTGGAGGAGGGGTAGCCTGCCCGGCCGCGCCGACGGTGGTCAAGCCGAAGAAAAAAGCCAGCACCCGGGCCAAAGTGGTCGATGACGACGCCGTTGTTTCCCGCCTGGGCTCGAACGGCGCGGGCAGACGGCGCACGGCCTCGTTCACGGGTCTGGATGACGGTCGGGCGGCCACTGAGGATGCTAATACCCTGCCGGCCGTTATTCACGAATCGCAGGAAGTTGTCAGCGGCTCGCTGGTGAAAATGCGCCTGACGGAATCGGCCGTGGTCAACGGCCGCGCCCTGCCGGCCAACACCTTTATTTACGGCAAGTGCAGCCTGGCCGGGGAGCGGCTGAATATCAGCATCGAAACGCTGAAAACCGGTAATCGGGTCTTCCCGGTAGCCCTCGAAGTCTACGACGTGGACGGTCTGGAAGGCCTGCACATCCCGGGCGCCATTACCCGAGACGCGGCCAAGCAGGCCGGGGCCGATGGCCTGAACGCCGCCGACGCCATGACCATGAGCGCCGACCCTACGCTGGCCGCGGCCGGCGTGGCGGTTACCGCCGTCAAGGGCCTCGGCCAGAAGAAAATCCGCCTGGTCAAAGTGCGCCTGAAAGCCGGCTACCAGGTCATGTTGAAGATTGATAAATAAGCTACGCTATGAGAATCGCCCTTGCCCTCTGCACCTTGTCCCTCGGCCTGGCCGCAACGCCCGCGCTGGCCCAATCCACAACGCTGGCCAGCACCCGGCCCGTGGCCCCGGCCGCCGCGGCCAAGCTGGCGACCTATCCGCTGTATGTTTCGGACCAGAAAACGACTCACCTGGTCTTTCCTTCCCCGGTCACCTACGTTGACTTGGGCAGCGCCGGGCTGATGGCGGCCAAGGCTACGGGTTCCGAAAACATCGTGCGCGTGAAGGCTACCGGCAGCGGCTTCAGCGAAACCAACATGACCGTGCTGACGGCCAGCGGCAAGCTCTACTCCTTTGTGGTGGGCTACCAGCGCAACCCGCGCCAGCTGGGCCTGGACCTGGGCGCGCCCAGCGCGGGCCCAGCCAGGCTGCCCGTGCTCCCGCTCTACGTTTCGGACCAGAAAACCACGCACCTCGTGTTTCCCTATCCGGTTACCTATGTGGACCTGGGCAACTCAGGCATTCTGGCCGCCAAAGCCACGGGTGCCGACAATATTGTGCGCGTGAAGGCGGCCAGCAACCGCCTGAGTGAAACCAACATGACCGTGCTTACTTCCGGGGGCAAGCTCTATATGTTCGTCGTCAACTACCAGCACGACCCCAGGGTGCTGAGCCTGGACCTGAGCACGATGAATAGCGCCGCTGCCCAGGCCGGCAGCGGCAGCGAGGCCATCCTGTCGAATACGCCCATTCCGCAGGGCAACCTGGATGCCTATTCCCAGCAGGCGCTGGCGCGCGGCGGCTCGGCGGCCAGCGACACGAAGAACCAGCTCAGCGTGCGCGCGGGGAGCGTGGGCTACCAGCAGGAAACCTTATTTTTCCCGCTGCACCTGCGCAACCGCTCCAACGTGACGTATGACGTGGATTTCGTCAAGTTCTACATCCAGGATAAGAAGGTGGCCAAGCGCACGGCCGAGCAGGCCATTGAGCTGACGCCCACCTACGTGTACAACGGCAACCTGAAAAAGATTGAAGCGACCGGTAAGCTCCAGCAGGTATTTGTGTTCAAGAAGTTCACCATTCCCGACCAGAAAAATCTGGTTGTCGAGGTGTACGAAAAAGGGGGCGGGCGCAATATCACGCTCACGCTTTCCAACCGCGACCTGCTCCGGGCCCGCGGCTTCCACTAGGAAAGATTGCTTTGGCTCACAGCAGGCTTGCGCTATGACCTAGCACTATGTGGTGAGGTGAGTGCTGGCAGTGAATTTCCCTTTCTCTACCCAATCAGGTTGCCTATCATCAGCCGATAATCACTTACCGCTGGTCAAACGCGGCTAACCGCGCCGCAATGTTGCGCATAGTCTGCATCACCTGGTCGAACTCAGGGGCCGGCTGGTGCAGCAGTTCCGGCAGCTCGCGCTCGTAAGCACGGCGGGCCTCAAGCAGATTTACCGCGTCCTGCTGGTAAGCCCAGCATGCACTTAACGGTTGGTTTTTCCACTCGTGGTTCGGCCCTTTCACCCCGGCGGAAGCGTCATCGGCCTGCACGGCGCTTAGTAGTGAAAACAGGTCCGGGCCCGGCAGCAACGCCTGCACCTCGGCGTGTCCGGCCAGCTTATGCAGATCGTACAGGTGCCGTACTTTGCTGCTTACTCCCAGAGCCGGATCGGGCTCGTACGACGCCCGCACCAGCGCCATGATTTTTTCGGCGAAAGTGCGCCCCAGGCTCAGCACGTTGAAATCAAAGGCGCGGAGCCCAAACTCGTCCAGCTCCGTTTTCATCGCCCGCGCCGTAAACACGTCGGCGATATAAGAGCTCAGCGGCAGCCGCACCACGGGATGGGGCTCCCCGAAAGCGGTTATCTCCAGCAGAATATTTTCGCCGGCTACCGTGGAGGTATGCGGGAACGTGCGGGGGTAGCGGTGGTACACGCGCCGAATCTGCCCCCGTTTGCTGCTACCCGGCACCTCCGGCAATTCCTCCCTAGTGCCTGCTCCCACGGCCGCTTGGTGCACCTGCCGGATCAGAGACTTTACCGCGGCACCGGTGCGCCCGCCCAGCAGTACGGCCAGGTCTACGTCCTCCGAGAAGCGATCAATGAGCCGGTACGCTTTCGATAAGGCGGTACCGCCCTTGAATACGACTTCACCGGCTACGGGCGAAGTTGCCAGGTTGCGCAGAACCCATGTCACCCAGTAGTCCTTCTCAATCAGGGCCTGGCTTAATTCCATTTCGGTGGCCGCCAGCAGAATGGCTTCTGCAAACACGTCGGGTTGGCGGTGCAACGTCATCGGATTCGCCACAGGTCACGGTTGGGTAAATCCGCCGCGGACAAGCCGAGGCGATAGGTGGATAATGGATTCAGGCTCTGGCGCAGGGGCTCGGTCAGCGTAGACTCACCCACTTGTTCTAACAAGGCCCCAAGCAGGGCGCGGGTGGCGGGGTTGTACGTTAGGGCCAGATCCACCAGGCGACGCTTCTGCGCCGCAGGCAGCTGCCGCACCTTTTCCCGCAGTTGCATAAGCACATTGGCCGGACGGGCGTTGGGCACCCGTTTGATGCGGCGGAGTACGTCGAGCAACTGCCGCAAAGCTATTTCTTCCGGCCGGCCGGCGCCGGCGTTGCGCACGTAGCGTACGCGCACGGTGCCTATCTGCCTGGCCGGCTTGGGCCGGGGCGTGGCAATCTCAATCTCGCGGGGTAGCTGGGTAGTCAGTCCGAGCCGGTTGAAGATAGCCGCGCCGGTGGGGTATTCCAGACTTCCGGTCGCCGGGGCCTGCAGCAGGGACGTCAGGATTTGCTGCTCACTGGGCGGCACCGGCCCGAAACGGCCGGTGGGGGCGATGCGGTAGCGGCCTTTGGCGACGCGCTGCACCTGCCCCGTGCGGGTCAGCCGATTCAGCGCCGAGGCTACGGCCGGGGCGCTCAAACCTAACTCCTCGAAGTCACTGAAGCGCACAATCTGCCCCGGCGACAACTGGTGCAGCCGCTGCAGCAGACGCTGCTGGGTGGGAGATGTACGGGAACGAGCCATAGGTAGCCAACGTCATACGAAGGTACGATATTCTCATAAACGCAAAGTTTTTTTGCTTAAAAACTTTGCGTTTATGAGAATATCGTGCTACAATCTCACCAACTACCGCATGTACGGACCCAAGCACCTTATTAGCGGTAGAAGCGAGCTATGTAAACGTGGCCTTGTGTCAGCAACCGGACGCTGTACCATCCCGTTGCCAGAGTTGGCAGCATTAGGCGGTCAGTAGCTGACCGGATGGGAAATGGGTTTACGACCAGTTGTCCCATGGCGTTGTAGATGCTAAGGGTCACATCAGCCGTCAGCCTGCCCGTGAATTGATAGTGAAACTCGTTGTCAGTTAACTGAGTGGGGTAGACAAAGAATGCTGGTGCCGGCTGGCGCTTACCGCTGGGCTGGAGAGCCAGTATTGTACTTGTCCTACCTAGCGTCCATACCCCATTGAGTTGGGTGAGACCGGTACTGATAACTTTACTCACCGTGGAGTCATTCATGCTGGCCAGGGGCCGCCAAGGACCAGTGGTTGATACAGCACTGAATGCTCCCAACCGGGATTTGTGAAGCCCCGCCAGCTCATGATTCCAATAGGTAGTTTCCAGCTTCATATCAAGGCCCGTAGAGTTGGCCGCTTGAATGCTGAAGTAGCGCTGTATACTGGTGCCAGCCGGTAGGAGAACGGACTGACCCGTAATCCGTCGTACGGTTGTGCTGCCGGGCAAGCCAGACCCACTGGACGTAAGGACAAGCCCCAGATTACCAAAAGTGTAGTTGGTGCCGGTAGCCTGTATGTCTGCCGTACTTGTTACGGTACCCTCTACATAACTGGTTTCCGTTTCACTAAGCATGGCACCGCTGGTGATCAGCTCAGTTGCACCGGTTAGCAGCCGGCCAGAGCGCAGGCGAACTGCGCCGGTGACAGTAGCGGCCCGTTGCAAAGCCAGTACTCCAACCGGCTTGTCCACCTCGAGTGACGTAAAGCTGGGCATAGTTGAGCCCATGAGCAGCTGGGTGCCCGAGCCTGTAAACACCACGGCACCGGACAGCTGGCTGCTGCCGTTGTGCTGCCAATCACCGCTTACGCGCAGGGTAGCGGTAGCCGGGAGCGTCAAGGTGGCTCCTGCGGCGACTGTGAGCGTGCTAACCGCCTGTGGACCAGGGCTGAGTATGGGGTACGCAGTTAAACCGGCCGGGATAACCGCATCGACGGCTGCCGTCGGCACGAGGCCACTCTGCCAGTTTCCGGGCGTGTTCCAATCACTCCCGGCGGCTCCGGTCCATACGTAACGGGCCGGCTTATTATACACGATAAGCGCGCCCTCAGGGGCCATGCTGGTCGAGTTGGCCGTCACTAAATCCAGCGTGCGATTACCATCAATATCTGCCAAAACCAAGCTGGTGGGGCCACTACCAACCGGCACCGTGGTCGTAAGGACAAATCTCCCCTGGCCTTGGTTAAGACAAATGGATGCGCTGGCGGAGGATTCATTCACAGTTATCGCATCCAGGTCCCCGTCCCCGTCCACATCCCCCAGTTTCAGATCGAGGGGATGACCACCGACTGCCACCGGCGTGCCCGCCGTAAATGTGCCGGTTCCGCTATTAGTCAGCAGCACTATTGAGCTTTGCCCTGCAGTCGGACCATAATCGTACTGAGCCACGAGCAGGTCCGGAGCCCCGTCACCGGTTACGTCGCCGAAAGCGACGGCACTCGGAGCGTTGAGTACTGGTATTAGCACGGGCGTCGCCAAGTTGCCAGCACCATCGTTAAGGCGCACGGCGACATTGTTACCCGTCGCATTAACGGTGATTACGTCCACATCACCGTCATTGTCCACATCCCCCGCGGTGAGTCCCATCACCCGGCCGGTAATGATCGAGGTGGCTACGCCGAAGGTGCCATCCCCCCGACCTAGACAGCTGTAGGCCCCACCGTAGTTGCAGCTGATCAGCAGGTCCTGGTTACCGTCCCCGTTCAGGTCAGTCGCTACTGTCATGCGCGCATTGGGCGTGGCCACAGTACTATGAAGCTGAAACCCCGCCAAACCGTCGTTGCGCCACACCTCCAGGTTACCCAAGGGCAGTGTGGCTACCAAATCCAGGTCGCCGTCGTTGTCCACGTCGACGCTGGTCAGGTAGGTGGCCGCGCCCAGCATCGTACTGGAACTGCTGGCAAAATTAGCATTCGCGTCGCCGTAGTAGATCGTCAGGAAGGCCGTGGGACTGGTGCGGGCGCTGGAAGCAGCCACATCGGGGTAGCCATCGCGGTTAAAGTCCCCCACTGCAACCCCGAAAGTGCTACCCGTGGTGGGCAGATACTGATGTCCGGCCGCAAAAGTACCGGGAGCCGGACCAGTAGCCATCGTGAACTGGGTAACATAAGGCCGGTCCACCGGCGTATCATCGGCAGCGGCGGCAGCTGATCGAATAATCACCTGAACGGTTTCGCCGGCCCGTAGCGCCTTACTGGGGGTAAAGGAGACTGTATTAGTACCGCCTCCACTATAGGAGCCCGGCAATACCCCGAAGGACTGGTTGCCAAACAGACGCAATCCCGCCGGGCCGGCTGTTGCCGCATTCACCGCCCGGGAGAAACTGGCGCTAATGCTGGTGCCGGGCAACACATTCAGGCTATTGCCAGTTGGCGTTACCTGCACCACAGTGGGCGATACGGCAAAGGCAAACGCGGCGCTTGAGCCAGCCGCCGTAGTTACCCGTAGCGGCCCACTGCTGGCTCCAGCCGGCACGACGGCCGTTAGCTGAGTGGCTGACCCGAAGGTAAACGGGGCTGCTACCCCATTAAAGCTCACTTGGGTGGTACCGGCAAATGTGGTACCCGTTATTGTCACGGGCGTGCCCACAACCGCCGTGGCGGGCGTCACGGCTATAATAGCCGGGAGCACCGCGAAAGCGAGATCGTTACTGCTGCCATGGGGGGCTGTAAGGACCAGCGGGCCACCGGTAGCCCCGGCAGGTACGCCCACCGTCAGAATTGTACCTGCCGCGTTTACCGTGAACCCGGTGGCTGTGACATTGCCGAACGTGAGCCCGGTAGTTCCTTGTAGATTCGTCCCAGCCAGCGTAATCGTGGCGCCCACCGGAGCGGCCGCGGGAGCTACGCTCGTTAGCACCGGGGCCGGTATCGTGAAATTAACAGCGCTGCTACCACTACCGTGCGCAGTTACAACTTGCACGGGTCCCGTGCTCGCGCCTACGGGAACTGTTGCCCTCAACTGGGTAGCTGAGCCTGCTACGAACGGGGCGGGCACGCCGTTAAACAGTACCTGAGTAGGTTGGTGCAAGTCGGTGCCGGTAAGGGTTACGCTTGAGCCAATCAGCCCACTGGCGGGCGTAAAGGCAACAATGACCGGAGCCGCCGTGTAGAGCAACCCGTTGCTGGCCGTACCGCCCGCCGTTACCACTACTGGCCCGGTGGTAACCCCGGCCGGGGCTTCTACCGTCAGAGCGGTGCCTGCCGTATTCACCGTGAAGCCAGGAGCTGCTGTCCCGTTAAAACTGACCTGGGTAGTACCGGTAAGGTTGCTGCCCGTGAGCGTTACCAGCGTACCTGGCCCCCCGAACGCCGGAGACACATTCGTCAGAGTAGGGCCAACCGTAAACGTCAGGCCGTTGCTCACCCCATTCGGAGTCGTTACCACTACCGGGCCGGTCGTAGCGGCCGCGGGCACCGTCACAGTCAGCACAGTACCGGTACCGTTCACCGTAAACCCGGTAGCGGGAGCGCCATTAAATGTTACCTGACGCGCATCGTGCAGGTTGCGGCCGGCAATAGCCACCGAACTACCGAGGGGGCCGGCATCAGGAGTTAGCGTCGTAAGCACCGGGCCCGGGATAGTCAGGTTGGCGGAGCTGCTGGCTGTGCCGGCGGGAGTGGTTACCCGCACCAAGCCGCTGGTCGCACCTGCAGGTACCACGAAGGTGAGTTGTGTTGCGGAGTTGACCGTATAGTTGGTGGCTGCTGTGGCATTCACCGTTACCCGGGTAGCTCCCATCAGGTCAGTGCCCGTTACGACAACGCTGCTGCCAACTGGGCTGCTGCTGGGGTTTACGCTGGTAATAGTCGGAGGCAGGGTAAAGATCAGTCCGTTGCCGGCCCCGTAACTGTTCGTAGCTACTACCGGGCCAGTAGTTAAGCCCGCTGGGGCTGTTACGGTGAGTTGCGTACCCCCCGCGTTTACGACGAAGCCCGCAGCTGTCGTACCATTAAATGTTACTTGGGTGGTACCTGTCAGGCCCGTACCCGTGAGCGTTACCGCCGTGCCGGCAGGCCCAAATGCCGGGCTAAGTGCCGTCAGGCTGGGGGCGCTACTAAAGAGCAGCCCATTACTGCGGCCTGAGCCCGTACTCGCCACGACCGGTCCGGTTGTAACTCCTACGGGAGCCGTTACGGTTATCTGGGTCCCGGTGGCGTCAACTATTCCATCAGGAGCTGCCAGCCCGTTAAATGTCACGCCCGTCAGGCCCAGCAGGTTACTGCCCGTCAGCGTGACGACTGTGCCAGCCGGTCCGGCAGCGGGGGCAATCGCGGTCAGAACCGGAGCCGGGACGGTGAAGTAGGTGCTGCTGGCGGCAGTGCCTCCTGGCGTAGTCACGCGGACCAGGCCGGTGCTGGCCCCCACCGGTACGGTAACCGTCAGTTGGGTGGCTGATACGACGGTGTAGTTGAGGGCCGCCACCCCATTGAAGGTAACCTGCGTAGCTCCAGTCAAGTTTTGTCCCGTCAGGGTTACTACCGTGCCGGGATTGCCGCTAAGTGGGCTGAAGCTGCTCAGCACTGGAGCCGCCGTAAAAAGCAGTCCATTGCTGGGGCCACCCGGTGTGGTCACCACTACCGGGCCGGTTGTTACTCCCGTTGGCGAATAAACCGAGAGGGAAGTAGCTGAGTTAGCGAAGAAGTAGCTGGCGGCTTTGCCGTTAAACGTTACACTTGTCGCGTCGTTCAGGTCTGTCCCGGTAAGGGTGACGATGGTGTTTGCGGGGCCGCTGGTGGGAGTCAGGGCCGTGAGTACTGGGGACGGCATAGTGTAGGGTGTAGTACTTACGGCCGTACCGGCAGTTGTCCGAACCCGAATGGGGCCGCTGCCCGCCCCGCTGGGCACCGTTACCGAGAACTGGGTAGCTGAATTACCGGTAATTGTCGAGGTGGTAGCTGTGCCGAACGTCACCTGATTGGTACCCGTCAAATTAAGACCCTGCACCGTCACCCGGGTGCCCGCTGGTCCCGATGCCGGCGAAAACGAGGTGATAATGGGTGCCCCCGTAAATGTCAAGCCGTTACTCACCCCGTAGGGAGTGGTCACGTATACCAACCCCGAAAGTACCCCGGCGGGAGCACTCACCTGCAGGCTGGTGCCACCCGCATCCACCGTAAAGCCCGGTGCCACTACTCCGCCAAAAGTGACGGCACTGGCATTTTTCAATCCTGCCCCGGTCAGCGTCACAATCGTTCCGGCCGGGCCGAAAGCCGGTGAGATCGTGGTGAGCGTTGGTGCCCCGGTAAACGGCATACCATTGCTGGTACCATTAGGCGTTGTGACCAACACCGCGCCAGTGCTCACCCCAGCCGGAGCCGCCACTGTCAGTTGCGTGCCAGCAGCGTTCACCGTAAATCCCGGAGCGGCCGTGCCAGCAAACGTTACCTGCGTAGCTTCCAGAAACCCGGTACCCGTTATCGTGACGATCGTTCCCGCCAGCCCCTCGGTTGGGCTAACACTGGTTATGACGGGGGCAGGAATTACAAATCGGGTGGCACTGGTAGCTTGCATGCCCGGCATTGTGGTGACTTCGATGGGCCCGCTGATTGTTCCCGCCGGCACCACCGCCGTTACTGTTGTAGCAGAGTTCACCGTGAAGCTGGCGGCTGGCCTACCAGTAAAGCTCACCTGCGTAGTGGCGGCCAGATTGGTGCCCGTCAGCGTGACGCTGCTGCCAATAGGGCCGCTGCCAGGCGCGAAGCTGGTAAGCGTTGGTGTGGCCCCGTTCAGATATACATTAATGCTACCGGTGCTGCCGGTAGGTGAAGGATTGGATCCGCCTATCAGATCCAGCGTGCCGTCGTTGTTTACGTCGGCCAGGGCTACGTAATACGCTCCGGATGGAATAAGCTGACCGGGGCTGAATATTCCACTGCCATTGTTGAGTCGTACATCCCGGGTATTGCCGCTAACTGCCAGGTCCAGGTCTCCATCCCCATCCACGTCGCCCAGCTTCACATCCGTGGGAACATTACCGGTATTGAGCGTAGTGGCAGTCTGGAAAGTGCCAGTACCTGCGTTCGTATTCAGCAGCACGGACACGTTGCTACTGTTCTGGTTAGCCGTCACCACATCCAGTGCTCCGTCACCGTTCAGGTCGCCGAGAGCAATACTATTCGGCTGAAATCCGACGGTCAGCGTTGCCCCAGCCGTAAAGGTGCCGGTTCCGTCATTCAGGCGCACGAAGGCCCGGTTGCTCTGGGCCCCGGCGGTCACGTAATCCAAGTCTCCATCCCCATCGACATCTCCCACTGCTACCCCTACCGGGGCACTTATACTGAAGTAGTTACCCCTTGTGGTGCTGAAGGTCCCATCGCCCTGACCAAAATGGACAAATACGCTTCCAGATGCGGCGCAGGCTACCACCATATCTAGGTTGCCGTCCCCATCTAGATCAGCCGGCGCAATTGTGCGTACGTCGTCGCCAGTCCGAAAAGGGCGCAAGGTTGTGAATACGCCTTTCCCGTTATTTTGCATTACGATCACTTGTCCCCCATTGCCTACCAGCAAATCCAGGTCACCATCGTTGTCCAAGTCGGCGGAGGTCAGGAAATACGCCGGCCCCATCGCGTAATCGACTGGGCTGCCAAACGTACCGTCGCCCAGCCCGAAGTGCACCTGCACCTTTGAGGTAGTGTACTGGCTGCAACTGGCCAGATCTAGGTTTCCGTCCCCATTAAAGTCGGCGGCCGTCACCCCGTAGGTGTCTCGTGTGGCTGTCAGGGCTTGGCCTGGTAACCCAAACGTGCCGGGGGATGGTGTAGTGGCAACGGTGAATTGAGTTAACGAAGCCAATAATGCCTGCCCCGTTGCACTCAGTGCACCTTTTAAAACATCAACCTGAACCGTTTCACCAGGCTTAAGGTGCTGGGCAGGCTGAAAGGTGGCAGTAGTGGTGCCGGCTCCACTGTAGGTGCCAGTCAGCAAACCGCCACGCTGGCTGCTGAAGACCCGCAGGCCGGTAGTGGAAGTCGCGGCAGCCTGCATGGGCTGGGAGAAAGTAACCCTTACGTTCGAGTTCACCCTGGCCGCGATAGTATTGCGGCCGGGCGCCACCGTTACAACCTGTGGTGCCTGCGCCCAGGCCCGCTGCCCAGTTACTACCAGCACCAGAGCGGTAATGCAGTATGAAATTCGAAATAAACTCCGGTGTAAAGGTGACCGATGGTTGTTGGAGTCCCTTGGTAACTTGACCTTACAAGAAGGTTGGTTGTAGAAATGCTTCATTCACTTGGGAATAGGTATCAGCTAGCAATGGAATGGTCGACTAGCAATGGATTGTCTGTACAAAATTCAGCTGTGTTTACTAATTGAGCAAGCCTAAAATATTTTAATAACCAGGAATATACAGATTGAGGAGGGCGGATCAAGTACCTCTGCCTTGCAGGCCTAGTAGTCGATCTCTTGGCGTAAGGGGGCTTTTGTTGGAAGTCTGGGAAAACCACCGGGATCTTGATCGGTGTACTCATTCGGGCTTACGGTAAGAGTGCAGTTTCCTTATACTATGCTCAGCTGAAAGCTGATAGCGGCGGCTGAGCTACCTCCCCCACTCGTAAGAAGTAGGAGTACACGAAAAAAGGCCACCTGATTGTGTACCCGTTCCCGCAAGGGGCCCAGCGTCCGGGCCACAGCCTGCAGCGCGGCTAGGTTGGCAACGTTAGACAAGAGCCGGCAACAAAGAAGCTTTCAATAAATCCCCAGCCAGTTTTCGCTCCCGGGGGCGCCCCACCCGCAACGCATCCACCAACGCCAGCAGCTCATAGAGGCGGGCGTCGGCGTTGGCGGCTTGCGGTACGCGCGGGTACAAGGGCTCGATGGCGCTACCCCGGTAGTCGCTTTCTGCGTCGGGCCACACGTACAGCTGCTCGGCTACCAGCTGCTCCCGCAATGGGGCGGCGCTATGGGCAGTGGGCAGGCCCCGTACCTGGGCCCCCGGCTGAGTGGGAAACACCACCGGTAAACCGTAGAGCAGAAACTCCAGCAAGGTGCGCTGGGCCACGCGCCGGTCAGTGCCCTCCAGCAGCCGGGCGTACTGGCATCGCTTCAGGCTAAACGATATTTCGGTTGGGCTTAAGAACAAAGCAATGGCCAAGTCCTTGCCTTGCCAGGCAGTGTCCTCCAGCAACAGCACTTTCAGCAGGACCACTACATCCTGCGGGCGCATTCCATTATGTTGTCGCATTACAGTTGGTCGATTATCAGTTTGCAAATTGATAATCGACATTCCTATTCAGTAGCTGCTTATATCGTCACCCCCCGAGGTCAATAAGGACTGATAATGTTTACTTATCAGTCCTTATCTTAGAAGCGAGAAAAGTGACCTCTTTTTGACCCGCTACTCCTTATATATATGGCTACCGAAAGTCAGCTGCCCACTCGACCCACCTCGACCAGTGCGCAAGTGCCCGCTCACCTGGTGGCCTCCACCTCCCGCTACGTGGAGTCCGGCCTGCGCGGGGCGGCTAACACCGTGCGCGCCTACGCCGGGGACTGGAAGCGCTTCACCGCCTGGTGTGAGCTCAATGAGCTGGCCGCGCTGCCGGCCCCGGTTGAAGCAGCGGTCGGCTTTCTGACGGAGCTGGCCGACGCGGGGAAAAAGTTTGCCACCATCCAGCGGCACGCCGCCGCCATTGCCAAGGCCCACGAGCTGGCCGGCGTGGACTCGCCCACGGCGGACAAGAAACTCAAAGTGCTGCTCAAGGGCATTGCCCGCGAAATTAAGATCCGTCAGAAGCAGGCCCCGGCATTTACGCTGGCCAACTTCAAACGCACGGTGAAGAGTATTGATGTCACCGGGCCGACAGGGCTGCGCAACCGGACTCTGTTATTATTAGGCTTTACCGGGGCGTTTCGCCGCTCGGAGCTGGCGGCGTTGAATATTGAGGACTTGTCCTTTGATGAGGACGGACTCGTCGTGACCCTACCGCAGAGCAAAACTAACCAGTTAGGACAAGCCGAGGAAAAAGCCATTTTCTACTCCCCCGATTCGGCGCTCTGCCCGATCCGGTCGCTCCAGGCCTGGCTGCGGGTACTCGGCCGTAACGAGGGGCCCGTGTTCGTATCGCTCCGCAAGAACAACCAAGTCACGACTCGGCGCATGACTACCAAGTACACCAATTTAATTGTGCAGCAACTCTTGGGACCGCAGTTTACGGCCCACTCGTTGCGAGCTTCGTTTGTGACGGTGTCTAAGCTAAACGGGGCTGATGACTCCAAGGTGATGAACCAAACCAAGCACAAGACGAGCGCGATGATTCGGCGCTATACCCGATTGGACAATGTGCGGCAACACAACTCAGCCAAGGAACTGGGCTTGTGATTGCTTGCAAGTGGCATGCTGGAAATGACATGCTGTCAACTACTTTTGGCTTGGAACGCTAAGTTTGCATAAAAAATTCACGCGTTTATAACCCATTCAGCTTCATCTTCTTGTTAAAAGATTGCGTGCTTTTCATAATATCTAACGTCTTTACAAGGATACCCTGATGATATTGCTGGGCCTCCTGCCCCAAGCTTTAGTCTTGTCACTTCCTTAACACTAGATATTCAGTACCCCATTCAAGAAGCGTGTCAAGCACAGTTCTAATCCGAAAGCACTTCATCTTTCCTTCGCATCCAACTTGGCTTCGTTAATTAATTCTGCCAAGGCAATACCCAAACTCATGCAGCTCAAGCAGGTACTACGCCAGCAGCGGGCCGGCTGCTACTCGCTCGCCAGAGATCTGGTCTTAGATTACCCATCATTCCTCTGAAGCCGAAATGGTGCCCGAACTATGATCAGTTACAACCGACCTAATTAATTTACAACACAGCCCGTAATGGAACCACTTGAACTATTTGCTAATACTCAGCTCGAAATAATAACTCAGGCAGATAGAGAGCAAGCTATTCGTGAGAGATACGCTTTTTTAAGAAGAATCGGTCTGTGGCCGCGCCAAATGCAGCCCGAGCAATGGTTAGAAAATTTTATAGGAGCAGACGAGTTGGAAGTAGCCTATGATCTACTCAAGAACTTTATGTACTACCCAAAGGATATGCTTCGGGAATTGCAACGGTGTGCTATTCGGAAAATTATGCCCTATGTCCTTGATTTTACAGGATCTGCAGCTGAGGCAAAAACAACTTGGGCTTCCGTTGCACGGAGAATGATTATTGTACCGGTTCAAGACGATGTAACACCTAGTTCCGCTGACAGTGGCTATAACTATGCCCGTCTCGCCCGTGAGACGTTCGATTTATTACCAAGGCAAGTGCCTAAGGATTTTATGGACTTGTTACTTAGCTGGTTGCAGCTACCAGAAGACGGATTAGCCAATGTTGTCGTCTTCGTAGATGATTTTGTTGGCTCAGGTTCGCAGTTCATTAAAACTTGGCACCAAATACATCCACTTCAGCCAGAGCTCGAAATGTCTTGTCATACCATAGCACCTTATAACAAAACCAAGTTCTTTTATTGCCCCTTAATTGCAACTAGTTACGGTCTCGATAGGATTCGTAAAGCATGCGGTACATCATTAACATTATGTCCAGCCCATATATTGGGCCCTGAAGCTAATGCTCTCCATCCTCGGTCCCGGATATGGAGCAACGACGAAATTCGGCAGAAAGGCATAGCTGTTCTAAAACAGATTGCTACTCGTGTGCCCATGCCCAACACAGGTGGAAGGCGAGCTACTGATTGGCAGGGATTCCATCAATTAGGGCTTAACCTAGTGCTCGATGATTCGATGCCCGATGCTTGCCTAGGCGTATTCCGATTCGATAAGCATCGCTGGCATCCCTTGTACAACAAAGCTGTCTAGCCAAATGAAAAATCAAGAGAAGCAGCATTCATCACTTGACTATGGAGCGGCCTTAAGTGAGCTTCCCCATTTGTTCGCACACAAGGCAGAATGGCTACATCATGACCTGTACACATTATTCAAATCGCCTGGCTATTTCAAAGTTCTTGAACTGAATCAATCATGCATTCTAGTTGGTGACCGTGGCACTGGAAAAACTTCTGTTTTGAGCGGCTTATCATACGAAGGACAATACCGACTTAGCCAATCCCACTTCAATGATTGGAAATTTCTAGGAGTTTATTTCAGAATTGAAGGTTTTGGTAACCTCAGAGGCAAAGGCAAGAGCGAAGAGGACTGGATTATGCTTTTTAGTCATTACTTCAATTTAGTTATCTGCAACGTTATTCTTAAAATGCTCTTATGGTATGAGTCTACTGAAAAATGCCAGTTAAAGCTGACACACACTGACTGGACTCTCTTTTTAGAATCACTGTCCATTACAGTAGATTCGAAAAATCCATTTACCGCAAAGATGCTGAGTCAGGAGCTAGAAATGTCGATTGCCAAATTCAGCAAATACACAAACAATATACAAGACCCTAAAAATCAGACTTTACAATTTTCGACACTCGGGCATCCAATTGATTATTTAATTGATATAATATACCAACTACACCCTTTTAGCGGCAAGCCTATATACATTATGCTTGATGAGTATGAAGTATTCTCCGATTATCAGCAAATGGTTGTTAATACTCTCATCAAGCAGTCGCCAGGGCGTAAGTATTGCTTTAAAGTAGGCGTGCGTGAATTAGGATGGCGCGAAAAGAAGACAATTGAAGGGCAAGTACTGCAAGCTCCCAACGATTTTAGCAGAATTTCGATAAGGGACTATCTTAATGATGAGAACTTTAGTCCATTTGCTGAACAGGTATGCAATCAGCGCCTAGAACTTCTCCAACAATATTTGCCCAAAGGCTTGGCACCGGTAACACTCACCGTTAAAAATCTACTGCCGCATTTGTCGTATGCTGATGAGGCAGAAATATTAGGCGTCAAAAAACTGACAAATGCCATCCTTTCTAATCCTTCACTGAGTCTATCAGACAAACAGCTAACTGCTCTGCGAGAGCTTCGGCCTGTTTCTGTATGGTTTGCCCATGAATGGGGCGCGCGCCGTAATATCAGTTCATCTGAATCGTTGCGCAATTTACTAGACTACCCACGGCCATGGCGTAATCGTTTGGATAATTACTTATATGCCTCACTCTTTGCTATTAAAAGTGGCGGCAGAAAAAAGCTTTACTCAGGTTGGGACACATACCTACTCATGGCGAGAGGGAATATCAGATTCTTATTTCAGCTACTTGTGGCTGCCCTTAGCAGGCAATTACAAGAAGATGGGTTGAATGGACCCATTCACCACTATCATCAAACCGACGCCGCCAGCGCAGTGGGTAAAAATAATCTATCCGAACTAGAAGGCGTCGACGTTAAAGGCCGCACAATAATGCGTTTGGTTACAGGCTTGGGAAGAGTATTCCAGATATTTGCTGAAGAACCCTTCAATAGTGGCCCGGAAGTAAATCAGTTCTTCGTGCCAGAGTTAAATGGCGACACTGTTGAGTCCGATGAAGAAGTACTCGAAGCAAAAGCTATATTGGAGATGTCATATAGCCATTTAGGCTTAATGCGTGAGGAGGGAAATAAGCTTGGGCGGGAAGAGGTTAGAGGCGACATATATTTTGTACATCCCATTTTTAGCGCCCATTTTAATTGCAGTTTCCGCAAGAAACGCAAAACAACCATCCATGCTACCGAAATTTTAGGGCTGCTTCATAGCCAAGAGAAAACAACAAGAGAAATTGTTGCCAGAAAAAACAAGAACAAAGACAGAGCGCTGAAGCATGATGGGTTATTTACTTCTAATCTTCCTTCCACCCATAGAAGACGGCGAGGTGGGCTTGATGATAAACCAAATATTACAGGGCAATTGCCTTTGTTATTCAATCCTGAGGAATAATTTTGATGGAACGTTTCGATCAATTTAGTCAACGAATTATTCCAACAGAATCCTTTTCTACATTGCAGGAATTCACCCCTGAGAGCGGAGGGCTATACCTATATGGAAGTAGCGACGAAAACAGGTCTGTTATTTTGCAATTGCATATGGAAAAAAGCAATTTATCCAATGCACTTTTGGAAGATGATGAAGCTGACATTGACAATTTTATTCTTACTTACAAAGGAAATCGTCGGACTTTAGGACTATATAATCAGTCCGAACAGGATGCGATATGGCAAGAATTTAACTCACCCGTAGTTTACATTGACATCACAGGTCTGTCTCATCATATCTGGGCTGTGCTATTGGCAAGTGCGCTACGCGTTTCTCAGCCCATAAGGATGCTGTATGTTGAGCCGGAGGAATACTCACGCTCGCAAACCACTGCTAATCTCTATGATTTAAGTAATGAGTACGAGCAGATGAGAGCGCTTCCAGGATTTGATATGTTTCAGCAGCCTGGTGAGCAATACTGTTACGTTCCTATTCTAGGTTTCGAAGGAATTCGTTTTAAGATTGCAACCATTGCAATGGGTCCACCAAGAAATAAGGTGTATCCAATAGTTGGCTTACCAGGTTTCAGGCCAGAATATCCCTTTGAGGCTTATGTTGCAAACCAGCAAACTCTTGATGATGCTAGTGATTTTGTTTATAACAAAATAAAGTTTGTAGATGCAGGCTGTCCTTTTAGTCTTTACTACATAATGCAGGACTTAGCCGAGGCTCATAACAACGACACACTCAAAATCGCTTTATTCGGCACCAAACCACATGCACTTGGTGCTGTGCTTTATGCAATTTTCAATGAAGACAGAGTCCAATTACTTTACGATTTCCCTAAAAGGAAACAGGGACGTACAGTTGGTATAGGCCGCATTTACGTGTATCATGTTACCTTTTTCGTTTCTTTGCTAACAGCATCTGTCGAATGACTTCCAAGGCCAAGACCTTTGATCAGTACTATACTCCAGACAAACTGGCTGAGAGAGTCATTGAGGCGTTTACTATCGTAAATCCCAAGCACATTGCTGATTTTGCAGTTGGGGATGGTCGATTACTGTGGACCGCGCAAAAGAAATGGCCGTCAATTCGATGCACAGCTATAGATATTGACGAGGATGCCATCATCACCCTGCAGGGCTGCTACCCAAAGTGGAAGGCCTTCATCTGTGATTTTACAAATACTGAGGCACGGAAACCAATCCTGACAATTCGCAACCGCACGCTACGCTTAGCAGCAATTGCTCTCAACCCCCCTTTTTCGATCCAGAGGGGTAAGGTGCGCTATCGTAAAGTGAACATTGCTGGCACCACCGTTCGGTGTAGCCCTTCGTTGGCATTCGTTGTGGACGCCTTGGCTTATTTGAGCCCAGGAGGTCAGTTAGTTGCCATCATTCCTCAAGGCCCTCTCTATAATGATTTAGACGTTGAAGCGCGCCAATTGTTGAAGCGCCATTACGGGTTTGAAATAGTCGAACTTATTCCGCAAGCTGGCTTCAAAGACTGTGAACCTCGGACTGCCATCGTGCGCTTTACCGAAGGAGTTAGTATCAAACCCGAGTTCATCGCTCTCGAAGCTCCTGTAAATGACATACTTGCACCTTGCAACTTGCAGGCCCGAGTGGTACGGGGGAGCATATCAAATTCACGCGTCGAATCATCTGATCATCCTCTGAGTTTTCCATTCATTCACACCACCGATCTTGCAACTGGCAAGCTGGATGTGACAAAAAAGCGCATCTTTAAATCAGATGTTGAATTTGCTACTGGTCCTGCGGTACTGATTCCGAGAGTGTGCAAACCAGATGTGAATAAAGTAGTGATTTTGCCTGTGGGTATCACGGCTGTTCTATCTGACTGCGTCATAGCCGTTGAGTGCCTTACATTGAGTGATGCAGAAAAACTGCGAAATTATCTAGTAAGTAATTGGTCATTAACGGAGCAGATTTATGTAGGCACCTGCGCACGGTATGTTTCTGTTAGTGGTTTTTCCACCTTTCTTGTGAGCATAGGCTGTGAGTTACTTGCTTGTCTTAAAGGATTGCGCAGAAGCATTAAAACTCAAGAGGTATTAGTCGAAGTGGAGGCAATTGGTTAAACCATTTTTGTAGCATTGGGTGCAATCTATAAACCCTTACCCATGAAAATTATCTGCTAGCTCCGCCTCGACTTCCTATCCGCTAACTGTACCTAGGAAATGCCCGAGATTATAACGCACACTGGATTTGTGCCAGTTGGCTGCCGTTTGATAGTCTAACGCACTTTGGCCTAGCTCAACATTATCTGCTACTTGGTGATGGACTGCGAGTATGCGCGCAAGACCCCAGCCTAGATTAATTAAGCCGAGGTAAAGCTTTGCTTAGATTAGCTACCTTAATTCTTCGACAGTTCCTTGATTCATAAACTTAGTACTGATAATTAAGGGTTATCGGTACTAACCAGAACTCTAGAAATATAACATGGAGAGTCTGAACGGCGAAAAAATTGTCGGCTCGCCTGCCTCGTTGAGCACCGTGCTGCTTTTCTTACCGAAGGGTGGGGTGGGCAGAATTACGTCGAAGCGCGTGCCTGGTCCAAGATCAATGGGGCGGATGACTCGAAGGTGATAAACCAGGCTAAGCATAAAACAAGCACGATGATTCGGCTCTATACTCGCCTAGACGATATGCGGTATCCAGCTGGCATTGACTACTAGTTTCTGCCTGCGTTTCACATCTAGTGGGTAAGTTGCTTCTTGGTACGGATGTGTACTCTGTCACTACTATGAATCACTATACAAATCGGCCCGAGGGATTCGGTGAAATCCGGCGTCAGTTGTTATTACGCGGCCTACCCCTGGGACTGCTTGCTTTGGGTGTGGGCTACGGGATGTCCTACGCCAATTCGGAAAGTACGCCCCAGCAGGAAGCTGAAGTGCTGCTCTTGCTGATTCCGCTGATGCTCGGCGCACTGGGCGTCGGTATCTACCGGAGCATTCAGCAGCAGAAACGGCTTTACCACAGCTATACTCTGACCATCTCCGACACAAGCATCACCCGCGAGATTAGTGACACCCCCTCCATTACCATCCCTCTTGCGCGTATCACCCGAATTACCCGACATCACAACGGCAGCTTAACCATTACAGGAGCGACGGCCCACGAGGTGATAGGAATTCATAAGCAGATTGAGGACTACGACGCACTGGAAGCGCAGTTGCGGGCGCTTCACCCAGTCACACCTCAGCTTCGTATGCCCATGCTCGAGCGACTGCGTATTCCTCTAGTAGTAGCGACATTGGGGCTAATGGTCATGGTTTACGTGGCCACTAACAAGATTCTGGTAGCCACTAGCGGAGCTGCCTTAAGCGGTCTGCTGTTGTGGTCATTTTTCTATATCCAACGCTCCCCCCAGCTGGATTATGCGACTAAAAGACGTAGCTGGTGGGTTCTGCTAGTAGTCTTCTCCATCCTGGCAACTACTGTTGTCAAGCTGTTGACGGAGTAGAGTTGCGCAGTGAGGTGGGCCAGCCAAGAATGAGGCGCGGTAAGGTGCCAAATTGCTTAGAGATTGAAAGTGACTTTAAATAGAGTATGTGAATTTGCAATTTTGTGCTCAGGTAACGATTAAGTTATACTCAGTACAACTCCTACAGCCATGATAAATGATACTTCAGCTTCGCCTGGAGTCATCAATCTAGGTGTTACACAATCCGATTGAAGAGATTCTGGCGACTATAGTGGTCGAAAGCCAGATGCATTTTCAATTCCACACAGTCCAATTGAAGGGTGCCGTTTTCCAGGCAACCAGGCTGAGCGCGCTATGGACTACTCACTCGGTTACCTGATCAGCCTGTTGATCACGCTGGTACCCATTGGGATTGTCTGTTGGGCGGTGTGGCGGGGCGCTTACTGGGTAAAACGCCTCGTTATTGTGTTGAGTCTATGTGAGTTCGCCAGACCTCTTTTTCACTTCTCAAAACTATCGGTGCCGGGGCTTACGCCGCAGTTTATAGTACTGACCGTAGCGCTTATTCCCTGGATTGCGGCCGTTGTACTCGACAGGTCCGCGCCGTGCTCTACCCCACAGCCTGGCGCTGGAAACCAGCGCCAGGCTGCCCCGGACGTGAGTGGTACGGCTCACGCCCGCTCGTCCACCAGCCGGTGTAATTCTTGGGCATTGGCAAACGCAGCACCCATCGTATTGTTGAAGTAGGCGTACACGTCTTTCCCCTCCTGCAGGTAGTCATATATCTGCTCGGCCTGGTCGTGCAGAAAGTCGTGCTCATAGGACTCGCGGTAGTTGCCCTGCGGGCCGTGGAAGCGCATATACACAAAGTCCGCCTCCTCGTTGAGCTGGGCGTTCCGGCCGGGACCTTTGTCGTGCAGCACCAGGCTGGCCCCGTGGTGATCCAGCATCTCAAACGCATCATCGGCATACCAGCTAGGGTGACGGAACTCCACTGCTTGGCGCCACTCGCGGGCGGTGTCGGCCGCCGCCAGCGCATATAAGAGGGTCCTGACCGCGGGTAGTTGACGAATAGTGGTGCTGGGCGGGAACTGCAGCAGCAGGCAGCCTTTCTTGGGACCCAGCTCCCGCGCCGCCTCCAGAAAACGGCTAAGGCCGGCGAGGTCCTGCGCCAGCGCCTGGCTGTGCGTAATCTCGCGCCACAGCTTGAGGGTAAAGTCGAACTGAGGGCCGGTTTCTGCGGCCCAAGCCGCAAACGTTTTGGGCTGGGGTACGCGGTAGAAGGTGCTGTTAATTTCTACCGAGTTAAACAGGGTGGCATAATAGGTAAGGCGACTCGTGGCCTGGTAGGCCGGAGGAAAGGTGGCCTTGGGGCCCGGCACGACGATACCGCTGGTGCCAGTGCGTAGAATGCCAAGGGTGCCAGGCATAGGAAGGAGGTATACGATACGGGAGTTTCGGGGTATAACGGGGCCCGCTGCCTCGACGTTTTACCCAGGGCGCATCTGCCCGGGCCCCAACGTATCATCTCTTCTTATCGCACGAATCATGTAGGTAGCGAAAGTAGGGTAGTTACATGATGATTGAACGGTACCCAGTGGATGAATCCTACTAGCAGAACTTACTGTTGAAGAGATCACTACGAAGATCGTCATCCGTAAAATAGTGCGGTCGCGGCTACTCAGGATGCGACGTGTGGTCTATAACGGGCGCTCCACTAGCAAGCGGCCTGCCCAAGTGTGACTCCCACACTGTATCCGCACGAAGTAGAGTCCCGGAGTCAAGCCATGCAGCTCCACTGTGCAGGATAAACCACTGGCCTGTTTGCTGAGTACCAACCGGCCTTGGGTGTCGCGCAGCGTCAGAGTGGCAGCCGTGCCGGAAGCAGCGAGGGGCCACCGGACGGTAGTAGAGCCAGACGCGGGGTTCGGGAAAACAACCAGGCCCTCAGGGGTTTTCAGCTCCGGCTCACTACTGGTCACCGTGGACGTGCAGGTGCTCGTATTGCGCAGAATGCTCACCGTGGCGCTTTCGTAGTTGGCCGCTACAATGTCGAGTTTGCCATCCCGGTCTACGTCGCTTAAGGCAATAGTCGGGGAGCTGGCGTTCAGGAAGGGGGCCTCGGTCCGGTAGGAGAGCGTGGAGGTGAAGGTGGCGTTACCCAGGTTGTAGAGTACGCCGACCGTGTTGTTGCCCGTGCCCACGGCAATATCCGGGCGCCCATCCCCGCTCAGGTCACCCACGGCCACGCTTGCCGGGCCCGTCGCGGTCGCAAAACGAACAGGAGCCGCCAGCGTGCCGTCCCGGCGGTTGAGCAGCAGGCCCACCGAGTTCGAGCCGGCGTGCGCCGTCACCACGTCGGGGTGACCATCGGCATTCATGTCCGCAACGGTTAAGTCAACGGGCCAGCTGCTAAGGCCGGTGGAGAAGGTCACTGGAGCCGCAATGCCACCCGGCCCATTGTAGAACACGCTGAGATAATCGTAGTAGTTGTGCCCGACCAGGATATCGGCATAGCCATCTTGGTTGAGGTCGGCTACCCGTACTTTGACCGGAAAGCTGTTGGTGCCGGTGCTGTGCACTACGGGGGCCGAAAATTGGCCGTTGCCCTTGTTGAGCAGGATGCTCACGTCTTTACTCAGATTGTTGGCCGTCACGATGTCCAGCAAGCCGTCATTGTTCACGTCACCTAACCCTACTGATTCAGGGTCGCTTTTAGCGCTCACCTCGTACGAGGCCCCCGCGTTGAACGTACCGTCCCGGCGGTTGAGAAATACGGCGACCCGGTCCTCAGAGGCGTGGGCCAGCACGAGGTCAGGCGAGCCGTCGTTATTGACGTCTTCTATTACTACCTCACGGCTGAATTCCCGAGCATTCGAGGCGTACGAAATGCCGGGGCCAAAGCGGCCATTGCCCTGGTTGAGCAACACCCCGGCCGTGGGCGTAGGACGGTTGCTGGTGACGATATCGGGGTAGCGATCGCCATTCAGATCCTGCACGGCCACCCCCGTTACCATGCCCGCCTGACTCCCGGCATACGGCACGAACGGGGCAAACTGCGCGTGGGGAATGGTGGCACAGATGTTAAACGTAGCGCTAAGCCCCCGGTAGGAGCTTAAAATGTTTTCGCAGGTTTGGACGCGCACGTAGTAGGTTTGCCCCGCAGTAAGCGTGCTCAGGGCTAACGAAACTGCCTGTTGGCCGACAGAAGTATAGGTGGTGGCCCTGCGGCTGTAGACGGTAATAATCCCGACGCTGACCGTAGAAGCGGTACTCTGCACGTCTGAAACCGTGAGGGTGACCGTGGAACAGGGGGCGACGAAGGAATAAAACACATCCGTTCTAGCTCCGCCGGTTTGCTGCTGGCCGTCGGCAGCGGGCGCTACGCTGGGCGTTGCATCGACGGTCGTCCCTGCCAAGTTGGTGCAGACCGTAGTGAGTGGTAGGACCACCGCCTTGTCCGGTTCGTCGTTGACTGGGGGATTAGCTTGGACGCGCCCAGCCAAAGCCAACAGAAGGAGTAAGCTCAGCCCAGTTCGTAGCCGCCAGTTAGGGGCAGGGGAGCCTGTTATTCGAGGGTAGAATAGATCCATGTAGAATGGGTTACGAAAGCACTAGGTTCAAGGCGCTGAGCTAGAAGGCCCCTTTTGTCAGCAAATTAACCCTTCCTGCAATCCTAAGCCTAGTCCGTAGCATAAAGACTGATATACTACATATGCGTGTGCAACCCATCCATTACAGACAGCATGACAAAAGACCCAAGTAAGAGGGACTTGATTATTTGCAGATAACTACGTGATACACCAGTCGGGTAGCTGTAGTATCACTATCTAGATACTTCCGTGCCATACCAGCGCAAGCTGGATCATAACTGCCAGGCAGTATGGGCGGACGGGCGTGCCCTGTGTCAGATTCCGGGGCCGGCGCTACACCGAGCCGGGCGTCATTCTGGCTAGAGAGGAGCCGGCTGGGAAGGGGCAACTGTGCCTGTTTAAAACCATCCCAGTTTCCGCCAAGCGGGACCACTTTACAGGCTGCTGTGCGTTCACGCCCCCTTATACTATAGTATCGCACTCCCTGTCGGCGTATGCACCTCTTGTGGGAGTAGGTACCATGTGGGTGGCTGAAATCGCCGCTAACCAGACGGTTCTCTATTTCCTTACTTCGGCCTAGGACCATCAGCGGACAACCGGCTAGGGGGATGATAAAACGGGTACAGGCAGCGCTGGTGGGGCTAAATCCTGCCTGGCCGGAGGAAAAAACGGGGCAACATGCCTGCAAGCTCGTGCGTACTGGGGGTGATTTCCCCCTTATGGACCTATCCTTACTCCCGCGCCTACAGCAGCTGCACACCGAGTTGCAGCAGGTGACTGAAACCACCAGCCGCACCGTACTCTATGCCATTCGGCGGGAACTGCTGCGCTACTACCAGCAGGTGCCGATCCCCGAGCAGCAGACCTGGCCCGCGCAGGCCCAGCGCGAGTTCCTGCACGAGCTGGCGCGGCTGGCGGCCGCCGTGCCGTTTCCGGCCCCGAGCCTGGAGCAGCAGGCGGCGGCCGTGCAGCAGTCGCTGCGCGTGCTGCGAGAAACCCTGCAGTACCTGCCCAACCCCCTCTACGCTGCCGCGCGCCAGGCACGCGCCGGCCGCCAGCCCACCGATCACTGACATGTACCAGCTGCAGATCATTGCCCGGCAACGCGGACTGGTAGAGCAGATCGGGCAGGGCACGCACCTGGAGCTACTACTGCTGGGAGTCTACCAGCGGGAGTGGCTGGTGCAGCTGCGGGAGGCCCAGCACCTGCCCCTCTCCCGCCACTACCGGCCGAAGGTGCAGCAGGCACTGGCCCGGCTGGAAACCCTGGGCCGGCAAGCGCACGCCCTTGGCTGGGAGCAGCAGCGAGAACAGCTGCTGGAGGCCGCGGACCTGCTGCGCTAGGCGGGCCTGGCGCTGCCCATGGGGCAAGGTCCACAATTCGTAGTATATTGAGGTGTACCGACTTATCCGCCGCACCTGTATGCACCTGACGCACTTAATTGAGCAGCTGCCTCGCTGGCAAGCCGTGGCGCAGGCCCCGGCCGTCGAGCAGCACGAGCTGCGCCTGCTGGAAAGCGGGCTGCAGCAGACCTTGCAGCACATTGCCTCGCACCGGCTGGTTTCGGCCACTCCCCAGCAGCTGCAGACCTATTTTTCTTTGCTCGAAGCCTACGCCCAGGACGTAAACCAGCAGCCCATCGCCACGCGCCAGGACCTGGCCCGGCAGGCCCTGCGCCTGTGCCGGGCCCTGGCACACCGGCCCGACAGGTAGGTGGAGGCGGGCGCGCAGTAGCAGGCAGCCTGGGGCCAGAACAGGGGCAATTCGCGACGGTAGTCAAGGCAGTCGATTTCCCGGCTGCCGGTCGGCAGCTACTAGCAGGAGCAGCACTTGCGCATGGGTGCGGCCCTGTTGCTGGGCAGCCCGTAGCGCCGGGGGCAGCATGCCGCTAACGCACACGATTAGATGCCCCTGCTAGTAGCTGCAGCCCACATTACTTCTCAGCTAGGGGCGCGGGCTCCAGGCGCAGGTGGGCGGTCACGGCCAAGTCCGGCAGGCAGTACTTCACCAGGGCCAGCAGGGCCTAGTGTTTTTGCTTTTCCGCCCGGGCATTGGGGAAAAAGAGTAGTTTTGGAACGCGTACATATGTTGTTGCTCGATGGTAGCCCCTGCCCTGCTTCTTGAACTCCAGACCCTGGGCCAGCGCCTGGTCGAGGCCACGGAGGCGGAGGAGGCCGGCGGCCAGGGACCGCTGGACGCGGCGCAGCGGTTTCTCTTTACCTACCTGCCCCAGGAGCCCGCGGTGCCGTACCGGGCCGATGAGCTGCTGGAACTGCTGGCTCCCTCGCCCCACGTGCACCACTCCTGGGGGGGACGGCGGCAACTGGTCCTGGAGGGACTGACGCTGCTGCACCAGGTGTGGCGGCGCTAAGCTAGGTGGCGCGGTAAACGCGAGCTTCAGCCAACGGGCCCCAGCTTTTGAGCAAACAGGCGACATCCGGCGCATCCCGCACGAGCAGACGGCCCGTGTCGGCCCCGTAGGCCCTTTGCTGCCTCATCACGCCAGCATTCTGGGCCCGGGCGGGTCTGATGCTGGTAGCGGACCAGCAACACTTGCTTGTTTGGAATGGTCCACCCCCCTGCACGCCCACCGAGCCATCGGGGAGAACGGCTGAACCGGCTGGCTGAACTAGCGGATCGTAGCGGAGCAGTACGGGGCAAGGTCTTCCATCGGGTTTGGGTAATTTGGCTGCCGGTTGCCGAACTTGGGCAGCGAGTACGCGCAATCGCACGTGCAAATGCATTAATAACTACTGCAGTTACAGTACTAAATTCTAACGATTGCCTTCATGCAAACTGAAGCGTCCATCAAGCAGCGACTTAAGGTTTTGATTGATTCTCTAGGTATGAATGCTACGAGTTTCAGCAATATGGTTGGCGTTCATGATGGCACGACCAGAACCTACCTTGATAGAGCCTCAGAGCCAAGCGCTGCATATATAGCCTCCATTATTGGCGCAGTTGAACGAATCAATCCTACCTGGCTCCTACTGGGTTGGGGTGCAATGTTTCTTGATGGAGCGGCCGAGGTGCAGCTCGTGGACGCCAAGCGGCCGGAGGCTGGGGAGCCGGTTGTCTTCGAGAAGGAAGCCCTGCGCAAGGAGGTAGAGATGCTCTGGACCCTGATAGGCAGCCGGGACGCGCTGATAGAATCAAAAGATGTTGTTATAGCAGCGAAGGATGACCTGATTGCAGCCAAAGAGGAAGTGCTGACGCTGCTGCGTGGAGGACACAACCGGCCGAATTGATATCACTGACCAGTAGCTGTACCTTCCTAAAAGAAACTATGCCAACCCATTTCCGTCTCCTTCTCTTATGCCTCTCACTGTTCACGGTTGCCTGTAAGAAAGACGACCCGAAGGTACAGCCCGCCCTAACAGGCCGCTGGGATTCCCAGCAATCCATCGATTATGAGTATTCTGCAACCGGGCAACTCGTTTCTCAGAAATCGACTCCCGACATGACCTACTACATGGTCATCACCCAAGATTCGCTGAATTTTTATGAACGCGGCACCAAAAGCTCTTGGGGAAGACACAGTTACGTTCGTGAGGGCAATGAGCTTCGGTATAGTCGGGGGCAAGTCACCTGCACCATCGCGGAGTTGAGTGAGCATACGCTTACGCTACGCTACAAGAACATCAACAAAAGCGCGCCCAATACCCCATACTACGATGTGGAGGACAAATACACCCGTTAAGCCAACACCCGTTGCTCCGCGGGGATACCACCGGCCGAATTGATGATACTCCCATTGTTACAGTTGTGCCCCATATGGTATTATTCCAACGTTTCAGGCTGGTCTCGGCCTTCACCGGCAGCCTCTTATTCACCACCAGCCTGCTGGCAAGGGCCCAAGAAGCTGCCGTCTCGGTAGGGGAGGAACTGCTGGACGCGGAAAATGGTGTGGAAGCGTATCAGTTTGGCAAAAGCATTACTGAGTTTCCACACCTGAAGGTCTTTCTCGATGATGGCGAAACGGTAACCTACGTGGAGCCGCAGAAGAACCTCCAGTTTCAGGGAGTGCCCTTGACCGAGGTTCTCTATACCTTCACCAATACACGACTGGACGGCATCAGCCTCAGTACCAACGGTCCTCGTAACAGCGCTCGACTCTACCGGGCACTCGTAGCGCGCTACGGTCCAGCCAAAAAGATTTCTGTTCCCCTACTCTGCTTTCAGTGGCAGGGTAGCAAGGTGTTACTGAGTTTTAGTCAGGCTTCGAAATACAACCCCGCTGCACAAGTATTACTCATGCGTCTTCCCGAATAGTGCTCCATATCCACCTCCTACTCACTCTTCTGCACCCTATTCTTTAACCAGCAACTGGCGCTGGTCTAAGAAGCAGGGCGCTTCCTGGCCGGCCGATGTGCGGTTGGATGATTTACATACGCATCACCTCTACCTGGCTGAATATGAAGCACCTGCTCTTCGCCGCCCTCTTTCTGCCGGCCTTCGCGCGGGCGCAGAACCGGCTCCCCCCTCGGGTCGTCGCCCTACCACCGCCCGTGGACGTTGCCCAGGCATTGAGTGGTAGTCTGAATCCGCGCGGCTTGCAGCTGGACAAGAGCACGGTGCTCTACCGCCAGCTGCGCGATACCGTAGCCGGCCGCCCCGCGCTGCACCTGCAACCCGGCGACGCGGTCATTATCCGGCGAGGGGAATACCCTGGCTGGCTGCGCGTCGGGCGGGGCAACCGCAAGCTGACCAACTTCTCCGCCGACACGGCCACCTACTACCTGCCGAAATCCGGTGCTGTTGGGGCGAAAACCTTTATTCTCCTCTAGGGCCGCCCGCGCCCTGCGGCGCCGGCCGGGGGCGGAAATGTTCCAGTACACAGAACTCCCTCCCCCTATATGAAGCGACCACTACTCTCTCTGCTACTGAGCCTGGCCCTGCTAACGGCTGCTTGTAAAAAAGAAAGCGAAGCGCCCGCTCCTTCCGTTGAAGGGCGCTGGACGATCAAGAGCCTCGTTTCGTACGAGTACGCGCCTGACGGTACCCTGATCCGGCAAGTCACGGATACCAGCGCCGCCGCCCGCCACTTCTACACCGTCATCTCCAAAGAGGCCATTCTCCACTACGCCGTGAAGGATGATCACCCGTTGGGTGGTAGTCCGATTACCTACCTCGACCCCACAACAGTACAATACAACCAGGGCAAGATCATCTTCCAAGACCTCACGGCCCACCGGCTCGTGCTCCATTACGTGCCCGAACGTGCCTTCGTGAACCAACCCTACTACGAATACGACGACGTGTACGCCCGCTAATGGCCGTTACCATCCCCGCCAATGAGCGCAGGGCCGTCTGGTGTATCGTCCTCAGCTGTGGCATTTTCCTGCTGGCCAGTGCCCTCTACCCGACTCCAACAATAGGATGCCGTTTTCTCGTGGTACCTTACTCGGCCTAGTTCTGCGGGGCACACCGGTGGACTTGGTGCTCTGGGTGGTCATCTGTCTAGCCCTCCGTTTAGTACTTCCCTAACTACTGAGAGAATTACGCCCCTTACTCTACTAGCTCAGTGCCCTCACGCCTGCTACTGCTCACCCTGCCACTGGTCGCTACCGCATAGCCGATCAAACGGGGTACTTTCTCGCGGCCATTCCCGGGGGGCGGTGGCCTTGCAGGACGCCAGTCGGAGAGCAGGCCGACAACTAAGTAACAACCAAGTACCTATTCTTGCCCTGGTGCACACCGTCAAAGTGCCGGCCGAAGTACGACAGGCCATTTCTCCCGGTAGCTACGCTAGGCACTGGGCACCGACGGTCCAGGTGCGGCGCTACGCGCCGGGTGCCTTTCTGCCGGCTGGCACCGTTTTTTCTGGTGGCCGCCGGAATACGTACTTTTACGGGCAGAGAGGAGGGCGTTTGCTTCTCACTATCCCTAACCGTATCCGCTATGCAGGAATCTGCTGACTACCGCGTAGGCTCGCTGGTGCACCTGCGCATTGGAGGCCCGGAGCTGATTATTACCGAACTGGACGGCGGCTACGCGCTGTGCCAGTACACCACGGCTTCCATTAGGGGGGGCTGGGTGCTGGCGCAGGTAGATGAGCTGGAACTGCGGCCGGCTACTGACCGCCCCCATCCGGCGACGGGAATCACGTGGCACTAAGCCGCCCCAGAGCAGCGGCAGCGTTCAGCAGGGACTGCGCGCTACTGAGCCTCGTTTCGAAGCGAGGGCCCATCTTTTGCCCTACACGCTACGTAGTACGCCTGCTAAGTTTCTCTTTTGCTTCTCTTCTGCCCTTCGCTTTGGCACTCCACACGCAGGCAGCGGCTCCCTTGGTACGTAATGGTGCATCTTGCCTCGTTTCCCTTCGTTACTTTCTACCTGCACGATATCGGCTGCACGGCCCTGGAAGCCGTCTGGGGCGACTACGTGAGTAGCGCGTTTTTTCGCGAGGCTGTCGTGCAGGCCATGACCTTCGTGCGCCAGCACCACATCTCGGCTTGGATAGCGGATGATCGGCGGCTGGGCCCGATGGAGCGCGAGGACCTGGCCTGGGTAGGGGAAGTGCTACCGGCCCTGGCGGCCGCCGGCCTGCGCCGCCTAGCCATGATAGAGTCGGAAGACTGGCTGAACCGCCGCCTGATTCAGGAGGAGTACACCTACCCCACCCAGGTCCTCTCTATTGAAGTACGACATTTCACCGATCTGCGCGCGGCCCGGACCTGGGCCTGCGAACTGCTCGACCACGACTAGCCTCTATTCCCGCATACCCAGCAAATCCTGCCAGCACGTGGTAAAGGCCGGGCGCTGACCCCGGCTGGCTGCTAATCAACGGGCACCACCGGGGCTTCCTGCTCCCAGTAGATGGTGAAGGTAGTGCCCTCCCCCACGGTACTGGCCACTTCCAGCCGGCCGCCGCGCCCGGCCACTATGCGCTGTACTAGGTACAGGCCCACGCCCGCGCCCCCAACGTGGGCGTGCTGGCGGGTAAAGGGCTGGAACACCGGGGTGGGCTGCTCAGCCAGCACCATGCCCAGCCCATTATCCTGCACGACGAGCATTGGCTCTCCCGCTGCCGATTCCAGGCTCTGCACCCGGATGTGGGGCGCGCGTTCGGGGTGGGCGAACTTGAGCGCGTTGCTGAGCAAATTATGCAGTACCGAGCGCAGATTAGCCCGGCCGTAGTGCAGCGGCGGGGCGGTGTCCACGTCCACCTCAATCGTGGCGTGGCTTTCCAGCACCTGCGCGCGCAGGCCCAGCAGCACTTCCTCCAGCACCAGGGCCACGTCCAACTCCTCCGTCGGGGCGCTCAGGCCCCGCTGCTCGCGCACGGTGGCGGCTAGCTCCTGCAGGGTGGTATCCAGCTGCAACAGGGCCCCGTCCAGCATCTGCAGCATGTAGGCTTCTTCCGGGTCATCAAACGTGGCCGCCCGGCGCAGCTCCTCAAACAGGCCGCGCAGGTTGTGCACGGGCTGCTTTAAGTCGTGGGAGGCCGTGTAGACAAACGTATCCAGGTCGCGGTTGGCCTGCGCCAGCTCATCGTACTGCGTTTGCAGCACCTGGCGCAGCCGGTTCTGGTCGTCCACATCGGTGCAGGTTCCAAACCAGCGCAGGGCCTGCCCGTCATCCAGCCGCCGGGCCCGGATCAGGTGCCAGCGGTAGGCCCCGTCGTGGCGGCGCAGGCGCCCGACCCCTTCGAAGGCTTCACCGCAGCTTATGCTCAGCACCCAGCGCCGGGCCGTGTCGGCCTGCTCCCCGGGGTGCAGCAGATTAATCCAGCCGGTGGGGCCCAGCTCCTGCTTGGTCAAGCCGGAGTAGTCGCTCATGAACTGGTTGTAGTAGGTAACCAGCCCCGGCTGCGAGGCAATCCAGATCAGCTCGGGAATGCTGTCCGCCAAAAAGCGCAGTTCGGCCTCGGCCTTGCGCAGCACTTCGGCCATCTCCCGCTGGTCGTGCACCTCCACCATGGCCCCATGCCAGTAGGCGGGTTTGCCAAAGCAATGGCTTTCGGGTACGGCCCGGTTCAGCATCCAGCGAAACTGTCCGTCGTAGCGCCGCAGCCGGCACTCGTAGCTCCACCCCGCACCCGCAGCCCGGGCCACATCCATTTGGTGCAGCACCCGCAACCGGTCGTCAGGGTGCAGCAGCAGCGGCCAGACGGCCGTAATGTCACAGGTTGTGGGCTGGCCCGTAAACGTGTGCCACTGCGGACTCACGTACTCGTACTCCCATTAGGCTCCATGGTAAAGCTAATGAGCGGAGCCGTTTCCGTGAGCACGCGCAGGCGCGCGTCCAGCCGCCGCGTTTCCATGGCCAGTACGTGGCTGCGCTGGCGGGCCCGCTCCTGCTCCGTCACCTCCACGGCAAACAGCAGCAGGCCCCGCACGGAGCCATCCTCGGCCGGGTCGGGCTCCAGGGTGATGTCAAAGTAGGCCGCCGCCGTTGGCCCCTGCTCATCCTCGCCCGCCAGCAGCGGGCAGGCGCGCACCACGTAGGCTTTGCCCGTTCTCTGTACTGCCTGCATGAAGCTGATCAGCTCCAGCGGCCACACCTGTAGCGTTTCGCTGGCCAGCCGTCCGGGCAAATCATCACGTCCGAGCAGGGCCCGCAGCGAGTCATTGACAAAATCAATGCGCAGTTCCTCGCCCGTACAGGCGGCAATGGCAGCGGGCAGGCGCGGCAGTAAGTGGCGAAGCGAGGAATCCGACATACAGGGACTAGCCGGGCTTCTGATGAGCCGCAACCAGACTGGGGGCAAGATGGGGTGGAAAGCTCAACACTGGACAGTACCCTCTACCAGTTCGGCCGGTCATTTGTTTTCCGGGAATGTGCCAGCGGTCTGCGGGGCCGCGGGACCGAGTACCGCCTGCTGCACGAGTTCAACCAGCGTTGCGTCGGCAATACTCAAGCTGGTGGGCAGGGGGGGCAGCCGATCAGGCAGCAAAAAGCCTTCTAGCGCCTCGAAGCCGGCGGGCTCGAGGGGGTGGAAGGCCATGGCCCACGACGGAAAACTACGCGCCGTAATCGGGCGGTCGACCAGTTTGTGCACATCCGAGTGGCGGCCGTCCCGGGCAATACGCTCGAACAAGGAGTCGGCCACCTCCGGCTCGCCCTCAAAGAGCTGGGCAATGTGTCCGTGGCTGTAGAAGAGAATACCGGTGATGCCATGGCGCGCATTATCGCGCCGGGACTGCGTGAGTAGTTCTTGCAGATCCTGATCGGAAAGAGGATGAACAGCTCGACTCAGGTACACAATGTGTTTCATGCTACAACGCGGAAAAGACTGGACGGTGCGCTAAGGTAGCGCGCGCGTAGCGTACCCCCTACTCGGCCAGCAGCCGCTGGCGCATCGTCTCCAGCAGCAGCGCGTCGGCCGCCGCCAGCGTGGGCCGCTGCACAACCACCGATTCCAGGTCCAGCAGCCCCTGCTCGGCCCCGTCCCCTTCCAGGCAGCGGAAGGCCATGGACCACTCCGCAAACCCGCGGGCCCGAATCGGCTTATCGGCAATCTTGATCAGGTTCGTGTGGCGGGCATCTCGCTGCAGGCATTGGTAGAGCGCCTGCACCTGGTCCTGTTCTCCCTCAATGAGCTGCATGAAGTGCTGCTCACTGTAAAAGAGCACGCCCGTCAGCTCGCGCCGCTCATTGTTGATGCGGCACTCTCGCAGCAAGGCGTGCAACTGCTGGAGCGAGAAAGGCCGCGCGGGGGTACTTAAGTAGATAAGGTGGTGTAGAGACATAAAAAAGAGCCAATCCGGCCCAGGAAAAGTACAGCAAAAGAAAATACACCAACGCCTGCTGTTTAGTTTCCTCTCTGCGCCTAAGCCGGCAGCAGACCCTCCTCATATACTACTCCGAATACTCCAGTCAGTCCTCCCAGCAGGTGATAGAGGCCGGGCGCTGAAACTAAGCTCTGCCCTACCCAGGGCAGCCCTTGCGTACCCGTCTGGGGCAGGGCTAAGCCAAAGCGCCGGGACCCGAAGCGCTAGCTGATCTTGTCCAGATCGGCCATAAGCCGGGCGCGGCGCCTACTTGTTGGGCTCCCGTAAGGGCAGTTGCGGCGGGCCGTTTCCAGGCCGTGCAGCACTACTCCGGCTTGCGGGTAGACGCATAACACCCAGCGGCACCCCCCTGCCCTGTTAGCCCAGGCGCCCAGAATAGCCGCCAGGCCCACCAGTCCCAGGAAGAAAAACGGGTGTATTCTGTACGAAAGCAGGGAAATACCGGGGCCGCACCTAGTGTATTTCGGGCGTCGGATCAGCGGGCGCTTCTCCTGGGCTCAACCCGAGCTTTCTGACCAGTGGCCCGATAGTGAGCCCCTGCACGACGATGCTGAAAATAACGACTACGTAAGTGACGCCCACCAGCAGGTCGCGCGGCATGGTCTCGGGCAGCGACAACGCCAAGGCCACGGAAATACCACCCCGCAGACCGCCCCAGCTTAGCACCCGCAGCGTGTGCCGGTTAAAGGGATACACGCGTTTGAGCAGCACCAGCGGCAGGCCCACCGACGCCCACCGGGCCACGAGCACTATCCCGATGGCCACTGCCCCCACAAGCACGGTAGTACGACTGATATCAAGGATCAGCATTTCCAGGCCAATGAGCACGAAGAGCACCGCGTTCAGAATCTCATCGAGCAATTCCCAGAACTTGTCCAAGTATTCCCGCGTCTTGTCCGACATGCCCAGCTTACGGCCCCGGTCACCCACGATCAGGCCGGCAACCACCATGGCCAGCGGGCCCGAGGTGTGCAGGGCCGTAGCCAGGGCCGTACCGCCCATGACCAGGGCCAGGGTGATCAGTACTTCTACCTGGTAGTTGTCAATGCTGCGTAGGGCCCGGTACGTGGCATACCCCGCTGCCGCGCCCAGTCCGAGGCCCCCCACGGCTTCCCGTAGAAAGAGCTCGCCTATCACGGCCGGGGTGGCTTGCCCGGTCCCGAACTGGGCAATCTGCAGCAAGCTCACGAACACGACCACGGCAATGCCATCGTTAAAGAGGGACTCGCCCACAATGCGGATTTCCAGGCGCGGGTCGATGCGCGCCTGTTTGAGGATGCCCAGCACGGCAATTGGGTCGGTAGGGGAAATCAACGAGCCAAACAACAGGCAGTGTATAAAGGCGGTGGGCAGGCCAAACAGGGGTAGCAGGTAGTAGAATGCCGTACCCACCAGCGCCGTGGATAGCAGCGTGCCTACCGTCGCCATAGCGCCTACGGCCAGGCCCTCCTTCCCTAGGGTCCGCACGTCCACGTGCAGGGAGCCGGCAAAGAGCAGAAAGCTTAGCATCACCTGCATGAGCGCGGCGTGGAAGTCAATCCCGCGTACCAGCCGGCTGGCAGTTAACACCCATTCCACGCCGAGCTTGCCCAGGCCAAGGGCCAGCAGCGACGAAACCAGCGCCAGTACCATCAACCCAATCGTGCCCGGCAGCCGCAGGAAACGATGGTTGACGTAACCAAACAGGGCGGCAAGCACAAGCAGCAGGGCCAAGGTGTTGTATAGTTCCATTAGTCAGATAAAAGGGATGCGTGGAAAGCTGCGTGGAGGGCGGGCAGCACATCTCCAACGGCCTGTAGGGTCTTTGTAATGGCGCACAACGATGCCGGAGACTGGTACCCCTACGCGAGCCTGTAGGGCGGTTGAAACGGCCGCCAGCCGGCTAGCAGAGCTCGGTAACCGGTACATCCAGTAGGTAGCCCCCCGGCCCAAAGGGATTACGGCACTGTGCACCTTGGCAGTGAACGTAGTACGGGCTGTTCGCCGGAGAAGGTTTGCTTGGCAGAAGGGGGCACCGTCCGCAGCAGCAGCACGCTGCCTGCCAGGCCCCGCCCCGGAGTAGCTCGGCCCGCGGGTCACCAAACCGCTCATTCCCGGGCCCGAAGACCTGGCGGTGGCGTCCGCGCCTGGTGCAGCCGCTTCAGCACAGGCAGCGAGTAGGCTTGCGGGTTGACTTCACCCTTATCCGGAAAGACGCGCTGGACCTGGCTGCCGAAGGCCGTACTGCGCGCAGTCAACAAACGGGAGATTCCCCGGAATTTCCTGGTAAGACGAACTCTAAACGGTAGTCCACTGTGGAAGCCACCGGGCACCAGCCAAAGTTTATTTAGAATAATTTTAAATATTATTTAGATATAATCTAAACAGCGTATAGCTTTGCGGCCTCATCAGTAGTGCCCGCATGCGGATTTTTACTTTTTGCCTTCTTCTACTATTCTTGTGTAGCCCCGCCTGGGCGCAGACCGGCCCCGGCAGCTGGCAGATTACCGGCACGGTGCGGGCCGCCGAAACCCGCCAGCCTTTACCGGGCGCGGTGCTGGAGCTGGTGGAACTGGGCGTACGCACCACGGCCGCCGACGCGGGCCAGTACCGTTTCCGCCTGCCGGCCAGTGGGGCCCGCCAGTTCACGCTGCGCGTCACCTACGTGGGCCGCCAGGATGTAGAAGTGCTGGTGAAACTGACGGCTACCCCCGAAATCCGTCGCGACCTGCAACTGCCGCTTCGCTCCCTGGAGCTGGCCGACGTGCAGGTTAACGCCACCCGTTCAGGGCAGCAGACCTCCAACTCGGCCGTGGTCATCGGCCGGGAGGCCATCGAGCAAACTCAGGCCTACAGTCTCGACGACGTGCTGCAACTGCTGCCGGGCAAGGTGCTACTCAACACCAACCTACAGGGGGCGCAGGCTATTACGCTGCGGCAGGCCCCGGTAACTACGCCCGGTTCCGACCAGACGGCGTTTAACCTGAACAACGCCTTTGGCACGGCTATTATCGTGGATGGGGCCGCCTGGAGCAACAACGGCAACCTGCAAACCGACGACCCCGGGCGGCGGGGCGGCATCGGCGGGGTGGCCGTGACCCGCGACAACTCGGGCAACGAGTATAGTACGGGCACTTACGCCGGGAGCTCGGTGGACCTGAAGCAGATTCCGGCTAACAACATTGAAAGCGTGGAGGTAATTCAGGGCGTGCCCTCGGCCCGCTACGGCGACCTGACCAGCGGGGCCGTCATCGTGAACCGGCAGGCCGGGCGCACGCCCTACCGCCTGAGTCTGCGCACCCAGAACGGCACTACCGAGTTATCGGGCTCCAGGGGGTTCGGGCTGACCAGCGGCAACGCCGTGAACGTGTCGGCGACGCTGCTCAACTCCAACCCCGAGCCGCAGTTTGAAACCAAACGCTTCAACCGGGCCACGCTCAGCACCATTTTCACCAGCCACTTCGGACCGCAGCGGCGCCACCGCAACTCGCTGGCCCTGGACGCGCACACCACCCTTGATGCGGCCAAGGCCGATGCCGACGACCCGGCCGCCAACCGCACTTTCTCCCGCGACCAGCGCGTGGCACTCTCCAACCGCGGCACGCTGAATGTGCTGCAGCCCTGGTCGGAATACATCAGCTACCAGTTTGGGGGCTCCTACGCGTATCAGCAGACCTTTAGCCGCACGGCCCTGAACGTGGGGGTCAAGCCCGTGGCCGACGGCCTGAGTACCGGCATCTACGACGGTACGTTCGCGCCGCCCGTGTACGATTCGGAGCGCACCATCAGCGGCCGGCCCGTCAACCTGTATGCCCGCGCCGATAATACGGTGCTGTTCCAGACCGGCGCCTTCAGCCACACGCTCACGGCGGGCGCCTCCCTCAGCTACGACCGCAACTACGGGGCCGGCCGGTTGTTTGACGCCCTGCGCCCGCGTTTCGCCCCCCTGGAAGGTAAGGCCGAGCGGCCGTTTGATTTCCGCACGCTGCCGGGCATGCTGCAGGTGGGCGGGTTCGTGGAAAACCAGCTGGTGCGAGAGTGGGGGGCCCGCCGTCTGGTGGCCAATCTGGGGCTGCGCTACGACCAGCAGAACGGGTTTGCTTCCCTGGCCCCGCGCCTGAATGCCAAGCTCTTCGTGCGGGAAGGCCTGCAGGTGAACGCCGCCTATGGGCTAGCCACCAAAGCCCCCGGCCTGGTGCACCGCTACCCCGGCATTCTCTACTTCGACGTGCCGCTGCTGGTAAGCTACAACGGGCGGGTGGATGAAAGCATCTACCGCCTGCATACCGAGGCCCTTGACCCGGCCAACCCGAACCTGCGCCCGGCCCGCGCCACCACCCTGGAAACGGGCCTGAACTGGCACACCCGCCGCGGCTACGGCCTCGCGCTGACGGTGTACCACAAGCAGGAGCGGGACGGCTTCAGCGTCACCGACGAGCTGCTGCAGCTGCAGCTACCGCACTACCGCATCGTGAGCAGCCCGGCCGGCCGCCCGCCCGTGGTGGAGCAGACCGGCCAGACGCGCAACTACAATTACGACTACGGGGTGTTCCGCAACACGCTGCGCACCGACAACTACGGCCTGGAGCTGCTGGCTCGCACCCCCAAAATCCGCTCCATTCAAACCTCGTTCGACCTGAGCGCCGCCTACACCCGCAGCCGCTACGGCTACGCCGGGCAACTGGTGTACGACCGAGTGAACCCTACGGCGGCGGGCTTCGAAAACATCGAGTTCGTAGTAAAAAACCGGCCCGACCGCCGGGCGTCATCGGTGCTGAGCACGCTGGCCGCTACCACCCACCTGCCCCGGCTCGGACTGCTGCTCACCTGGCGCGGGCAGGTGTTTCTGCAAAGTGAATCGCAGACGCTGGACGAGTACGTGGCAGCGTCAGGCTTCGTGCGGCCCAGCGGTGAGTACGTGCCCGTGACGGCCGAAGACTACGCCGCCGGCCGCTACCTCCACCTGCGCAACGCCCAGAATACCAACGTCAGCAGCCAGCCTTTCATCTACGGCAACCTGCATCTGCGCCTGGGCAAGGAGCTGGGCAAGCTGGCCCGGCTGTCGTTTTTTGCCAACAACGTGCTCAACCTGCGCACTGAGCGGGTGGAAGTATTTGCGGCGGGCAGCACGGTTACCCGCGGGGGGGCTACCTACACTTCACCCCATGGACCGCTCATCATTTCCACTTCCCTGAACCGCCAGACGCCCACCTTCGGCTCGGAGCTGGTATTCACCCTGGGCCGACAAGCGCTGTCTCAGTGATTACGCTCCTGTTTTTTCCTTCCTCTTTCGCTTCTATACATGAAACACCTGCGTACTTGCTTGCTGGCGCTGCTGGCCCCTCTCTGGTTAGGGAGCTGTGAGAAAAACGACCCCGAGACGCCCGCTGCTTCGGCGGCCGTTACCATCACCTTCGATGCCGCCTACGCCAACACGCCCGCCGAGCGGGTGGCAGTGAAAATCGAAAACATCAACACCCGCGAAAGCCTCACGGCCACTACCGACGCCCAGGGTACGGCCACCTTCGGCAGCATTCCGGCCGGGGCGTATAACGTGACGGCTCGCCGTGAAATGACGCCCGCCGAGTTCCTGGCCTTTGCCGGCACGCAGGTAAGCGCCCCGGTGCTATTTCAGGCCTCGGAGCTAAACAAAACCTTTGCGCCCGGCCAGCCCAATCCGGTGACGCTGACGCTGAAAGCCGGCACGAGCGGTGAGTTGCTCATCAAACAGATTTATTACGCGGGGTCTGACCGCGTGAACGGAGCGGTGTTCCGCGACCAGTTTATTGAGCTCTACAACAACACCGACGCCGTGCTGTACGCCGACGGGCTGTATTTGGCGCAGATTGACGGCAACCGCTCGGTGCCCACCAGCGCACTGCCCGCCTTCCTGCTGCCCAGCGGCCAGTATGACTGGAGCAAGTCCCTCGGGATGCCGTTGACGGTGCGCGCCAACGAGGATTTCGTGTACACCCGCACCTTGTTTCAGATTCCGGGTACCGGCCAGCAGTACCCGGTGCAACCCGGCCAGAGTATCGTAATCGCCCAGTCGGCCCAGAATCATAAGTCCCCCTTCACCGGCAACGGCGGCACCAGCATTACCGTGCGCGACCCCAGCCTGACGGTGGACCTGAGCAACGCTTCCTTCGAAGCCTTCTTTGGCCGGGGCCTGGATTCGGACCTGGACAACCCGGCCGTACCCAACCTGCGTCTAGTGCAGACGGTGGGCACCGACATGATTCTTGATAACCTGGGCCGTGACGGCTACGCTATTTTCCGCTCGATGACGGACGCAGCCACTTTCAAGAAGTACCCTCGTCCCAACACCACTACCATTACCAGCAGCACGCTCTACTACTACCAAGTGCCGAAGAGCATGATCCTGGATGCCGTTGAGTGCCAGGAAAGCCCCACGCAACTGCTGCCCAAGCGGTTCACGGCTGAGCTGGATGCGGGCTACACCTTCGGCCCGGCCGGCTCCTACACCTCGCAGTCGGTGATTCGGAAGGTGGCCCGCACGTTTGGTACGCGCCGCATCCTGCAGGACACCAACAATTCCACCACCGACTTCCAGGTCCTAAACCGTCCGGTGCCATTCGGTTTCTAATTCTCACTTCAGTTGCCTGGTTGGGTTGCCTGCCACGGGCAGCCGGGGCAAGTAGTTGTATTCCCGCGATGTTCAACTTTTCACTAGTCCCCTACGGGCGAGGCGAACGGCTGGTCCTGCTGGCGCTGCTGCTGGGCGGGGCCCGGCCGGGCCCCGCCCAGCAGCAGCCGGTCGATTCAGTGGTCAGCGCCGCCCGCCCGTCCCCGGATAGTCTGGCGCGGGCCCGGCCGCCGGCCGCCGGCTTCCGCCCCGACACGCTGCTGCCGGCAGCGGCTACTCACTTGGGCCAGGTGCTACTGCTGGAGTTTGCCCGCCAGCCAGTGCTGCTGGCGGGCCTGCCGCTAGCCCGCTATGCCGTGTCGGAAGCGGGCTACGGCCGGGAGCAGGGCGAATTCCGCCGTGCCCAGGACCCCACTCGCGCCCAGGTGGCGCGTCTGCATACCGAAGGGCTGCGCGACTGGAAAGGCTGGCGGCTGCTGGGCCGGTTTCAGTTTGAGCGGCAGTGGCACGACAGTATTCGCTGGAGCCTGGCACCCGGTGTGGCCCCGGCGCGGCCTTACTACGTGGCCGCCCCCCGTCCCGGCAACTGGGACAACTCCGTTTACCGGCTTGGGGCTGCTGGCGTGCGCGGCTGGCTTAAGGGCCGCCTGCTCACGGGTCTGCACCTCGATTTCGACGCGGGCAACTACGCCCGCACCAATGACCCCCGCCCCGAAGTGGTGGGCTATCAGCTGCGCACGGGAGCCTCGGTAGGCTACCAGCTGCGAGCGGACTGGCTGCTGGCCCTGGGTTATACCTATGGCCGCCACACGGAAGATGGCCGCACCCGCTTCGGTTCCGATGCCAACCAGCAGGGAGCGGACACGCCTTTCACGCAGTTCGACGTACTGGGCTACGGGTTTCTGCTGGAAAGCCGAAACGGCTTTTTTGGCGTGCGGGGCCAGCAGCACACCGGCTTGCTAAGCGTGCGCTACGCCGCCGGTCCAGGCACTTACCTGCTCACGGCGACCGGGGGGCACCAGCAGGAAAACTTCGTAAAGAGCGTTGCCAATAGCCTTACCGTTACAAACGGAGAACTGGCCGAGCTGATTGGTTCCTACTCGCTGACCACCGCGCAGCTTCACGCCGCCCGCTTCCACCAGATTGCGCCCGGCCGCCAGCGCTACCAGCGCCTGCATCTGGACTGGGCCCAGGGCCAAGACCGGAACAACACCTTCGGCCTGGGCAATAACTACCTCTACGCCCGTCAGCAGGCCCGCCTGGAAGCCGGCGCCCTGCGCCACCACCCGGCCGGTCACCTGACGGAACTGGGCGGCAGCCTCACCTACCGGGCCGAGCGCCGCGCCGATGGCACCGCCGCCCACCGCCGCCAAACCCGCCGCGCCGGCCTGAGCCTGAGTGCCCGCCACTACCAGCCCCTGCCGGGTGGCACCTGGCGCGGCATCCTGGGCGGGCAAGTGGGGGCGGAAGCAGATGCCGGCAGCAGCCTGGCAGTGCCCGCGCCGCAGCAGAACCGCTTCAGCCGCAACGTCGTGTTCCCGGATTACGCCTACGACCGGCAGCACACTGCCTGGGGCGGCCTCGCGCTGGGTTTGGAACGGCCCGTAACCTCCACCGGGCGGGTGCGCCTGCTGGCCGAGGGCCGCTACCTGGCTCCGTTGACCCAGCGAGCTGATGCGGGGTACCCGACCGGATCTGCCCCGCACGGCTCCCGCTGGGAGGCGCGCCTGAGCCTGCAGGTATTTCATTAGGCGCCCCGCCCGGCCGGGCACAAGTTGAACGCCCTGGTTTTCCCAGGTATTTTTGTGGCTTCTCTTTCCTTTCTTCCCGTTGCTTACTCCGCGTCTGTCTTCCAGTTTGTTGCTGCTGAGTGGGGCCCTGTTTGGCTTCACCGTGCTCCGGCCCCTCGCTGCCGACGACCCCGCCGCCCTGCGCGCCGCCTACAGCCGCCCTCCCACCGAGTGGCCCGCGCCCACCGTCGATTCGGCGGCGCGGCCGCACTTTCGGGAGCTCGGGGAACTGCCCCGCTCGCCCGTAGCCCACACCGATTCGCTTAAACCGCTCATTGAACTGGGAAAAACGCTGTTTTTCGACCCGCGTCTGTCGGGCTCGGGGCAGATTTCCTGCTCAAGCTGCCACGACCCCGAACGCAGCTTCACCGACAATCGCTCCACCTCCGTGGGTCACGGCCACCGCCTGGGCCGACGCAACGCCCCGTCGCTGCTGAACGTGTGGGCCGTGGAGCCCGCCCCCCTGTTCTGGGACGGCCGCGCCGCCACCCTCGAAGAGCAGGCGCTGATGCCCGTGGACGACACCCTGGAGATGCACCAAGTGGTCAGGCGCCTGCCCCGTAAGATCAAGGGTATCAAGGGCTACCATCCGCTGTTCAAGCAGGCCTATGGCACCGCCACCATCGACGGCCGGCGCATTGCCCACGCCCTGGCCACTTTTCAGCGCAGCCTGCAGGGCCGCCGCTCCCGTTTCGATAGATTCCTCAGCGGACACCCCGACGTGTTCACTGACCAAGAGGTGCTGGGCCTGCACCTGTTCCGCACGAAGGCCCGCTGCATCAACTGCCACAACGGCCCGCTGTTCACCGACAATCAGTTCCACAACGATGGTTTGACGTACTACGGCCGTCAACTCCAGGACCTGGGCCGCTACACGGTTACGAAGCGCCCTGGGGATGTGGGCAAATTCCGGACGCCCAGCCTGCGCGAGGTGATGCGCACTCGTCCCTGGATGCACAACGGCCTCTTTGACGAGATGGACGGCGTCCTGAACATGTATAACGTTGGCATGCCCCGCGTGAAGCGCAAAGCCAGCCAGGAAAACGACCCACTGTTTCCTGTTACCTCACCGCTGCTCAAGCCTCTGGGCTTGAGTGAGTCGGAGAAAGAAGCGCTGATTGCTTTTTTGAACAGCATTACCACGACAGCCTACCGCATCGAACGACCAACGCTGCCCCGGTAGGCAACTACCGCCGCTACTTATCCCCTACCAACTGGTTGGGGGATGTTCAATATCTCATTCACCTATAGCGGCCAACGCAGAGTAGCCTGCGGGCTAAATGCGCAACTCCACTTCTGCACAGATTATTTCATTATTTACTGTTGCCCAGCAGCGGCCAGGAGCTTAGAGCTTGGAGAATAGGCCGGCAAACTCGGTTTTGAGGTGGTTGATCGTGGCCCCCCCAATATTGTCGAATACCTTGGACTTGGTCTCGTAGTTGACCAGCAGCTGGTGGGTGGACTTGAGCAGCTTCGTGTAGCTGGCCTCGTCATCGCCCAAGTGCTCCAGCACCGTCCTGATCTGCGAATCGGTAACCTGCAATTTTTGCAGGCGGGCAATGATGCGCTGGTGCAGGGTCGGCATTTCCGCCAGGATGCCCAAGGGCAGCTGAGCCGACTGCTTGTGCTTGGGCCGGCCCTTGGGCGTGATATCCAGGATAGGCGGCTCAGCGGTGCTGCCGGCAATTACGTGCTTGGGAATGGTAAACAGGATCTTGGTTACCTTCCGGCCCACTTTCAGGGGTTCCCAGCTGACCATCCAGCCGATGTCGTGGAGTTCCTTGATGGCCGGCTCCAGCACGTAGCGCTTGAAATCGTAGAAGATGACGTAAGCCGTATCCTCCGTGCCCACGATTTGCTCCCGCAGGTTGTCGATCTCAACCTCCCAGCTGCCCACATCATCCCAGCTGGTAAGCACCCAGTACAGGCGGTGGGCGTGGGCGCTCTTCAGGGTGAGAATGGTTTCGATCTCCACGGTGGTGTACTCACTGGCGAGCTCGAGCAGGAAGGGCTTGATCTCCGGGGCGAAGTTGCCCGTCACGTAGCCCGTACCCTCGTCTATTTCCATGAAGCTGATGATACCGTAGTTTTTGATATTCATCTTACCCCGGGAATTTGTGCGGGCAATACTGACGACCTTGCTCATCAGCGTCTTGCAGGCCGCGTCAATCTGCTCGTAGATGGGCCCTGACTTGGCCTTGGGGATGATCCGCTTCATGGGAATTCGGATCTGGGGCAGCTCCAGGGACTTGGAGTGAATGCACCCCAGGGCCAGAGCAATGATGCGCGCCTCAATATGATTGAGCTTCAGGGGGGACCTGACGAGGATATTTGCTTGCCGGGCCTGGGGATACAGGGACGCTTCCATTGGGGGGCGGATAAAGGCTCCGCCTAATCTACGGAAAAAAACCCTCTTCTTCCGTAGCACCCCTCCACCTTTTTCCCTGAGCATCCGGACGGGTGTAGTTTCTTCCGTAATAGCGGCTGGGTGTAGTTTCTTCCGTAAGTAGTGTAGTTTCTTCCGTAGATGGTGTAGTTTCTTCCGTGATAGGTGTAATCCCTTCCGTAGTTCGGTGTAGTTTCTTCCGTAATTGGGTGTAATCCCTTCCGTAGCAAAGTGTAATTCCTTCCGTAGCACGGTGTATTTTCTTCCGTAGATAAACCGCTTAAATAATTGATTTACAATCGATTATGAGCCCTAGAAGAAAGAAGATAGAAAAGTAGAAAAATGGAAAAGGATTTCTGATTTTTTTGAGAGTTAGAACTCGCCTTTTTCCGCCCTGTCCAGCAGGCCGGCAGCTCCCAGACCAGGGGATACAAGCCTGAAAATTCTCCGGGCAACTACGGAAGAAATTACACCCACCTCTGCTCACCCCCACGAGAGGCAGGAATGCAGTTTCGGACTTGGCCACTGTTCCAGATGCGGGGCGCGAGCGGTATCGCGTAGAATGGGTAACCCAAATTCGCCGTGCGGTAGAGCACTTGCTATAGAGTGCTTACTATGGAACGGCGCTCCCGTTGCTTAGCGCCCAGGAAGGGCAACGGGCCTGCGTGGTGCGCCCGCCCGCCGCGTATGCGGGTTTGAGCCTGTAGCTAGGACGTGAGCAATGCCGATCCAACACTGCTCTAAAGACTGCAACTAACAGCCGGGCGAGGGCGTAGTCAGGTGATAGATAATTCCTACCTTGTGCGGCGTACTACCTAGTATTCTGATGCGTACTTTCCTTGTCTTAGGCGCGCTGTTCTTCTTTCTGCATAGTTCCTGGGCCCCTGCCTGGGGGCAACACGCAGCGAACTGGGGACTGCTGCTCGCCGCGCTTGGCTGGCTGGGTGGCCTGAGTACAAGATCGACAATTCGCCACCAGCGCAACCGCTACTACGATAACGACTACTTCGACCAGCAGCACCGCTAGCAGCACCGCTCAGGTGCTCACCTGCCGGCAACAACCAGCCCCCGGCGCTTCGGCTCGGGGGCTGGTTGTTGCCGGCAGGTCGTGCGGGCCTTTTTCCCCGCTGGTTCTGCTACTGCTCCTACGACCAGAATCGCAAGACCAGAGCCCTCAGAGACGCGGGCCTCGGCGGCGCGGCGGCGCGGGGTCAGGGGTAGGCGTGAGCACAGGCGGCGGGGGCACTTTAGCAACCGGGCTATTCAGCGCTACCAGCTGTATGGCTTGATTGGCCTGGTATAAGCCGGCTATCTCGCGGCCGTGCTGCTGCTCGGCCGGGGTGCCGCGCAGCAGCTGATTTACCGTTTCCTGAAAGATGGGCTTGACGGCCGCTTCAATGCCCTTATTATCGACTTGGCTTTGCTCTAACTTCAGCAGCCAGGCCAGGCGGTGCGTGCGCTCAATGCAGGGCATCACATCGGCCACCTCCAAGGCCCGGCTGGGCCCTTTCAGAATCGAATCCTTGGGTTCAGTCAGGAAGAACTGCGCCCCTACCCCATCGCCGTACTGCAGGTTGTTGCGGGTCAGGCCGTGGCCGAACTCAGCCGGTTGCGCCACCTGAATGTCCTCCGCTTTGATGGGCCGAATTAACCGGTATATCGCTACGTTGGAGCTGTAGAGATGCTCGCCTACTTCAGCCTGGCGGTAAGGCTTTACCTGCAGGGCCTCGGCCAGACTGCGCGCGTTTACTTCCAGGTCCGGGGTCAGGTGCTTGAGCAGCGTGGCAGCATCGGTGAAATAGGGCGAAATGGTCTGTTCGCCTCTCCGAATGTCGGCCTCGGGCCGAAAGTCGAATTGCACTACCAGCGTACCAGCGGGCAGGTCCTGCTGGGGGTGGTGCCACTGATCGACGCCGGGATAGAGAGTGGTGCCCTGGTCAAGAAACGCCTTCCGGGCGGGGGTATCAACGGGGGGTAAGGACGTGGCCACACTTACAGGTTAAAGGTCAGCGGGGCACTTGGCGGCAGGGCCTGGGTAAGGGCCACAAAATTACGGGTGTCCTGCACCGCGTTCTTGGTCAGCAGAATAGTCGGGGGAAAGGTAAACCGCTGACGCAGGGCCTCAATATCAAGGGGCTGGTAAAACGCGTATTCCCCGAAGCCATCCCGGTTGAAGGTGAACTCGTCGCTGCTGGCCGGAGCGTTGCCCAGCGCTTGTAGAAAGTCAATAACTGGCTGCAAATGGGCCGTGCGGGAATCCGGTAGCTTCTCGGCAATCGTCACTTTTTCAAGGGTCTGATCCATAGCGATAGTAGGTTGATATGCCGGCAAGATAGCAGAGTTCGCTAACTGGCGTTGCAGCTGCTGGGCCAAGGCGGGTGAGTGAGCTAGACCGGGGATAAGAGCGGGGGAGGTAACTGGCAGTAACTTATACTACTATCCAACACATGAGCCATACTAAAGTTGTATAAAATACAACTTTAGTATGGCTCATAAACTGACCTGCTAGTTTGCCAATGCACTTAAAGGCCCCGCTGTCAGTGGGCGGAGCTTTGCTGGTAGGTAGACGTATTCCCGTGGTATTTACTACCTGTTGCCCGCACTCTCGGGCAATGAGTGCCTTCGGGCTCGCGTGTCCGAATAAGGGTAGCGCTAGAGCTGGAACAGAAAACAACGCTAAGAGTACTTGCCGTACTATTGGCTGCGTGGAGATCGTTTAACGCCTAACAAATCCTCAATCACTAGCCGAAGACGTTGCGCACCTGCATCCTGAGGATAGACTGAACATTTTATTGCGGCAAGCGTCGTAGGAAATGTGAACAGTGTTCACTTACTTTACATCGCAAAGTAACTAATTTACCACTCGTGGGCATCGCTGAACGGAAAGAGCGCGAAAAGACTGAACGCCGTCAGGCCATTCTGGCCGCGGCGCAACGGCTGTTCAACGAGCAGGGCTTCGACAAGGTGAGCATGCGCAACATCGCCGAGGCCATCGAGTACAGCCCGGCCACCATCTACCTGTACTTCAAAGACAAGAACGAGTTGCTGTTTGCTTTGCAAAACCAGGCGTTCGGGCAACTGCGGCGGGCATTCGAGTCTCTAGAGTCAATCGAGCACCCGGGTGAGCGTCTGCAGGCCCTGTGTCGGCAATACGTGGAATTTGCCATTGAGCACCCGGAGCTGTTTGAGCTTATGTTCATCATGACCGGCCCCATGGAAGCCGTGGAGGCGCAGGGTGAGCGGGCACCGTGGGCCAGCGGGCGGGCCGCATTTGATCGAGTGGTCCAAGCCATTCAACACGGCATGGACACGGGGGTATTTCGCTGCCCAGATGCCGAGGTGGCAGCTCTGATGGCGTGGAGCCAGGTACACGGCTTAGCGGCGCTGTACCTGCGCAAACGGCTGGTCTTTTTTCCCGAAGAAGAACGCATGGCGTACATGAATAAGTCGTTGGCATTATTCAACCACATGCTGGAATACGGTCTGTAACTTTTTTTTACCCCAATAATGAACACTGTTCACTTAATGCCCACTGATAACAAGATCCGTTGGTGGGCCCTGGCCGCGGGGGTACTGGTAGGTGGGCTACTGCCTGACGCCGCTACTGCCCAGCTGGCCAACCGCACCCTGCAGGGCTACGTCGAGCAAGGGCTGGCCCAGAACGTCGGGTTTCGGCGCGAGGCCATTGCCGTAGCCAGCGCCGCTCAGCAGGTGCGGCAGGCGCAGGGCCTCTACCAGCCGCAGGTGCAGCTGGGCGCCACCTACACGCTGGCCAACGGCGGGCGCACCATCAACCTGCCGGTGGGGGATTTGGTGAACCCGGTGTATAGCACCTTGAACACGCTCACCGGCACGAGTCAGTTTCCGCAGATTGCCAACGTGTCGGAGCAGTTATTGCCCAACAACTTCCACGAGACCAAACTCCGCATTATCCAGCCGCTGTTTAACACGGACATTTATTTCAATTACAAGGCCCAGAAGGAGCTGCTCTCGGCCACGCAGGCGCGGCAGGCGGCCTACCGCAACGCCATGCGCCACCAGATTGAGGTGGCCTACTACCAATACCTGCAGGCCGGCGCGGCCGTGAGCGTGTACCAGGCTACGGGCCGGACGCTGGCCGAGCTGCTGCGCGTAAATGAGGCGCGGCTGACGGCGGGCGTCACCACCAACGACGCGGTGTACAACACCAAGGCCCAACTGGCGGCCAACCAGCGGGAGCTGGCCACGGCGGCAAACCGCCGCCAACTGGCCCGCACCAACTTCAACTACCTGCTGGGTCGGCCCCTGGACGACAGCATCGTGGTGGAAGAGCCCACCGGTACCACCCTGGCCGCTACGGCTGCGAACCCGCTGCCGGCCCTGCGCGCCGCCGCCGTGCAGCAGCGCCCCGAGCTGGAGCAGCTGGCCCGGGCCGAAGCCGCCAGCGCCCTGGGCCTGCGCCAGCGCCGCGCCGCCCGCCTCTACCCCCAGCTCAACTGGGTGACGGACTTGGGCTACCAGGGCTTCGGCTACCACTTCGGCGTGGCCCAACAGCGGTTTCAGCTTATGCAGTTTGCCCTGAGCTGGGACCTGTTCCGCGGCGGCATCAAGCGCGGGGAGGAGCAGCTGGCCCGCCTGGCCCTGGACGACGTGCAAGCCCAGCGCGCCGATCTGGTGCAGCGCCTGCAGCTGCAAACCACCCAGGCCTACGACAACCTGGCCTCGGCGCAGGCCGCCAGCACGGCCGCCGCCGCCGCCCAGCTCAACGCCGAGAAAACCCTGCTCTTGGTGCGCCGCCGCTACGGGGAGGGCCAAGCCATCGTGCTGGAGCTGCTCGACGCCACCACCCGCCAGACGGCCGCCCAACTCGCCCGCGTCATCGCCGGCTACGACGTGTACATCCGCGAGGCCGAGCTGCGCCAGGCGCTGGCCACGGAATAACCCTTTTCTCTTCAGACTTCTCGCTCATGCTCTTTTCGATGAACCATCTCGTTACCCTGCTCACCCCGCTGCTGGGGCTGGTGCTGGCGGGTGCCAGCAGCTGCCAGAAAGCCAAATCGGAGGCCGCCGCGGTACCCCCGGCTACCGAATCGCTCGACTACGTAACGCTGGCGCCGGTGCAGCACGCCGCGCTGACCCGCCCCGTGGAAGCGGCTGGCCAGCTCAGCAGCGAATCCGAGGCCCAGCTCTCGTTCAAGACCGGTGGGCTGGTGCGGCGCGTGCTGGTGAAAGAAGGCGACCTGGTGCGCCCAGGCCAGCTGCTGGCCACCCTCGACCTGACCGAAATCAACGCCCAAGTGGCGCAGGCCGAGCAGGGCCAGCAGAAGGCCCGGCGCGACCTGGAGCGCTTCAGCCGCCTGCTGGCCGACAGCGCGGCCCCGCTCGAAGCCGTGCAAAACCTGCGCACGGCCTACGGCGTGGCCCGCGAGCAGGCCCGCATCGCGCGCTTCAACCAGCAGTTCTCCGAAATCCACGCGCCCGTGGCGGGCCGGGTGGTGCGCAAAACCATTAACGAGGGCGAGCTGGCCTCGCCGGGCACCCCGGTGCTGTTTGTAGCCGCCACGGCCGATGGCTGGACCCTGAAAACCGGCGTGGCCGATAAGGACTGGGCACGCGTGCAGGTGGGCGACCCGGCCACCGTGCGCCTCGATGCCTACCCCGGCCGCACCTTCCGGGGCCGTGTGCGCCGCCGCGCCGCCGGGGCCGACCCGGCCACGGGCACCTGGCAGCTGGACGTGCAGGTGCTACTCCAGCCAGACGCGCCATTAGCCACCGGCTTGTTTGCCCAGGCCACCCTGCAGCCCCAGCAACGGGCCTCCTACCAGGTGATTCCGGCTGGCGCGGTGGTGGAGGGCAACGGGGATGACGCCTTTGTATTTGCCCCCGCCGCAGGAGGCCGCGTGCGCAAGCTGCCGGTGCGCATCGCCTTTATGGATGGCGAGCGGGTGTACGTGCGCAGTGGCCTGGAAACCATCCCGCAGGTCGTGGCCGAGGGCTCGGGCTTCCTGACGGAGTACTCGACCATTCAGGTGCGCTAATCCTTTTACTACTCAGCCGCATGCGTCGCTTTATCAGCTTTTTTGTTCACAACCGCTCGTTCACCGCCATCCTGTTCGTGGCGCTGCTGGCGGCCGGGGTAAATGCCCTGCTCACCATGCCCCGGGGCGAAGACCCGGAGGTGGATTTTCCCAACTTCACGGTGGTGGTGGTATACCCGGGCGCCTCGCCGGCCGAGGTGGAGGACCAGGTGTTGCAGCCGCTCGAAAAGCGCTTCAACGCCCTCGACAACGTGAAGAAAATCAACTCCACGGCCGACGACGGGCTGGCCATCATCCGGGTGGAGTACGACTTCAGCCAGGACCCCGACGAGAAGTACCAGGAGATGGTGCGCGAGATGGGCGCCGCCGCCCCCGAGCTGCCGGCGGGCGTGCTATCCACCGAAATCAAGCGCTTTCAGTCCTCGGACGTGAACGTGTACCAGTACGTGCTGCTGAGCCCCAACGCCTCGTATGCCAAGCTGGAAAAGTGGGCCGAAAAGCTCCAGGATAAGCTGGAGCAGCAGGTGCCGGGCTTCAAGGACGTGGACACCTGGGGCTACCCCCAGCGCGAGGTGCGCGTAGCGCTGGACCTGGAAAAGCTGGCCACCCGGCGCATTCCGGCCGCCGCCGTGCTCGTGGCATTACAAAGCGAGAACCTCAACCTGCCGGGCGGCGCGGTCATTGCCGGCCGGCGGCGCTTCAACCTCAAGACCAGCGGCGAGCTGCGCAGCCTCGCGGACATCCAGAACATTGTGGTGTACGCCCAGAACGGCAACAACCTGCGGCTGCGCGACGTGGCCGACGTGCGCTTTGCCTACGAGGAAGCCCGCCACATCACCCGCCTCGACGGGGTGCGGGGCGTGCTGGTGACGGCCAGCCAGAAAACGGGGCAGAACATCTTCAACGTGGCCGAGCAGGCCGAGCCGGTGATGGATGCCTTCGCCAAAACCCTGCCCCGCGACCTGCGGCTGGTGAAGACCTTCGACCAGCCCGCCAGTGTGCGGGTGCGGCTGGCGCGGCTGGGCAAGGACTTCGGGCTGGCCATTCTGCTGGTGAGCCTGACGCTGCTGCCCCTGGGTTGGCGCGCGGCGCTCGTAGTCATGATTTCCATTCCGCTCTCGCTGAGCCTGGGCTTGTTTGCGCTGGACTCACTGGGCTTTACCATTAACCAGCTCAGCATCGTGGGCCTGATTGTGGCCTTGGGAATTCTGGTAGATGACGCCATCGTGGTGGTCGAAAATATTGAGCGGGTGCTGCGCGGCGGGGGCTCGCGCCGGGAGGCCGTCATCGAAGCCACCAGCCAGCTGGGTTTGGCCGTGATTGGGGTCACACTCACGCTCGTCATTGCCTTCGTGCCGCTGCTGCTGCTGCCGGCGGGACCGGGCGCCTTTTTGCGCAGCCTGCCGCTGGCCGTTGTCACGGCCGTCAGCGCGTCGCTGCTGGTGTCGCTCACTATCGTGCCGTTCTTGTCGGTGCTGCTGCTGCGCGCCCACCACAACCCAGAGGGGAATTTCCTGCTGCGGGCCATTCACCGGGGCGTGGACGTAAGCTACGGCCGCCTGATGCACGCGGCCCTGCGCTGGCCCAAGCTCGCGCTGCTGGTGGCCTTTGGGCTGGTGGTCCTGGGGCTGGGGCTGACCGTGCCCCGCATGGGCTTCAGCTTGTTTCCGCAGGCCGAAAAGCCACAGTTTCTGGTGAACGTGGAGATGCCCACCACGGCCGGCCTGGCCGAAACCGACCGCATCACGCGCGCCGTGGAGCGGGTGCTGGCCCGCCAGCCGGAAGTGACGCACTTCACCACGAACGTGGGCAAGGGCCAGCCCGTGGTGTATTACAACGTGCCCCAGCGCAGCGAGCAGCCCAACTTCGCCCAAATCTTCGTGCAGTGCCACGCCGACACCTGGGACGAGAAAAACGTGCTGGTGCAGCGCCTGCGCCGCCTGCTGGCCGCCGTGTCCGGGGCCCGCGTGGAGGTCAAGGACTTCGAGCAGGGCCCGCCGCTGGAAGCGCCCGTGGCCGTGCGCATTTTTGGCGAAAACCTGGACACGCTGCGCCGCCTCTCCTTTCTGGTGGAGCGCGAGATGCGCGCCGTGCCGGGCACTACCTACTTCTACAATCCGGTCTCGACCCGCAGCACCGACCTGCGCGTGGTGATTAACCGCGAGAAAGCCGGCCTGCTGGGCATTGCCACCGCCGACATCGACCGCACCGTGCGCCTGGCCGTGGCCGGCATTCCGGCCGCCGAGCTCACGCCCGGCAACGACGAGGACAAACTGCCGGTGAACGTGACCCTGGCGCGGCCCGCTTACCAGCAGCTGGCCGTGCTCGACCGCCTGTACGTGCCCACCGCCACGGGCCGCGTGGTGCCCCTGCGCGAGGTGGCCGACGTGCGCTTCGAAACCGCCGTGCCCGCCATCCGCCACCTCGACCAGGCCCGCTACACCACCGTCAACGCCTACGCCCAGGACGGCTACCTCTACGGCACGCTGCAAAAAGCCACTGAGGAGCGGCTGAATAAGCTGAAGTTTCCAGCGGGCTACTCCTTCAAAATGGCGGGCGAGCAGGAAAACAAGAACGACGCGCTCGACGGCTTCGGTACCACCATTCTGCTTTCGGCCTTCGCCTTCGTGCTGGTGCTGGTGCTGGAGTTCGGCAGCCTCAAGAGTACGCTCATTGTGCTGTCGGTGATTCCGCTGGGGGCCGTGGGTGGGGTGGTGGCGTTGCACCTGGCGGGCTATCCGTTCTCGCTCACGGCCATCATCGGCTTCGTGGCGCTGGTAGGCATTGAAATCAAGAACTCCATCCTGCTGGTCGACTACACCAACTACCTGCGCACCCAGGGCCGGGAGCTGAACGCGGCCATCGAGGAAGCCGGCGAAACCCGCTTCATTCCCATTCTGCTCACCACGCTCACGGCCATCGGCGGCTTGATTCCGCTGCTGCTGGAGCCGGCCCCGCTCTACACGCCGCTGGCCTGGGTGCTGGTGGGCGGCCTGACGTCCTCGCTGCTGCTCTCGCGCATCGTCACGCCGGTGCTCTACCAGCTCTTCCCGCCCCAGGTAGCGGTGCTGGCTGACGAGGCCGCGCCCGCGCTGGAAGCCGCCGCCTGACCCACGCCGGGCGCCCGCCCGGCACGTGGCTAGGCCCTATTCTTCACCCTTCGCTATGCTTAACATCCCCAAGTTCGGACCGTACGCCCAAACCGTCGCCCAGCGCCAGGCCATTGTGGAACGCATGCTGGACTACTTCGCCCAACTACACCTCAAGCTGCCGGCTCACGCGGATGATTTGCACCACCGCTACGTAGCGGGCGAGCTAAGCTGGCTGGAAGTATGTGAGCTACGCAGCAACCCCGTGCAGGTGACGGTCATGCCAGCGCAACCCGCGTAGCCGGTCCGCGGCCACTTCTCCCCCTTTTGCCAAGATAGATGCTACATGACTACGTCGCGGACCAGCGGGGCGAGGCCGCCGCGTAAGCGGTACCTTACTAGCTCATCCGTTTTCTTACCCCCTACCGCCTATGACTTCCCGCACCCGCACGTTTTCGTGGCACGACCCACTGGTCGGTGCCCAGGCCGCCCGCAACCTGAGCGGGAGCGACTACCTGGCCGCCATGAGCCGGGGCGAGTACCCGCTGCCGCCCTTGATGCACACGCTCGGCTTCGATCACCTGCCGCCCACTGTGGAGCCCGGCAAGGTGACGTTTTACCTGGAGCCGCAGGAATACCACTACAACCCCATCGGCTCGGTGCACGGCGGCGTATTTGCGGCCCTGCTCGACTCGGCCATGGGCTGCGCCGTACACACCACACTACCGGCCGGTGTCGGCTACACCACGCTGGAGTTGAAAGTTAACTTCGTACGGCCCCTCACGGCGACTACGGGGCTCGTGAGTTGTGAGGGACTGGTGCTGTCGAGCGGGCGGCAGGTGGCCACGGCCGAGGGCCGCATCACCGATGCCGCCGGCAAGCTCTACGCCCACGCCACCACCACCTGCCTTCTGCTGCGGCCGTAGGGCGCAGGGCCCCTTGCACATTGGCATAAGCGCGCCAGTTAAGGCGTTACCATTCCCTGATATTATGCCCGTAGCGGCCGCAGCACCTCCTATCGTCTTCATCACGGGAGCCTTCGTAACCACCGCCTGCTGGGACGAGTGGAAGCAGTTTTTCGAGGCGCAGGGCTATACCTGCTACGCTCCCGCCTGGCCCCACAAAGCTGCCCCGGCGGCGGAGTTGCGTCGCCAGCACCCGCACTCGCCCATTGCCCAAAGCGGCCTGGCCGATGTGCTGCGGGTATACGCGGAGTTCATCCGCCAGCTGCCGGTAAGGCCCATCGTCATCGGGCATTCCTACGGCGGCCTACTGGTGCAGCTGCTGCTGCAGCAAGACCTGGTCGCGGCGGCTGTGGCCATTGAGTCGGCCCCGCCGCTGGGCGTGGTGGCGTGGAGCTGGCCGATGGTGCGGGCCGTGCTGCCCATGCTGGGACTGTTTTCCTCGGTGAGGACCACTTTCCTGCCCACCTTCGCGCAGTGGCAGCGCTACATCGCCAACGGCCTACCGCTGGCCGCCCAGCAGCATACCTACGAGCACCTGCTGGCCCCGGAATCCAAGCAAGTAATCCGCGACGTGCTCAGCCTGCAGGCCCACATCGATTTTAACCGTCCGCACGCGCCGTTGCTGTTTCTGGCGGGCGGTAATGACCGCCTGATGCCCGCCGTGCTCAACCGGGCCAACTACCGGCGCTACCGGCACGCTGGCTCCATCCGGGCGTATCAGGAGCTGCCCGGCCGTAACCACGCCCTGCTAGGCCAGCCTACGTGGCGGGAGGACGCGGCCCTGGTACTGGACTGGGTGGCCAGCCTGGAGCCGCCGCCGCTCAGCCGGTGCGTATAATGAAGGTGTATGCCCCAACCGTCCAAGGGGGGCTCATCGTCAACCCACTTGCCTCTGGGATCGGCCCAGGGGCTTCTCGAAGGAAGCGCTGCTGACCGCCGCGCGAGGCGAACGGCGTACGGATCTCAGCCACCCGGTGCACGCCCCCACCCGCGCCTCCGCGCCAGCGTTGGTGGCTGCCGGCGCAGGCCCGCAACCTGGGCCTGAAAACCGTCGCTCGGGCTGATGTGCCGGCCCTGACGCCGGCGTGCTTGCTGTGGGTGCAGTAGCACTACCTGCGGGCGGAAACCCTGACGGCGGCCAACATCCGGGAGGTGGAAGCACAGGCGCAAGTCTGGGGCGGCGGGGAGGTGGCGGCGGCCGACGGCCTGCGCTTTGTGGTGCCCGGGCGCACGGTGCACGCGGGCCGCGCCGTCGCCCGGGTGGTGTTTCATGGTAAGAAAAGCGAACTACGCCAGCGCTACCGCGATGGCATGGAAGACCAGCTCGGCGCGCTCGGGTTAGTAGGCAACGCGCTAGTATTGTGGAACACGCGCTACTTGCAGCGGGCCCTGGAGTACTCTGCGCCTGATGACGTAGGGGCTTATCAAGCACAGCCTGGTGGATGAAGCAAGGTTGGACTACTTACTGAAATCCGGGGCGGAGGCCCTAGTGCCAACCGAACAGCTAGCTGGCCTCGTTGTCGGTCTGGGAATCGGTAATGCTCACGCTCATTTCGTAGCGGTCTGCCTCGGCGGGAGCTCCGCTGGGGGGCGTAATGATGACTTCGTAGCGGTCCGTACCATACTCAGCGTAGATGCGGTTTTGAGCTGCACGAAGTGCTTCATCCATACTGCTGGCACCCGTTACGGTAATGCTGGTGGCGTGCGAGCCGGGACCGGGACTGTCAAAGAATACTTCCATGTAGGCTAGGCTAAGGATCAAAAGGGAAAACAAGAACGGCTTACGGCTTAGGCCTCCACCAGCCCGGGTTGCTGTCGTCGTTCCGTATGATTTTCCTGGTTTTTCAGGCTCTCGACGATGATTAATTTCGTAGCGGATGGGCATTATATACCGATAACAGGAGTAAGTGGCAGCACCGGCCACGGCCACCCAGGGTGCAACCAGTGCACGAAAACGGCAGCCGCTCCACTTACCACCAGTAAGATTGCAGTAAACCACTCGCTCAGTTTGCGGCGCTCATCTGTCATTGTAAAGATTGGGATAAGTAGCTTGTCACGATGCCCGCCACCATCTAGCAGCTCCTGCATACGGTGGGTGATAGGCGGCGGGTAGCGCAGTACATACGTGGGCCAGTCGAAAAAGTGGGCTATCAAACAGCTGGCTAAGTAGTAGCATAAGAAGTGGCCCCGTAACGGCAACTCAGTTAGTTGACCGAGCATCAGCCGACTGCCGGTAGGAGCTGCACCTAGGGTAGGATGCTCCTGGTGGCTAGGGCTGACGAGTTGGCCGACCTAACGTCGGTGGGGGGGGCGTAATCGGGTTTTTTATCTGGCGCTCCGCTAGCCTTGTTACCGTGAGCAGGTCGGTGTGCCCGTACGCGGCTACGCGTAGCAGTTCGGCTACCGTGAAGGTGGCCGGGTTCCGTAACCGGGTAGTCAGGGTACGGGGGTTGATGTCAAGGGCCTTGGCCGTTTTACCGCGCTCCCCCAGGGAATGAATAAACTCGGCTATGGTGTCGAAGGGCAATTTCTTGGGCATTCTTCAGTAGCACTAGCTGTCACGGGGTAGAGTAATCCCTGCAATTTCAGCAGCATTACGGCCTGCTCCTGGTGGAAGATTTACTTATTTGCCCCGGTGGCTAGGGAGCCTCCTGGCTCAACGGTAAGCTGGCCAGCACTAGCCAGCACTAGCAAGCAGAACCAGTAATCAGGCGCCAGGGCTGGTCGGCGGGGCATAGCCGCTGCAGCGGTTGTCACGGACTGGGCCGTTCAGGCAGATGTGGGTCTGGCGGTGCGAAAGGATAGAAATGGTAAGCCAGCCGGCCAGCTGCTACCCCTACAGCTATAAGCCAGGCCCGCGGTAGCCTGCAGTAGCTACGAGGAAAGGAATTACTAGGGTGTAAGCCCAGTGTGCAGCCCAAGGAGCTTGTTTGTGGGTAGTTGGCCCGTTCACCACCAGGTAGCGAAAGGATAGAAATGGTAAGCCACTAGCCCGCTAGTTAACCCGTTCTGCCTGGATGTAGGGCCGAAAAGCCGCTCTGGTGGCTGTAAACGCTTACCATTTCTATCCTTTCGCGCTTGCGGCTCCATTTTGGCTTACCATTTCTATCCTTTCGCGGCCGTCGGCCAGGAAAGTGCCTGCGCACGGTAGTATCTGATTATTCTACTAGACGGCTGTGGGGTGGTCGATTAGTCGGGGAGGATAACGCGGTAAGGCGTAAAACCAAGATAAGCAAGGTCTTTAGACTATTTATATACCAATTCAGGGGAGGTGTGTACCGGGACCCTTCAACCTATAGCATTAAATAGTACAAATAAATATTATAAAAGTGCAATCCCGTTTTGTGCTAAAACGTGCTTTTGAGGATTGTTGTTTCTTGTCCCGTTCCCTCGTTTTGTACCTTTTACCAGCTTTTCGGAAAGTGAACATCAACAAATTTGTGTGCTTTTTTTATTTGTCAAGTATTTACTCTATTTGCAGGGCTCATAACTGGCTGATTATTTGGGTATTGCACCTCACAAAGGATAGAAATGGTAAGCAAAAGGATAGAAATGGTAAGTGGAAAGGATAGCTTTTGTAAGCGAAAGGATAGAAATGGTAAGTGAAAGGATAGAGATCGTAAGTGGAAGGGATAGAGATTGTAAGCGAAAGGATAGAAAATTAAGAAAGCCTTACCTTCAGTTTATAGTTATTCGTACCTTGGGTTACTTGACCTCCCTGCTATCCCTGTCCCGCTATGTCCTCCCCTGCCCCGGCTGCCGACGCTACCTACTTGGAAATTCGGCAGCATAACGCCATTACGACTGCCCGCTACGAGATGAGCGCCTGCGAGATGGACATTGTCTTCTCCCTGCTTTCAGTACTGCGCAAGGAAGACAAACCCGGTACCATCTACCGCATCCGGGTGAAGGAGCTCGAGCAGCTCACGGGGCGGGCCTGGAATTATCAGCGCCTGCTGGAGGCGACTTCCAACCTGCGCAGCCGGGAGTATCACATTGAGGACAACAAGCACGTGCTGCAGGTGGGTCTGCTCGCCTCGGCCCTGTACATCAAGGGGGAGGGCATTATTGAGTTGGAGATCTCCGAGCGGATGCGGCGCTACCTGATTGATTTAAAGAACAACTTCACCTCCTACCGCCTGCAGTCCGTGTTCAGTCTGTCGAGCAAGTACGCCAAGCGTATTTACCAGATTGCCTCGCAGTGGAAGGACATCGGCGAAACCAAGACTTTTACCCTGGATGAGTTTAAGATCATGCTCTCCCTCAAGGACCCGAAGGGCCAGGAGTCGGAGCAGTACGAGAAGATTTCTGCCCTGCAGAAGTACGTCCTGGATGTGGCCACCACCCAAATCAACGAGCATACTGACCTACGCATTACCTATGAGCTCCTCAAAAAAGGGCGCTCCTTCCACAGTATTCGCTTCTTTGTTAACGCCCAGGTGCCCCAGCAACTACCGATTCCCTTCGAGGACGGGGCTGAGGAGGAAAAGCAGCGGCGGGCCTTGCAGAACCTGGAGGAGCTGGAAATCCGCGACCCCAAGCTCATTAGCCAGATTCTCGGGGACGCCAAGAAGCTGAATGCCCTGTTCTCGTTTACCTACAAGCACAAAACCGGCAAAGTAAAAGCGGACAAGAACCCGGGGGGGTTATTTTTGAAGATGGTAGGTCTGCGCTAAGCCCTTGCGGGTAGCGCTAGGCTGCAGGTAGGCGGTATGGCGAGCTGGCTTGCACCCTTGCCGCACCAGCGCACGTGAACTAACGCCGGATAAGCAGCTCTGCAGCGCCCCCAGATGATTGGCTCTTGTACCTTGGCTCTTGTACCACGATGCACCACCAAGAAATTGAGCCGCCAGCCGCGTTAGGGGAGCTCATCCAGTACTTTTGATATGGCTGCTCCGACTTCGGCCAGCAACTCACGCGTGTTGAAGTGCCCCGGATGGTTATGCGGAAATTATTTTTCATTTTGGCCGGGCTTGCCACCTGGCCCCACCCGTGGGCTGGCCAGCCCGGTTCTCCCCCTTGCTGACGGGACTGCTCCAGCAGCCGGCGCAGTTAAGCACGCAAGACCGGTTCGAAATCAGTACGTTGACAACCGTCAGCCCGCCGACGGAGTAACCGATAAAGGTCCGGTAGGTGGTTGTTGGATATGTGGCATTGCTGTAGGGAATCAGCTGCTTTTCAACGGAGAACGTACACTTTTCCGCCCGTGCCGACTGAGCCAGGGTATTCCTTGTCGACCCTCATAAACGGCTCCGAGTTCCTGCAGGTCTTATATCCGGGCTGGCCAACCCTGTCCGGGGCCGGGCCGTTGATTCAGCTTTTGCGATCTGGGCCGTTCGGTGGCCCTTCACGTTTCAGCTTGGCGGCCCGTATGGTGGCCGGGCGGCTTGTTCTCTTCTACTATGGCACTTCACTTTATCCGACGGGGTTCCGGCTCCCCCCTACTCCTGGTTCACGGCATTGGCGGCAGCTGCCGCTCCTGGAGCACGATTCTCGATGCCCTGGCGGCCGAACATGAGGTTATTGCCGTGGACTTGCCCGGGCACGGGGCGTCGCCGCCGCTGGCGGGGCCCCACACCATCGGCACGCTGGCTGATGCGCTGACGGCCTTTCTGGCCGAGCAGGGCCTGCTGGGCATCGACGCGGTGGGTAGCTCCATGGGGGCCCGGCTGGTGCTGGAACTGGCCCGGCGCGGCGGGGTGCTGGGCGCCGTGGTGTCGCTGGACCCGGGCGGGTTCTGGCAAGGCTGGGAAGTGCCGTTCTTCTACCATTCCGTGGCCCTGTCGCAAAAGCTGGTGACGGCCCTGCAGCCGGTGATGCCCGCGCTCATGCACTCGGCGGCGGGGCGCACGGCGCTGCTGCCCCAGTTTTCGGCCCGGCCCTGGGCCGTGGATGCGCAGCTGGCGCAGGAAGAAATGCACACCCTGGCCCACACGCCCGTCTTTGCGGAACTACTGGATGCGCTGGCGCACGGCCAGGTACAGCAGGGCGCCGCAAAGGGCAGTCTGCCGGCCCCCCTGGTCATTGGCTGGGGGCGGCACGACCGGGTGTGCCTGCCCGGCCAGGCGCCGCGGGCCCTAGCCTTATTTCCCGATGCCCGCCTGCACTGGTTTGCCGGCAGTGGGCACTTTCCCCAGTGGGACCAGCCGGCCGAAACCGTGCGCCTGATTCTGGCAGCCGTGTCCCGGCAGCCGTTCCGCGACGAGGACATTGCCGGGGCCGACCAGCGGCCGGCGAAGACCCCCGCAATGCTGGGAGCGGCTGTTGCCGCGGGGCTACTGGCCGTCGCCGGCGCGCTCTGGCTGCTGCGCGGCCGTCGGCGCTGACCGACTGGAAAGGTCGAATACGCCCATTGGGAAGAGCTGCCGCCGCCTACGTAAACAGACTAGCTTATGCACTTTATCCTGTGCCTTTTTGATCTTCTTTCACTGTCGAAAGAGCCCGGCCCCACCGTTGCTTTCACCGAACCGCTCACTACCCCGCCCCGGATTCACCGCGCTCCTACGCTGGCCGGGCTGCTATGAGTGGCTGGCACTCGCAAGCGCATTGTGGCAGCCTGGGGCGGGTCGGCCCGCAGCTGTACACTTCCCCAAATCGAGCGTCAGTAATGAGTAGAGAAAGGCGTAACTTTCACTACCTGACGACTGAGAAAAGGGACGATTCAGCGAGGCTCAGATTGTAGCCATTCTCCAACAGCCAGCCAGCGGGCAGACGGTCGCTCAGATTGTGCGCGAAGATTGTGCGCGAACATGGCTTGAGCAAGGCCACATTTTACGCCTGGAAAAGCAAGTATGCCGGGGCCAGCGTGGCCGAGCTCATCCGGCTCAAACCCTTGGAAGAAGAGAATCGCAAGCTCAAGCAAATGTTTGCCGACCTGAGCGTAGAAAACCAGGCTATCAAGGAGATCCTGCAAAAAAAGTAGCCAGCCCTGCGGCGCGGCACCAGGCAGCGCCGCAGGGCTTAGTGAGTAAGGGCTGGAGTCAGCGCCGGGCGCGGGCCCTGGTGGGGCTGGCGCCCGGTAGCTATACATCCTGTGGCGCAGGGGCGAAACGATGAGCCCGTGCAGCAGGCCCTTCGGGCATTAAGTGGGCGGCACCCGGGCTGGGACTTTTGGAAGCTGCACCATCGGTTGCGCAAAAACGGGCGGCTCATCAATCACAAACGCACGCTGCCCATCTATCGAGCCCTGGGGCTAAACCGGCCTCAGCGCTTAAAAAAGCTCCTGCCTGCCCGCGTCAAACAGCCCTTAGCGGGGCCCGAGGCCGCCAACGGGTGCTGGTCGCTCGACTTTACGAGCGACGTATTGACCGCTGGCCGCCGGTTTCGCCCGCTCATCGTACTCGACGATTGCAACCGCGAACTGCTGGGCGTAGAAATTGACTTCTCCTTGCCAGCCAGTCGCGTCGGGCAAGTGCTCACGCGCTTAGCTGAGTGCCATGGCCGCCCCCTGCAGCTGCGCACCGACAACGGGCCTGAATATATCAGCGCCAAACTCAGTGAGTGGTGTGAGCAGCAGGGTATCGTCCTGCACTGGATTCAACCCGACAAGCCGACGCAGATTGCCCACATCGAGCGCTTCAACGCTCGTTTCGCCGCGAACTGCTCGACGCCCACCTGTTTCGCTCGCTGGCTCATGTGCGCCAGTTGGTGAACGAGTGGCGGCTGGACCTATCCTAAGAAGCAAGAGGCGCTGTGACGCAATACCCACGCCTTTCTCGGGCAGGTACTCTCCCCACCGATTTCACCTTTGAGGTACAACTGCTCGATGAGTTCAAAGGCCACGTGCCGCCTCCTCGCCTTCACGGGCGGATCTCGCAGAGCAATTGCCAGATCCGCCCGTGAAGGTGAGGAGGCGGCTGGATCTTCTCTACAACCATGAAGGCGGTAGCTACCATGCCCGAACTGGAGTATCGTTCGTTCTCCGGCAACCTAACTGAGCCCTATTTGCTGGTAATGCCACTGGAACTTGCCGTGATACGGGACTCACTGGCCCGCGAGCACTACCCTCAGGAAAAAAGACGGAATTACGGCCGTTGTTTCTGCACCAATGGCTTATCCAGTATCCACTGATGGTAGCCTATTGTCACCAGTATGCGCTGCCCCCCTTCCATAGCAGCCAGTACTTGGCTTTCTGTGCTGACGCTGGGAGTAGCGTTGCTAGCCCTAGTGACCGCTCGCTGGAAGAGAAGCAGAGAAGACTCCATTAGGAGAAACCTACTACAACGTTTGCCTATACAACCGTCTAACTGCACCCAACCGAAGCTGGCCCTGGTTACTAATTCAACTAAATAAAAAAAAGTTGGTAACCTTTCCCGTTGTGGTCAGTTTCCACGCTCGCATTCTATCCCTGTAGTTATTCAATCCTGCCCGATGGCCTGTTTCACCCGACCGTTTACCACCATGCTGCACCACCTGCTCGTGGTCTGCACGCTGCTTGTCAGCAGCACCGGCGCCAGCGCGCAGGCCCCGGCCCGCCAACCCAAGCGGCTACACAAAAGTGAGAAGATCGACAGCTTTATGACGGCGCTCTACAACCGGGGACAGTTTACCGGCGCTATCCTGGTGGCCGAACACGGCCGCGTCATTTACAAAAAGGCATTCGGGCAGGCCAACCGCGAGCTAGGTAAGCCCTTTACCCCCGGCACCCAGGGGCACATTGCCTCGATTACCAAGCCCTTCACGGCCATGGGAATTATGGTTCTCAAGGAGCAGGGCAAGCTCAGCTACGACCAGCCCATCCGGCAGTTTTTCCCCGGGCTGCCCGCCTGCATGCAGCCCGTTACGCTGCGGCACCTGCTGCAGCATACCTCCGGCGTCACGGGCTACGCGGACTTCCCGGACATGACCCAGCAGGACGTATTCAAACTGCTACAGCAGCAAGGAGCCCTGCACTTTCAGCCCGGACAGCGTTTTGAGTACAGCAACGGGGGCTATATGCTCCTGGGCATGGTCATCGAAAAAGTATCGGGCCAGTCGCTGAATGGCTTTCTGACCCAAACCATTTTCCGGCCCTTGGGCATGAAGCACACCCAGGTGGACGAGCTACCCAACCGCAACGTGGTACGGGCTATCGGCTACGATATGTACGGGAAGCGCAACAACTACGACGTGTTTACGGGCGGCGACGGCTCCATGATTTCCACCGTCGAAGACCTCTACAAGTGGGACCAAGCCCTGTACCATCCCCGCTTCATCAAAGCCGAGACGCTGGCGGAAGCGTTTACCCCTTCGGCGCTCAGCACCAAAGACGACCCCTTTGGCGAAAAGAGCTACGGCTTTGGGTGGTGGATAACCGAGCGTAACGGCGCCAAGCACATCGCGCACAACGGCGCTTTCGGGGGCTACCGCGCGGACATCGAGCGGTTCCTGGGCCCGCGCAACACCATCATTCACCTGAGCAATTTGCGCCACTCGATCATGTTCGAGCTGCGCGATGGTATCACCAACATCCTCGAAGGCAAGCCCTACGCGCTGCCGAAGGTATCCGTCAGCACGTGGCTCTACCAACGGGCCGAGCAGCAGGGAATGCCCGCGGCGCGCCAGGCATACTGGCGCCTGAAGCAGTCGGCCGACAGCACCAACTACAATTTCAGCGAGGGCGAATTGAACTCGCTCGGCTATTACCTTAAAGGCCAGAACCGACTCGCCGACGCCACCGAAGTCTTCCTGTTGAACACCGAAGCCTACCCCCACTCCGCCAATGCCTTCGACAGCCTGGGCGAAGCCTACCTGGCGGGGGGCGACAAAAAACGGGCTTTGTCCACCTACCAGAAGTCGCTGAATTTCAACCCGGCGAATACAAATGCACTAGCTGTAGTCCGGCAGCTGCAAGCGGAGAAGCAGTAAGCTCGGCCGCGGCCCGAGCAGGCCTACGCACGGGTGCGAACCCAACCCTAGGGCGTACGGACAATTATCATTACGTGCCTGGGTCTGACCGGAGATGAATTGAGTGATGGGGCGTGGGTGAAGCTGGCGCCGCACCTGGCCGGCTCGTGAGCAAACACCAGTTGAGCGCCAGAGCCGGAAGTAGAAGCGTGTTTCGACGAGGCACGAGGCATCACCAACAACAGGATGGTACGGAAGCATGAGCTGGTGAAGGCAACAGTCGGACTTAGTTTCTGGATAAGGACCGATAAATGTCGTGGGGGCTTATCAGGCCTTATAATTGGCTCATTAAGGTATTCCCTTTTAATACCCCCGATGCCTGTTATGCCGACTGCCCAGCCCAAGTGCGTGGCCCTCAACGCCCGCGTCTCCACCCTTGACAAAGGTCAGGGCCCGGAAACGCAACTGCGGCCGCTGCGCGAATACGCTCAGCACCGGGGCTTCGTCGTGGTCGAAGAATATGTCGACTAGGCCTCGGGCGGCATTCAGCGCCGGTATCAAGGGACGGGGTGACCATCCAGAAAGTACGCCGGTCGCCGTTCGATAGCTTCCCGGACATTGGCCGGGGAAATAAGGTCTACCGCTTTGATTCGACCCAGGGCTCCTTTGACACGGTCATCCGTCCTGCTAATTGGTTGTACTTACACCGGGGCACCGAGCCTTAGTTTCCCACTTCGGGCTGGGTGAAATGCTTGCGTAGCACCTAGTTGATTTTGTCGCCAGTGAGGGCCTTGGTTAGGTAGCCGGTTTGGGCAAGCCCAGCATCTGCGCTACGTCGTGGGGGTTGAGGAAAGTGGGAGCATGATGATGACTACCGGGAGGCATGGGCGGGCCGCCGGGCATAGACCTGCCGGAGCGCGAAGCCGTTCTTGAGGCGGAATTTTTATGTCAAGCAGCTTCAGGGATGAGCAGGTGGGCGTAGTGGGCGTGCACCAGCTCGAGGGCCTGCTGACCGTTGCCGGTCTTAAGCACCATGTCGCTGACGGCCATGCGCCAAAGCAGGGCTTGGTTAAGGTAGTTGGTCGTCGACGGGCAGGGTGCAGGCAATCGCGGCCATGAAAGTTAGGCGGGGATCACCTGCCCGGACGGGCTGGCGGTATGGGGCAGGAAGACGAAAAAGGTGGTACCGGCCCCAAGCTGGGAGTGCACCTCAATGCGCCCCCCGGCATTCTCCACCATGCGCTTGACCATGTAGAGCCCGATGCCGCTGCCCTCAACGTGGTCGTGGAAGCGCTGGAACATGGTGAAGAGGCGCGGCAGGTAGGCCGGGTCAAGCCCCAGGCCATTGTCGTGCACTTCCAGCACGGTATGGCCCGGGCGCACGTGCGCCCGCATATCCACGTGCGGGGTGCGGTCGGGGTGGCGGTATTTGACGGCGTTGCTGAGCAGGTTATAGACGATGCTGCGCAGATTCTTGGCGGAAAACTGCACCGGCGGCTGCGCCGATATGTCGACGAAGAGCTTGGCGCCGGCGGCCTGCAGCAGGTGCTGTAGGTCCTGGCGCACATCGTCCACCACGGCCGCCAGGTTGACCAGGGTAGTGGTGGGCGTGTGTTCCTTTTGCAGCTTTGCTACCTCCGTGAGGTGGTCGATGGTGCGCTTGAAGCGTTCCACCGCGTCGAGCATGCGGCTAAGCGTGGAGCCGACTTCCGCATCCTGGGCTACTTCAGCGGGCAGTTCTTCCTGCAGCAGGGAGAGCAGGCCCTCGATGTTGGAAATGGGCGCTTTGAGGTCGTGACTAGCGGTGTAGATAAAGTTGTCCAGGTCCACGTTCGTGCGCAGCAGCTGCTGGTTGGACTCCTCCAGCTTCTGGACCAGGGCCCGGGCCTGCTGTCCGCCCTCCTCCACCACGTGCCGCGCCTGGACCTGGTCGGTGACTTCGTGGCCAAACATGAGCACGCCATCGATGTGCCCCTGCGCGTTCCGGCGGGCCTGAATGGTAAAGGTGAAATACAGCTCTTGCAAGGGTTCGCCTTCGTGCCGGGCCATTTGCAGGGGCATTTCCCGGGCCACAAAGGCTTCGCCCGTGCTATATACAGTCCGCAGCGGCTCCTGCAGCGCAGTGCCGCGCAACTCGGGCAGGGCATCGAGCACGGGCTTGCCGAGCAGGGCGCGGCCGGGAAAGGCCCGCTGGTAGGCGGGGTTGACGAGCTGAAATACCAGGTCGGGCCCGGCCAGGATGACGATGGGAGCCGGGGCCTCCATGAAGAGGCGGTGCAATTGCTGACGCTCCGCCTCGCCCTGCGCGCGGGCCTGCACCTGCTCGGTGACGTCAAAGGCGAAGATGGAGATGCCAGCAATCTGGCCGTTTTCACGGTAGGCCTGGTAGGTGAAGGTGTAGTACACCTGCTGGGCGGGGCGGTCGTCTTCGGGCTGGACGCGCATGGGCAGCTCCACCCCAAAGAAAGTTTCACCGGTGCGGTACACGCGGTCAAGCTCGGCCAGAAAGCCCGCCTCCTCGGTTTCGGGCAGGGCTTCGGCCACCGGCTTGCCGGTGAGCTGGCGCTCGGGAAAGAGCTGCTGGTAGGCCGTGTTGACGTACTCAAACCGGTACTCGGGTCCGCGCAGCAAGGCCACCGCGGCGGGCGTGTCGGCCAGGATGTGGAACAGGGCTTCGCGCTGCTGCCCTTGCCGCTGGGCCGCGGCGAGCACCTGGGCCTGCAGGGCTTCGCGCTGCTGCCGGGCCCGCACCCGCTCGGTTACGTTCAGGGCAAAGCTCATCACGCCCTCGATGCGCCCACTCGCGTCGTAGGTGGGCTGAAGGGAGATGTCGAAAAACTCCTCGTGCCCTACCCCATCGCCGAGAAGGTCGAGGCGGTGGGGCTGTTCCAGGGCGTGCACACCCTGGCCCGTGCGGTACACGCGCTCAAACAGCGCGTGCTGGTCGTCCGGGAACTCGGCCAAGGCCTGGCGGCGGGGTAGGCCGAGAAGCTGGCGGTGGGGTAGCATACGCTGGGTGTCGGGGTGCACCAGGGTCCACACCAAGTCGGGACCGGTGAACAGGTTGATATGAGCCGGCGCTTGGCCGAAAAGCCGCAGCAGCCGGCCCTGCTGCTCTTCGGCTTCGGCGCGGGCAGCCTCCGCCTCGTGCGTGCGCTCCCGCACCCGGGCTTCCAGTTCCCGGTTCAACTGCTCAGCCTGCTGACGGGCGCGCACCTGCTCGGTCACGTCGGTGCCAATGGTAAAAATGCCGGTGACGCGGCCGTCGGGTCCGCGCTGGGGCTCAAATACCGTGTTCCAGTACACCTGCTCCGGCTGGCCCCGGCGGTGGATGGTGGTGGGCTGCTCGTAGGCCGTCTGGGCGATGCCGGTGGTGAACACGCGCTCGAACAAGGCCACCACGTCGGGCGTGGCGGCCTCGGGCAGGGCCTCGAACACCGGCCGGTGGAGCACGTCGGCAAGGGTGCGGTCCCAGATGGCCAGCGTGGTAGCGTTAGCCACTTCCACGCGGTGCTGGGGCCCGTGGTAGACGGCCACGGCCACCGGGGCCGCTTCCAGAAAGTGCCGGAGGTCGAGGCGGTGCTGCTGGGCCTCGGCGCGGGCGGCCAGCTCGCTGGCCTGACTTTCGCGCAGCAGGCGCGCCGCCACGCGGCTGGCAGTGATGTCCTGCACGGACTGGATGATGTAGCGCACCTGCCCGGCCGCATCGAGCACGGGCGTGTGACGCGGTAGCCAGTGGCGCTCCACGAAGTGGCCGGGCCGGGCGCGGTCAGGCACGTCGTAGTGCTGCGGGGCCATGTCGTGCGGCTGGCGAGTGACCATGACCTGGGTGAGCGAGGCGCGCACGTTGGTTACGGCGTTGGCCTGGGGGGTGAACGGGTTGTCGGGAAAGGCCTCAAAGATGTGCTGCCCGATAATGGCCTCCCGCTGGGTCATGGTCGCGGCCAGGTAGTCGTCGCTGGCGCCCACAATCACCCACTCCGGCGAGAGCAGCAGGGTGGCGCCGGGCTGGGCGTTAAACACGGGCAGAAGGTCGGGCGGGGGCAGGGTGGTGGGCATCAAGGAGAAGATAAATTCCAACCAGCCCTTCCGGAAATCTTAGTAGCGCCGTAGCAAAAGGGCAGCTGGTGGGCTAGTGAAATCAGAATAGGTCACAGTGGTTGCGGCGGCTCGCTCACAGTGTTTACGCACAAGGTAAGCAAATGACTAGCGTACGAATGTGCTTCGGCACGCGGAAGTGGTAATAGCTGCGCAACGGGCCGAATCAGCCCGATCATGCTTACTTCCCGGCGCCTGATCAGAAGTTATTGCCCTTGGTCGCCGAAACGGTAGAAGCTATTATATAAGCATGGATTAGCCCCAAGCCGGACACCCAGTGACAGTATACATGGGGGAAAATGCGCGTAAAATACGCGGAGACTGCCTTTCTGGAGTTCCGTTGTTTTCGGATATCCGTCAACTAAACAGCGGAATTATTTTGGTAGGGCAAACGAGTTTAAAAAATCTCAGTGCATCTTTGCGCAGATTTAACCAGCTAGTTAAACCATCCTGCCAGTGGACACGCAGAAACGCTCAACCGAGGAACTAATTTTGGAAGCGGCGCAAGCCGTGTTTTTGGAAAAGGGCTTGGCCGGGGCGCGCATGCAGGAAATTGCCGACCGCGCCGGCATCAACAAAGCCCTGCTGCACTACTACTTCCGCAGCAAGGAGAAGCTCTCAGCGCTCATTATTGAGCGGGCCATCAGCGTGATTCTGCCGCGCGTGATGGCGGTGCTGGACACCGACCTGGAGTTGTTTGACAAAATCAGGCTCGTGGTAGATACCTATCTCACCTTCGTGAGCCGCAACAGCTTCCTGCCCCTGTTTATCGTGAACGAAGTAAACCGCAACCCGCAGTTTTTCTTCCGGACGGTGGTGGACAATAAACGCACCCACCTCGACAAGTTCCGCCGCCAAGTGGAAGAAGCCGTGGCGCAAGGACGCATTCACCCCATCAGTCCCGCCCAGCTGTTCATGAACGTCATGTCACTGGTTATCTTTCCTTTCCTAGGCAAGCCCATCATCCAGGTTGGATTAGGGCTGAGCGAGGAGGAATTTAAGCGGGAGATGGAGCACCGCCACACCGAAGTAGCCGAATTTGTTATCCGGGCCATTCGAGCCTGATATTTTTTTGCTCGTCCATTAACCAAATAGTTAAATCGCATGGATAAGATACAAAAGGGGCCGTTTTGCTTCTTTGGATGGGCATTCGACGCTGGGCCAGCCCGTTACCCTTTTCCCGCCGCTGGCCAGGCACAACAAGCAGCCGCCCTGCATGTTACGGCAGATCCAATCCGCTTATTTCTTGACCCAGGTCACCCCAGTGGGGGACACTAACCACTCTTCATCCTATGGAATTTATCATTGTCCTGTTGACCCCCATCCTCTTCATGCCCATGGTGACAGGCTATATGGCGTACGAAAATGGCCGCTCCTTTTGGCGCTGGTTTGGCATCGGCTTCGCGCTGCCTTATTTCTCGCTTTTACTCATCACGTACCTTGTTCACCGCGACAAACGGAAGTCCCGGACTGCTTAATCCACTGCCTCTAATCCCCATTTGCCGGGAACGCCTTTCCGGCCTATACGTGAGCGTACAGGGGGGGGGACGAGCCATCGGCTTTCAAGTCAATTGTCAGGCCACTTTACCTTACCGTCAGAGGCGATGAATCGCGAGTGGAGGCAAATCGATTCTGCTACTGCCAGCCGGCGGGCACGGGTGGAGTCGTTGTAGCTGCTGAGCTACCCCCCCCCCCGATTCTACCACCCCGATTCTACCGCCCCGATTCTACCGCCCCGTCCAGCCGCCCCCACTTACTGCTAGAGGTTTCGGCACCCGCCCAGTGTAGCTGACCGTGCCAGTACGCCTGCCGCAACAGCTCGGGGCCACGAGCCGGCACCTGTTAGGAAGGGTATTTATCTCCGGCGGTGCTGGTGTAGGGTTCCCGAGCCCAGTCTACCCCGTGATAGGCTACAGGATCGGCGGCCCTGGGTCCAAACAGGCGCATAAGTTGGCCTAATACGGCCGCCTGTCGTTCGGCAGCTGTGGCGGCCCGCATTGCATGATGGGCAAACCAGAATCCAAATAGGGCACCAGGCAACCCGCATTCGCGTCAATGCGGTGTCCCCGGCGGTCGTGGTCACTCCTAATTATGGCTCCTTTGTTGAGCCCGACAAAAGTGAAGAATCCCTGCAGGGCTTTAACGGCTTTCACTCAAGCGGCCGGGTGGGCACGGCAAGCGACGTGGCGCAGACGATTGCTTTCCTGCTCTCAGATGCCGCCCGTTGGGTAACGGGTGCGGTGTGGGAGGTAGACGGAATGGGTGCAGGTACGGGCGGCTTACCCCACAGAAGCGGGGGGCGAATTCGACGTCAGTGGAGACGACCTTACGGCATGGAATGGTAAGGAGCCAGCGGCGGCAGTAGCGATAGACTGCACAGGTGCTTTTCAAAGGATGGGGAAGTACGATGTAAAGGCACCGGGTAGCCACCAGTCAGGGCACCACGGCGCAGGTTGTATACCCAAGTGGCGCCCAACCCGTAGCTTTAACCTTCGGCCAGCGGCAGGGCCAGATGGGCCGTGGTGCCCTGGCCGGGGATGCTGGTTAGCCAGAAACGGCCCTGTTGGCACTCGGCCAGCCGACGCACCAGCGGCAAACCCAGACCAGTGCCACGCTGGCCCGGCAGACGCGGGGCCAGCCCAGTGGCGGCGTCCTGCGTACCGAGGGTAGCCAGTTGGGCGGTGGTCAGGCCGGGGCCGGCATCGGCTACGCTCAGCTCCAGCCCGTGGTCAGCCGGGCGGGCGGCCAGCGTGATAATGGAGCCTGAAGGGGCCGCCTGAAGGGCGTTCCCGAGTAGATTGCGTAGTTGCGTGAGTACCATGTTGCGGTCGGCCCAGAGCGGAAGCAAGCCGGCGGAAACGCTCACCTGCAGCGTTACCTCACGGGCCCGGGTAGCGGGAGTGTAGAGGGCCGCCACCTCGGCCAGCAGCTCGGCGGCAGCCAGCGGTTCGGGCTGGTAGGTCAGCTCTCCGCTTTGCTGGGCGGCCCAGTGCAGCAGGTTGTTGAGCAGGCCGGTAAGTTGACGGGTGGTCTGACGCACCTCGGCCGTGACCTCCGTCCACTCGGCGGGGCCCGGCGGTCCGGTCCGGCCGTAGTAGTCGAGCAGGGTCGCCAGCCCCTCGAACGCGGCAAGCGGGGCGCGCAGATCATGGCCAATAATGGAGTAGAGACGATTCTGAGTGGTTTGGGCGGCGCGCAGGCGCGCCGCCAGCCGGCGGGTAGTGCGCAAAGCCAGGGCCACGCCCCCCAGCGCCAGGGCCAACCCGGCGGCTCCCACCCCGGCCCAGCGCGCGACTTGGCGCTGCTGCCCACCAGCGCGCGTCAGTTCGTGGATCCGGAGCTCTTGGAGGCTGGTACGGTAGCGGGCTTCGGCGTCCGCCACCGCCAAGCGCTGCTGGCGGCCACTGAGCGTATCGCCCAGGGCCATGGCTTGGCCTTGGACTTGATAGGCGCTATCGTAGCGGCCCTGACGGGCGTAAGCAGCCGCCAGCAGGTGCAGGACTTGGCTCAGGGCCTGAGGCTCCAGAACACGGGGCTGGCGCCGGCTGAGGGGATGCAGCAGGGCGGCAGCGGCCAGGTAGTCGCCCTGACGCATCCACTCGCGGGCCAGCACCATGCCCAGCCGGTCGCGCCGCCCAGGTTCGGGTACCGAGTCATGGGTGGCGTGAACGCGAGGGGCGTACCCGGCCGCGGGTACGCCATCAGCCCGGGCCCAGCCGGCTTGCAGCTGGGTAAACCGGGCAAGCAACTCGTAGTAGCCCAGCTCCACCCGGAATTCGGGGCCCGCGGCCGCCCGTAGCCGGGGCAATAAGGCAGCGGCGAGGGCCAGGGCGGGGCCAGTGGCGCGGTCACGGGTGACCAGACAGGCCTGTGCTTCCAGTACGGTCAGGGCGCTGGCGTGAGCCAGTAGGTCGCGGTCAGTGGGGCGGGCTCCCAGACGGCGGCGTAACTCGGGCTGCGGCTCGGTGGCCAGGTCGCGCAAGTAAGCGGGGCGGGTGGACAGCAGGTAGGGGGCGTAGCCTTGAAGGGTAGTGGCCCATTCTTGGGCCGCATCCTCCCAGTTGTAGCGGCGCTGCGTGCGCAGGACCGCTAGGGCCTGTTCATAGTGATTAATGACCAGGGCGAGCTCGCCCTGCTCGTGGAGGGTTTCGGCCAGCAGCGTATGTACCCAGGCGAGGCCACCCAGTTTCTGCGGGGCGCTGTCGGGGGGGCACTGGTAGGCGCGGCGCGCCAAGTCGTAGCAGCGCAGGGCGGCGGGCAACCGGCCCTCAGCCCGCCAGGCCTGGCCCGCGTTGGCGTAGTGACCGGCCAGGTAGATGCCCACGGCTCCGCGGTGACCATCCAGTACCCGGAACGTAGCCCGAGCGGCGCTGTCAGGAAAAGCCGTGGCTAGTACCTGCGCCGCGTGCAGAAACGTGAGACGAGCGCTGTCGTAGTGCTGTCGACGCCAGTGTAGCTCGGCTAGCCGACCCAACACGGAGGCCTGCTCAAGCGGTAGCTGCTGGGAGAGCGTCTCGCCTAGTTGGGCAGCAGCCCGCAGGGGGGCCACGCCGGAGTCCGGGGTAGCCGCGTAGCTCTGGTAGATGCCGAAGCGGCGCAACTGGCGGAAGCGTAGCTCAGTCGGGGCCGGGGCGGCCAGGGCGGCCAGGGCGGCCCGTAAGCGCCGTAGGTCAGCGTCGCGCCCAGCGCCAGGGTCAAGTAGGCGCGCGGTCAGCCAGGGCGCGGGTGGCGGGGTCGGCTGGCAGGCGAGGCCTACTACCGCCAGCAGCCCGGCCAGCACCCAGGATACCCAACCTCTCCACCGGCTGGTCCGGAATCGTCTCATGCTGCGTCGGCTGATCGTTCGGGTAATTTTCTGCACAGCTAACCTCTAGCTATAAGCTGAGTCTAAGAGGTTGGGGGCATGCGTATGTAAAAATAAATAGCCTACTGTACTGGGTCCGTACCTATACGAGCAATGATTTTGGCATGAAGCGCGAAGCGGCAGTGCCCACCCACAAGGGTAGAAGAATCTTGAATATAGTATATGAGTTGCGTAAAGATTCGAGTACTGTGCTAGAAGTAATGACAAACCCCGGGAAAGATAATCCGCTTGCTTCGTGCAGCAACACGACTGATGAGGCAACTACACAAGCATTGTCTAAGAATAGGTGGGTGCGTTTAAAAAAATGATACACAATCAGCTTTGGTCAAGATATCGCGTTGTGCTCCAAACTTCTGGTCGCGGGTCTAGATGCGGGCGTAGCCAATATTTCTAGCACAAGTACAGGGTACTCATCAAGAAGATACGCAGTCGTGTACTTGGCTCTCTGTACCAGTTTACTGAACTGATTAGGGGCCGTTTAAGCGCTTTCTTCCTTGTATCTGCGGGAGGTAAAGTTGTACGGAGAAAGGAGCTTCTTGTATAGATCCAACACTGGTAATCCTTACCCACTAGCAGCTTCAGCACAGATTACGCGTAGCAAGAAATCCAACATATACTGAGCGTCGGGGTGGTGTCTGAGCACCTAACCGAAGGTGGCGAACCACTTGTTCATTACGTCTTGCAGTTAGTGCAACTAATGCGAAAACCCGCTTTTGCGTTTGGGCGCTGGTCCCGGTTGTTCTGTATATAGGGCTAAGCCTGCGCTAGAGTAACTCCAAACGGACGGGCGGCCACCAGTGCCGCGGTCAACCCTTTCATCTTTGGTAAGTAAAGTCGCAGGTCTGGTTACTAGGCTCATGCCGGCTGACAGGCGGTATGGAAATGATTAATAAAGCAGTACGTTACCACGGTCTGTTCCCCGGTGGCCCACTGCAGCCTGGGTTTTATAGAATTTTTTTCCTCCCTCCTCCGCGAAGGCCTAATTGCAAAGCACTACGCCACGGTCCCGCCGCAGCTCGAGCCCGCACCGGCCGTGCAGCCGTAGCAGTGCTGGTTGAGCACGATGGGACGCTGGGCCAAGGCTGTAGCGTCGAAATTGCGGATGTGCTGGCTGGTGCTGGCCACGTGCAGGTCAAGCATCTGGTTGAAGTCGCAGTCGTAGAGGCCACCGTCCCAGCCCACCGAAATAGTGTCGCGGCACATCACGCCGGCGGCGGCAGAGGGATTAAAGGCTGTCACGAGCTTCTCCATGTAGCCCGCATAGTTGCCCGACTCAACCAGGTAGTCGAGAAAGCGGCTCACCGGCAGGTTGGTAATGGCAAACAGGCCGTTGAACACAATGCCGTGGTCTCTGAGCAGCGCTTGCTTGAACTGCCGCTCCAGCGCCGCCTGAGGGCCGGGCATAAACGCGCCAGCCGGATTGTAGACCAGGTTCAGAACCAGCCCAGAGTCAGGCTGACCGTAGCCCACGGCGTTCAGCATTTTCAGGGCCCGGATGGAATCGTCGAACACGCCGTCGCCGCGCTGGCGGTCGGTTTTGTCGGCCGAGTAAAAGGGCAGCGAACTGACGACTTCCACGCCGTGCTTTTTGAAAAACTCGGGCAGGTCGTAGTACTTCTTGTTGGCGACAATGATAGTGAGGTTGCAGCGCACCAATACCTTGCGGCCCAGCGCCGTAATCTGCTCCACAAACCACCGGAAGTCGGGGTTCATCTCGGGGGCGCCGCCGGTGAGGTCCACCGTCGGAATATCAGTGGCGGCCAGCGCGTTGAGGCAGAGCTGCATCGTTTCGCGGGTCATGATTTCCTTCCGGTCGGGGCCGGCATCCACGTGGCAGTGCTTGCACACCTGGTTGCACATCTTGCCCACGTTGATCTGCAGCACCGCCGGGGCCACCGGCCGCAACGGAAACAGGCCCACTTCCTGCATCTTGACGTGGAAGGGCGGCAGATGCAGCACGTCCACTACTTCCTGGCGCAGCACGGTGAGCTGAAAAGCCGGGTCGGCGAGCTGGTTGCCCGTGGCTTTGAGTGATTTTATCATAGCAAAGAGGTGGCGCGTACGCGGCAGGTGCGCGCGTAGGCCGGGTGGAAATCAGTTAACGCGCGGTGCCGCAGCAGCCACGCTACGTCGCTACATGGATAGCTCTTTCACCTTGTTCATCATCTGCACGCCGTGCACCAGGGTGGCGCCGCCGCGGATGGCCGCGGCCACGTGCACGGCTTCCATCATTTCGGGTTCGGTGCAGCCCTTCTCGAGGGTGTCCGCCGAGTAGGCGTCGATGCAGTAGGGGCACTGTACGGCGTGCGCTACGGCCAAGGCAATGAGCGACTTTTCGCGGGCAGTAAGGGCCCCTTCGGCAAATACGGCCCCGTAGTAAGCAAAGAATTTATCGGCAAACTCCTTCTGAAACTCACCAATGTTGCCAAATTTTTTGAGGTCGGCAGGGTTGTAGTACGATTCCATGCGTGGATTTAAGTTGAGATACGAAAAAAAACTAAAAACTAGATTGCCGGCAGGCTACTCGTAAAAATTGCGCAGCCGACGCTGGGAAGTTAGCACCACCCAGTCGCCGAGGCGGGGCAACAGCGCGTGCACTACCAGAATAAGGCGGCCCAGGCCCGAAATAACCGTTCGCCGTTGCCGCCGCCGTACGTGGCGCAGGATGATGGCGGCCACCTGCGCTTGCGACTTTTGCCAGCGCGGCGGGCGGTGCGCAATGGGCACGGGCTGGCCGGCCGCGTTGAGTACGCGCTTGTCGGGGTCATTTTGGGTGAAGCCGATGTGCACTACCCCAAAATGCAGGCCGGTGGCCGCTAGTTCCAGACGCAGCGTGTGCGCCAGGTTGGCCAGCGCGGCCTTGCCGGCGCAGTAGGCCGAGCCGCTGGGCATTCCATTCAGGGCCGAGATGGAGGAAATGAACGTGACGCTGCCCCGGGCCTGGATGAGGTAGGGCAGCGCCGCCTTGAGCGGATACACTGAGCCGTACACGTTGCTGTCGAGCACCTGCCGGAATACGGCTGGCTGCATATCGGCGAAGTAGGCCCGCTGCGAAATACTGGCGTTGGTAATCAGGATGTCGAGCCGGCCGAATGCCGCAATGGCCGTGGCCACGAGACGCTCGCAGGCGGCGTAGTCGGTGACGTCAGCCACGCAGGCGGCTACCTGGAAGCCCTCGGCGGCCAGCGCCTGGCGGGTGGATTCGAGGCGCTCGGCCTGGCGACCGTTGAGCACTACGGCGGCTCCTTGGCGGCAAAAGGCGCGGGCCGTTTCGCGGCCAATGCCCGATTCGGACCCCGTAATCAGGGCGACCTGGCCGGCCAGGGAAGTAGATTTTTTATTGAACATACCCGTGGGTGAGAAACCAATCGAAAGCCTCGGCCACGGTTTGGTTGATGGGAGTTTGGGGCAGGCCTAGCTCGGTGCGGGCTTTTTGGGCAGTGAAGTAGTGGCCGTCATTGGCGACGGCCGCCATGGCCGCATTTACCGGGGCCGGGCGGCCGGTGAGCGTGGCCCGCCAGTCGCTGAGCCGCCCGTAGAGGTTGGCTAGCGGCGGCAGCACTGGCCAGCGAGGAGGCGCTACCCCGAGCACGCCGGCGATCAGCCCGAACGCCTCTTGGTAGCTCAGGTTTTCGTTACCCAGAATGTACGACTCGCCCACCCGCCCCTGGGTAAGGGCGCTAACGGTAGCCACGGCCACGTCCTGCACGTGCACGTAGTTTTTGCCGCCCAGCGGGTAGCCGGGCAGCTGGCCGGCGTGCAGCGCCAGTAGTAGCGCGCCCGAGGTGGGCCGGGCATCGCCGGGGCCCAGCATAAACGTGGGATGCACCAGCACGGCCGGCAGTTGCTCGCCGGCGACGGCTGCCAGCACGAGATCAGTGGCGGCGCGCTTGCTGTCCATGTAGTCGAGGCCGTAGCGGCGGCCGGCGTAGGGCCGGGTTTCATCGCCGGGTTGGGCCTTGCTGCCAAAGCCGTGCACGTTGGCGGTGCCCACGTACACGAAGCGGTCTACGCGGGCTTTAAGTGCCAGCCGTAGTAAGCGTTCAGTGCCGCCCAGGTTGGCCGCCCACACGGCCCGATTCCGGGCAGGGTTCACCTGGGCCAGGGCCGCGGCGTGAATGATAGCGCCGCAGCCGGCAAGCAGGGCACCGGAATCGGCCTCCTTATCAGGTTGAGCGATATCAAACTCCACTACTTCAATGGGCAGCGACGACAAAGGGGGCAGCGCCGAACTGGCCGCGCCGCCCGGCCGCACTAGGGCCCGCACAGGGTAGCCGCGCCGCAATAGCTCGGACACTAGGTGGCGACCTAAAAAGCCGTTGGCACCCGTTACGAGCACACGAGGAAGCGGGGAGGGCAGCGGCATTAGCGGTAATTGAGCAGCGCCTTGTAGGTGCGGGCAATGCGGGGTGGCGGCAGCTTAAGGAAGTACATGGCAAAGGCCGTGAGGTTGGCCAGCTGCACGCGCAGCCAGCTGTTGGTTTCGTACTTGCGGGCCGATACCACCACGTCAAGCGGCACGATGTGGAAGCTGGCTAGCCGCCCAATGCGCTGGATAATCTCAAAGTCTTCCATGATGACAAACCGCTCATTGAACCCGCCCAGCTGCTCAAACAGCGCCCGCGTGACAAACAGCGTCTGGTCACCACCCCGGCTCATAATACCCTTGAAGCGAGTGCCATAGCTGTTAATGCGCAACAGTGGGTGCGGCGAATCGAACCGGAAGCGGTAGCAGCCCGCTGCGTGGCCCTGCGCTACGGCCGCCGCAATGGTCGCCACGTAGCCGGGGTGAATGCCCACATCGGCGTGCACGAAGTAGAAGACATCACCGCGCGCCTGGCTGGCGCCGTAGTTGAGCTGGGCAGCGCGGCCGGGCTTGGGCGCGGGCAGCACGGTGGCCCCGGCGGCGCGGGCCACCTCCGCCGTGCCATCGGGGCTGCCCGCATCCACCACCAGGATCTCAACGGTGCCGGGCGGGGCGTGGCGGCGCAGGTCGGCCACCAGCCGGCCGATGTTGGCCGCTTCGTTGTACGTGGGAATAATGACGCTAAGCATAGAACTGAACTGGCTAGGAAGCCGCAACTTCTGAATTAAGTAGTAAAAAAGGGGTAACCCGCTTAAAATGCCTCGCCCACGGTCAGATAAAAGCCGCTCGACTGCCGCCCCAGGCCGTAATCGAGCCGCACGTTGAGGTGGTCGCGGCGGTTGGCTGTAAAGCGGAGGCCCGCCCCGTACGCGCCTTTCGGCTGGCCGAGGCGCAGCAGCGTCTCGGCATCACCCAAAGTGCCCACGCCACCGAATACCACCGCGCCCAGGCGCTTATACACGTCGAATCGCACCTCCGCCTGCGCCAGGGCCGCGTTCTGGTCGCGGTAGCGGCCCTCGTAGTAGCCCCGCAGCCGCCGCGAGCCGCCCAGCAGCGACAGGGCATTAAACGGGGCTGTGCCCGCGATAAAGCTGCCGTAGGCGTTGGCGGCCAGTACCGCGTGCGTCCCCAGGGCCCGGTAGCTAGATACGTCGGCCACGTAGCGGTTAAAGCGGGTGGTGGCGCCCGCCATGCCGGCACCCGCGGCCCGGTTGCGGATAAAGGCGCTGAGGTCGGCTACTACACCTTTGGTGGGGAAAAACACGTTGTCGCGCGAGTCGTAAAACAGGCCTAGGCCGCCCCCGGTGAGGCGGCTGCCGAGGCCACCGGGTACGGTGCCGCTGGCCAGCAGCCCGCCGGCTTCCACGCTGCTGACGCGGTAGTCTTCATACTGGTAGCGTAGGCCCGCGTAGAGCTTGCCCGCACCCATCCCCGCCCCTACGCGCCGGAAAACATTGACCCGTACTCTGGGGAAATTGACGCCGAACAGCTCGCGCGGCACCTCCCGCTGGCCCACACCGTAGAAATAGTAGTTGTAGCGGTAGTAGCCGGCCTCGCCGTACGCGTAGTACCGGTTGTGGTCGTAAAAAACCTGGAAGGGCACGTACAGCAGCAGCTGCCGGTTTTGGGTGTAGGCCAGGGCCAGGGTGAACTGCGACGGCCGGGCCGCGGCAAAATCGTCGTCGCGCCGGAAACGCACGGTGGCCGTGGCCGCTACACCGTAAGCCAGCCGGGTTTCGGGTGTGTAGTACACCAGCGGTACGGGCAGCAGGCTTAAGCGCTTGGGGCGCAGCGTATCGGCCGGGGCGAGCCCGGCCAGGGCCAGCAAAGTGGTGGATAAAAGCACAGAGGCAAAACTACTTTCCAAAGCCTACGAAATTGCGGGGCCCGGAAGATTGCCGCCCGGCAAACTTTACGGCCCGGCTTTGTCGTATGTAGCTTCTAATGAACAAACTCATGAAAACCTCGACCCTGGCCGCTCTGCTGCTGGTTGCTGGCACGCTTACCACCGCGGCCGTGGTAGTGCCCGGCCTCAACCCCGTGCCGACGCCCGCCTACGTCGAGGCAGTCACCGGTGCCCTGGTCGACCACAGCGCCTACGACAAGCTGCTCAAAAAGCATGTAAACGCCCAGGGCCTAGTTAATTATAAGGGTTTTAGGGCCGATGAAGCGGTTTTCAACCAATACCTGGCGCAGCTAAGCAAAAACCCGCCGGCCGCCAACTGGTCCAAGGCCGATCAGATGGCTTACTGGATCAACGCCTACAACGCGTACACCATCCGCCTGATCCTGGACCATTACCCGGTGCAGAGCATCAAGGATATTGGCTCGAAAATCAAGATTCCGTTCGTGACCACGCCCTGGGCAGCCAAGTTTTTCAGCATTGGCGGCGAGAAAATGAGCCTTGACAATATCGAGCACGGCATCTTGCGCAAGAAGTACAACGACCCGCGGATTCACTTCGCGCTGGTGTGCGCGTCCATTTCGTGCCCGCGCCTGCGCAACGAGGCCTACACCGCCGCCCAGCTGGAAAAGCAGCTCGACGAGCAAGGTCGCGACTTCCTGAACAACCCGGCCAAGAACAAGATCAGCAAGTCGGAAGCCCGGCTCTCGAAGTATTTTGACTGGTACAAGGGCGACTGGCAGAACAACGGTCAGTCGGTGGTAAAGTGGGTCAACCGCTACTCCACTACCAAAATCGACGCCAGCACCAAGGTTACGTACCTGGACTATAACTGGAACCTGAACAAGCAGTAGCCCCAGCGGCACGCTTCCGCAAACTTCTGCTTACTAGCCCGCAGCGGCTACCTGAAATCCAGTGCCGGCGTGGCCTAACCAGCTCGCCGGCCGGGCTATGGGCAAGGGGCAACGGCTTGCCCTACTGCCCCTTGCTCATAGCCACCGTCGCTCTGTCCGTGGCTGGTACATGCCCGAACGTAACCACGCGGAACCACAACGTTTTTTTCACATTGACCCTGGCCGGCCACTCCCATACTGGTAGCTGCTGATTTTTCATTTAACGGGCAAAAGGGAACGTCACGCTGGCCTTCTTCTTGCCTTACAACTTAAATACATGAAGGCGCTGGCCTTGATTTTTCTCTCATTTCTGCCTCTGGCGGCCGTGGCGCAAGCCCCCAAAGCTACCACCACGACCGAAGTGCGGCGCTACGGCATCGAGGTAGCCGGCCTGCGGGTAGGAACGATGACGGCCACCCGCCAGGTCCCGGTGGGGGCCGACGTGACGTATTCGCTGGTGAGCGACGTGCAGGTAAATTTTTTATTCTACCACCTCAAGATTTACTACCAGGTAGTGAACCGCTTCCGCAACGGCCAGCTGCTGCTCTCAACGGTAGAGGCGCACACTAACCAGGGCGATTTTGCTTCGCGCACCGAGTGGAAGGGCGACCATTATGACATCGTGGCCGATCAGTACAAGCATCACTACAAGGCCACTGAAACGACTCCCATTCGCTACGCCGTCACGAACATGTTCTTCGGCGAGCCCCCGGCCGGCCAGGCGCGGGCGTTTGCCGAATATTTCGGCGACTACTTTCACCTGAGCCGACCCAAAGCCGGCAACTGGCGGGCCGTACGCGCCGGACGCGAGGATGAATACCAGTACGCCAACGGCCAACTGGTGACCATTATCAAAAAGAACCCGCTCAAGAACTTTGTCATCCGCTTGCTGCCCAAATAAGCGCGTAGCCACCTACGTGGCCTGGTAAGTCACCCGCGCCCGCCGCCCTAGTACACCGGCTGCCCCTGCCGGAGCCAGACGCCCCAGGTGCGCGAGTAAGCGTGCACGCGGCGGGTGGGTTCATCTGCGGCCTGCACGACCGGCTGGCCCTCGTTGACCCACTCAAAAATGCCGCCGTAGAGGTTGCGTACGTTGGTAAAACCCGCTTGCCGAAGCTGCACGCCGATTTTTTCGCTGCGCGCGCCCACCGAGCAGTACACCACGATGGACGCGTTTTTGGGCACATCGCGCACCGCCGCCAGCGAAAAGGTATCGTAGCCCACCAGCCGCGCCCCGCGCAGGTGACTGACGGCAAACTCCGGGGCTTCGCGGGTATCCAGCAGCACGGGATTGGGTAGCTGCCGTAGTTGCGCCACGCTCACGAAGGGTACCGACTCGCGCAGCAATCCACGGAGCATGGCCGAGTACAGGGGATTAGTGGTTGCGGGCGTCGCGGGCCGGCGATGGTACCAGGCTACCAGTACGCCCGTCAGGAGCAGACCGGTCCCCAGCCACCGCCCAAAAGAAGAGAAAGTCATACCGCAACTACGTAGCTAGCCCACTGGTAGCTGCCCTAGCCCGCCGCTCGTGCCAGGCGTAGCCAGTAAGTGTGCCGAAGCCCGCCACCAGCAGCACATGAAATGGCAGCAGGCCATAGCTGTGGTAATAAAAATCAGCCACTAGCCCCACCAGAAAATACAGCGTTAGCCCGCTCTGCCCCAGGGGCCGTGGGGCGGCCAGTCCTGCGCGATAGGCCGCCCCGTGGCCGGAATCACCAGTCCCCAGCTTGGGCGTGCGGACGAAGGGCGAAGCCCGGCGCAGCCAGCCCTGTACTACGGCGCGAGCATTATGCAAGGCTAAGCCCATCGATAAGGCCAGAAACAGCAGCAGCGTTGGCCCAAACCAGTGGCCTCGCTGCGGCCCAGCCCGCCGCCAGGCGACGTAGTAATAGCCAGTTAGCGGCACCAAAGTGAGCACAAAACCAGTAGCGAGCTGAAAAACCAACTGAAACCCAGGCTGGTTAGCCCGCACGATAACGAGCGGCACGCTCAGCAGCCCCATGAGCAGAATGACGGCAAATACCGAGCTGTTGAGCAGGTGGAACGTGGCGTGCAGGCGCGTAGCCGGGGCGAAGTCCGGCGTGCGCCACACCCGGCCAAGATGCTTGCGGGCGGTTTCGGCAGCTCCCTTATTCCAGCGGTGCTGCTGGGCTTGCAGGGCACCCAGATGGGCTGGCAGCTCGGCGGGGGCCACCACCTGGGGCAGGTATCGGAAGCGCCAGCCGCGAAGTTGGGCGCGGTAGCTCAGATCAAGGTCTTCGGTGAGGGTGTCGGCGTGCCAGCCGCCGGCATCTTCGATGCAGGCGCGCCGCCACACGCCCCCCGTGCCGTTAAAATTAAAGAAGTGTCCGCCCGCCTGCCGGCCCACCTGCTCCACCAGAAAATGCGCGTTCAGCCCGAAGGCTTGTAGGCGCGTGAGCAGCGAGGCGTGCTCGTTGAGGTGACCCCAGCGGGTTTGCACCATCCCGATATTGGGACTGGTGAAGTAGGGAATGACGCGTTGCAGAAAATCCGGCGCGGGCAGGAAGTCGGCGTCGAAAATGGCCACGAACTCCGCCCCGGTTTCGGTCAGGCCGTGGGCCAGCGCGCCCGCTTTGTAGCCCTGGCGGGTGGGCCGGCGCACCTGCCGGATGTTTACCCCCTGGGCTTGGTAATGGGCCACGCGGGCGGCGGCCAGCGCCACGGTTGCATCGGTCGAGTCATCGAGCACCTGGATAAGCAAGCGGTCGGCTGGGTAATCGAGGGCGGCGGCGGCATCAAGCAGGCGCTCCACCACGTTTTGCTCGTTGTAAAGGGGTAGCTGCACCGCCACCAGGGGCCAGGCAGCGGGCGTGGGTGGGGCGGGCAGCAGCCGCGCCCGGCTCGCCAGCCACGCCAGTTGCCCCTGGGTGAGACTGAACCCGAGCATAAAGACCAGGCATAGGGCGTACACAACGACCAGGCCGGCTTCTAAAAAGAACATGTACCAGGATTACAGTGAAGGAATTACCGACGGTAATTGACCCTATAAAATTCGGAGCAAATCGGCGTGAATGAATGCGGAGCCGGCCAGCCGCCCTTCGCGAGGGCCATTTTCGAGGTTGAGCACGCCCCGGGGGCAGGCGGTAGCGCAGAGGCCGCAGCCCACGCAGGCCGCCCGCACAATGGGCTGGCCGCGCTGGGCGTACTGCTTCACGTCAATGCCCATTTCGCAGGCGTTGGAGCAGTTGCCGCACGAGATGCACTGCCCGCCATTGGTACTGATGCGGAAACGCGAGAAGTGCTTTTGCAACAACCCCAGGTAGGCGGCCATCGGGCAGCCGAAGCGGCACCACACCCGTGAGCCCATAAGCGGGTAAAAGCCCACCCCGATTACGCCCGAAAACACGCTGCCAATCACAAAGCCGTAAAACTGGCCCAGCGGCCCCGTAATCACGCCCAGTGCGGGCACTTTGCCTGAGGCCCCCACCCAAAGCAGTGCCGTGAGCAGCGTTATCAGCCCCAGAATGGGATAGATGAGGCGGACTTCCCAGCGCCAGGCCTGCCGGCTTTTGTCGGAGAGGTGACGGTAGGTATCACCGGCGGTTTCGGCCAGGCCGCCGCAGCCGCATACCCAGGCACAGTACCAGCGCTTGCCGAAAAAATACGTGAGTATAGGCGTAGCCACGAAAGCCATCACCACGCCCCAGAACACCATGAATACGCCCAGTCCGCCGCTTTGTAGCAGCTGGTCCACGGTGTTAGGAAACAGATAATCATACTTCAGCGGCCAGAAATAGGTGAAGTAGTATTCAGGCTGCTGCAAGGCCAGCAGCAGCCCCGGCAGCAGGAAGGCAAAGCCCAGCTGGAAGAACATCACCGACACCGTACGTGCTAGGTGGTAGCGCGAAAAACGATATTTCCACAGCGCCCGGCCGCCCAGCACCAGCACCGCCAGCGTGTAGAAGGCACCGTAAAGAAACCACTGGTCCGCCGCCCGGTGCCGCAGCGCCTGGCTTAGCGCGTCCAGCGCCCGGATCAGGTTTTCGAGCAGCCCCGGAAACCAGTACAGCACCACGTAGAAGCCCGTGAGGGCCACACCAGTAGCCCAGGCTACGGCCCCGCGGCTGGTGCTGGCTTGCCGCCACAGGTCGTGCGGGTGCCAACCGGCCTCAGTGCGCCCAAAGGCTAGCCAGGCCCAGCCCAGCGTGCCGCCGCTCAGCAGGGCCAGCGCCAGGTATAAACTCATCCGCGCCCGGCCGGGGTCGGTATCGGCTGCGGCAGCTAGCAGCGCCAGCAAGCCCAGAGCCACGGCCGCTAGGGCCGGCTTTTCTCCGGGGGGCGTAGCGGCCGGTGGGGGTTGTGCCAGGGCCAGCGAAGGGGACGGAACGTCGTGCATCTTACAGATTCAATAAAAAAAGCTATCCTAGCTGCAAGCCTAAAAGCCCCCGGCGGCGCGGCTTTCCCACCGCAATAGTGGGAAACTGCCGGGTAAATTCGCGCCGGATGGCGGGCTCGTGCTGCCGCGCAAACTCGGGGTCAAAGTTGGCCGCCGCCAGTTGGGCAAGCACGTTGCCAATGGGGGTTTTCTCGCGCAGCCAGCCCTCCCACACGTCCTGGCGCTGGCGCAAACCCAGGGCGTTGACGCCCGTCACGGCCTGGTCGGACTCCTCGAAGTTGAGGCGCAGCAGATGCTTGCCGTTGGGATGCTGCCAGCAGAAGCTGGCAATGCCGGCCACCGGCTGGGCGGGCACGCGGCCGTAGGTCTGGTATTCGAGGTTGAAGAACTTGGCCGAATTAAACCACTGGCCGCGCCGGTAGACAGTAGGGTGGCCGCAGAGCGTGTGGGCCACGGTTTCGCCCTGCATGCGGCCGGTATACCAGAGCTGCTCCACGGCGACCTCGCCGGGAGGGGGCTGGCGGTGCTGGGCGCAGTCCCCAGCCGCGTACACGCCGGGGGCGCTGGTTTCGAGCAGCGCATCAACCAGGATGCCACGGTCGGTGGCGAGCCCGGCGGCGCGGGCCAGCGTGAGATTGGGCTGCACGCCGGTGGCCACCCCTACCCATTCGGCGGGCAGTTCCTGACCGGTGGTGGTGCGCACGGCCCGCACGCGGCCCCGGGCATCACCCAGCACCTCACCTAGCTCCGTGTTTTCCTGAAAATCAATGCCGTGCCGGCGGATGTGCGCCGCCAGCAGCGCCGATTCGGCGGGGGGCAACACCGACTGCCAGTAGCGGGCTTCGCGCACCAGCCACGTGACGTGGATGCCGCGCGAGTGCAGCATTTCGGCCAGCTCCACGCCGATGAGGCCCCCGCCCACCACCACGGCGCGGCCGATGCGCTGAGTGTCGCGGCTCATGCGCTCCAGGTCGGGCAGGCCGATAAAGCCCTGCACGCCGGCCAGCTGCGGGCCGGGCCAGGTGGGCTGGCGCATCACCGAGCCGGTGGCCAGCAGCAGCTTATCGTAGGCCAGGGCCGGGCCGGTGGCCAGCTGCACGGTGCGGGCGGCGGTATCCACCCCGGTGGCTTCGGCGTGGACCAGCTCCAGCCGATTTTCCGCCCAAAACCAGTCTTCGTAAGGCTTCACGTCGGCGTAGCGCAGGTGACCCAGGTACAAGTACATGAGAGCCGGGCGCGAGTAGTGGTGCGCACTTTCTGCCGATACCAGCGTGATACGGGCGGCGGGTGCCAGCCGCCGCGCGGTAATGGCGGCCGTAACGCCCGTGATGCCGTTGCCAATGATAACGAGGTGCATAAGCCGCAAATAAACGCCAAAACGCGGTGGTAGTCAGTTCCGCCGGTGCCCTTACGTACGTAGGTAACCCCGCTGACCGATTGCGTGCCGCGATTACTATCCTGCAACAAAGGTGGTTTTTGAACAATCAGGGGAAAACCTCCAACCAGTTAGCCAATTGGCTTGCGTGATTGTGATAAGGTGCAACAGCGACGACGGGTACGCTTCTGGTTCATAAATGGGCTAAGCCAGCCCGCCTAAACTGTCTAATTTTTGGCGAGTACTACACGTGTTGAATTAGCAGACGCCAGGGAGTGGAAACGGGGTATTGTATCGGATGGCTATCTTGGCGCATGGTCATGTTCATGCGTGTGTTATTGGTCCTGTTTCTTATCATTGGGCTGCTGGCAGGCCTATCCTATTTTGTATCTGAGGCCTTCGGATGGCACTTGCCACTAGTTTTTTTCTTCTGGTTTGGGTGGATGATCTGGTTGCCTGTTGTGCTCTTGCTGATCGTAACATGCCTGTGGAATCTAGGGGTATGGTTGACGAGACAATTCCAGCAGTAGCGTCTCCCTCTATTCTTACTGGGCCAATCGTGCCTTATCAATAGCCTCTAAGTTATTCGACTGCCGAGGCATAGGTTTTCTCCTATGTATCCAACAACACCCCATAAAACTGTTCAACGGCTCCGCTTACTCAGCCATTTCCGCAACAGGGAGCTGATTAGAGCAAATCCGGCAGCTTCGGGTAATTCGGGCAGCGCAATGGCCGTAGGCCGGCTACGGCGGTAAGTGGTCAGGCAGGAAACGATGGGTTATCGAATGATATCTTTGGGCAGAGCTTTCACTGAAGGATGAAAAAGTGAGCGTCACACCTCAAACTTCAGGCTTCTTCGCACGTCTCCCGGCTTTTCTAAACCGCTTCCCCCCTAATCTGCCTTGTCGTCCTTTCCGGCCACCCTTCCGCGTATTGGCGTGCTCATCCCAGCCCACAATGAGGAGCGCTCCATTGGGCTGGTGCTAAGCGAAATACCGGCCGGCCTGGTGCAGGAAGTGGTGGTGGTCGACAATGCCTCGACCGACGAAACGGCCCGCGCCGCCCGCGCCGCCGGGGCCACCGTGGTGGCCGAGCCGCGGCCCGGCTACGGCCAGGCCTGCCTGGCCGGGCTAGCCTACTACGCCGCCCAACCCGCAACTATCACCCCGGAAATCATCGTGTTTTTGGATGGGGACCACTCTGATTTTCCGGCCGATATGCCCGCCCTGCTGGCCCCCCTGCTGGGCAGCGCGGCCGAAATGGTCATCGGCTCACGGGCGCTGGGCCGGCGCGAGCGAGGCGCCTTGCTGCCGCAGCAGCGCTTTGGCAACTGGCTGGCAGCTAAATTGCTGCGCTTGCGCTACGGCGGCACCACCACCGACCTGGGGCCGTTTCGGGCCATTCGGGCCGAGGCGCTGGCCCGATTGGACATGACCGATACCAACTACGGCTGGACGGTGGAAATGCAAGTAAAAGCCGCCCGACTCGGCTTGCGCGTGGTAGAGGTGCCCGTGCGCTACCGCCGCCGCATCGGGGTGAGCAAGGTGTCGGGCACGGTGCGCGGCACCTTGGGGGCGGGCTACAAAATTCTGTGGACCATCTTTAAATACTGGTAATTCACCCGCCCCCTTGCCAACTTTATTTCCCCCCTTTTCATGGCGGCAGGCCGGGCAGCTCGTAGCCCTCCTGCTGATGGGAGCCGCTTACTGGGGGCTGGCCTACGCTACGCCGCGCCCGCAATTTGGGCAGTTGCTGGGGCTGTTCGCGGTGGCCGGCGCGGCCTACGCCTGGTTGCTGCACACCCGGTTGCCGTTACGCTGGGGCCTGGGAGCCGCCCTGGCATTCCGGCTGCTGTGGCTACCGGCTACGCCCGCGCTGAGCGACGACTTCTACCGCTTCCGCTGGGATGGGCTGCTGGTGAGCCACGGTCACAACCCCTTTGCCGAAACGCCCCGGCAGCTGCTGGCCACCCCGCCCGTGGACGCGGCTACTCTGCCGCTGCCTACTTTGCGCCGCCTGCTACCGCAGCTCAATTCACCGGCGTATTTCTCCGTGTATCCTCCCGTGTGCCAGGCACTATATGGCGCGGCGGCAGGAGCTTATCCTACCTCCCAAACCGGCTTTTTAGTGGTAGTGCGCCTTGCTTTGCTACTGGCCGATGCGGGCGCGGCGGCGTTGCTGCTCTGGCTGCTGCCGCTGGCGGGCTGGCCGGCTCGCCGGGCCCTGGCCTACCTGCTTCACCCGCTGGTTATTGTGGAGACCATCGGCAACGTGCACATGGAAGGCGTGGTGGTGTGTTTTTTGTTACTGACGGGCGCGCTGCTGGTACGCCGCCGCACCCGGCTGGCTGCCGGGGCGCTGGCGTTAGCCGTGGCCACCAAGCTGCTGCCGCTGCTGGCGCTGCCCCTACTGGCCCGGCACCTGGGCTGGCAGCGCTTGTGGTGGTTTTTGGGCGTGCTGGCCGCTGGGCTGGGGGCGCTGTTTCTGCCTTTCCTGTCGTGGGATTTGCTGCTGCATATTGGCTTAAGTCTGGACCTGTACTTTCAGCGCTTCGAGTTTAATGCCAGCGTATTTTACCTGCTGCGCGCGGCCGGCCAGTGGCTGGTGGGCTACGACCTCGTGGGCACACTGGGTCCTTTGCTGGGGCTGGGCGCGGCCGGCGGCACGCTGTGGCTGGCGCGGCGAGCAGGAAGGCCGGCCCTGGCGGCACTGCCGCACTGGCTGCTGCTCACGCTCAGCGGCTACTTTGCGCTGGCCACGGTGGTGCATCCCTGGTACCTGGTGCCGCTGGTGGCGCTGAGCTGCTTTTCGCCGCTGCGCTACGCGCGGGTGTGGGCGGGTCTGGCCGTGCTTTCGTACGCGGCCTACCGCACTACGGCGTACGCCGAAAGTGGGCCGCTGCTGGTCCTCGAATATGGGGTGGTGCTGATTTGGGCCGCTGCCGAGTACTATCTTGGCCGCGGGCCGGGGCTACGCCCTAGTGCCCGCCGCCAGGTCCGGAATGCCCGCGCCAAGTAGCCAGGTCCTGGGCCGAGTCCACGTCGTGCAGGGTAGGCAGATGGGCCACGCGCAGGCCCAGGCGGGCGGCGTCGGCCAGGGTATCCGGCAAAACGCTGGCCGTGCTCCAGGCTTTATTGGCGAATAGGTCGGGATGCAAGGCATTCATGCCCAGCAAGTAATACCCGCCGTCATCGGCCGGACCCACCACCACATCATGGTGTAGTAGCTGGTCAAATGCTCGCCGCAGCAAGTCAGCGCTGAGGCCGGGGCAGTCGGTGCCCATGATTACGACCCGACCCGCGCCCGCCGCCAGTGCCTCGCGGAAGGCCTGGCTCATCCGTTCGCCCAGCGTACCGGCAGCCGGCTGCTCGCGCCAGGGGAAGCCCGGCCACTCCGGCCGCGGTTGGGTTGGGTCGGCCCCGGCCGGGGCCTCCGCCAGCCAGATCGTGGCGGGAACCTGCGCCGCCGTTACGGCCGCCGCCGAAAGGGCCAGCAGCTCGCGGTACACGGCCAGGGCCGCCTCGGCACCGATACCCGCGGCCAGGCGGGTTTTAACGCGCCCCAACTCCGGCTCGCGGGCAAAAACTATCAGGTGAGGGGGCAGGGCGGTGGACATACGTAAATCAATTATCAGGCGAAGCAGGGCAGCAAGATACGGCCATCCCCCTTGAAACCCGTGGCTACAGCTTGCCTTGCCGGATGTGCCGGCGATACAGCTGCACCAGACGGCGCTGCGGCACGCCCAGCTTGTAGAGCACCACCAGGAGGGTGAAAATTCCCTGCAGCCGGAAAACACCGTTTACCTGGTACTTGCGCGCCGAGGTGGTCACTGCGCGGGGCAGCAGCCGAAACGGAGCCTGCGCCCGCAGGCGGGCTACCAGATCCTGGTCTTCCATTACCACTAACTCTTCGCGGTAGCCCCCGAGGCGGGCAAATAAGTCGCGGCGCACAAACAGGCTTTGGTCGCCGAAACGCACGGCCGTGAACGGCAGCCGGGTGCACCAGGCGCTAAACCGCAAAAACCAGTGCGGATAATCAAAGGCCAGCCGGTAGCAGCCTGCCCCGTAGCCCTGGGCCACGGCCTGCCGCACATCGGCCGCAAAGCCGAGCGGCGGGTAAGAGTCGGCGTGCAGAAAATACAGCACCTCGCCCCGGGCCTGCCGGGCACCGTGGTTGAGCTGGGCGGCGCGGCCTTTGCGGGGGCTGACCAGCACCGTGGCCCCAGCCTGCCGGGCCAGGGGCGCGGTATCGTCGGTACTACCCCCATCCACCACCAGAATTTCCAGGTCGTGGTCGGGGGCCGTAGCCTGGCGCAGGTAGCCGAGCAGGGCGGTGATGGCTTCGGCCTCGTTATACGTCGGGATGATGATGCTGATCATCAGGCTGGGAGTTGGCCGCTGACGAGGCCTGGCGGGGCTGCCGGTCAGTGTCAAAAGGAAAAAACATACGTATACCGGCCCGGCAACGCGCCCCAAGTTACGCCGCGGCCAGGGACGCGTTGCCGGGCAGGCTGCTTAATTACCGCGTTTACCCTGTTTTCTTTTACCGCTTTACGCCGTTTTTATGCCCGTTTTTCCGGTTTCGCATCCGTTCCTCAGGCGCTTCGACCGCTGGGCCACGCCGGCCCTGGCCCTGGTGGGCCTGGGGCTGCTGCTGCTCGAAACCCGCCACCCGCTGCGGCGGCGCACCCGCCCGCGCCCCGAGCGCTGGCTCCGTAATGCCGTGCTGGCGGCCCCGTCGCTACCCACCGCCCGCCTCACGCTGCTACCTGCCATGGTGGGTTTGGCGCAGCTTGCCGCCCCGCACTACCCGGCCCGGCAGCTCGCCCGCCTGCCAGCTCCTGTGCGCCTCGGCCTCGAAGTGCTGGTGCTCGATTATCTGGCCTATAGCTGGCACCGGCTGCTACATGCGCCGCTGCTGTGGCGCCTGCATCGCGTGCACCATAACGACCTCGACATGGACCTTACCACAGCCTGGCGCTTTCACTTCGGGGAGATGCTGGCCAGCATTCCGTACCGGGCGGGGCTGCCGGCACTGCTGGGCATTCGGCCGGCTACGGTGCTGGCCTATGAGGCCGTGTTTGAAGCCTGCGCCGCCTTCCACCACAGCAACTGGCGGCTGCCGCTGGCTGTGGAGCGCCGGCTGGTGCGGGTGCTGGTAACGCCCCGGGCGCACGGCATCCACCACTCGGTGGTGCACCGCGAGTCGCAAAGCAACTTCGGGGTTGTGCTCACACTCTGGGACTCTCTGCACCGCACCCTGCGCCTCAACGTGCCGCAGCAAGCCCTCACCATCGGCGTGCCCGCCTATCCTGACTACGCCCACCAGACCGTGGCTCAGCTTCTGGCCCTGCCGCTTGCCCCGTCCGAGCCCTGGGTTCGCCCCGACGGTACGGTGCCCGCACGGTCCGCTCCGGCCGGGCCGCTGGAAGCGTTAATCTACTAACGCTGAGCCCGCCACACTAAGTGGCTTATGTGGTTGTCTAGCAGGGCTGATTGCCTCGCTCGAGCCGTGCTCTCGCGCAATCTGAGTTATCTTCTGCCCGCTTGATGAGTTGGCTCACTTTCTAGTGCAGCGTAATGGCTCGGCCCTGCAAAGCCTTCTCGGCCTCCGGCAAAATCTCACAGTTATCCCAGATACCTGTCAGGAGCGTTTGCGCGTAGGAGTCAGGGAGCCCATTGGCCCGCATCAGCTGATGGGCCTTCCCGTTGTCGTAGGTAAAGGCGTGGAAGGAGTAGCTGAACAAGCCATCGGTATCGTCAAGCAACAGATACCACACGCGCGGGGTACCATCGTTGGCGGGCATTCCAATCACGCCCGCGTTAAGCCAGTAGTCCCCTGCACGCTCATCCACGAAGGGCAGGCCGGCGTGGCCGGCCAGTATTACCGTAGCTCCGGTAGCGGCGAAGCTAGCTTCCTTCACCGGCCAGGGGGTGGAAGTAAACACAAAATCGGCAATGCCAGTGGCCGCCCCGTGCAGCACGGCTACCGTCTGGCCGGCATACCGGAAAGTGAGGTGGAGCGGCAGAGTGCCTAGCCAGGCCACCGAACTGGCTGCCAGGCTCCGCACCGCGTACGGAAACCAGGCCCGGGACAATACATCGCACCGGCTGCCTTCGGCGAAATTGCAGCCGCAGTCGTCTTCGCCCCGGATGATGTTCTGCTCCACGTTGCCCTGAATGGCGTGCACGCCCCAGGCTTTCACAAATTGCACCGCGGCTTCGGGTTGGGCGCAATAGCCCACAATGTCGCCGGTGCAGATGATATTACCCGCCGGAATTTGCAGCTGGTCGGCAATGTCCCGGAGCGTTTCCAGGGCCTGCAAGTTTGAGTAAGGCCCCCCAAAGACGAGCAGCCGGCCATTGCGCGGACCGAGGTCGGTGGGCATAGGGTTATCCATGAGCAGGCTTTTTGGGGAGAAGTGCACAAAGTCCGAATACGCCGAAACAGAAACCCGACGTGAGCAGGTTCGTGCTAAGCAGCGCCCCGTACTTGCCGTCGCCCAGGTGCAGGGTACCGGGCAGCGGGAATATAGTCAGCAAGCCGCCCACCACCAGCCCCCCGATGACTGACAAGTGAAAGGCCCAGCGCGGCACGGGTACGTGCCAGAACAAAAATACGGGGGCCAGCCCCAGCACCAGCGTACCGCTGATAGTGGTGGCCGACAGAATAGCGGGGTTAAAAAACACCGGAACCGTGCCCAGCACCGTCAGCACCACCATGGCCCACCGACCCCGTGATACGCTGGGCTCGGCCGCTTTGCTTAGATCAATGCTGATGAGTTTGGAGAAGGAAGCCATGGCCGAATCCAGGGTCGAGGAGGCCGACGTCACCATGATCAGGTTCATGAGCAGCAGCATGGGCACCCCAAAGTACCGCGCTACGGCCACCGGGGCCTCACCCGTGAGGGTGTGGAGCTTGGCGAAGATGCCCACGAAGCTGAAAAAAATGATGCAGCTCGCGCCGATAGCCCCCGCCCAGAGGTACGAGCGGAGTGTGGTGCGCGTATCGGTAATAAATCCCCGGTCGGTGAGCACCGGGTCGTGAAAGGGGTAGCTGAAGCACTGTACCAATGCCACCAGCAGCAAATCAACGCCCTGCCCCAAGGTCCATTCCCCGCTGCCCAGGAAGGGCACCAGACTCCCCCCGTACTCCGGCAAAATAAACCCCAGAATAACCGTGAGCAGCACCACAAAGAGCGAGAGCTGAATCACGTCGGTCATAATTGAGCTGCTCATGCCGCCCTTCAGCGTGTAGGCCAGCGTGAGCAGGGTAAACACTACGATGGCTACGTAGTAAGCCGTTGTGCCCGGCCCGCCGAAATACGAGCCGATGACGATCGTGTTAGACCAGATTTCGTTGTACAGGCGAATGATAATCAGGCCGGTAAACACAACCACTGCCCCCGCTCCGTACTTTGATTCCAGAAACTCATGGATGCTGCGGTAGCCGCCTTTATTGCGCATAGCCACGATGACAAAGCCGGCCACCAGAAACGACAGGTAGTACCCAGCGTAGGCCACCCCCCCCACCAGCCCGAAGCTTTGGCCCAGATTGGCGGCATTGGTAATCGACTTGGCAAACAGCCAGGAAATGACTAGACTACTCGTCAGAAAAACGGTATTGGGCGTGCGGGCCTTGCGGGTACCGCGGAAAAACTCAGGCGCGGTGCGGGCCAGCGGCGACACCAGAAATAGCGTGATGCTGGAAGCCAGCACCAACGCCCACTGCCACAGGGTTGTACTCATAATAGGAGGAATCAGCGGGCCCACCACACGGGGGCGTTGATGCTGTTGCTTTGAGTTTTGGCGGCCGCTAGTTGGTAGTGCGCCGCGTTCAGCGCACTTTCCGTGGCGGGGTAAGGCATACGCACGGGAATCAGCCCGTTATTGAGGCTGGCCGAAATAGTTTTCAGGCGCGGGAAGCCCGTCCGGCGATACTCCGTCCAGCCTTCGTAGCCATTATTGAGGTTATGCAGCCATTTCTGCGTCAGGATCTGCTCCAGCGGATTATGGCCGTTCTGCCCGTAGGCCACCCGGCTGCTGCTAAGGTAGCTGGCGGGCAGCGCCGTGCCCCAGTAGGCAAACGACTGGGTAATGCCCTGCTCGTACCAGGTGCGCGCCGAGGCAGCCATCAGCCCGCGCTGGGCGGCTTCGGCCAGCAGAAAACTGGTTTCGGCCGCCGTCATAAAGTTGGCATTCAAGCGGTCCGAGTTTTCCCGGAAGATGGTGCCCGTGAGCGAATAATCGGCCAACGTGATGGATAGCCTGGAGGCATCAGGCCCGTTCAACAGCCCCTTGTAGGTACCCGGATTGGCTGCTGTGGGTCGAAAATACGTGGCTATCCGGGGGTCGCTCAGTCCCGCCAGCAGGTCCTCGCTGGTTTTGGACATGATAAACAGGTTGTAATCCCCAATTCGAGCTGTCGACATGCGGAAATTATTAGGCTGCGCCAGTGAGAACCGAAATGCCGCATTGTCCGCATTGCTGGTAATGTACTTGCCCTCGGCCACGACCCTTTGCAGGGCAGGCTGCACGTTTACCTTGCCGGATATACGCATCAGGTACTTAATTTTCAACGAGTTGGCAAACAGCACCCATTTGCTGCGGTTGCCCCCGTAGAGGACGTCACCCTCCAGCGGCGTAATACCCTGGTAGTTATTGATGGAGGTGATACCCTTGTCCAGATTGTCGAGGATGCCGCCGGGGGCCGTGTAAATGGCTTCCTGGCTGTCGTAGGCCGGGGTAATGATGCCCGCTTTGCCCTGCAGCGCCTCGCTGTAGGGCACGTCGCCGTACAGGTCCGTCAGCGTGGCGGCCAGGTAGGCTTTCAGGATCAGGGCCGGGCCTTCGTACACCCCGAAAGCCGGATTTGCTCGCGCTTTCTGCAGCAGTATCTCGTTGTCGCGCAGGTTGCTGTACAAAAAGGGCCAGGGGTTACCGCCGTACTGCGGCTCGCTCAGGCTGTGCCGGTCAAACAGGTTGAAGTCGATGGCCGTGAAGTACTGCCCCAGCAGGTTGCCCGCCACGAAGGCTTCGTACGACATCTGCTCGCCGTAGTCGAAGATGATTTTGCGCAGCAGCAGCGCCGGCTGCACGTCCACCGGCGCGTTGGGGTTGGTATTGATTTCCTCGAACTGGTCCGTGCAGGCGGGCAGGGCGCCGGTCAGGACGGTCAGCAGCAGCAGGCTGTATAATTTCCGTTTCATATGCTGGTGACAGGGCTTAGAAATTGGCGCTGAGCTTCAGGCCCACGTTGCGGGTGGTGGGGTAGCTCATATCCTCAACGCCCGTCTGCAGCTGGTTTTGCTGGAACGAGGTCTGCTCGGGGTCGAAGTGCGGCATGTGCGAGAAAGCCAGCAGGTTCCGGCCGATCAGGGCAATGGTCAGCTGCTGCGTGCGCAGCTTTTTGGCCACCCAGGCCGATTGCGGCACACTGTAGCCGATGGTCAGTTCCCGCAGCTTGACGTAGGAAGCATCGTAGGTATTATTCTCCTCGTGGTTCCGGTCATAGTACATTCGGTAATAGGTTTCGGCCGGAATGGCGCGGGTATTGGGCTGGTACACCGGGTTTTCGGCGGTGCCGGTATTCACCACGCCCTTGGCCACGATGCCGGCCTCGGGCCGGTCGGCCGTTTCCTTGAGTTGGCCAGCCACGCCCGCCAAGGCCAGGGTGCGCGACACCAGGATGCCGCCCTGTCGCCAGTCAAGCAGAAAGCCGAGGTTCCAATTGCCTGCGCTGAACTGGTTCGAGAGGCCCGCCATGAAGTCGGGGTTGTAGTTGCCCAGCTTCTTGAGGGTGTTGTTGGCAATGTACTGCCCGTTGCTGCCCACCAGAAAGTCGCCCTGCGCGGTGCGCTGGTAGCCGGTTCCCCACATATCGCCCACCCGGTCGCCCTGTCGCACCTGGTACCAGACGGTCTGGTTCACGTTGTCGTAGATGCGGTTGTAGCCCAGCGTCAGGGTGCCGGCTTCTTCGGGCAACGATACCACGGTGGTCCGGTTCCGGCTGAAGTTCAGGCTCACGTTCCACCGGAAGCGGCTGGTCTGCACGGGCGTGGCGTTTACCACCGCCTCCAGGCCCCGCGACCGTACTTCCCCGCCGTTGATGACCCGCTCACTGTAGCCCGTCGGAATGGCAATGGGCAGCGACAGAATCTGATTGCGGGTGCGCGAATCGTAATACGTCAGGTCGAAACCCAGCCGGTCGGTGAAGAAGCGCACATCCGCCCCGGCTTCCAGCGAGGTAATGGACTCCGGTTTCAGGTTGGTATTGGCAATGGTGCTCTGGTCGCTGAACGCCGGCTGCGAAAATACCGGGTTCCGGGCCGTGAAGGTGCCCGCCGTCTGGTAGGGGCTGGTGTCGTTGCCGACGCTGGCCACGCTGGCCCGCACCTTGGCAAAGGAAACGACCGCGGGCAGCTGGAACTGGTTCGACAGCACCCAACTGGCCGCTACCGACGGGTAGAAGAAGGACGTATTGGCCGTCGAGGTGGGCGTAGCTAGGGCGCTGGACCAGTCATTGCGCCCGGTGACATCCACAAACAACAGGTCTTTGAATCCCAGCTTGGCCAGGGCATACACACTGTTGATGCGCTTGCGGCCGCTCTGCTGGTACACCTCCACCGGCGAGGCGGCGTTGTTGAGCTTAAACACGCCCGGCTGCGCCAGCGTCAGGGCTTGGTACTGATCAAACGAGGTCTGCTGGTCCAGGCGGTTGCCCCCCGCCGAAACATCAAGCGAAAACGATCCCAGGCTGCGGGTGTAGTTGAGCAGGAAGTCGGTATTGATTTCCCGGAAAAAAACGGCGTTTTCGGCGTAGGCCCCGTTTTTGAAGCGGTTGCTGCTAAAGGCCCGGCGAAACTTGCGGTTCTCGCTGGAGTAGTCCATGCCGCTGCGCACCAGCAGCGTCAGGTTGTCGGCCACCTCGGCCGTGGCGGCCAAGTTGCCGATGAGCCGGTCACGGGTGAACGAGTTGCGGTTTTCGTGGAGCGTAAAATACGGGTTGTCGAAGAAGGTGTAGTTGTAGGAAAATTGCTGCACGCCTTCCAGCCCCGGCTGCCAGTACTGCTTCATGGGGTTGATGTCGGTCTGGCGGCCCAGCCAGGCGCTCAGGGCGTAGTTGGTGTTTTCCGAACCGTACTTGGTGGCGGGGCGGTTGTCGCTGCCGCTGTTGATGTAGTTGATCGAGGAGCTGATTTTTAGCCGCTGGGTCGGGTCAAACTGCAGCCGGGCGGCCAGAGTTTTGCGCTTCAGGTCCACCCCCGGAATAATCGACTGACTGTTGAGGTCGGTGAAGGAAAGCCGGTAGCTGCCCTTGTCGAAGTCACCCGTCACGGCCAGGTTGTTGATGGCCGTGCGGCCGGTCTGGTAAAAATCTTTCAGGTTGTCGGGGTGCGCCACGAACGGCGTCGGGGTGATGGGCAGGCCGCTGTAGAGCCGCGTATCGGCGCCGCGCACCACCCGGCCGTCGGGCAGCGTAACGGGGCTGTCGTACTGCGGAATGAGCAGGCGCGCGTCCAGCCGCGGGCCGTAGCTGTAGGAGATGTTGTCGTTGACACCCCCGCCCAGGCCGTCGCCGTACCGAAACGCCCCGCTGTTGCCCTGCCCGTAGGTGTTCTGAAAGCGGGGCAGCTGAAACGGCCGCTCGGCATAGAAGGTGCTGTTGAAGCTGACGCCCAGCCCTTTACCTGCCCCCGCCCCATCTTTGGTCGTTATCAGGATAACCCCATTCGAGGCCCGGGTGCCGTAGAGCGCCGCCGCCCCCGGTCCTTTCAGTACCGACACTGAGGCCACGTCGTCGGGGTTGATTTCCATGGCCCCGTTGCCGAAATCAATTTCCTGAAACCCGTTGGCATCGTCGTTGACGCGGTTGACCACCGTCGCGTTATTAAGCAGGATACCATCCACCACGAAGAGAGGGTTGTTGTTGGTGAAGGACGACTCGCCCCGAATGGTAATGCGCGAGGACGACCCTACCCCCGTTGAGCCAGCCGTAACCATGACGCCCGCTGCCTTGCCCGCTAGGTTATCAAGAAAGTTAGCCGCTTTCACCTCACTGACCTGCCGACTATCTAGTTTCTGCACCGCGTAGCCCAGGCTTTGGGCGTTACGCTCCAGCCCCAGGGCTGTCACCACAACTTCGTTGAGAATAAGGCTCGAAGCTAGTTTAACCGTCAGGTTGGTTTGGCCCGTATACTGAATCTGCTGCGGTTTGAAGCCTAGGGAGGTAACGACCAGTACATCGGCGGGCTGCAAGTTGGTGAGCGTGAACGCGCCCGTAGCACTGGTGAGCGTACCCGCCTGCGTACGTTTTACCTGCACGGTGGCCCCCACAATCGGTTGTAATGAGGTGCTGTCTACCACCTGCCCGGTGAGTTTCTGGGCAAATGCGGATGCGGATACCACGGAAAGAAAGGCAACGGGTAATAATGTTCGCATCTAGGGAAAGTATTGGGGAAATGAAATTCTGGCAATTTACACCAGGGGGGTAGGGCTAACGGGCCGAAGTAGGCCGCACAGCTATTCCGTTTTGGCAGCCACAACCGCCGAGGCGTTGCCCGACAAACGACATAGATGCGGCAGCGGATTTAAGTACGGATCGCTACGCCCTCAAAAGTAGCCCATTTGTTGAGGTGGTCTGGCTAAGCTGAAGCTAGCATCAACCTCAATCTCACCATTTTCACAACGCCGAAGATGCGGGTAGAGGAAATAGCAGTAGGATATCGGGACTTCTACCGGATCAATGTTTTTTACCTCTTGGTTGATTTATCGACGTATCATGTGGGAGCAGCAAAGAGCCAGCGTAAGCATACAAGCAGATTTAACAACGTATGGCAGGTTGGTTGCCGCATGGCCTTGCTGCTGGTGTGTCTTGCTTGTGTATATTCTTACTTCTCTAAACGCGAGAAGATGAAGCGCTACGCCGTTACACAAGGCAAGATAGTGTGGGCAGGAAAGCCTCCAGGGTTGAGAACAGGCCCTGCAGAGGTGGAATGCCGCTATCATGTAGCTGGTATTCGATATGGAGGGACCTTCGAAAAGAAAGGCTTGCATCTCGGTGACTGTGTGGAAGTTGAGTGCAGTCTAGCGGACCCTCATATTTCCCAACTCAATTACGAAAGGCTTCCCGTTATACGTGACGGTTCAGTTAAACAGGAGCATTGATTTCATGGCTATTTGCAAGGATGCTTGGCTATGTAAGTCGATTTACGCTAGCTAACCCGCTTATCATAAGCGGACTTATACCCCCACCCTTGGAATACGTGCGGGTTTTGAGGTAATTGGCAGCTGGTCTTGCGGTAGTATTTTACGAAGAATACCCTGTTTGCTTTTAGGCTGCTTTATACATTAGTGACTAGTGAGAAGTTCTCTGGTATCCCGCCTATCCCCTAGGCCTTGCTTCCGTCTTAGTAAAGGGCTCTTGCTCCTGTTGCTTACTGGCTGCGACACGCGTTCTCCCACCGAAATAGAGAACCAGTATCACCAGGCGCTGGCTATGACACGCCGGCAGCCAGCGACCGCTCCAGTAGGCGCCGGGTTGCGGTTGGGCATGGACTCCCTCCACGTCACGCATCACCTTGATTCCCTCCGTGTACGAGGCGAATTAGTGTGGTCAATGAACCACGAACGCCTCGCCATGCAGGTCTATCCATCCTATTCGGCCGGTAAGCTAGTTCGGCTGGTGCTGAAGCTGGACGCAGATGGCCAGCCGTGGAGTAGCATAGGTAATCGACTAGAAGCTACGCTGAATAACGCATACGGCACCTCTTACCCATTTGGAACGAGCAGCTACCACGTGGTAAGATGGCTCTACCAAGGAATGGCGGTTGAACTAGATGCGGTGGTAGCTACAGGCTATACTATTACGTACACCGACTTAGAACGGGCGAAACTCGACAGCCTACACTAAGGTATTCTGTACTGACTCTTCAACTGAGCAACTGAAACAGGATAGCTAACAGCTTTTTACATCTAGTAAACGGTCGGGGCGGTTGCAGAACTCGCCCGCGCACTTAACGAGGCGAACGTTTAGGGCAGAAGCGGCCGACAACTCTGATTATATTAAGAAAGGATTCCGTGAACCCGCGCTCTGGCTTACCCATTCCTCACTGCTCCCAAAATGCTATTTACCATAGGCCATTTAATGACTTCCACCTCCCGCTGAGTATGAGCAGGGAAATGCTGTTCGCACTATCTCTCAACGCAACCGATAGAGATGCACCACATCGGTAGCGGCCAGCTTCTCGGAGGTCTGTATCAGCGCCAAGCGTCGCGAATCGGCGGCCCATTGCACCGTTTGTACCTCCACATCGCCAGTGGACAGCGGAGTCTGCTGAAACGTATCGGTGTTGAGCACAAAGGCTTGCCCCTCCTGCGTCTGGTAAAACAGGTACTGGCCGTCGGGGCTGAGCACGGCCTTCGAAAACGCGCTCGGTAAGGCCCGTTCCCGCTGCCCCCTCCCCTTGCGCCAATAGCTCAGGTAATATCTTGTGTCGGCCGTGTCCTGGCCCTGGCCTATAAGCACTGCTTTCCCGCCAGGACGCAAACCGATCAGGTCCTCAACATACGCCTCGCTGCTGAGGCCGAAGCTTTGCGCTAGGCCCCGCCTAGTATACAGTTGGTGCTCGTAAGCATTGGCCATCCAGAGGGAATGATCCTGGGGCACCGCGACGGAATAGTACAGCTCTCCCGCTCCCGGCCACACGCCGCCCAGCAAATGGTAGTGCCCGTGGCTGCGCTGGACTGCGTACAGCGTATCGGTGCGCTGCGTGCGCAGGTTTAGTTGCAGCAGACCCACGCCGCCAGCGTAGCTGCCGTTTACCGTGTCGCCGATTTGATACACCAATTCCTGCGGGCCCGTAAAGCGCGGCTCGAACAGAAACGTCCGTGCTGGGCGAGCCACGGTGGTCACGTGCCGTGTCGAGCGGTCGTAGATCCGGATGGGGTTGCCGGCAAAGGTGGAGGCCAGCGCGCGCAGGTTGGGCATAGGCTGCTGCTGGTGGCTATAGGCTAATAGCAGCCCATCGGGCGAAAAGGCCGGCGTCCAGCCATAGTCAACTCGGGTAAGCTGCCGGGTATCGGTGCGGAGCAGGCTGATGGCGGGATCCTCGCTCCGGTCGTTGGCCGGCAACGGCGGCGGAGGCGGCCCGTCATGGCTGACCGGCTGACGCTGGTACTGCAGCACCAGGGCTAGTTCCGAGGTGCGGGGTGAAAAATCCACATCCAGAATATACTGGCCGGCCTGGTGCCAGGAGAAGTACGCCTCGACGATCGGGGTAGCCGCCACTGACGTGCCGGCCGTTGCGGGCTGTGGGGGAAGGGCTGACTCTACTGCGGACGGAGCCTTTTCGCGCTGTTCCTGGCAGGCAAGGCAGCTACTCACTAAGCCGCCATACAGCAGCCATCGGTGTGGTGTCATACAAGGATAAGTGGGATAAAGCCGGAAGATCAAGCGCCGGTGCAAAAGTCACTTGGCTAATAGTCGTTTTTGCATTATTTACACGACCGAAACCGTGCAAGGAAAGTTAAATACCAGAAGTAGTAAATCTGTCCGAGAAGTCAGCTTGTGATAAGCCGCTAGTTAACGTAAATGGACTTACTGGACTTGACCCGGTACACTGGTTAAAAGCCATGCAGCCTGCTGGAAGCAGCCCAGATCGACCTGAAAGGGCTCTTCCTGAACGCCGACACCGCCTTCGACACCACGATTTTACGCCGCACGTGGGCTCAACGCGTCATCCCCCCTACTCTGGCGCGCAACCCGCGCAGCAACGGGGCCGCAGACGAACACTACGTCTATTTTGACGAAAAACTCTACCGCTGCCGCACCATGGCCGAACCCGCCAACGCTTGGCTCGACAGCTTCAAGACCTTGCTGGTGCGCTACGAAACCAGCGTCGAAAACTGGCTAGCCTTACGTTGGATTGTCTTTGTCGTGTTCTTGCTGAAACGAAGCACACGAATTGCTTCTTTTTAAACAGCTTTATTACCTAGGCTAATCCATACTGCTCGATACTGCTGATGATCTTAACCCTGCTGCTATCAGAATCTACCCCCCTATCGCTCGCTGGCTTTTTGCTGTTAGCCCCCCTGATACTTGTTCTAAGCTATCCTCTTTTTTGGCTGGCTCGATCGAAAGCATCAACGGCGGCTAAGACCACTGCCCTCGTGTTGGCCTCGCTTCTGATTTGGCTAGGCAGCGAGTTAAGTGCTGACCTCGGCGCAGGGGTCACACTCTTTTCCTGTATTCCGTTTGGATTAGTCGTATTCAATTTATCGCGCGGCACAGCCGAAGAAAAGTAGTCACTGTATTAAAGCGACTCTTTTGCCAGCTTTACCCTTCTGTCTCGCCCATCCACCTAGCAACTCATTTGTTGGTGGCACACGCTACCGCTTCGGGTAGGGCGCTCGGGCAGAGAGGAGTTTTCCGAGCGTGAAGAGCAGGTAAGTGGACTAATGCGGTAGCGCTTCCACTACAGCGGCTGGCTGCCGCGCACAAACTGCTCTACCTGCCGGCCAATTTCCGCTACCAGTTTGGCATCCTGGTGATTGCACAGAATGACGAAGCCCACCTGCCGCTGGGGGTCAAACCACACCAGGGAGGAGTTGCCGAAAGTGTCGCCATCCTTCTGGTAGACCCGATGGCCCTCGCGTTTCTGGATTTCCCACCCCATGCCCATGGTAATAGTGCTATCCTGGTACGCGGGCTGGTGGGTGCGAACAATGGCGCGCCCCAGAGTGCCGGCGGGAGGGTTGAGCTGGGCCTGTACGTAGCGCACCAGGTCTACAGCATTGGACTTCAGCCCCCCGGCGGGTGCCACGGCGTTAATGACAATGGCCGGCTTGGCTTCCCCTTTGGTGGTATAGCGGCCCGCGATGCGGGCCGTGTGGTAAGTAAGGCCGGTCGTGCGCAGCCCCAGGGGCTGGATGATGCGCTGCTGCACCAGATGGCCGTACGTTAGGCCTGCGCGTTGCGCCAGCAGCGTGCCCAGCAGCGAAAAGGCGAAATTATTGTAGTGGTAGGTGCCGGGAGCCTGCAGCGAGTCCGTTTCCTGCAGTATGCGGTAGAGGTACTGCTGCGTTACCAGGTGAAAGGGTTGCACCGGGTCCTGATCGAACAGGGCCTGGATGTAGCGGTCGTTACTCAGGTTGGGCAGCCCGGAGGAATGCGTGGCCAAGGCCGACAGCTTTACTTGGCCCCGTAAACCCGGCCGCAGCCGGATGGTGGAAGGCAGGGCCGCTTCCAGGTTGGCCTGCGCGGCCAATGTCCCTTTTTCCTGTTCCCAGGCCAGCAGCAGGGCCGTGAATGTTTTGGTGATGGAGCCGATTTCAAACAGTGTGGTGCTGTCGATCGGCGCGCCTGTGCTACGCTCGGTAGTACCCAGGGCATAGTAGGCCACGGCCTTGCCGCGCACGACTCCCACGCTCAAGCCCAGATTTGGGTAGCGCGCCTGCAGCCCCTGCGGGCCATGCAGGAGAGAATCCAGACCCGAAGTCAAGGTTTGAGCCGGGCTTGGCGCCGGCATAACCAGGCAACTAAAAAGTAAGCAGAAGCAGAACAGGGTAGCTTTCATGACAGTAAGGAAGCGAGATGCGCTAAGAAATAAAGGATAGCAGGGTACGTAACTTAATACCCCGTTTGGAAAGCAGATGCCATTCTTCCAGTAACAGTTGCCCGGGAGGATAACCCAACGCTTATGAAATAGGTAGGCAGAATGAGCTGCACCAAATAAGCAGTCGTACATCTACCTAATTCCCGGTATGTACAAAAGCGACTTCCAAGAGGGCACCCTTTAGTAGATCTGGTAACCCAAGCGCACTAGTTATGCAGTGACCCAGTGCGCGCAGGAGCTGTTGTGCCAGCCTATCAAATGGCTTACTGCAGATGACTGTTGCTAAACGAAGAAGAGAATTACGGATAAGGCCGCGTAGCAAGCTACATACACGTTGGCTGATTTGTGATTCTTTAGGGGTACACGATTTTCTCCCTCATTCCGAAGAATTATCGTATTACATAGCAGGATGAATACGCTAGCCACTACCAATACGCCTCGCCGGGTAAAGTCATTGCACGCTTGACAATGTCTGGCGTCCGTATATATCACATGCTTTAGTAAAAATTTCACGTTCAGTATCTGCAAGAGTGACAGATAAAGAAGGGCATCTATAGCTTTGGAAACCCCAATTATATTCCCGGGTATAAGCTTTACGCGCAGATTCTTAATTGTGTAATAAACAGTAAAGTACAATTTGGATATCATTTCTATCATACTTAAACTAAGTGGCAAGGGTTCCTCCCAAAGGTTATAGACAATACTCGTCAAAAGTAGGGTGGCGAGAGCGTAGCCCCGGTCCTGACTTCTCCGGCACGGGGCAGCAGGAAGTGTAGCAAACTAACTACCCCTATGCAATCCAGGGCAGGCCGGCATTTAAATTCAGCGTCATACTACCCGCAACAGCTTGTGCTTAATCATCCAACTGCTTTTGCCAGGCGCAGTCGGGTAAATCCTTGATCAGCCACAGCTGGTCGTCCTGCCGTTCGAAGCTGGCAATGGTGGACCGGCTCAGCCCACACCGGGAGCGGGGCTCCTGCCAATAGCGCAGTACCAGGTAGTCGTGGCCCTGCCGGGTTTCCAACTCCCAGCTTCCCGAGTGATCAAACACCGCGGCACCCCGCCGGTACTGGTAGTGAAACTGATGGTTGCCGGTCACGCGTAATAATTCCGCTACGCCCGGTTCCTGAACTAATGGCACGTACTCGCCTTGTATCTCACCCTCATTCTGACAGCCGGTGAGCAGACCGATGCCGAGTACCAGAACCCGGGGCTTAGGCAACGCGAAGAGAGCCAGCATATTCGATTGGTTATAAAGAAGTAAATGGGGCGGCCGTAGCGGGTTGATTCGGCTAAGGAAGAAGACCATGCTATGCCCCAGCCGACTATTTAACTGATATATGTGCCCTTCTAATTCCTGGGTTTATTCTGCCTTGACAAGTGAAGACGTAAGGCCAGATGTGATATCAGCTCGCTTAGGTATTGAGCTAACCTCTATTGGGCAGAAAGGAGACAAAGGCCACTATAATGCACCGTTGAAATTTTCTCGCTAGCAGTTAGAAACAGAAGCGGGTAAGCCCTCCTTTGGATTGATCAGTTAGTATGTGAGGTAATTGCCAAGCCCGAGGGTAGGGGCGAAACCATCCCTCAGTTGAAACAGGAGTTTGGGCTTGCGCCCTTTTAGAATTGTGCCGGACGGCGATGTGAATGAATGAGGAGTCAACCCCAGCTTTAAGGCATGACTTACAAACTATCAGCTTCTTTTACCGCACTCAGCCCCCCCGATGTCGATATCTACCGCTACGATTCTCGTGGTGATGAGTAGCTCTATTATATTTAAAATACCGCAAGATGAGGGCAGAGGCAGTGGCGGCAAAAACCGCCTCCTTTCCCAAGGTGGGGGGAGAACTTTCATTACACAAGGGGATGGAAGCGAGAGAGACGTCTCCTGTTTGTGGGTTCCCACTGTTGCTAAAACCCTGTTTACTCACTATGTTATTTTACTCTTGAACTCACGCCGCAGAAGAAGCCTCTTCGTCAAATTCCTATGAGCTAACTTTCCATATGTGGACACCAACTTTCTGTGCAGTGCCTACTAGGCTATTGGTAAGCCAACCAAATTCGGTTGAAAAATAGACAGTAAACCATGATATGGTATCCATGCTGGACTTGACCACATTCTCAGCGAATAAGTGGCCAACGATCTAATCCAGTACAAGTAAACAAGTGCATATATGCTCGCAATGCTTCTTCAACTCCTGCTCTCCTCCGATATCAAGTCGTTGGAGGATTGGTTAGCAGCCATTGTCGTGTGGGTTCCTCAAGTAATAGGAATAGTCCTGGCCGCCGCGTTGCTCGGCGCGATAATGCACGGCTTGCGTCGCTATTGGATTCGCTGGGTGCTCATGTGGGTACCTTATCTGCTGATTGGGTGGGCGCTGGATGATGCCGTGGATATGGAGCGGGGAAACTATGAGTTTAATAATCTTCTCAGTCTACTTGACCATGATTCGAATTTCAGAATTCTATGGCTGCCTCTTCTGCTGGCAGTACCTTTTTTACTGGTGCTGCACGTCATCCTGTTCATAAAGCAGGCGCAGTGTAAGGGAAGGCCCCCTAACCAATGTATTTCTAGGTAGAACGACTAGGCAAATCGTTGTCTAATAAGTCGGCTTTGCCTAATCTAACCGCTTGTCATAAAGTGGCTTACAAGTACGTGTAACTGGATAGTAATTCGTTTGCCGCCAGTATTTGCAAGCACCTAGTTAGCTGATCACAGTACGGTGATGTGCTCCTCGCGCTGGAGTTGTTGCTGGAAGTGGGAGCTTGCTAGGCGCGGCCGAGTAGGTACTTGATGCGCGAAGACGCCCGGTACTCCGGGGAACTGCCACTGCCACGCAACTCCTGCCCGCTGAGCCAGCCCCTGGAGTTTATCCTGTGCAAGTTGATTCTCAGGTGCGACGTTTTGGTGTACAGTAGCTGGCAAAGTCTTGCCAAGGGCCTGAGCCGGTGGCACTAATCAGCTGCTTGCATCACCCCAAAAGTTAGGCATATTCGTTTGTACTCCCCACATACTGCTACGGGCAGTACCAGGCCAAGTCATAAGTTGTAGCCTATCGTTACGCCAATAGAAAGCTTCTTCAACTATCCACTTATCCTATGCTTTCTTGGCTACTGCGCCCCTATACTTTCGCTAGCGCACTGCTGGCCCTCCTGCCAACAGTCACCCTTGCCCAGCAGCTTCCCACTTGGGAATGGGTCTCGGCCGTTAAGACCAGTCGGGATATTCGGTCTAAAGCCGTGAAGGTCGATGCCACGGGCAATACGTACGTGCTCGGAGAATTCAGCGCGCAGGCCCGGTTTGGCAGCACGGAGCTAACGAGCAAGGGCTGGTACGATATGTTTGTGGCCAAGTACGACCCGAGCGGCCGGCTCTTGTGGGTGCGCCAAGCCGGAACCGTGGTGGAGAATCCCCGGCCGGATAACTCCTGGACCGACGCGGACGGCCTTGCGCTGGACACGCAAGGCAACGTCTACGTGACGGGTACCTGTAAGGGACGCACGCAATTCGATGCCGCCGCAACCAGCAGTCCCAGTACGGGCGCGGTGTACGTGGCCAAATACGCGAGCACGGGAACGTTGCGCTGGGTGCGTACCTACGGCCGGGGTGGTGGGATGGGCATCGCCACCGATGGAACGAATGCCTATGTTGTGGCTTTAACGCAGACCACTGCCTCATCCTCCGATTTTGGCCCGACCCTGACAAAGCTCGATCCAGAGGGCAATCCACTGTGGATTACCACAGTGCGTAGCGCGGCGGGCAACAGGATCATGTTTGCCGAACGGCTACAGGTCGAAGTAGGGGCTAACCGGGCGGTGTACTTTTCCGGCCACTTCGACGGGCCGGCGGTATTGGCGGCCGAGGCGGGTCGGGTAACGCGCCTTGCTTCCGTCGGGACTACGACCCTGTTTCTGGCCTGCTACTCCCTTGACGGAAGCCTGCAGTGGGCGCGGACCGGGGGCGCTCCCGGCAGCCACAATATAAACACTGGCTTAGCGGTGGACGCAGCCGGCAATGCCATTGTAACCGGGGTCGCCCAGGGGGCAGGAGCAACCTTCGGCGACGTAACGCTGACTGCCCGGGGCGAGTGGGATACCTACCTGGTGAAGTACGATGCGCACGGGCGCGTGCGCTGGGCGCAGCAGGAAGGCGGGCCGCAAATGGATGCGGGTACGGCCGTGGACGTGGATCAGGCGGGCAACATCTATCTGGCCGGGTACTTCTACGCCGGTCAGGCCCGCTACGGCGCGACCTTGCTGACGGGTACAGCCACCTACGGAAACCTGGCCCTGGTTCGCTACGATCCGCAGGGTCGGGCGCAATGGGGCGTGACGCAACAGGGTGGCGGCAATCTGTTCCCCGCCGCCGTGGCGGTTAGCCCGGCGGGCGACGTATACATGGCGGGAGATTACGCCAATACGGTGCAGCTCGGCCCCACGCTGCTCGAGCATGAGCCCCGAGGAGTTGATCAGCTGGCCACGCTGGTGGCCAAGTTGACAAACAACGAGCCGGCCCTGCCCCCAGATTCGGTGACGCCGCTGCTGGTTCCGAATATCATCACGCCCAACGAGGATGCGCGAAATGATGCCTTCCGGATTGCGGGCCTACCGGCGGGCACCTGGAGCCTGTCGGTGTTTAACCGGTGGGGAAACCAAGTATTCCACACCCGCACCTACCGCCAGGATTGGCAGGCCCAGGGTCTGGGCGAGGGCAGCTACTACTATATTCTGGAGGAGAAATCCCGCAACCAAATCCTGAAAGGGTGGCTGCAGGTCGTCCGGTAGAAGGAGGCCATGAGTACGCGGCTAGCAGAGGTGAATATGTGAATGGCCCCGTGGTTTTCGGTAACGGCATCCCCTAGAAATAGCCGTTCCCCAGTCAACAGCGTCGGGCTGTTGGCTGGGGAACGGTACCTGTTGCCGACGCGGCTAGTCAATTATCAAGCGCAGAGTCTGGCTGCCGATGCGTACCACGTAAACGCCCCGGGCCAAGCCGGCGGGCCAGGAAAGCACTGCCTGCCCCGTGGCATCTGTCGAACCAGAGCTCACCTGGCGGCCCACCGCATCGAGCAGGTGTACCGGGGTCCGGGCAGGTGCATCCGTCAGCCGGACGGTGGTGTGAGCCGGGTTAGGATACAGGGTCGCAACCAGCCGGGCTGGGCTGGCCCGGGTCGCTAAGGGAACGGTGCCCCCATTCAGGCGCACACTAACCGTATTGCCTACGCTGTTGCCTGCCACCAGATCCAGGTCGCCATCCCCGTCTACGTCAGCCAGGGCCAGACTACGGGGCTGTTCACCCACGGCAACGGTCGATCCGTTGCTGAATACGCCCGTGTTGCTACCCGTAGCGTCCCCGCCGTTCAGGCGCACGCTGACCGTGTTACCTCCCGGGCCGAAGTCGTCATTGGCCGTGAGCAGATCCAGGTCGCCGTCCGCGTCCACGTCGGCCAGGGCGATATCGTAGGGCGAGGGGCCCACGGCCACATCCCGGGGGTTGGTAAAGCTGCCGCTGCCGTTGTTGACGCATACGCTTACCGAGGAGGTTCCGAAGTTGGCGGTTAGCACGTCCAGGTCGCCATCCCCGTCCACGTCGCCCACGGCCATATTCGTGGGGCTGTCGCGCACGGTTACAAAGCCGGTGCCGCTGAATACGCCCGTGTTGCTACCCGTAGCGTCGCCACCGTTCAGGCGAACCGCCACCAGGTTGCTTACTAGGCTGGCGGCCAGCAGATCCAGGTCGCCGTCGTTATCCACGTCGGCCAAGGCCACGGCACCCGACTCGGTGCTGGCCGAAATGGTCTGCCCGCCGCCAAATATCCCCGTATTGGAGCCCGAGCTGTCGCTGCCGTTGAGGCGCACCACGACCAGGTTGCTGACCCCGTTCCCCACGGCCAGGTCCAGGTCCCCGTCCCCATCCACGTCCCCCAGCGCCAGGCCTCGGGGACCGTTGCCGGCCGCAACTTCCTGGGTGCCGCCAAAGCTGCCGGTTCCGTTGTTCAGCCGCACACTGACCGTACCGGCGGAATAGCTGGCCGCCAGTAAATCCAGGTCGCCATCCCCGTCCACGTCGCCCAGCAGAACGCGCACCGGGCCGGCGCCCACGGTTACTGCGGCGGCGGCCGTGAACGCGCCTGCGCCGGAATTGAGCAGGACGCTCACGGAGTTGTCTGTCGTATTAGCCGTCAGCACGTCCAGGTCGCCGTCCCCGTCCACGTCGCCCATGGCCACGTCCTCAGGACCGGCACCCACAACCGGATCCGGGCCGGGCAGAAATGCCCCCCGACCCAGGCCTGCCACGGCGGCTGTGAATTGAAACACCTTCCGGGCCGCCACAATGCCCCCACTACTGCGCACCGGAGTCGGCAAGCTCACCTGAACCACCTCTCCGGGACGGAAGCTGGTAAACGAGCGGCCCGGGGTTGCGCTAAACTGGGCCACACTGCCACCCGCAGTCACTGTTCCCAGCTTGCGGCCACCGGCCTGAGCCGAGTACACGGCCAGGGTAGGGCTACCCGTTACGGGCTCACTGTAGTGCACAGTAACCAAGGAATTGGCCACCGCCCCCCGAGTTGAATTAGCCGCTGGGTCGCTGCTGGAGCGCAGGTCGATGGTCAGGGCCGCGCTGTTGCTGGTCCCGCTGGTCGTAGTAACAGTGGTGTTTCCGGTCGCGGTAGCACCAGCGGGTACCAGGAAGGTGAAACTTGTATTGGTGCTGGCTGTAATACTCGTTAGCGGTACGGCTACTCCATTCACCCGGAGGCCAGTAATACTGCTCAGGTTCGTGCCCGTTACCCGCACGCTCATGCCCGCCGCCGCTCGGGTGGGGCTAAGGCTGCTAATAGCGGGGGCACCGGTATTGGTGACCGTGAATTCGGCCGGGCTCGTGGCCGTGCCCACCGGGGTTGTCACGCGGATAGGGCCGGTTTGCGCCCCCGCCGGTACGGTCACGTTGGTAATTTGCGTGCCAGCGGCATTCACAGCAAATCCGGTAGTAACCGTATTGGCTACGGTGCCCGTGAACGTAATGACGCTCGTGCGGCCCAGGTCGGTCCCGTTGATGGTGATGCGCGTACCCACCGGGCCGGTGACCGGCGTGAATGTTAGAACCACGGGGGGAACCGGAACCGTCACCAGGAAAGGCAGCGGGGCCGACGTCCCCCCGCCGGGCGTGGGGTTCGTTACCGTCACCGAATAGGTGCCCGGGGCCGCCAGGGCACTGGCCGGCACCTGAGCCGTCAACTCCGAGCTTGATACCCGGGTGGTGGGCAGGGTTACCCCGTTAAACTGAATAAACGCGCGCGCTGCGAAGTTCACCCCGTTTACCGTGAGTACCAGCGGGCCACTGCCCCCGGGCGCTGTGGCCGGACTGAGCGCCGTCATAGTGGGCACCGGGTTCGGTACGGCGGGCGTAACTGTGAATACGTCCGTTGAGGTAGCCGTCCCCCCCGCCGTGGTGACGCGGATGGGACCGGTTTGGGCACCGGCCGGCACGTAAATGTCCGTAATTTGCGTACCCGCGGCGTTGACGACGAAGTCGGTGCTGACCGTATTGTTGCTGCTCCCGGCAAATGTTATCAGGGTGGTGCCCGCCAGGTTCGTGCCGTTGAGCGTCACATTTGTGCCCTCATAGCCGCTGGTGGGAGTAAAGCTCGTGATGACGGGCAGGGGCTCATCCACCCGGCCCAAAAAATTGATGAGGGTATTGGCCGGGTTTATCAGGGTGAAGGAGCCGAAGGTGGCCGCAGGCGTCACGTAGCCCGCCGCGTAGATGCGCGGGCCGCTCACGGCCAAGGCCAGACCCGCGTCGGTACCGCTGCCGCCGCCGCTGCTGGCCCAGCCGTTACTCACGGAGCTGCCGTTGTCCCCGTACTTGGCTACGAACAGGTTTTGGTTGCCAGCATTGGCCGTCAGCGCCTGCCCGGCCAGGGTCACGTTGCCGGTAAAGCCCCCGGTCAGGTATACGTTATTGCCCACTGCCGCAATGGCGTAGCCTTTGTCATCGCTCGGGCCGCCACCGCGGAGGGCCCAGCCATTGGCAAAGCTGGGGCCGTTATCCACGTACTTGGCGACAAATAAATCATTGGCCCCGGCACTGCTGAAGGTTTGCCCCGCAAAAGTGGCGCTACCTAGGAAGGAACCCGTGGCGTACACGCTGCTGCCACTCAGGGCAATACTCAGCCCCGCGTCGGTCGAAGCGCCCCCACCCTGCGCGGCCCAGCCGTTTGCGACACTCGCGCCCGCGTCGGTGTATTTGGCTACGAACACGTCCGTAAGGCCCGCTGCTGTCAGGGGCTGCCCCGATAGAGTAGCCGTTGCCGTAAACGCCCCTGTTACGTATACATTCGCCCCACTGACGGCAATGCCGCGCCCAACATCCTCGTTGGGTCCGCCCCCGCTGACGGCCCAGCCATTACTGACGCCCAGGCCGTTATCCACATACTTGGCCACCACTATATCAGTGGCGCCCGCCGAAGTCAGCGCTTGACCGGCGAATGCAGCCGAGCCCGAATAAAACCCGGTGATATAGATGCTAGTACCGCTGGCCGCGATACTACTGGCGAAATCCTGGCTGTCGCCACCGGCACTGATAGCCCAGCCATTGGCAACACTGTTACCATTGTCAATAAACTTGGCCACGAATACGTCCTGGCTGTTGGCGGCGCTGGTTAACGTCTGCCCGGCTATCGTAACCGGTCCTTGCGTGCTGTTGGCGATGCCATTATAGGTGCCGGTGATGTACACGTTGCTGCCGCTGACGGCAATACCGTTACTGGTTTCAATGTTGCGGCCCCCACCGCTCACGGCCCAGTCCCAGGAACTGGCGGCCGTGTTCCACTTGGCCACAAATACATCGTAGCTGCCCGCGCTAAGCAGCTGAGTTTTACCAAAGCTGACCTGGCCCGCAAACGAGCCGGTCACAAAGACGTTGCCCGCCGCATCGGTGGCGGCGGCATTGACCTGCGATTCGGTTCCTTGCAATGGCGCTTCCAGGCGCAGCCAGGTACCCGTAGCGGGCTGTAACTGTCCCAGCACGGCGGCATCCAGGGGCGCAGATAAGGCAGGTGCCCCGCCAAAACTAGCTACCGGCAGACTGAGCATGTCGCCGCCGGTACCTGCGGCCAGAAAAACGCCTCCGGTGGTCACGGTCACGCCGTATCCGCTGTCGTTATTTCCGCCCCCACCCGTTGCCACCCAGCCGTTGCTGAAACTCGTGCCGTTGTCATTGAACTGGGCCACGTAGGCATCCCGCCCGCCCCGCCCCGTCAGGGCTTGGCCCGCCACCACCGGGCGGCCTAGACTATGGAAGGACCCCGATAGGAATACGGTGCTGCCACTCACGGTCAGGCCATAGCCGTAATCGGCGCTGCTGCCTCCCCCGCCCGTCGCCCACCCGTTGCTGAACCCGGCACCCGTATCGGTGTACTTGGCCAGAAACAAGTCGGCATCACCCGCCCCGGACAGGGTTTGCCCCGCAAACACGGGTTGCGTACTGGCAGAGTAGCCCGTGGCGTACACGCTGGTGCCGTTCACGGCCAGGGCGTAGCCCGTGTCAGCTCCCAGTCCGCCGTCATCGATAACCCAGCCATTGGTAAAATCAGCGCCGTTATCGGTGTACTTGGCCACAAACATGTCGTCGCCGCCCGCCCCCGCCAGCGCCTGACCGGCAATGATTGCGCCGCGGGCACTGGCAAAGGAGCCCGTGATATACACCTCGCTGCCGCGGACCACTACGCCGTTGGCCACATCGGCGCCGGTGCCCCCGCCCGCTGCTACCCAGCCGTTCACTACCCTACTGCCCGCGTCCGTAAACTTGGCCAGGTACACGTCATTGCCGCCCCCGCCGGGTAGTGCCTGGCCAGCTAGTACGGCTCCCGTGTTGCTGACAAAAGAGCCTGTTACGTACACGCTGGGGCCGCTCACGGCCACCCCATAACTGTAGTCAAAGCCTGTACCGCCCCCGCTGACGGCCCAGCCGTTGGTTACGCTGGAGCCATTGTCGGTAAACTTGGCAACATACGCGTCGGTACCACCTGCTCCCGGCAGGTCCTGCCCGCTGATGCGGACGTTGCGGTCACTGGTGAATGCGCCGCTCACGTATACGCTGGAGCCGCTCACGGCCAGTCCATAGCCAAAATCGGCCCCAGTGCCACCTCCACTGGCTGCCCACGTCCACGCCCCGGCGGCCGTGTTCCATTTAGCCACAAACAAGTCGCTGGAGCCGGCACTTGACAGCCGGATGGAGCCAAAGGTTACCTGCCCGTTGAAGTGTCCGGCTACCAGCACGTCGCCGCTGGCATCCGTAACCGTAGCGCGGGCGACGGAAGTGCCCAGGATGGGTTGGTTGTTGTTGCCGCTCATGGCCAGCTGCCAGGCTGGAGCCTGAGCAAACGCCCGGTAAAACGAAGCCGGACCCAGGGTTAGCAATAGCAGCAGCAGAAGGCAGCGCGTACTACGGGAAGGGCATACGTTGCCGGTCCGGGCGTAGAAATTGGGCATAATTGAAGGAATAGCAGGCGTAAAGCCGTGGAGTAAATAAGCAGGTGTCTGACCCAAGCGGAAAGCGATAAACACCTTATGATGTACAGTACCCGCTAAAGGTACAAAGCCCCCTGTTTTCCTGCTAACCCGTTGCGCGGTCTTCGGGCATTCCATCTGCCCCGGTACTGCGTCAGTGCCGAGCACTGGCGCTTCCGGAGTGGCAAGTGACGAGTGGAGGAAGCGTCGGCTGTTGTCAGCCAGCAGCTGCATGAGTACCTTCGAAGCACACCCACCTACTTATTTGCCGTATCCAGCGCTTTCACATCCTAATAAGGTAGGCCGGCGCAGTATCGTTTATGCCCTCTTTCCGACGTACCCTGCGGCCCGCCCTGCTCAGCGGCATAGTGGGGTCATCTCAGCAAACGGGGTACATAGTACGTTAAGGAAGTTGACCAACAGATAGGCACAAAACTCAATTATGGGTGCAGAGGAGGCAGAGATAGGAGAATGGCTCCCTGGTCTTAGCAAAAAAGCATAAAACGACTTATCGGAGCGGTCTTGGGAAAGTGGTGGGTTGGGTTGCCCGGAATTGGGTGTGGCCAGCGTCGTACTTTAGATAAACAACATGCACTTTTTGCTGCTCTGCTAATTAGGGCCGGCTGCCATGCCAGCAACGGCAAACAGAAAATGATACCCCAACACAACTAGCCCGTCAATTCCCACTAGCAGAGCCAACCCGACCAACCGGCCCCACCGCCGCTGCCACAGCCGCCATCCCAAGAGCCCTACTACCCAGGCGAGCAGCAGTAGGGTCAGTAATTCCCACGTCCAGAACAAGATAATTGGCAAATTTCCGCCCCTTCCTTGATACACCAAGAATATAAACACTCCTGATAGAAAGAAAGCTATCAACAGGTGGGCGGCCAAAAGCAAACGGTCAAGGAGCAGGTTGGGCATAAGCACGTTGTTTTTGACATTGATAAGATGGCTACCTACTTATCCTATCGCTTCGGCTGTGCTGCTGGCTAGCTTGACGTACGCGCTGCTGGGCCACCTGGTGCTGCGCCTCCTACTCCAGCAGCGGGTTGATTGTTGTGTCCGTGCAGTAATCGACCGGATTTGGAACATTCGCCCCACCTCACTAGAAGGCCCCGAAAGCCTGCGTTTTCGGGGCCGTTTTTTGGACACTGGGAAGTGTTCAACGCGGATTTGTTTTTTGCACGTGCATGAACGGGAACAAGGCATGTGCTGTCAGGCTACACTGTACGCCAGGTGATGCCTCGCACAAGCAGGGAAATAGCGGGCCGGCTAACCCCGTACTGCGTGGCTAGCTGTTGGTTGGAGTGCCCCTGCGAGGCCAGGTGCCGAATCTCCCGCACCAGCTCGGGCGTCAACTTGCTGTGCGCATTACGCACGCCGCAAGCATGAAATCGTTGCAGCACGACCAAGTCGTCCATCTCCCCCCGGTCGGCCCATTGCAGGTTGTCGGCGCGCACATTGAGGTGATTTCCGTCTTTGGGCAGTAGGTGGCGCAGGCGCCCCTCGGCGGGCGCCGGGAGGAAATGCTGCGCCACCAGTTGGTTTAAGCCCGTTTGCACGAGGGTGCCGTTCGCATGCAAATTTACCGAGGGATAGCGTCCAGACCCACAAATCCGCAGGAGCCGTTGCCGGCCGGTTTGCCGGTAGGATAAGCTCACGACTCGGCCGTGGGAGGAAACGACGTAACGGTCAAGGAAACCCTGCACGGGTAGCCATTCCTCGTTTGTGTGAACGAGCTCTACTGCGCTGAGCGGTAGCAGCAGACCATTATCAAGTTCAGCTATTGTATTCCTGATTTCAACAATGGCCGCTGTCGCCAAGAACGAGAGAATAGGACTAGGAAAATACGTGACGGTTCGTCCCGCCGCCAATACGGCACTATTCGACATATAACTCATATAACCCGTACTGAAGAGAAGAAATAAGACGTGTAGGTGTACTACCTGGAGAAGAAGAAATAGTTTACCAGCTTGGCAAGCTAGGATAGGCTGCTAAGAAAAGCGCACGGCACTCCCAATACCTGGTTGTTCCCTTCTAGCCCTGGCAGCCGCCATCGACGCCCGCGTGAGCACCCCGGGCCAAGGCCCGCCTACCGAGAGCCCGTTGCGGGAACTGTGAGCCTTTGCTGAGCGCACGGGAGCTACCATCGGTCCAGAGTACACCGACCAGCAGTCAAGCGGCAAAGCAGACTGCCCGCAGTTTCAACAGGTGCTGCTGGCTGCACCCCAGCGCCGCTGCCGGAAACCCAACCAGCAGTGCCCGTAAAGTGGCAGTTACTGAATCATTTTCAGTACTCATTTTACTCCTTTGTTTATGAACACTATGTTACGATGGCTACTCAAAAGTTTAATAATATTATCAGGAGTGATACTATGTGGAATATTTGCTCTGTACTTCGTTTTCTTTTCTGGTTCTGATGTAGAGCAAGCCACGCGCAACTCAAGCAATTCTCAACGAATAGAAATTGGAATGGACCGTCATCAGGTTTTGAGTATTATGGGTCCTCCTATACGAATAGAACCTCGTCCACAACAACCAGGTATTGTCTACGTGTATGCAACCTCTGCCCTTGCTTCTCACGAAATCGCAGTTGCATTGGGGCCAGATAGTTTAGTTGCAGCCGTTTATCATGGTTATTAGGGCGATAAATATTTAAGCACTCTAAAGCTGCTATTGGCCTTTGATGAGCCCCCTATCGCCGGCCACCTGCACTAGTCGGGGGTGTGGGTCTTGGGGGTGCGCGGACGAGTGGGGCGGGCCACGGGTTCCGGAGTAGCCGACGACGTGAGGGCCGCCTGCAGGAGTTCCACGATGGCTTGCTCTTCAGCCGTTGGCGGGGCCTCAGGCAGCGGCCCTGGAATAGGGGTCAGAGCTTGGGCAAGCGTTTTCAGCCACGGCAGCGGCTCGCTAACGGGCAGAGTGCCCTCCAAGGCGTGGCTGAGGGAGTAGACCTGTTACTGCAGTTGCGCATTTTGGGTGAGCACGTGTTGCACAAGCTCCGTTAACACGCGCTGGTGCTGGCTGTGCTCTTGCCCATGGGCGCTGACGATTTACAACTACTAGGGCGTGGAAGTATACTATGCCCGCGAGTACCACAACGCTGGGGAGCGGGCGTGCCCCCTGGCCAGTATTTCTATCTGTTGCAGCCTGCCCGACAGGGAGCGGTCTACTAAGGCTGGATACAGGCGGTGCAGTGGCCGTGCGGTCAAGTACCGTTTTGCTGCCCATACAAGAGCAGCGCTGAACTACTGTGCCTGTACCAGTTTACTGAACTGATGGTGCCTGTTTCAACAGCTCTCTTCTTCCCTACTGCCCGCTATCCGAGTTGTACAGAGAAAGGCGCGGTTAGTAAACTACGCCAAAACGGTTGCGCTGATAGTCCAATACGAGGATACTGGTGCTAAAAAACCCGTTGCCCGTCAAGGCGGCAATTTGTTCTTCAGCATTAAAGGCCAATAGGCGCTTGTTGCGGTTAAACCAGGCTTGGCCCCTGGGTAACTTAGTAGCACCCAGGTACACGTCTGATTGTATTGGCGCACCGTAAAAGGCTACCTGCTCGCCCCAGGAGGAAACCCGCATGGAGTCGGTGGGAGGGCCAGTTGCCACCAGCGTTTTCCACGTGTGCTCATCCGTGCTTAACGGAAACAGACTCGCTCCTGTATCGAATAAGGCCCAATAGGTATGCTGATTGATGGTCAGGGGAATATGTAGGCGGCCTTTACGCATTCGACTGGCCACAAAGGTGGTGCGGGCGCGCCAGTAGGTATCAACCGAGTCCAGTACACACATGCGCTGGCGTGGGTAGTCGATGATCAGTACTTTACCTTTCGGAAAGTTAGCGCCTATAGTGCCAATCATCTTCGGCGTAGTACTGTGCAACGAGTCTTTCGACACCAGTTCTCCCGCGCCGCGTGCTAGTACCGGGTGGGCAATAATCGTGGGGCCAACGTGTAGTGGCAATCCCGCTGTCACGTAGCTAACTTGCCCGCCATCCGAGACCAGCCGCTGAGTGGTGTCCACGGTGGCGTAGAGTTGAGCACGGCTGGCGAAATAGTTGCGCAGGGCATTTTCGTAGAGGCTGGTACCATCGCTGCCTAAATCAAACTGGGCAACGAAGTTACCCCGTAGGCCCAGTAGCTGCACGGGCACGAGCATGGCGGCCTTATCGAACGTGCGGCCGGCCACCTGCGCTTTGTACCAAGTGAAGTTAAACCAAGGGTACACCGGCTCAGCCGGTATCTTGGCCCGTTGGGTGGTGCAGGCGCAGAGCGCAGCGGTAAGTAATACGGCAGCAAGGAGAAGACGCATAAGGTTATCGAGCGGGGAAGAGCGACAGCAGAGCGGTAGATGTTCGGTGTCACCAGTGTACTGGCCAGAATGGCATGTAAACCTATCACTTGTCTGGTGCTGGCAAAAGGATATTACACCAATGACCTGTTTCGCGGTATCAACGCTGACTCACGCTGTATAGGCTGGAGGCGGAATTATGGCCTGGGCGAATCAGGGGCTTGCGCCGCGCCGGGCAGCTGCAGGCCAGCTTCAAGGCACACTGGTAGTTCCCGGCTTAACAGATCCTCAACTAGCTGCCACTGGCAATGAAATCGTATTGTTGAAATGAGACGGCTTGTATGTGGCACCGTGCAGGTAAGGCGTCCACGGCCAGATCATACCAGAGCCCTCACGATCGGATTTGCTATACTACCTAGCGTTGGTACCGCGAAACAGGTCGTTGGTGTAATAATATTTGCGACCCGCTGCCGCAGAGATAGGTTTGAATTAGCAAACAAGGTGAGGCCAATCAGTCATGGCGGCTGATTTCTCACCTGCTATTCTTCCTTCTTTTCTGCTGTTGCATGCGTTATCATTACCTTAGTTTTTCCTTTCCAGTAGCTGTCATTGTAAGACCCATAGTCTTACAGGCACAAGCCATCAGAGGAGCATCCCCGGCAATAATAGAAGCCTCATCTCTGCCTAATTTCCAATCATCCACTCTCGTAAAGCTTGGCACTGGCCTTACCCGCGGCCTACACATTGGCGGTCACCTGGACTTTTCATTACCGGTAGCGGTCGGTGTGGAGCGGCAGTTCCTACCAGAGTGGGCTGCATATGCCAACGTGTCCAGCGGCTGGCGGATCGAGAACCGAGCCAAGGCCCGGTCGGCCCGGGACCAGCCCAGTGCCCTCGTCAGTTAGTTGGGCCTGGATCTAGGCTTGCGTTACTACTATCACCAAGCCCAGCGGCGCGCTGCCGGGAGGACCGCTGGCCCCTTCGCCGGAAATTACGTGGCGTTGCAGGCCAGTGATAGCTTTATTCAGGTCTACAGTCCCAGTTCGCGCCTGTACCGCGACTATTACGGCGGGACGCGCTTGTGGGGCGTCCCGCGACGGATTGGCGCGCATGGCTCGCTGGATGCCCACATTGGCGGCGGGCCGCACCTTCGCCTGCAAGGCCTCACGCGCAATGATTGGCGGCTGCAACCGGCTTTAAAGGTAGGGGTAAAGTTGAGCTTGGCACATCCGCTGCCAAGGGAACAGGAAGCTTCTGCTGTCCGGTGAGGGGTCTCTTTATTACGAGAAAATTTTATGAGCACTTTTGCACTATCCTCCGCCTATTCTCTCCCATCCGCTTTTACCGTGCCGCGCATTAAAATTATTCTTTTTCACGTCAGCTTGTGGGCTATATTTTATCTGTACGAGGTGCTGTGCCTATGGGCGTTGAGTGCCCCGGTTCCGAACCCAATTGAATCCGTACCCAACTATGCTGTTTCAGCTTTACTTCTCTATGGCCACGCGCTGTGGATATTCCCTCGCTACTACAATACTAAGCGCTACGGGCAGTATGCGTTGGGTCTAATCGGGCTATTGGCGGGCTACTGCGCTTTCCGTTTTCTACTGGCCGTGTACCTAGTGCCCGCTACGGGTATTACGATGACGTTAACGTATCAAAATGCCCGCGTATTCTGGTCCTCAGCAATTTGGCGCGGCGTGCAGTTTTTGGGCTATAGCTTCACGTATGCCTACGCCGCGTATGCCATCAGCATGCAAAAACAACTGCGTCTGCACGAGCAGCAATTACGCACTCAGGAGCAGCAACTTCATCAGCAGGAGCGCGGCTTGCTGGAAGCCGATATTGCCTTCCTGAAAAGCCAGATCAACCCGCATTTCCTGTTCAACGCCCTCAATTTCCTCTACGCCCAGGTGTACCCGCTTTCCGAGCCTACGGCCAAGAGCGTGCTGCTGCTCTCCGACATCATGCGCTACGCCCTCAACGAGGGTGGCGAGCAGGGTAAGGTGATGCTAGACAAGGAAATTCAGCACCTGCGCAACTACGTGGCCCTGAATCAGCTGCGCTTCGGTCATTCGCTGCAGGTGCAGCTGCAGGTCGAGGGCAGCACGCAATTTCTGCTGATCCTGCCGCTGGTGCTCATCACCTTCGTGGAAAACTGCTTTAAGCACGGGGAGCTTTTTGACGCTGACCACCCGGTACTGGTACACTTACGGGTACAAGAAAATCAGTTGATCTTCTTTGCTAGTAACCGCAAGCACAGCGGGCCGGTGGAGCACAGTACGGGCATTGGCATCGAGAATACCCGCCGCCGGCTGGCGGCTATTTATCCTGACCGCCACAAGCTAACTATTCACGATATGCCCGATTCGTACGCCACTCACCTGACCTTAGCCCTATAGTGATACGCTGTCTGATTGTGGACGATGAGCAGGGCGCCATCGATATCCTGCGCCAGTTCGTGGAGAAAACGCCTTTCCTGGAGTTGGTGGCCAGCACCACCCACCCCGTGGAGGCCCTGCGCCTGGTAGCCACCCAGCCCGTGGACCTGGTGTTTCTCGACATTCACATGCCCCAGCTCTCGGGTCTGGAGGTCATGCCCCTGCTCACGGGCAAATGCCAGGTGATTCTGACCACGGCCTACAGCGAGTTTGCCCTGAAGGGCTTCGAACTGGAGGCCCTAGACTACTTGCTCAAGCCCATTGCCTTCGAACGGTTTCTCAAGGCGGCCCAGAAAGCCCTCAAGGCTCAGGCCCCGCCCGCGCTGCCCATCGCCCCGCCCAGCGAAGACTACATCTTCGTCAAGACTGAAAGCAAGGGCCGCATGCGCAAGGTGAGCTTCGGGGAGGTCGTCTATGTGGAGGGCCTGAAAAACTACGTCTCTATTTATACCGAGCAGGAGCGCATTATCACCCTGCTCAACATCAAGGATTTGCAGGAGCGGCTGCCGGCTGCCCAATTTATGCGGGTGCACAAGTCCTACATTGTGTCCTTGCCTAAAATCAAGGCCCTGGATGGTAACCTAATTCTGTTTCAGGACGGCAAGGCCAGCGCCCCGCTGGGTGACACCTACCGGCGCGGCTTTTTCGAGGCTTTGCAGCGCCATGTGGTCGGTAGCAAAGGCCTAGAATAAGCCCTGAATCATCCCGCTGTTTTCTCTGCTGCCTGCAACTCCGTTCTCCCCGTCATCCATTTCGTGCGTTGCTCGGTCTGCCTTACTACCCGGCATTTCCCAGGACTATTCTCCCCTTGTCTTATGTTTCGAATGTGGATTTGTTGGCTGCTCATCACGTTGTGCTCCGTTTCACTTCGCGCGCACCCACGTACGCTTTTGTCAGCCAACGAGTCGGCGGCCCAACGCAGTAGTACTAATGCGCCCCTGACGCCGCGCCAAGTGGAAGGGGTGGCCGCCTTGGGCCAGCTTTGGGGGTTCTTGAAGTACTACCACCCGGCGGTCGCGGGAGGACAGCGGGATTGGGACGCTGAGTTGTTGCGCCAGTTGCCCAAGATGTTGGCCTGCCGCTCAGCTACTGTGCAGCAGCACCTACTTAGTAGTTGGGTCACCAGTCTGGGTCCCGTACCCGTGTGTGCTGGCTGCGCTGGGCCACCCTCTCAGCCGGTGCACTCCGTCCCGGACCTACGCTGGATTCGGGGCTCCCGGCTGTTTACCCCAGCTCTGCGCCGGCAGCTGGCTTTTATCCAAGCAAACCGCTATCAGGATGAGCCCTACTACGTTGGAAAGGCACCGGCGGGCAACGCAGTGTTTCCGCACGAGGAAGCGTATGCCGATCAGCGCTGTCCTGACACCGCGTTGCGCATCCTGGCTCTGTGCCGCTTCTGGAACATGGTAGAGTATTTCTCGCCCTATAAGGACCTAACGAAGCCGGACTGGACTCGCGTACTGTCCGACTTGCTCCCCCTGTTCGTGGCGGCCGACACTCCCCTGCGCTACCGCCATGCCGTGCTGGTGCTAGCGGGCCGCCTGCAGGACGGCCACGCCACGCTGGCTCCGGACCCGCTGCTGGAGCAAGAAATGGGCACCTACCTGGTGCCGGCGGCCGTGCAGTTTATCGGGCAGCAGGTGGTGGTGCAGCGGGTGCGGCCGGACGCGCCCAGCCCGTTGAAGCCGGGAGATATTATTACCCACGTCAAGGGCCAGCCGGTGGCGGAGCTGGTGCGCCAGCGCCTGCCCGAAACCCCGGGGTCCAACCGCGCCGCCCGCCTGCGCCAAATTGCCCGGGAAATGCTGTTCAGCCCGGCCCCGGAGTTGGCGTTGGCCATCATCAGGGACGGGCAGCCACTACGCGTTGTTGCGCCAAGCCGCTTGATTGCCACCCTGCCACCCGTGCCCCGGGCCATAGCCGATAGCATGTACCGGTTGCTGACTCCCACCATCGGCTACATCGATATGGCTCAGATACGCAAGCAGAAGCTACCCCGCATGATGCAGGCGCTTCGGCAGACGCAAGGCATTGTGGTTGATTTGCGCAACTATCCCGGTGACTTCGTGCCCCACGAGCTGGCGAGCTACTTTCTTGCTCAGCCCACCTTATTTGCCCAGTACTCGCAGTTTGATAGCCGCTTTCCGGGGCGCTTTCTGACTTCCGAACCCGACACGCTTTTACCCCGGCCGGGGGCGGAGCGCCCATATACCGGCCAGTTGGTGGTGTTGGTCAATGCCACGACGCTTAGCCTGGGCGAGTTTACGGCCATGGCCCTGCGCGCTACGCCGCACTGCACCATCTTGGGCAGCCAGACTGCCGGAGCTGATGGCAACCGGACGCGGATAGTGCTGCCGGGTGGACTCGTGACGGGCATGTCGGGTCTGGGAGTATTCTATCCGAATGGGCGCCCGACCCAGGGAGTAGGCATTGTGCCCGACGTCGTACTGTCTCCTACCCCCGCTGGGTTCCGTGACGGCCGCGACGAGCTGCGGGAGCGGGCGGTGGAACTGCTTGCCAACCGCCGCCCTACGCCCTGACTCTGCTAAGTGGAGCAGAGCATATTGTGCCCTGTCGTCCTACTATACCATCATTATCCCTCAGTATGTTAAAACCGCTTATTCTCTGCGCATTCCTGGCAGTAAATAGCCTTGGTTCGCCCCTACCGTACGTGCCGGTACAACTGCCGCCGCTGGAAGGTTGCTCGTTACCCCTGACCAAGGCTGAGGCCCACTCGCTGCCGGCCGCCGTGGACACGCTCGTACGGGTGGGCGGGCACCAGCTTCATTTTACCGTGTGGCCCGGCCAGCAGCCCATTCTGCTGCTGGAAGCGGGTGGAGGAGATACCGGGGCCGTGTGGCAGCAGACCGTCAAAGCCCTCTACCGGGCTACCGGTGCTACCATCGTGACCTACGACCGGGCTGGGTTTGGCCGCAGCAGTTTAAATCCTAAGCGCATGAGTTTGGTCCAGCAAGTAAAGGATTTAAAGGCGGGCCTAGATAAGCTCCGGTTAGGGGGCGACTACCAGCTGGTGGGCCACTCTTTCGGGGGCTATTTTTCCACCCTGTTCGCCGCCCGCTACCCCCGCCAGGTCCGGGCCGCTGTGCTGCTGGACGCCAGCCACGTGGCCTTTTACACGGATGCGCGGGTGGCCGCGTTCCAGCGCGAGTACGGCGGGCAGAAGGAGCAGTTCCGCCACACGGAGCCCGGCAAGTACTGGATGCTGGCCAACGCCGAGCAAGACGTACAGGAAATGCGCCGGCATCCCTTCCCCACTACCGTGCCGGTCGTGGACATTCTGGCCGACCGCTCCTATGGAAATTCGGCCGCGGAGCGAGCTGAATGGGCACAAGCCCACCAGGCTTTCGTGGCTGGCGCGGCCAACCGGACCTTGGTGTTGGCGCCGGGCAGCGGCCACTACGTGATGCAGGACAGTCCCCAACTGGTGGTGGAAACAGTTGCTCGGGTATACCAAGAATGTAAAGCCCAACGGCACCTCTAAGCTCAGCACGAGCATCCCTAATTAGCGCTATCCCCACAACCCTGCAAGCCAAGTCATAACGGGTTGCTGAATTAGTTAGGCGCGTGTCCTTGACTGGCGGGCCTCAACGGCCGTTTACAGATGCTGCCGGGTCTGGGTGGTTTGCTGGGGCGCTTGGACGACCTGCCGGCCCTGACGCAAGGTATCACCCGCATCCAGGAGTTGGGCGTGGCCTACAAGCCCTTTGTTAATACCAGCCGGTTGGTTGAGTTGCTCCGGCAAATTGAGCAGCAACAGGCTACGCGGCCCGCCCGGCAGCAGGTTGCGGCCCTGGTCCAGCAAGCAGTCAGCACGATTGAGGCTGCGAAGTAAGGTCCACCTTATCCCTTAAAGTAGCCCCAGGCGCCAACCCGTTGCGCTTCACGAGCATAGACTTGCTCCATATTATCTCTTAATCAGGTTTTATATGCGCCTATTCTGGTTTATGTTGCTTATATGCTGTTTGCGCGGCGAAGTCTTGTCTGCGCAGGTCTTGCGGCTGGAAGGCACGGTCCTGGACCGCACTACGCATGCTCCCGTTCCTTTCGCAACCTTAGGGATTGTCCACCAGCCATTGGGCTCAGTAGCCAACGAGCGGGGGATGTTCAAATTTTCGCTGCCGGCAGCCGCCGCAGCGGCGCAGGTGCTGGTATCCTGCGTGGGCTACGCGCCCGTGCAACTTTCGGTAGAAGAGTTCCGGCGGGGAGCGCAAACCATTTACCTCCCGCCGGTGGCCGTGCCGCTCGGGGAGGTAACCGTGCGGGCCCGCCCGCCCCAAACTACAACCTTCGGCCGTACGGGCAGCGCTACATTTATGGGGGCGAACTTGTACACGGAGCCCAGCTTGGTGAGCGACGAGCTGGGGCGGGAACAAGGAACGGTGGTGTCCGTGGACCCGAAGTGTCAAGTGCGGTCGGTAAGCTTTTTTGTGGCCTTTAACCGGTTTAAGTCGGTCATATTTCGACTCCAGTTCTACCGTGTTGACCGGGGGCTGCCTGGCGCAGCGCTACCGCACAAAGATGTGGTATTCACGGTCACGCAGCCCCGTGGCTGGGTGAAAATTGACCTGCGGCCCTACCAGGTAAGCTTGCAAGGAGAGCGGAAAGTAGCCGTAACGCTGCAGTGGCTCCGCAGCGAGTCCCTGCCCGGGCAAACAAAAGCGTTCGGGCTGGCGGCCGTACCCACGCCGGGTCACACAATACTGTTTCGGGAGAAAAGCCAGGCCCAGTGGCAGGCTGTAAAGCCGGGCCACCTGAGCCTCTACCTTACGGCGGATTCCTACGGCCCAGCCAGGAGAACGGACCTGCCTACCCAGCAGGCAGCCTTGTCGGACAGCCTGCGCTACGGGCCTCTGCTGGGTGGGCTAGCCCGTCCGGCCTCCTCCCGGCACTACGGCGACAGCGCCGCCGTGGGCCGCTCGGTAGCCGTGACCGGGGGCAGGCTTTACTATGAGGAGTACGGATGGGGCGAGCCCCTGTTACTGCTACACGGCAACAGTCAGTCCATCGAAGCCTTCGCCGCGCAGATCGGCGAGCTTAGCCGGCACTTTCGGGTGATTGCCGTGGACACGCGCGCTCAGGGCCGCAGCCAGGACGCGACGACTACCCCGCTCTCGTACGAATTGTTTGCGGCCGATATGCGGCAACTGCTGGACTCGCTGCAGCTGCGGCAAGTGAACGTGCTGGGGTGGAGCGATGGCGGCAACACGGCCCTGACGATGGCGTTGCGTTACCCATCTTACGTGCGGCGCTTGGCGGTGATGGGGGCCAACCTGTTCCCCGGCACCGAGGCTTTAAACCCCGACTTTTGGCGGGTGCTGCAGCAACGAGCCGCCCACCCGGAAGCCGCCTCCCCCACCCAGACCCGCCTGTTGCAACTACTGCTGCGGGAGCCCCAACTCACGTTCGAGAACCTAACCCGAATCCAGGCTCCTACTCTGGTTATGGCGGGCGAGCATGACCTTATTCTGCCGTTGCATACCCGAAGCATCGCCGCTCATCTGCCCCAGGCCACGCTGGTGATTTTTCCAGGCGCTACTCACTTCGCCCCGCAGGAAATCCCGCAAGCGTTTAACGAGCAGGTAACCCGTTTCTTCCGAACGGCCAACGCTCCCTAAGCGGTAAGGGGCATGTGTAAAGGCCATTGGTGCCGCCTGCTTGGCCTTGCCATCCTGTTTCGCGCGGCCGCAGCCGACCCGCGCAGCCAAGCCCGATAATTGCCTCCTGCCGCGGATACGGTAGCGTAATCTCCTTCCTGACTAACTACCCTCTATTTTCAACTACATGCTTTCACTTGGTTATTGGTTTGTACTGCTAGCCGCTCAATTTGCTCCAGGCCCTTCCCGACCTCACCCCACCCGGTCGCCGGTGGTGGTATTACGGGGCCATCTTGACCACGCCCCAGCCGGGGATACGGTGCGGCTGTGGGTTGGCACCCAGCAGGTCAAAACGGCTTTGAGCCCGGCCGGTAATTTTACCCTAATCGTAACCGGGCTAAGTGAAGCGTCACCAGCCTCTTTATCGTACGCCCGCCAGCGTACGCCCCTCTACCTGAGTCCAGGCGACCACCTGCAGCTGACACTGGAATTTCCGCGTTTCGACGAGACAGTACGCTACCGCGGCCGGGGCGCGGCTGCCAACAACTACTTGGCGCAGGCCCTGTGGCGCTTTCAGGGGGCTCCCACGGCGGCGCATCCCGAGCGGCAGCGCACCCCCACCACCACGCCTGAGCGTATGCGGCAGCTAGCCGATGCGTTCCGCCAGCAGCAGCAATTCTTTCTCGCTGGCTACGCGGCCGCGCACCCGCTGCCGCCTGCCTTTCAGCACCAAGCTACTTTGGATATTGACCTGGAGTGGGCCCGAATCCTGCTGGACTATCCCGGTTACCGGCGCTCGGCGAGCCAGCAGGCCGTGGTGCTACCGGCGAGCTACTACGATTTTTTGCAGCAACTGCCCCGACCCCAGCTCGACAAACAGGTTATGCGGGAGCCGGTACTGCGCCTGCTCACGGCGTATGGGGGACGCTTACTGCCGGCAGGGCCTTTGCGTGCGGACCCTGCCGAAGCAGCACGACTGTACGCACAGGCCACGGCGGACTTCGGGCCTAATCGTGCCCGAGACTGGGCACTATATCAATTGCTTTCATTTCAATTGCCCGATAACCGGGCGGCGGTGGTGGCTGCCTACCCCACGTTTCAGGCCTTGAATCGCGACACAATACTCACCCGTAATTTGCGCCAGCTGCTTGCTGAAGGACAGCACCTGCAACCGGGCCAGCCGGCACCTGCATTCACCTTGCTGGACCAGAAAGGGCAACCCGTATCCCTAACCGACTTTCGGGGCAAAGTGGTGTACCTCGATTTCTGGGGTACGTGGTGTGCCCCCTGCCGCCAAGAGCTACCAGCTGCGGCCCGGCTTGCCCGTCACTTCGCCGGCCGCGATGTAGTGTTCGTATCCATCGCTGTGAATGACCCGGAAAAGAAATGGCAGCAGGTTGTGGCTGCGGAGCAGCTCACTGGTTTGAAGCAGGTGCAGTTGCGTAGTCCTGATGCCACCGTGCCTACCGCCTACCATGTTTGGGAGTACCCAACCTATCTAATACTCGGGCGCGACGGTCACATCCGCTTGACCAATGCCCCGCGTCCCTCGGCGGGAGCCGTCACCGTGCTGGCTCTGGAGCAAGCCCTGCAGCCTTAAATAAGGGGCGGACCTTTGCTCATGATAGTAAATCAAGTAATTCATTGGTAAACAGCGTCTAGCCCGCTACAAGTGAACGTTCACGGGAGTGGCCAGCGGTATGCCCGCGTATATAGATTCAGACTGCGCTCACGGGCGGCGTAGTGCCGCCCGTGTTGCCTGACGCCTTTGTGCTTACACAGCTCAATACTTTGCTCATTGCCGCACTAAGATGACCGGCATGGCGAAGACGACATAGCTTTTTCCTTTTGTTTTATCCGCCCTCAACTCCTCTTACCTGTGTTAACTCGCTTCGTATTGCTTTGCGGTCTGCTCTTATCTACTCGTGCGTTGTGGGCACAAACCGACCGACCAATCCCTTTTCCGCGGTGGTACGTGGGTTTGCAGTATGGTCGGCAAGACTATCAACTGGCTTTTTCAGCCCCCGCTGGTCTAGCCAGCGGGGGGGCAGGCCGTACAAATGCCTATCGCACCCAATTAACGTTAGGCTATCAGATAACATCTAGTTTAGCCATACAAGCAGGAATTGCGCCATTAAAGCAGTCCTTCGCCTATGGGGGTAGCGGTACCAACAACGCCGGGCAACCAGTGATCGAGAGGGGACTATCAACTACCCGGAGTCTAGCCGTACCTATTCTGACACGCTATACTGTTGCAGATAAGCTTTGGAAGAACCTACAGTTCGATGTGTTGGTTGGGCCGGTGCTGTTCTGGTCCCAGGGTAAGAGTGAGTTTACCCGCATGGAGAATGGTGTGCTTACCACACGTTCGCTCTCAACCACACAGGTTCGAAATGCATTTCTGGCGGCTGGTCCGAGTGCTCGCTATGTGGTCGGATCCCATCTGGCTGGGTTCATAGATTGGATGTTCTATAAGAACCTGCAATCCACCAACTCCTCGTATCCTGGAAGCAATTTGGGCAACAAGACCGGGATTACCACTGCCGTTAACCTCGGTATTCAGTATCGCTTCATCTATCGGTAAGGCAACTTTTACGCAATAGAAGAATAGCAACAACATGATGAAGTCAGTGAGATTACTCCAACTACAAAACGGTCTTACCAGTGAGCGACTGCCGATAGTTACCCCCTAGCTATCTCCTCCATCAGGTCAGAGAAGAGTGCCCAAAAAGCAATCACGAGAAAAGCCCCGAATGTATGCGTTTTTAGGCCCTTTGAGCCAAGTGCCAGAAGCGTCTACAATTCGGTCATTTTTTGACCGAATCGCGTGTTGGCAACTCAAGATTCTATTCCCTTTTTAAACGAGCGTTTGTAAAATGCCAAACGCATGAAATGACTTGGTCTCTGAGAGGAGCGTAATAGTAACCCCCTCTGTGTTGACTTTTAACAGAGGACCGTTTGGAAATCGTTATGCGATTCCAAAGACGAGACCCATCCACAAACTGGTGCAGGAACTCAACCCGCAGCTGGAGAAGGAGGTCCAGCGCCAAGTGGCCCAGTAGCGCCTCCACTAGGTCGGGCAGCAGCACAGCCGAGAAGGTGGAATAGGCGAGAAGGTGGAATAGGCAAGTAGAGGCGCCATACCGTGTGTTAAAATCACCATTTATACTGAGTACTTCGCGAGGACCTCTGTCAGCTTCAAAAACGCTAGTTTCAGGACTCATTTCTGAGAACTTTCGTGTAGCCCGTTGATGAACGCCAAAACAATTCTTTGGGCCTTACTTGGCTTGCTGGGGTGGTCATGTAATCCGCCCCAGCCTGTAGACCAAGTACAGGTGCCCGCTCCGACAGGCTCTCAGCCCCCGCTGAGTCCGTCACTCACTCGCGTGGTCGCTGCCCTGGTGGCTGACAGCTTAGTTACAGGAAAGTACGTAGGCGCAGCTGGCGAGTTATCGGCTCAATGGACTCGTTATGAACGCTTGCAGCAGGAAGCTACCGATGCCGAACTTGTAGCCTTGACTCACCATACCAACGGGGTCATTCGGTGCTACGCTTTTCGGGCCCTGGCCACCGCGCAGCCGGCTAATGCCTTCTCCCTGTTGCTAGCGCATTTACACGACACGGCGCAGGTGAAAATCCTCTCCGGTTGCATTGGAGGGCGCGAGTACGTAGGTGATTACTTTGTCGGGGCGCTTAAACTGAGATACTCGGATACAGACGGTGATCCGTTCCGCGCGCGTCAGCAGCAGATCTTAGATAGCGTCTTAGTCCATGATCCTTCCATCGTGCTGAGCGCCCGTTACGGCGCTATCACACGTCTGCCACCTACAGCAGTTAATTACCAAACGATCCGGAATCTAGTCGTTCAGGAGCGTAGCGAACCAGCGCTGGAGCTGCTGGCCCGCTATCGCCGGCCAGCAGATAAGCAGCTAATCGCTTCATTTTTTGCTGCAGAAGCCACCCAATATGCGGCCTTGCAAGCGGTACATCACTACCCAGACCTCTACTTTTATCCGTTTGTTAAAGCTGTGTTTGCACAGGAATGGGCGGACGACCATTACGATTACCAAAAATGGAAGTATTGCTACCAAGCTTTGGCACACTACCCCAACCCGACGGTGCTTGGTCTTTTCGAGCAAACAGTACGCTGCCCTGATGCCTATCGCCGCGAATACCTGAGCCCTTTGTTATGGTTAGCTATAGCACGCACACCGGCCCCCTTGTGGACCACTGTGCGTGCTCACATCCAACTCAGCCCAGACGAGTTGGCTAAGGCGCAAGCAGAGTTGCAAGCAAGTAACTGATCCATCAGGCTGCGTAGGCAAACAGTGTACTCCAGTGAGTAAGGAATCTTTTCAATAGGGGCCAGCAACTAACGTTTATGAAACGTGCCGAGGAGATGAGTCTTACAAACACCCGAAACAGTGTTGTCCTCGGCAAAGTACCACGCCAGTACCGTCCCGCACAGCAGAGGCAAAACCACCACTATTCCGAGGTCGGGGGTAGAACTTACATTATGTCAATCAACTTTTCCAAGAACATCAGCTTACCAAGCTTTTTACAAAGCCTTCAAGTAGTACAACACAGTGCTTTCTTAATTACTCAA